>CALMQM010000110.1 GCA_937871435.1 uncultured Bacteroidota bacterium | reverse complement strand
CAGGACAAATGATTCCACCTGCTTCTGTTACAGTTTTCATGTTGTTGATGTGAATCAGACTGTAAGGTGTGTCTCTCAATACCAGAATTAATTTGCGTCTTTCTTTGAGCATCACATCCGCCGCACGAGTTACCAGATCATTGGAGATTCCGGTGGCGATACGTGCCAGAGTGCCCATTGAACAGGGGCAAATAATCATGGTTGCAAATTTAGCGGAACCACTGGCGAAGGGCGCGAAAAAATCACCTTTATCATACATTTTAAATGGGATTTTTTCAAAGTCAGAATTGCCCAACTCATATTTCCACACATCTTTCGCGTTGTCAGACATCACAACAGCTACTGTTTCTATTTGATCTTTTAATAACTGCAGTTTGTCAAATAATACTTTGGCGTAAATGGATCCACTCGCGCCTGTAACCGCCACAACCAGTTTCTGTTTCATAGAGGTAAAGATAAGAGAAAGGAAGGAAAAGGAACAGAGAATCCGGGAGTAGTGAACCGGTTCAGAAAGAAAAACTATTCATTAAAATGATGGCAATACAGGAAGTCTATTTTTCGAAGTTGATTCTTTTGGCAATTTTTGTAAACGACCACAATCCGATAAATGCTCCGATGGAATTGGCAATTGCATCTCTCACGTCTCCGCTTCGGTGTATAAAAACTGTAGCCTGCAAAATTTCAATGAGGATTCCATAGGAAATGCTCAGTAGCAAAGCCAGTATTCCCGCATGATTCCTGAGGTACGATGAACTTTGCTGCAGTTTAAAACTGCGAATCATCAAAAAGCAGAGAATACCAAAGATCAACAGATGGACAATTTTATCCGGCTTTAGCCATTGCCAAAAGGTGAGTTCCGGAATCTTGTCGCCTGGTATTCCACAAATGATTAAAATAAAAATTGCCCACACAAGGGTGGGCAAATGATTTCGAAGAAACATGTGATTGGAATTATCAGGCACCAACACCAATCAGCTTCATGTAATCAGCCGCGTTCATCAGCTGATTCACCTGAGAAGGATCAGTCATTTCAACTTTCACCATCCATCCGCCCTGGTAAGGATCCTTGTTCACCGATTCCGGCTTGGTAGTCAGATCAGCATTTACTGCGATTACCTTACCACTTACCGGCATGAACAAATCAGACACTGTTTTAACTGCTTCCACTGTTCCAAAAACAGCTTCTTTTTCAAGGCTTTCTCCTTCAGTTTCAATTTCAACATACACGATGTCGCCCAACTCGCTTTGCGCAAAATCAGTGATGCCGACAATTGCATGGTTGCCTTCTACACGGACCCATTCGTGGTCCTTTGAGTACTTCAGATTTTCCGGGAAATTCATTGATTCAATTTTGCCCCAAACGTAGGGGAATTTTATAAATAGACAAAGGATTTTTTGGTTCCTGGTTTATAGTTCCTGGTTATTGTTTCGTGTTGATTGTACTTAATACTTAATACCTAATACCTAATACCTAATACCTAATACCTAATACCTAGTACCTATATTTGATTCCAGAATCCTGATTATTGTTTCGTGTGGAGAATAATACCGTCCCTCATCCCTCGTCCCCTGTCTCTGTCTACCGTCCCTCATCCCTCGTCCCCTGTCTCTGTCTACCGTCCCTCGTCCCTCGTCCCCTGCCTCTGTCTACCGTCCCTCGTCCCTCGTCCCCTGCCTCTGTCTACCGTCCCTATTTTATTGAGCAAGAGTAAAGCGAATACTCAGTCCTGCATTGGTATTCGACGTCGGATAACTGGAGGATACAAACGGATTGTTCGCGCTGTACTCATAAAAAGCACGAATGTTGAAACGATCGTTCAACGGATAATCGGCCGACAATTTCACTCCCAATGTTGTACTACCCGAGCTTGGTTGATTTGTTCTCTCTACCAGCTTCCGTAAAATGGTGGTGTTTTTTCTGAGGTTGAAATCTGCTTTCACCGTCAGATCATTGCTGAGTTTTTTATTTCCGCCAACCTTAAATGGAAGTGTAACACGTTTAAATTTATAACCGAGTCCGACAGTGTATTCGATTCCGCGAACTTCAGTTACCTGAATATTTGAATATGCGAGAGTAAGCGTCCGGTCACGTTTTATTTCAAAACGGGTTTGCAAACTGTTTTTCCATGTCATATCAATTCCGATCAACGGTGCCAATTGTTCCGCAATCGTGATTTGTTGGAAATCGTATTTTGGAATGAAGTTTCCGATGGTGTCCCTGCGAATTGAATTCTCTGACAGATCTCCTTCAAACAACAGATTTTGCGAGAAGGAATTGACACTGTATGTAGAACGATATCCGTGAGAAAGACTGAATGAAGTCAGGAAGCTCTGGAAGAATTTCAGTTTGGATAAACCATCATAGGTAATTCTCCAGTTTGGCTTTGGAATTTTCGGGAAGCGATTCACGATTTTTTTGTCGGGAGACTTTCCGGAATATGCCGATAAGAAAGCATAGGTCAACACTTCCTGCTGTGTGTATCCATATCCCGTCGGAAATCCAAGCGTATCAACAGTTGATGGTGCATTCGGATTCTGACTCGCCAGAATTTTTGAAATGTCCAGCAAATTATTTCTGAAATCTTCGAAGTTTGTATTCGAATAATCTTTCGCATCCTTCACAAAATGGGTATTCCATGTCAGATAGGAAATAGAGAAATTTCCTGTCTCTGTCGGGCCATAAGAATGAAATTCTCCGTCGGCGCCTGCACGGAAATATTCATTGTGACTCAGGGTATAGTTCCGGTTACCACTCAATTCAATTTTCAAATTCTTTATCGGCTCCACTGAAGCACGCAATGTGAGGTTCTGAAGTTTTGTTGTCGTAAAGAATGAATTCAGTGTTGTATCCGTAGTCAGCCAGTTATTTGCAATAGCTTCAGGTCTCGGATCCTTCTGACTGCCAAAGAGGAATCCCCAGCCCGGCGCGCCTTTGCCACCATTGAAATTCCAGTCTTGTCCAACCCAATCCGGTGTACCTCTGAATCCCGGCAACATGGTTCCATTGGTTTCCTGATAAGTTGCGGATGCCGTTTTCACCATCATCACAAGGTTAGCCAATGTCTTGAAGACCGGCTCCAGAGGTGATGTACGGGCCTTTGTACTGTCTTTTTTACTGCTCAGACTATCAGCAGGATTTTTTGGTTTCCCTCTCTGACGATCCGCCTCTCTTCCTCTTGCCGGAGTATTTTGATTGATCTTCTTGAAATAGGGAATCTTGTTGTACAGTGTGGTAAGGGTCAGGTTCGCATTCACAGAAATGGTCTGAGAATTTTGCAGCGTATTTCCCCATGGATTGTCTTTGATTCTGTCGTCAACAGTATCGCGATAAAGTGGCGAAGCCTGCCAGCTGTAATCACTACCATAACGCACATTGGAATTTACCCAGTCCATCACCGGAATCTTATTCAGCGGAATGTTGTAGGTAAGATTGGCGGAATGATGGTAGCGTCCCAGTCGACCCAATCGTTTCAGATTTTCTTTTACGGAATCTCTTTCCTCACGTGTATCCAGACGTCCCGGTGGTTCATCGATAGTCGCATTCGCGTCAGCGTTGAAATCAAGTTTCAACGAACGTGTGAGATCCCAGTTCAATCCATAGTTCCTTGTCATCGTGTAGGTCTTGATGAAAGTCGGATCAATCTGGAATGCGATACCGGTATTGTTACGGAGTTGTGTTTCAGAATATGTACGGTCAAGACTGGTACGGAAACTCAGACTGGAAGGAACCGGATTGAAATTAAAATCTTTGATCAGTCTCAGCCATTTTGACTGCAGCGAATTTGATTTTTCAAATGGCTGAATAGGCTTGGATGCATGGTTGTAATTGTACCCGAGAATTCCCTGATACGTTTTCGCGAGACTGTATGAGATGTTGTAATTACGCTGATAGATTTCGGTATAAGCGTAGGTGAAATTCAGGTTCTCCACATCGTAAATTCTCGTTTTCTGTGAATTTCCTGTTTTTGTTTTTCGCACATTGGTAAAGTTCAAACTCTTCCGTTGTGTATAATCAATCACCTGCTTCTTGATAGAATCGCGGGCTTCAGAATTTGGCACCGCGTCGAGTGCTTTATCCAGAGGCACATCAGGATCCAGCGGATTGTATTGTGGATTGATAAATGCTTCCGAGTAACCGAAATACATCGGCAATTTGATGCCGGCTTTTTCCGGAATGAATTTACCTAACTCAAGTGTGGTAGAGAAATCATAGGAACTCTTATTTGATTTGTCGCGCTCGCTGACTTTCTTTTCAATACTTCCCCAGCCGGCAGTGCTGTGATTTCCTACGATCGTCATCGTACCGAGGTCAGCGAGTTTCGCTGTTACACGTGCAGTCGCGGCCCATCCGCCCTTTTCATCGAAATCAGACATACGCAATTCATTCACCCATACTTCCGCGCAAATCTTCGGTCCGTCTCCGCCTGCATCTTTCGGATTACGCACACCAATCATGATCGAACGGATATTGCTCAGGTTCGGTGAACCCTTCACGGTGATAATTCTGTTTCCATCACTCACGAAGTAAGGAGTCTGCAATGTCACGTTGTTCAAAACTTGCATCGCGTTGTTACGGCGGAGTTTCGCGTCAATCAGCTTGTCCAGCTCGATTTCCATGTTGTTGGCTTCCGGCCAGATTTCATCCGGATTGGAAGAGTTCCATGGAGTCAATACAAGGGGAATTTCGTATTCGTAGTAGTTGTCGTTGAAATCACTTCCGAGACGTACGAAAACATGCAGTTCTCCGTTCTGAATCGCGTCACTTGTACCGCGCGCTTCAGCATGGATGAACATTTTCAGTTTTTTGTATGAACGAATATCCAGCTGCGTGTTGCGGTATGCTGCGCGTGCGTCTCCGTCTGCAAGCTCACATACACGGAGAGATAAACTTTGCTCGTTCAAAGTAGCAAGCTGCGTAGTGCTGATGTCACGTTCTTTTTCAATTCCCGGAGGCAACACATAAGGAACCGGTGAACGGCTGCCATTTTCTTCAATACTTACAGACGCAAGATCAAATTCCGTGTTACCCGGAACTTCCGGAGTAGGACTGTATTCTCCGGGAGAAAGCAATGAATAATTGTAACGTCTCCATTCTCCGCGGAGGAATTCAAGTTTCGCAAAACGACACACTACCGGCTTTTCAAAGTTCTTCATGAACATCCGCACGAAACGGACATTCGCCAGATCCACATCGCCAATCGCCTTTTGCGGAGTACGGATTGGAATTTTAAACTGATACCATTTCACGGTACCATTGGTGTTGTTCGCAAATCTTACAGATGATTCAATTTCATCAGTGATGTAATTTTGTCCAACGATCATGTTGCCAGGACGAAGAGAAATTTCATACTGGAAATAATCTTCATCATTATCCATGTTGTTGTCACGGTTGATGTCTTCCGCGTCAGGCAATGTTGTCGCGGTAGACTGCACTCCGTTGATCGTACCATTTGCCGGAGAGTTTCCTTCCTGTCCATTGTAATATTTGTAACGTTCCAATGGTGAAGCGTCCACAGCACTGTAATCCGGATTCAGGAAATAAATGTAATCGTCGGAAGAAGGGTCATTCGCTACAGAAGAGTAAGCGCCGTTGGAAGTTCCTCCGAATGTATTGCGGATCTTGTCGAGGAAAGAAGTTCCGAAGAAATTTTGTTCGTCAGAGTCAATCAAACCGTCCAATCCAACATCCTGCGCGGTACGGCTTGCTGGATCATTGTCGAACGCGTTTACAATTGACTGAATAGTCGGATACCGTCCCCAGGCGGTTGTTGCCGTGGTATAGTTATTCGTTGGTGCTGGCAATCCGTTTTCAAAACTCTTGTGACCATCTCTCAATACATCTTCGGATAAACTTCCCAGATTGATAAACAAATCACCACCGGTTCCATCGTTCAGACTACCGTCTGCAAATGGATCCATCATCCAGAACTGGATAAATTCAATATTGCTTGCTTCGAAATCTGTCGTTTCAATTTTACGCATGATTCCTCCCCAGCGAGAGGAAGGATTCTTGAGTTTGCCGCTGATATCGACACCGGCGGAAATCGGAACACCGTTTGAATCGGTGTATGCAGTAACATCGTAGTTGTATGGTCCGCGTTCTTCCGGATAAAAAGCGACGTTCATACAGGTGATGCTTTGCGGACCGTTCGGCTGGGATTTATTCGGGAAAATTTCAGCCTGCGGAACTTCGCGAACGAAATTGTTACTCTGATCATTTGCATCAATGTCGGAAGGTGTGATTCCCGGCTGATTTCTCTGGAAGAGAGGATCTACATAATACCACGCGATACGGGAACGGTTGAATCCATAGGCAAGATTGTTCACATACTGTCCTTCCGGAAACATTCCTGTTTCAGTTTGCTTCAGTGGCAAACTCGCGAGGAACCAGCTTCCCGGATTTTTCATGTCGAGTGGAGTAATTGCTCCTTCAAAATCATCAACGTAGGAAGTACCTGCTTTACCAACAGCTTTGGAGTGACCAGGAACAAGCTGCGCGAACTCACCACTGAATGTAAGTGAAGACGTTTCACGAGTGTTGTAGAGCGGAAGTTTGTCGAGCAACTTGGTGAGGAAGCGTGAATCTGTACGATAGGTTCCATCTACTCCCCAGATCGTGTTGGAAATTGGTTCATCACCGATATTGACTTTTTGCGTCAATGGACGCTCAGACAAATGAAGGATTGTTCCACCGATTTGAAAATCTTTGTTGAAGACATAATCAAAACGACTGCCCATCATTGTTTTAGTCTGAAGATTAAACAATGAATTGCTTTCGAGAGAAATTTTGATCGGAGTATTGGATTTCAGGATTCCATCGTTGATGATTTTCACACGACCCAAAGTATAATCCACAGTATAATCCACGTTCTCAGTAAGAGGAACCCCGCCTGCGGTGACTTTCACTGATCCCTGCGGAACGTTTACTGCATTCAAAGGAATATCGGATCCGGAAGAACTTTGGTAGGAGCCATGCAAACTGAATTTGTTTTTTTCAGGCTGCTGCTGAGCGGCGGTTTTCGTTGAATCATACAAGGCATAGTACGGATACTGATCAGTAAAGGCCTGTGTATTACACTTGCTGTTGAGATAAGATCCAAATGGTTCACGCACCGGGAAAATGATTCGTCCATTCTGCGGATTGATTGTGATGCCTGTGACAAAATCAAACATACCATCCGGTTGTGGATCGCCGTTGGTATTGAGATCATCCAGATTCAACAAACGAAGGAGCGGAATTCCTTTTACATCTTCGCAATCAGATTGCAGGTAATTAACATTGCCGCCAAGTCTGTCATCCTGATACAAAACATCTAAGCGAAAATCCTTTTGCGCGATTCCGTAGCCGCCCAAAGAATAAATGTTTTTCATCATCAAATCCCAGGTGTAGAACTTGGGAGTGAAGTTGGTGCTGTGAATCAATTTCACGATCAAGGCACTCGAACCTTGCGCGGATGTATTGTTTGACAATTCACCTACCTGATGCACGCGGCCACCAATGGAATATTCGAAAGCAACTGCAAGTACCTGATTGTTGTCGAGCTTGCTGTTGAGGGAGATGTAACCGAGTCGTGAGTTCAGTGTGTATTCTGATGGTTGAAGGAGTCTGGCGTTTTCTACTGTTTCGTAGTTCCGTCCGCTGGTGAAATTGTTTGCAGCGAAACCATTCAGAATAGAAGTAGCAGTAGAAATATCACGCAGTGATGCCCCCGGGATAATATTCGTCAGAAGTCCGTTGGCGGAATCCGAAGGTTCCGGATTCGGGTTAGGATAGGGAATGAGTGTCTGGTTGGTGTCCGGCATTGCTTCACCGAGATCGGCGAAAGCGACAATGTTTCTGTTTTGATTGTTCTGAGAAGAGATAAATCCTTTTTGCGTAACCCAGACTTCAATTCGTGTAATGTTGATGCCGGAACCAATTCTGTTCAGGTCGCGGAGGTTGGCATCGTAGATGTCTTTGAAATATTGAGAAAGGAAGAAGTGACGGTTGTCTTCGTACTGATCCGCCTTGATATCAAATGTGGTTGTTTGAGCGCCGCCCTGAACATCGATGGTTTGTGACTTTCCTTTTTGTTGAGAGAAAATGCTGGTCACAGTCATGCGACCAAACTGAAGCTGTGTTTTGATTCCAAATAAACTTTGTGAACCCTGAATCAACTGACTGTTGAGCGGAAGAGAAACGTTACCGGCTTCAATCTTTTTGATGATGTCGTCCTCGTACCCGGTATACTCCAGCTTCATTTTATTTTCGAAATCGAATGTCGCTTCAGTATTGTAATTGGTAGTCAGTTTCATCTTGTCGCCGATATTGGCAATCACGTTCATCTGAATTTTTTCCTTGAAGTCAAACGTGGTAACTGTACGCTGCTTTTCCGGCAATGCGGGATTTTGATTCTTGGAAATATTTACTGCAAAGCTGAGTTCAGCGGAACCTTGCGGACGAATGTCGATAGTGTTACCTCCGAAGATGCGATCAAAGACAATACTGTTGACTGTAATTTTTGGAGCAAAAGCTTTTTTGTTGAGTTGATCTTCTTCAGAAGCTCTCTGTTTCCAGTAATCTTGTGTGCTCTTGTTGAATTCGTGATCTACAAACTCATCAAAGGACATGTACGAAGGGTTGCGATAAAACAACTCGCCCATATTCTCATTGATGTTGTAGCGATTATTGTCCGGATCGTAATCAACAGTAGTTTTGATATTCGCCGGATCTTTGAGGTAAAGCGGATTGGACGTTCCCGGATTGGAATAGGGATCACCCTGGCGATCATGAAAAGGATAACGAAGCTGGGTCGTGTCTGAATCCGCTACCATAGCAACGGGTTCAGCCATCTGTTCTAAAGCTAATCCTGCAGGTTTTTCGGCTCCCCAAACGGCACTGAGTACTGATACAACACTCCCAATCCCAAAAAAATACGTCTTAAAATTCTTCAAGGCCTTGTAATTTATTGAATACTAACTTTTTGGGTACAGGTAATGTCGATATAGCCAAATTTTAAAGAAGGCACTAAAATAGCTTTTTTCGGCAAATCTGCACCGGCCTTTCAGAGTGATTTTAAAGCTTCTTTGATTAAATCTTCCACTGATGAAACGGGGTTCTTTTTCAGCAGGGAATCCAAAGTTTTATCCACCGTATTACGGGCAAAGCCAAGCGTAAGCAAAGCTGCCATTGCCTCATCTTTCACTTTCAAATGTGAGAGAACAGATGGGAGGCTGCCTTCCTTTTTCAGTTTATTCTTTAATTCAAGAATGGCTCTTTGTGCTGTTTTTTCTCCGATCCCTTTTATGCTTTTCAATCGATGGACATCTTCCGCGACAATGCAATGTTCTATTTCTTCCACGTTCATCGACGACAGCATCATTCTCGCGGTATTGCATCCGATGCCGGAAACTGTGATCAGCAAGCGAAAGAGTCGTCTTTCCTCTTCGTCAGCGAAGCCGTATAACGTGTGAGCATCTTCGGATATTTGAAGGTGAACGAGGATCCGTACATTTTCTTCATTGCCAAGTTTCGCGTAGGTATTGAGGGAAATATTGAGCAGGTAACCCACGCCGTTGCATTCCACGACTATGGTAGCATGATTTTTTTCTGTCAGTCTTCCGCTTAAGTGATTCAGCATTTTTAAGAGAGATAAAATGGATGATGTGTGGAATATTCAGTACCTGTATTCGGATGAAATGTGAAACAGAAATGATTAAATGTTAAAACAATTTTCTTTCGTTTCGTAGGTTCTGAAATTCGACACAATGTACTAAAAAGCCCTAAAATAGCCGAAACACAGACGGAAAGGAAGAATTTAAAAATCTGAATTGCTTGTGTAAAACACATAAGATAATATTCATTTCCATGATAAAATCCGGATTGAAAAAAATCAGCATTAATTTCATCTGACATTTTCATTTATTCAAATTTAAAATCTAAAAATCATGATCGTTATCAGAGATGTTTTCAGGTTAAAATTCGGAAAAGCCAGAGAAGCCAAAGCGCTCATGGCGGAAACAAAAAAGTTTTCCATTCAATTCGGAACCGATGGCAGCAGGATGCTTACCGATTTAGTCGGACCGAGCTACACACTCGTTCTTGAAACAAATTTCAAAAACCTTGCTGCCTGGGAACAGGAAATGACGAAAGGCATGGGAACACAGGAATGGAAAGACTGGTATGTAAAATTCCAGCTGCTGGTTGATTCTTCCTACCGTGAGATTTTTACAGTGATAGATTAGAACCAACCGTAAGTAAATCGAAGCAAAATTTTTAATCACCATTTTCTCTCAACAAAAAAAAATGATGAGTTGGAAATTATTTGTGT
The DNA here is from genome assembly GCA_937871435.1 of uncultured Bacteroidota bacterium. Lineage (GTDB taxonomy): Bacteria > Bacteroidota > Bacteroidia > AKYH767-A > 2013-40CM-41-45 > JADKJP01. Next base: position 65,291 of record CALMQM010000110.1, on the reverse strand, counting down.
GATTTCCGAAATTGATATCTGATTGGAAGACAAAAAAAAGAGACTGAAGTAGTCAGTCTCTTTTTTTAGAAATGTTAAAATTTATCTGGCGCTTTTTCTCGACTGTGCATCTACAACTGCAATGGTCACCATGTTTACAATTTCCCGAACACTGCTTCCGAGTTGAAGAATGTGAACCGGTTTTTTCATTCCCAACAAAACCGGGCCAATCGCTTCGGCTGCGCCCATTTCCTGTAAGAGTTTGTAGGCTATGTTTCCCGCTTCAAGACTTGGGAAAATCAGTGTGTTGGCTCCTTCGCCTGCGAATTCACAGAAAGGGAAATTATCGCTGAGCAAGTGTGGATTGAGCGCAAAGTTTGCCTGCATTTCTCCGTCCACCATCATGCCGGGAAATTTCTGGTGTAAGATCGCGACTGCATCACGCACTTTCTTTGCCGTCGGATCATCGGTAGAACCAAAGTTGGAGTAGGAGAGCAATGCAATTCGAGGGCGGATGTTATATTGTTGTACGGCCCATGCTGTAAGCACTGTAATTTCCGCGAGATCTTCAGCAGTTGGATTTACATTGATGGTAGTGTCGGCAAAAAATACCGGTCCTTTTTTCGTGACCATGATGTACATGCCGGCAACTTTTTTGACATCGTCCTGTGTTCCGATAATTTGCAAAGCGGGACGAATCGTATCGCTGTATTTTCTGGTCAGTCCGGAAATCAACGCATCAGCTTCGCCAACTTCCACCATCATTGAGCCGTAATAATTTCGCTCATTCATGATTTTACGTGCTTCGTAGAGAGTGAATCCGCGGCGTTTTCTTTTCTTAAAAAAGATTTCACCGAATTCATGTCGTTTTTCATCCTCCAGCCTGGGATCAATAATAGGAGTATCTCCCAGATCAAGATTGTTTTCTTCAATCAACTGATGGATCTTTTTCAGATTGCCAAGAAGAATTGGTTTGGCGATTCCTTCATCACGGACGATCTGTGCGGCTTTGAGAATCTTGTAAGTATCCGCTTCAGCAAAAACTATCCGTTGTGGATTTTGTTTGGCTCTGCTCGTAATCACACGAATGAGTTTATTGTCCAATCCAAGGCGTTTGTTCAATTCATCGGCGTAGTTACTCCAGTTGCTGATCGGTGACTGAGCAACACCTGAGTCCATCGCGGCTTTAGCCACAGCCGGAGCTACAGTCGTGATCAATCGTGGATCCAGTGGTTTCGGAATGATGTATTCCATTCCGAATGTCATGTTCTTTTTGTTGTATGCAATATTGACAATTTCCGGTACAGGTTCTTTGGCCAGTTCGGCAATTGCGCGTACAGCGGCGAGTTTCATCGCTTCGTTGATTTGTGTCGCGCGTACATCAAGTGCTCCACGAAAAATGAACGGAAATCCAAGTACATTGTTTACCTGATTGGGATAATCTGATCTGCCGGTGGCGATGATAATATCCTGTCGGGCTGCTGCCGCTTCTTCATAGGAAATTTCAGGATCGGGATTCGCAAGCGCGAAAACAATCGCATTTTTCGCCATTGATTGCACCATTTCCTTATTCACAATATTTCCTTTAGACAGACCCAGAAAGACATCCGCTCCATTCATGGCTTCTTCCAGGGTATGTAATTTTCTTTTTGTCGCGAATAAAATTTTATTCTCATCAAGATCTTTGCGGCTTTCCTGCAACACACCATGACTGTCGAGCATGATGATGTTTTCTTTCTTCGCTCCCAATGAAAGATACAATTTCGCACAGGAAATCGCGGAGGCTCCTGCACCACTTACGACAATCACTACATCTTCAATTTTTTTCTGGGCGAGTTCAAGGGCATTGAGCAAAGCAGCAGCGGAAATAATCGCTGTTCCGTGCTGGTCATCGTGCATGATCGGAATTTTTAATTCCGCTTTGAGTCTTTTTTCAATTTCAAAACACTCCGGAGCTTTGATGTCTTCAAGGTTGATGCCTCCAAAAGTCGGAGATATGGCTTTGACTGTTTCAACAAATTTATCTACATCATTTTCGTTGATCTCGATATCAAATACATCGATGTCAGCGAAAATTTTGAACAACAATCCTTTTCCTTCCATCACCGGTTTGGATGCTTCCGGTCCGATATTTCCCAATCCCAATACAGCAGTTCCATTGGAAATTACAGCTACCAGATTTCCTTTTGCTGTGTATTTGTAAACATCATTCGGATTGTCTGCAATGCGAAGGCATGGCTCCGCAACGCCGGGAGAATAGGCGAGAGATAAATCGCGCTGTGAACTGTAAGGCTTGGTTGGAATTACCTCAATTTTTCCAGGTCTTCCCTGTTCATGGTAATCCAGTGCTTCCTGATTGATTTTGGATTTTGACATCGGATAAGATTAATCCTTCATTGAAATCAGCCAATTTGCCATTCCAAATTTTGAAGGGGATCAAAAATACAATAAAATTTTTCTCTATAGGTTGATAAGGAATAGCATCTTCAAAATGACCATTTTAGCATTAAAATGAAAGCCTGTTTATACCTTTCTATCCACTCCGGAAAGAAGAGAAATTGAGTTTAGAATTTACAATATAAAAAAAGCGACGAGGAAAATTCCACGTCGCTTTCGGTTTTTAGAAATCACTCAGCTTATTTCGTGCAGAATGATACTTTATTTTTTTTCTCCGAAATTTTGGAGAAGGAAAAAGAATCATAAAATTATTCTACAACCAATTTCTTTTGAGAGTTACCTGCAGGAGATTTCACAATCACGGTGTACACACCTTTTGCGAAATCAGAAGTGTTGATTTCAAAACTGTGCGCGCCAGGAGTCATGTGTTCCTGAGATGAACCATACACCAGCTTGCCCATTTTGTCAATAACAGTGTACGAAACATCTCCTGTCTCAGTCAGATTGAAATCAATTTGCGCATGATGTGATGCGGGATTTGGATACAGTTCAAATGCCAGAGATTGTGTAATGGTTTTTGTTCCGGTTGTCAATGTCATATTCACATCATCGATGTAAGCATTGTTGCCTCCGTTTGACAGCGCTTCAAATTTGAACATCACATTGGTTCTGTTCGCCCCAGTGTATTGACTTACATTCACTGATTCACTTCTCCACTGACTTGCAGATGTTGGAGTAAATGCTGTGGTTGTTGGATTCACTGTAGCCAAAGCAGCTCCTGTTTTATTCCAGACAGGCGTCCATGTGCTGCCGCAATTCGTTGATACTTTCAATTTAATATTGTCATTGGAAGTTCCATATCGCGCGGCGGAAACATAGAAATTGATTACAGCATTGTCGTAGGTAGACAAATCAACAGAAGGAAGTAACAATGCATCTACATCTCCGGAAGGTGAATTGAAGAAATCCATTTTAGCTGAACCACCTGCAGAATAGCCTGCTGTACTCTGACTCCAGCCTGCATTTTGATTTCCACCATTCAGATTGAACCAATTTGCAGGAGGGAAAGTTGAACCGCTGTAATCTTCAGTCACCGCGGGTCCGCCAGTGGAAAGATAAATCAGATACGATTGTGTTGCACTGTTGTTGGCAGCATTCGGATCAGCTTGTCCATTCGGATTAGAAGCAACAACATCGACACTGTTGAAACCGGGGTTGCCGGGAATTCCCGTGAATGCCAGATACGCAGATTCGTAAGTTTGAAGTGTGCCTGTCCAGTTGGTTGTTTGTAAAACAGTAGATCCGCTTTTCAATTCGATAGTCGCGGAAGTCAATGGATTTGTTCCATAATTACACAAACGGTAATGCAAGGAAACCCCGGAGCAGGAAGCAGGTGTACCATTGATGGCAGACATAGACTGTGTGATTCCTGCATCATTCGGTTCAGTTGCTATACTGCAAGACTGACTGGCAGCATACAAATCGGCAGTTGCCAATTGTCCGACTTCTCTTACTACTCTGTCCGGGCAGATCATGTAAATGGTAGGGAAATAGCGGATGGCATAACTGTTTCCGATTCCGGCATTGTCAATGATAGGATAAGGTGTTCCTGCGACCCAGTTACCCTGAGTATTGGTACCTGTGCCTTGCAAATCTGCCAGAGTTGTTGTTCCGTCACCTTCGATAAAGAACACCATCATTGAGTTGGTGCCGGAAGGGCCATATTGAGCATATAAGTCTTCCAACGCGCCGCTATTATGGTATGCCCAGCAAGGTCCGCACCAGGTAGCAGAAACATCTATCACCACGGTTTTTCCCTGATCGAGATAATCATAGAGGTGGTAGGTGTTGCCATTGATGTCAGTGGCAGTGAAGTCAGGAGCGATGGAACCATCGCTCAATTGCGCCTGTGATTGATATGATCCAAGGATCAGTAAACACAGAAACGATAGAATGTGTAATTTTCTATTCATGGTTATTGTGAATTGATGGGCTAAAAATCAATTGGGATACCGGTCTTCCGGCTTGCCTCAAATATAAAAAAAATAGCCCTGTTGAGGGCTGAGAATCAAAAAAAAAGACCATCCGTAGGGATGGTCTTTTTTCAAAGCAAATCAAAATTAACGATGACTAACAATCAATTTTTTTGATCCATATGACTTACCGTCGATAATGATAGAGCAAATGTAAATTCCGGTTTTCATGTCTGAAGTTGGGATGGTAGAAACGCCTTGTTTGTCGGCTATTGCAATCTCTTTTACGACTGAACCCAAAAGATTGCTAATAACCAAACGAGCTTCTTTTCCGCTGTTGATAGCATACGAAACATGAGTCACCGCATCCGCAGGATTTGGGTACATATTTGAGATGTATTTCAAAGCACCAACTTCATCGATTCCTACGCTGCTTGCTCTGTAAGTAAACGTGATCAGCGATTCATCAGAAACATTGTCCATATCATAGAAAGAATATGTAACAGTGCTTGTGCCTCCAAAACCGCGTGGGTTGAGATCTGCAAGCAATGTTGTATCCACATCACCCGGATTCATGATCACATAAGTTGGAGATTCGCTGGTTGTAGCAGGGTAACAAGCGCCGTTCCAGCAGAAATTCGTAACGTGTCCTGAAGCGGTATCCACAACAGTCCTTTTTACCTTCACGAAAATTGCATTGGCACCGACATTTGTTACGCGGCATGTACCTGTCATCACGATATTAGCAGGTCCGGAAAAACTGGTCGTGTCTGCTGTTATCTGGAGTGATTGAGCGAAAGAACTCAGAGATACCAGGATAAATGCGGCAATTGCGGGTAATAATTTTTTCATTTTTGGATTGTTTGTCAAGGGTTGACTGAACTTAAAATGATTCCATCTTCCAAATTGAATGGAAGATGGAATCATGAAATTATTTATTCAACAACAAGTTTCTTTTGAGAAGCGCCCATAGAAGTTTTTACACTTACCATGTACACACCTTTTGCAAAATCATTTGTGTTGATAGTGATGCTGTGTTCACCAGCTGACATTCCTGCTTCAGTAGAACTGTAAACAAGCGCGCCAACTTTGTTGAACACTTCGATAGTAACATCGTCTTTCTTATCCAGGTTTACATCCACACTTGCACGGTCGGAAGCAGGATTTGGATACAATTCAAATGCAACCTTTTTTGTTACAGTAGTGATGCCTGTTGAGAAAGTAACATTCACGTTATCTACATACAGGTTGTTACCATAGTTGGAAAGACCTTCAAATTTTACGAAGAGATTGTTGTTTCCAACAAAAGCTCCCAGAGAAACCAGCTCAGAACGCCATTGTGCGGCAGTAGTTGGAGTGAAAGCTGTGGTGGAAGCTGTAGTTGTTGCAAGTGCAGCACCGGTTTTGTTGAAGACTGTAGTCCATGTACCTCCACAATCAGCGGAAACTTTAATTTTCAGATTGTCATTGGAAGTTTGGTAGCGTGCATGAGAAAGATCAAAAGTCAGGGAAGCATCCTGCAAACCTGAAAGATCCATCGCAGGCAATTGCAACGCGTCCACATCACCTGAAGGAGAATTGTAGAAGTCCATCTTTGCTGAACCTGCTCCATTCAAACCGGCTGTACTTCTTGTCCAGGTAACTGCATCACCGCCATTAATGATATTCCAGTTGGTTGGAGGGAAAGCTGCGGAAGCATAAGCTTCAGTAACTTCCGGACCACCTACTTGCGGATAAATCAGGAAAGAAGAAGTGCGGGTATTGTTAGCACTTGTAGGATCTGTATTTCCGTTCGGACTGCTCACAACGATAGAGACACTGTTTGTACCTGTAACTCCTGTAACACCAGTGAAAGTATAGACGTCTGATTCATATGTGTTCAAAGTGCCGGTCCATTGTGCTGTTTGTTGAACAGTACCACCAACAGACAAAGTAATAGTAGCTGATGTCAAGGGGCTTGTACCATAGTTAGCGATACGACAAGCGATATCTACTGAAGTACAAGAAGCAAGATTTGTATTGAGACAAACATTAGAGTTCGTAAGACCTGCATCATCCGCATTTGCCTGATTGGCGATAGGACAAGTTGTACGCTGTGCATACAATTGAGCGGAAGTAGTCAACTGACCAATTTCACGAATGATGTGATCAGGACAGATCAGATAAATAGTAGGGAAATAACTGATCTCAAGATCATTTGCAATGGTTCCGTTATCAATGATAGGATAAGGAGTTCCCGTCACCCAGTCACCCTGAGTGTTAGTTCCTGTTCCATGAAGATCAGCATTGGTAGTGTTGTCATCCCCTTCAATAAAAAACACCATCAATTCATTGGTACCTTGCGGACCATAAGTATTGTAAAGATCTTCCAATGCCCCACTGTTGTGATAATTCCAGCAAGGTCCGCACCAGGTAGCAGAAACATCAATGTAAACAGGTTTACCTGTAGCAAGAATATCATACAGGTGCCATTGTGTTCCATCGATATCAGTTGCAATGAAATCAGGAGCAATACAACCAGGAGTCATTTGTGCTTGAGCCGTGGTAAAAATGCCCAGGATGGATGCAACAATAAACGTAAGTAATTGTTTTTTCATTTTTAGGATAGTTTAGGGTTAGTCGATCTGAAGATCAAATCAACACAATTTTAACCGAATTTACAAGTGACAACACCATTTTAACGCAGCGAGCAGCTTTTTTACAAAATAATGATCTGAAATGGCAATTATATCCACCGAATTCCTTTATTTGTACCTCAAAATCCTTCGAAATCCATGAAAATTACTGTTTCTGCCTTCCTCTTGGTTGGCCTAATCGGAATTCAATCTCTGTGTTCTGCTCAAGACAGCAAGGGTCGTACGCTGCCAAATGTTACGGTTAAGACATTGACAGGAGAAAATATCTCTGCTGATAAACTTTCAAATGATGGAAAGCCGATGATCATCGACTTCTGGGCAACCTGGTGCAAGCCCTGCATTGAAGAGCTGAATGCAATTCATGAAGAATATGCTACATGGCAGAAAGAAACAGGGGTGAAGCTCGTGACTGTTTCACTCGATGATGCCAGAACGATGTCGCGCGTTGCTCCTTTTGTAAATGGAAAGGGATGGGCTTATGAAAATTACCTCGATCCAAACGGCGATTTGAAAAGAGCCATGAATGTCAATATGCCTCCCCACACTTTTGTGATCAATGGTAAAGGTGAAATCGTTTGGCAGCATGTTGGTTTTACCGAAGGTAACCAGGACGAATTATATGAAGTTGTGAAAAAAGTAAAAGAAGGTTTACCTGTTGGAGAAACCAAGTAAGCGTTAAATCAAGCCCGCAATTATTCACAATTACAGAATACATCTCCCCGGAGATTCCATTTCTCATCACTCTAATAGTCTCTTGTGAAAACCAAACTTCTACTCAGTTTAGCCGGAATGATTTCTCTTTCGGCATCTCTCTTTGCTCAGGGAATTTCCAATTTGCCTATTCATGGAAATATGCAATTCGACGGTCAGTATTACTTCAAAGATTCGTTGATAGGGGCTCCTGAAATTCCCGAGAAAGTTTTGAGTAACGGGTTTATCAATTTTGTGTACGACAAGGATAATTTCTCCGCAGGAGTTCGTTATGAAAGTTACCTGAATCCAATTTCAGGTTTCGACAACCGGTATCAGGGCAATGGAATTCCATTTCGCTATCTCACTTATAGAAATGGTGATTTAGAAATGACGGCCGGAAATTTTTACGAACAGTTTGGTAGCGGTCTCATCTTTCGTGCCTATGAAGAAAGAGGACTTGGATACGATAATGCTATCGATGGATTCAGACTGAAATACAAACCCTTTGCCGGTGTATACTTTAAAGGATTAATTGGAAGACAAAGAACTTTTTTTCAAACAGGAGAAGGAATTGTTCGTGGCTTTGACGGTGAATGGAATATCAATGAGTCATTCGCTTCCAGGGCTGCAGCAAAAACACAATGGATTATTGGTGGCAGTTTTGTGAGTAAATACCAGAAAGATCAGGATCCGACATTTAATCTGCCTTTAAACGTAGGAGCTTCCTCGGGCCGTTTAAGCATGAACAGAGGCGGCTGGAGTGCAAGTGCAGAATATGCGCGAAAAATTAATGACCCTTCTACTTCCAATGGATTTATTTACAAAGATGGTGAAGCACTTTTGCTCAATGTCGGCTATACTAAAAAAGGAATGGGAGTGACCGTTGCCGCAAAACGAATCGACAACATGGGTTTTCGAAGTGATCGGTATTCAGTGGGAAATACTTTGCTGATAAATTATTTGCCAGCCCTTACAAAAAATCACACTTATATACTAACTGCTTTATATCCTTATGCCACTCAACCGAATGGAGAGTATGGATTCCAGGCTGAATTTTTCTATAACCTGAAAGCGGGTTCCTTTTTAGGAGGCAAATACGGAACAGATTTAACAGTGAATTATTCACGGGCCCAGTCGATTGAAAAAACTGCGATTGATACTACAGGCAATCCCGATGCCGCGGACCTTGGATATACTTCTGACTTTTTTGCTTTAGGGAAAGAAATTTATTTTGAAGATTTTAATATAGAAATCAATCACAAGCTCAGCAAAAAGCTCAGGATGATTCTTACATATATGTATCAGAATTACAACAAAGATGTTGTGGAAGGCAGAACGGGATTCGGACATGTGTATGCACACATAGCGGTACTTGAGTTGAATTACCGTATTACATCCACAAAAAATTTCAGAACGGAACTCCAGCATATGTATACAAAACAGGATCAGCAAAGCTGGGCTGTGTTACTGGCTGAATATTCTATCGCTCCGCATTGGTTCATCGCCGGTTTTGATGAGTGGAATTATGGAAATGATGTCAGCAGCAGGCAGATTCATTATTTCACAGGAAATATCGGCTATACAAAGAATGCAAACCGTTTTACCATTGGTTATGGACGTCAGCGCGCGGGAATTTTCTGTGTAGGTGGAGTATGCCGGAATGTACCTGCTTCCAGTGGCTTTACGCTTTCAATCACCAGTAGTTTTTAATTTCATTAATGATGAACATGAAGAATTCAAAACATATCAGTCTGATTGTCCTTACGGCTCTCTTTGGATGGATAAGTTCCTGCGATAAAGTCGATGCTCCATACCGGACAGCCAGCAGCGTTGGTGTAGTATATGTCAACAACGATACTGTAGTCATTGATGGGGATACACTCGGATTTTCATCTGACAATTCTACTCCAGGTAAAAAAGTTCTGGCGGAAGATTATACAGGAATCCTGTGTGGAAACTGTCCATATGCCGGAATAAAATTGAATGATACTATTCAGCTTGCGTATGGTGATCGCCTCGTAGTAGTTTCTGTGCATGCCGGATTTTTTGCAGAACCTTGTCCGGGCGGATTGGCTTGCCCGGGTTCACAGCCAACGGGTTCCTTCACTACCGATTTTCGTACTTCTACAGGAGAAGAATGGGATCACAATTTTGGAAATTCCAATGCCGGCAATCCGAATGGGTTGATAGACCGTGTCGGATTTCCAAGTCATCAACAGGTAAAAGCTCCTGCTGTGTGGTCAAGTGTTATTCAGCAGCGCAGTACATTGGCAGCTCCTTTTGCGTTGCGTATCAAGAATAATTATGATGCTTCTTCCCGTGAATTAAAAATCGCGGTACAGTCAAGAGCTGTTTCTTCTATGACAGGACCTTTTAAACTGACTGTGATTCTTACGGAAGACAGTCTGATTGACTGGCAGGAATGGTATCCGCCGGTGACTCCGGAATATGATCCGGATTATATCCACCGTCATGTCCTGCGAACGGCTGTGAATTCTGACTATGGTGAAGTGATTGGAGAAGCTACTGTAAATGCAGGAGACATCGCGCTCAGAGGTTACAAGATCACTTTGAATCCGGCATGGGAAGCGAAACATATGCGTATTGTTGCCTTCATTTCTGAAGAGCAGAGTTATGAAGTGAAGCAAGTTGAAGCCTCCTGGATTCAGTAAAAACGATTCGCTGTTTTTTGTTTGTCTTTCGGAATTAATTTGTGCTTCATATGGCGTTGTTAATTTCATTCCATGAAAAAAAATATCCTGCTTCTTAGTCTGGTTTGTATTGGAATTTTCTCTCACGCACAAAGTTTCAAAGCAGGACTCCGTGCAGGAATCACAGCCACGCAGGTGAATGGCGACCGGCTGACAGGTTTTAACAAAGCAGGAATTCTTGCCGGTGGATTTGTGAAACAGGACTTGGGAGAAAAATTCAGCCTTCGTTTCGAAATATTATTTATTCAAAAAGGAAGCCGGAAGCCGGTGAATACTGATGACAATACCTATTATCGTATGCGCCTTCATTATGCTGAAGTGCCCATTTTGTTGATGTATAAGGCAACCCGGAAAATTACTCTTGAAGCAGGCCCTTCGATTGGTTCTCTTGTTTTTTCTCAGGAAGACAATGAACTTGGCGAAATTCTTGGCGCGCCTGCGTTCAAGAAGATGGAGCTCTCCGCAAATGCCGGAATTTTGTTCAACTTGTCAGATCACTGGATGGCCGATTTCAGATACGAATGGTCGTTGACAACAGTCAGACCCTACCAGGGAAATTACAATTACAACTTTTTTGATCAGGGACAATACAACTCCGTTTTGCAGGCGGCATTTCTGTACCAATTTTAAACACTTTTAAGAATTGATTTGATGATTCGACATGCAGCATGCAAACATGTCTTTTTGAAAATCAGGAATTCTTTTACATTTGAAAACTGAACCCTTTAAAACCCACACTCATGCAACTAAACTGGATTGTATTATTTCTTGCTGCACTGCTTCCTTTGATTCTTGGATTCTTCTGGTATCACAAAAGTGTTTTCGGTACCGCCTGGATGAAAGTGAGTGGAATGGATAATGAAAAAGCAAAGAACATGAACATGGCTAAAGTTTTCGGACTTACTTACCTGTTTAGTTTTTTCATCGCATTCGGTTTAAACTTTATTGTTATCCATCAGTGGCATGTCTATTCAATTTTTGCCAATGAGCCGGGCATGGCTGATCCGACTTCCGAAGTGGGACAATATCTAAAATCATTTATGGATAAGTACGGACAGAACTTCAGAACATTTAAACATGGTATTTTTCATGGAATAGAATATGGAATTCTCACTGCCTGGCCTGTGATTGGCGTAAATGCTTTGTTCGAAAGAAAGAGTGCCAAATACATTGCCATCAGCGCGGGATTCTGGATTGTTTGCTTTGCCTTGATGGGCGGAGTTATTTGTGCATTTGCGTGATTATTTAAACTGCATTATCAGCCTGTACATACCTTGTACAGGCTTTTTTATTTTATGCCATTGTACACGAATTCAACGGTTCTGTGATGGCTTCAATTCCCTGCTTATTCGTATATTCGTCCTTTCCATTTTCCTGAAAACAGGATAACTATTCAAAAAAGTGAACAGAACAGCATACACCGACAGTCCTCCGATCGATCAGGTTGGGGTTGAAGAACGAATTGCGCGTTTGACGAAAAGAAGTATTAAGAAAGAATCCAAGGTTACAGCCCTGAAACTGGCCTTAAGCATGGTCGATTTGACTACGCTGGACGCGAAGGATACTCTCGGAAAAGTAAAACAACTTTGCACGAAGGCGATGCATCCGCATGATGCCTTACCCGGTGTGCCTCCGGTAGCAGCGGTATGTGTTTATCCGAATTTTGTGCGGATTGCCAAAAATGCTCTCGTTGGTTCAGATGTAAAAGTTGCAGCAGTAGCAACTGCATTTCCAACAGGAATGTCTACACGAAAAGTAAAAATTGAGGAAACAAAGTGGGCAGTGAATGAAGGGGCGGATGAAATTGACATGGTGATCTCAAGAGGACATTTCCTAGCCGGTGATTATAATTTTGTGTTTGATGAAATCGCGGCTGTGAAAGAAGCCTGCGGCGATGCGCATCTCAAAGTCATTCTGGAAACAGGTGAGTTGAGCACACTCGACAATGTTCGCATTGCTTCTGATCTTGCCATGAATGCCGGAGCAGATTTTATCAAAACCTCAACCGGAAAAATTCAACCTGCAGCTACTCTTCCTGTGACTCTGGTAATGCTGGAAGCCATCCGGGATTTTTATTATGCCACCGGAAAGAAAATCGGGATGAAACCGGCAGGTGGAATCGCTACTGCAAAACTGGCCCTTAATTACCTCGTCGTACTTCGCGAAACTTTAGGACATGAATGGCTGAACGCGGATATGTTTCGTTTTGGCGCCAGCGCTCTGGCGAATGATTTACTGATGCAGATAGTGAAAGAAGAAACGGGAGTATATCAGTCTATTGATTATTTCTCCAAAGATTAATTAGTTGAACACAAATTTTCACGGATAAAAAATGGCAACGAAAAAAGCTGCAAAAAAGAAAGACGAAAGAAAGATTAATTTCAATGCTACTCCAGGTTCAAAATCATTGGGAGAATCGTGGAGCTATGCTCCGGCTCCTGAGAGCAAGGACCATATTCGTCTGGAAAAGAAATACGATCTGTTTATCAACGGAAAATTCGTAGCGCCTTCTTCCGGAAAATATTTTGATACCATTAATCCGGCTACAGAAGGAAAACTTGCAGAGGTGGCGGAAGCCAGTGAGAAAGATGTTGATTCTGCTGTATCATCTGCTCGTTCTGCATACGATAAAGTTTGGGGCAAAATGCCTCCTAAAGAACGTGCGAAATATATTTACCGTATTGCGCGTATCATGCAGGAGAGAGCCCGCGAACTTGCAGTGATTGAGAGTATGGATGGCGGCAAGCCTATTCGTGAATCCAGAGATATAGATATTCCGCTCGCTGCGGCACATTTCTTTTATTATGCCGGATGGGCGGATAAAATTGCCTATGCTGTGCCGGGTGCCAAAGCCGGGGCTTTGGGTGTTGCCGGACAGATCATTCCTTGGAATTTTCCTTTGCTTATGGCTGCATGGAAAATAGCTCCTGCGCTTGCGGCAGGAAATACTGTCGTATTGAAACCTGCGGAAACAACACCACTCACCGCGTTGAAATTAGCCGAGATCATTCAGGAAGCAGATCTTCCTCCCGGAGTAGTGAATATCGTGACCGGAGCAGGAGCAACAGGTGCCGCATTGGTGAAGCATCCGGATATCGATAAAATAGCATTCACCGGATCTACCGATGTAGGAAAGATCATACAAAAAGCAATCGCCGGAACAAAGAAAAAATATACACTTGAACTTGGAGGCAAAGCGGCGAACATCATTTTTGAAGATGCTGCTCTTGATCAGGCTGTGGAAGGAATCATCAATGGAATTTTCTTCAACCAGGGACATGTATGCTGTGCCGGTTCCCGTTTGTTTGTACAGGAATCTGTAGCGAAACAAGTGATCCGCAAACTGAAAGACAGGATGGAAACACTCATCGTGGGTGATCCACTGGATAAGAATACAGATATCGGTGCGATCAATTCAAAAGATCAGCTGGAAAAAATTAAGAAGTATATAAAGATTGGTGTCAATGAGGGTGGAACTATGTATCAGGCGAATTGCTCCATACCATCTAAAGGATTCTTTTATCGCCCTACATTATTTACGGATGTAGCTCAATCTTCACGCATAGTTTCAGAAGAAATCTTCGGACCGGTACTGGCAATTCAGACATTCAGAACTGTTGAAGAAGTTATTGAAAAGGCCAACAACATTCCGTATGGTTTGAGCGGAGGAGTCTGGACAGATAAAGGTTCCAAAATTTTCAAAGTCACTTCTCAGATTCGCGCCGGTGTGATCTGGGCGAATACTTACAATAAGTTTGATCCTACTTCACCGTTTGGAGGTTACAAAGAAAGCGGAGTAGGCCGGGAAGGCGGATTGCATGGAATCCTTCCGTATTTAAATATTGAGAGTTAATTCTCTTATTCTAATTTTCAACAGAACATTAATCGGAGCCAATCATGGATCAGATCGAAAAAAATAAAGTAGAAGAATCAGTCAGAACACATTCCAACGGACAGGCATCTAAAAGTCAGCGTGTGGATGTAATGAAGACGTACAAGTTATTCATTGATGGAAAATTTCCAAGAACTGAATCCGGTCGTTATTATATCCTGAAAAATTCGGATGGTGACACGCTTGCGAATGTGTGCAAATCATCAAGAAAAGATTTCAGAGAAGCGGTGGTTGCCGCAAGAAAAGCGCAACATGGTTGGGCGGCAAAATCAGCATACAACAAAGGACAGATTTTATACCGGATTGCTGAAATGCTTGAATCCAGGAAAGCTCAGTTTGTTTCTGAATTGATGGATCAGGGTTACACATCAGTTGATGCTCAGTCAGAAGTTTCGGCATCGATCGACCGTCTTGTTTATTATGCCGGATGGAGCGATAAATATCAACAGGTGTTCAGTTCGGTAAATCCGGTTGAGTCTTCTCATTTTAATTTCTCAGTACCTGAAGCAACAGGAGTAGTAGCTATTTTGTCTCCGGAAAATGTCGGGCTGATCGGACTTGTATCAACGATTGCTCCTGCTATTGTTGGTGGAAATACGGTGGTTGTACTTGCTTCCTCAACTTTACCATTATCTTCAATTACCTTCGCTGAAGTGATTCATTCATCTGATGTTCCTGCGGGAGTTGTCAATATACTCACCGGTGAGCGCAATGAATTGCTTTCTCATTTTGCCAACCACATGGATGTAAATGCTGTGGTATATTGTGGAAATGAATCTTCCGAGATTCAAAAAATTCAGGAGCTGGCTTCATTGAATGTAAAGCGTCCGTTAATTTATTCAACAAACAACTGGATGAAGGAAGAAGCTCAAAATCCTTATCGTATCATGGACTTGCAGGAAATCAAAACTACCTGGCATCCAATCGGACAATAAACAAAAAGTTTTGTTCATCAAGAATCCGCTTTCTTTCATCGGAAACAATTTCCATTTAGAATAAATCAATTTGAGTATTTATCGTCACGAACACAAAGTATCAAAAGCGCAGCGTATTCAGTTGCTCGGTCAGAAACCATTGATTATCTGGTTAACCGGATTGAGTGGTTCCGGTAAAAGTACTCTGGCTGGATTACTTGAAGAGAAATTGTTTGCTGCCGGCATCAAAACCTATCTGCTGGATGGAGACAATGTTCGTTTTGGACTGAATAAAGATCTGGGCTTTTCAGAAGGTGACAGAAAAGAAAATATGAGGAGAATCGCGGAAGTTGCGAAGCTCATGGTGGATGCAGGATTAGTTGTAATCACCGCTTTTATTTCTCCATTTAAAATAGAAAGAGAATTGGTGCGTCGATTGGTTGAACAGGATGAATTCATAGAAGTATTTGTCGATACACCATTGGAAATTTGCGAGCAACGTGATCCAAAAGGTTTATACCAAAAAGTGAGAGCAGGAGAGTTGCAACACTTTACCGGGATAGATTCTCCTTACGAAGAACCTGTTAATCCGGAAATACTTTGCAAGACGGAAAATCGTTCACCCGAAGAATGTGTCATTCAGATGCTTGATTTCTTACTTCCACGGATTCAATCGGTCTGATTCAGAAAAAACGCTCATTTTTATATCTTCGCACTCGTCCATACCTTTGTATCAGCGCAAAATTTTGCGGATGTTTTGCATGAATACCATCAAAATTTTGTCTTGTAACGGATGTATCATTCATTATTCCTTCTTTAATACAAAATGTTCAGCTATCGATTAGATCATCTGCGTGAATTGGAATCCGAAAGCATTTTTGTTTTACGGGAAGTTGCCGCGCAGTTTGAACGACCGGCCTTGTTATTCAGCGGCGGAAAGGATTCCATCGTTGTTTCCTATCTGGCGATGAAAGCGTTCTATCCGGCAAGGGTTCCGTTTCCATTGTTACACATTGATACCGGCCACAATTTTCAGGAGACAATTCAGTTCAGAGATTATTGGGCGGAAAAACTAAAGATAAATTTATTGGTTCGGTCTGTACAGGATTCGATTGATAAAGGCAGAGTACAGGAAGAAAAGGGAATTAATGCCAGCAGAAATGCTTTGCAGACAGTTACGCTGCTGGATGCAATCGCTGAGTTAAAACTGGACGCGGCTATTGGTGGGGCAAGAAGAGATGAAGAGAAAGCGCGGGCGAAAGAACGCTTTTTTTCTCACCGGGATGATTTCGGACAATGGGATCCCAAAAATCAACGGCCTGAATTGTGGAATTTATTCAATGGGAGAAAAAATACTGGAGAGCATTTCAGGATCTTTCCTCTGAGTAACTGGACTGAGCTGGATGTTTGGCGCTATATTCAATTGGAAAAAATAGAATTGCCGTCATTGTATTTTTCACATCAGAGAAAAGTGTTTGAGCGGAGCGGAAATTTATATGCCTTAGGTGATTTTATGAAACTTGCTCCGGGAGAAGTGGCACTTGAAAAAACTGTTCGCTTCCGGACCATCGGCGATATTACCTGTACCGGTGCTGTTGAATCGAACGCAAAGAATCTGGATGAAATTATTGCCGAAGTTGCTGTGGCCAGAACAACAGAACGGGGAACCCGTATCGACGACCAGCGTTCTGAGTCTGCAATGGAAGACAGAAAAAAGCAAGGATATTTTTAATGTGGCAATAAAAAAGTTCACAGGTTCTGACAAAAGAAATTGATTTGAATACTCAAGATAGAATGCCTCATCGACACGACATAGAATTGCTTCGCTTTACCACCTGCGGAAGTGTGGACGACGGGAAAAGTACCCTGATCGGTCGCTTGTTGTTGGATACGAAAAATATTCTGGATGATCAGTACGCTTCCATACAATCTACAAGTACTCAGAAAGGATTCGCAGATGTTGATTTGAGTTTGCTTACGGATGGACTAAAAGCGGAACGTGAACAGGGAATTACAATTGATGTAGCATACAGATATTTCACCACACCAAAGCGTAAATTTATTATCGCGGATACTCCTGGTCATATTCAGTATACACGGAACATGGTCACCGGAGCATCCACAGCAAATCTCGCACTTATCCTGATTGATGCACGAAAAGGAATGGTGGAGCAAACCTGTCGGCACGCTTTTATTGCTTCACTCTTGCGAATTCCACATGTTGTTGTATGCATCAATAAAATGGATTTGGTTGACTACAGCCAGGATGTGTATGAGAAAATTGTGGATGACTTTAGCATGTTTGCTTCACGCCTTGATGTACAGGATGTTCAGTTTATTCCGGTGAGCGCAAAATTTGGTGACAATGTCGTTACCCGATCACATCATATGGATTGGTATGAAGGAACAACCCTGATGTTTCATCTGGAGAATGTTCATATCAGCGGAGATCTGAATCATATCGATTGTCGCTTTCCGGTGCAATACGTTGTTCGTCCTCAACAGGATGAACACCATGATTACCGAGGATATGCCGGAAAAATTGCCGGAGGAGTGTTTCGTCAGGGCGACAAAGTAATGGTTCTTCCTTCCGGTTTCACCAGCAGAATCAGTAAAATAGATTCATTTGATGGAGAGATTATGGAAGGATTCGCTCCGATGTCTGTCACCATGCTGCTTGAAGATGCGCTCGATATCAGTCGTGGAGATATGATTGTGCGGGAAAATAATTCACCTCAGGTTGGACAGGATATTGATCTGATGATTTGCTGGCTGAACGACAAGAAAATGGAACAGGGTAACCGTTATGTGCTGCGGCATACAACGCGTGAAGTACGGTGTATGGTGAAAGATGTCCGCTACAAAATTGACATCAATACTCTGCGAAGAATTGAAGACGATGCGATTTTTGGAATGAATGATATCGGGAGAATTCAGTTGAGAACCACTTCTCCTTTGTTTTTCGATAGCTATCGTCGCAACCGAAATACAGGGAGCGTCATTCTTGTTGATGAATCTACCAATGAAACTGTTGGGGCAGGAATGATCCTCTGAGAATAAATATTTACAAAAAGATTGCAGGGTGTGCAGCTTGAGGAAACAATGACTAAGAATCAGGATTTATTAATTATTGCAATTCAGGCTGCTCAGAAAGCATCTGTCGAAATCCTGAAGATATATTCCGCTCCTTTTGATGTAGAATGGAAGCAGGATAATTCTCCACTCACGGCTGCTGACCGTGCTTCGCATCAGGTGATATCAGAAATCCTTAAACAAACAGAAATACCTGTTCTGAGTGAAGAAGGTCAGTTTGATTCATTTGAAAAACGTGGCAGCTGGAAAAATTTCTGGCTGGTTGATCCTTTGGATGGTACGAAGGAATTTGTGAGGAGAAACGGGGAATTCACCATCAACATTGCGTTGATGGAAAACAATAAACCGCTTCTTGGTCTTATTCATATTCCTGTGAAAGATGTACTGTATGCGACAGATGGAACTTCGTTTTATAAAATAGAACAGACCGCGACCAGGCTCTTTCAATCATCACTGGATCTTGAAGCATATGCATTGATCCCTTCCAATGAACAACGGTCCAAAGAAGTTGTAAGAGTGCTGGCCAGCCGATCACATATGTCTCCGGAAACAGCGGCATATGTCAAAAATCTGGAGAAAGAATACGATCGAGTTGAACTTCTTTCAGCAGGGAGCGCACTCAAATTTTGTTTACTGGCAGAAGGGAGAGCTGATGTCTATCCCCGCTTTGCTCCTACAATGGAATGGGATACGGCTGCCGGTCATGCTTTGTTGAAAGCTGTCGGGAAAAATATTCTTCTCGTAAATTCCGGACAAGAAATGACTTACAATAAACATTCGTTGGTGAATGATTGGTTCATTGCAAAATAAAATCAGGGAAACCTTTGAACGTTACCGCAGCGATGCGGAATACCGCGAACTCATTCGCACCAGCTTTTTTTCCCTGATTGTTCGGATGATTGGAGTAGGTACCGGATTTTTGGTAACGCTTTTTACGAGTCGATACTTCAGTGCAGGTGCGTTGGGAATTGTTTCCATTTGTGTAGCGATTTTATCACTTGCAGGAGTTGCAGGGAAATTAGGATTGGATGTGGCGATGATGAAACTGGTAGCTGAATATTCCTGGAAGAATGATTTCTCAACGATCAAAAGTCTTTATCTGAAAGCACTGCAACTCATGTTGCCGGTAACATTTGTAATTTCTCTTGTATTGTATCTGAGTGCCGACTGGATGGCGATTCATTATTTCCATAAGGAATATCTGGGAACCTATCTTAAGATAAATGCATGGATCACTTTTCCATTAGTATTGCTTTTATTTCATTCGGAAAGCACACGAGGATTAAAAAATATTACTTCTTATACTTTTTATCAAACGAGCGCGGTTTCATCTATTGCACTCGTACTGTTGGTCATTGCCGTGTTCACCAAAAATGTTCCCAGAGAAATTCCTGTAGAGATCCAGTTCGTCAGTATTTCCATCGCCGGAGTAATGAGCCTGATGTCGTGGTTGAAAGCAAGCCGTTTTGCATCCAACAAAACCGCACCTGATGCTCCAAAGTCTGACTTGTTGAAAATTGCTATGCCTATGTTTACCACTACGGTTTTGCAACTCATCATGTCATGGGCCGGAACGTTGATTCTCGCGGCGTATGCAACAGAATCACAAGTGGGGATTTATAACGCGATGGTGAGAATTTCTGTATTTACCAATATCACAATTCTCGC
Source organism: uncultured Bacteroidota bacterium (assembly GCA_937871435.1). GTDB lineage: Bacteria > Bacteroidota > Bacteroidia > AKYH767-A > 2013-40CM-41-45 > JADKJP01. The sequence continues at coordinate 45,335 of CALMQM010000110.1, read as the reverse complement.
GATTAACAGTATTACCATGCCCAGATTTGCTGAAGCGTATGCAGCAAATGATACCGAAGCATTAAAGCGATATTCCAATCAGGCCGCGCGATTGATTTTTGTCACTTCTTTCCCAATCTTTATCGTGCTTTCCTGTTTCCCCGGACTTATTTTATCCATCTTCGGAAAAGAATTTCCCGGGAACGAAGGATCTTTGTATGTGCTCCTCGCCGGCCAATTTATTGTGGTCATTTCCGGCTTGTCGGCACAGATATTAAACATGACAGGCAGGCAACATGTATTGCGAAACATTGCCATTGTGGCTTGTCTCTTCAATGTGAGCTCTTGTGCGCTTCTCATCCCTTCGCATGGAATAATGGGAACCTGCATCGCGCAGGTGATAGGTACTTTTGTTTGGAATACCTTATGTATCTGGTACGTGTGGAAGCATTTTGGATTTTCTACCATTCCTTTCACCGGTTCGAAAAACGAATCCTGAGCCAGCTTTCGTTGCAATTGAATACGTAAATTCGTCTACCTTTTCAGGTAATCAGAATGAGCCAGGAACTATTACATCAGCAAAAACTGCCGCCGATACTGGCTTATACGCTGCTGTTTCTGATTTTCATTTCTACCTTCAGAATATTTGCAACTTTGCCCCTGGAAAGTTTGCATCAGTCCTTGTCCAGCTTCGCGATTATTCTGCTGTCAGTTTACTACGTGTTTAGTTTGTTGCTTACAGTTCGGGATAAAAAAATCACACGACTGGATGTACTTATGTGGGTTTTTATCCTGGTGAATTTTTTCGCTGCCTATCAGGGTCATGCGATCTTCAAGCAACCGTATTACTACGGAATTATGGCTCAGAGATCAGTTTTGCTGTCGTTGTCAGGGATCTTGCTGATATCGCTTCTGCGCAAAGGTTGGATCACTATTCAGCAGGTAGAACGATCTTTTGTAATCATCTCTCTTTCTTTACTGATCATTTTTTATTTTTTCTTTCTCTTTGTAAATCCGGTGAAGTTTACAGATATGGAATTTGTAGCCTATAGTCCGATCCGCGGCTATCGTTACAGATTTCAATTTGCTTTGGTGATTATGCTTTTGTTTTATTCCTTATTCAAGGTATCTCACGAAAAGAAGAACGGGTATATCGCGATCGTTTTGTTGATCATTTTTTATCTGGTTTATTTCCTTCAGAGCAGAACAACGCTCGTTGTGCTTGCTTTCACCTTGTTGATTTATTTCTTTAGAAATTTCACTTTGCGTGAAAAAATCCGCAATACCATCATTTATGGTTCTGTTATAATTGTGGCCGGAGCCTTATTATTCAGTTTGGGATATACTTCACTCTATGATAAATACCATGTGTTGTATTCAAATGTCTACAACATTTTTTTCGGAGAAACATCGGACGAAGCTTCTTCCGCGGTGCGCTTCATGGAATTCAATATTGCTCTTGATTACATTGAAAAAAATCCTATCCTCGGAAATGGATTTATCAGCAATCAGTGGAATGGAGGGTGGAGGGATATTCTCGGGTATTTTTATCCGGTAGATATTGGCTTGTTGGGAAATATTTTTGTATTCGGTTTGCTGGGCACATGTTTGATTTACCTTCCGTATTACTTTTCACTCAGTATGTCGCGACAAGTGCATTCCAACCATGTATTTTTCAAAACCATAGAATACATGCTCTTATTTTTCTTTTTGAGTATGTTCTTTTCTGCCGTGAATATCCGCGATTCGAGCAGTATCATGTTTTTAGTATGTTTGTTATATTATTTCCGTTATGATTATTTTGGTAGCGGAGATCTGCTTCCTTCTTCAGAAACCGTCATCGCATGAAACACTGGCCTGATTTTTTAGTTGTGGGTGCAGCCCGGGCCGGGACAACTTCACTGCAGCGTTATCTCAGACAACATCCGGGATTGTTTTTGCCTAAATTAAAAGAGCCTTGTTTTTTCGCGTTTGCGGAAGATAAAACCAAATACAAACATGGAAAATTTGCATTTGCTGTTCGGGACCCGCGACGATATCTTGAATTATTTACTGAAGCCGATAAAGAACAGGCGACCGGTGAAATATCGACTCCGTATTTGTATTTGTTTGAAAAAACAATAACCAATATCAATCGCTACCATACTCATCCAAAGGATGTAAAAATTCTTATTCTGCTGAGGAATCCTGCGGATAGAGCATTCTCGCAATACATGTGGCGTGTGCGGGATGGAAGAGAGCCACTGACTTTTGAAGAAGCCATTGAAGCTGAAACCAAACGCATGCAGGATGGATACAGCTTTGATTATTTCTATATTGACAGAGGTTTTTACGCCAGACAGGTAGAAGCATACCAACGTGCATTCAAATCTGTCAAAATAGTTTTGCTCGAAGATTTAAAACTTCGTCCGGCTGAAATGCTGGCAGAAATTTGTCAGTTTCTGGGTGTGGATGAAAGTTTTATATTTCAACGGGAGGATGGATTAAATGCTTCATATGAACCGCGTTTCAAATTTATAAGTCGGTTGATTACCGTTGAAAGCAAAACAAAATTCCGCATCCTGAATCAGCTGCCTGATTCATGGCGTAGAGGTATTCGTGAGCAATTCAGAGAATGGAATTCTTCCAGAAGCAAACAAATTCTGCTGGAGCCTTCAACACGCAAACAACTCGTGGAAATTTATTCCGAAGACATTAAGAAACTTGAGAAGTTGATCCATAGGGATCTTTCTGCCTGGCTCTCCGCTGAATGACATTCATGCCCACTTCAGTTGCAATCATTGACCCTGTTGGCAGTAAAGCCGGACTGGATCACTACGATCTTTCTTTGTTGAACCAATTGAAAGAAATGGGATGTGATACACTTCTGTTTTCAAATTTTCAAAGTGACTACGGCAAGGCTTATTTTGATCATCGGGAGAAACATTCTGTGTTGTCTGTGGTTTCTCTATTTCGAAAATACAGGCGAGTAATAAAGGAATGCCGGAAGAGACGAGTGAAGAATATTATTTTTCATGTTTTTCATTTTAATCGAATGGATGAATGGGTGCTGAGAAAAGCTTCTGATTCCGGTTTTAATGTGGTACTCATCATTCACGATGTGGAAAGTTTTATTTATTCTTCCAATAAATCACGGATAAAGAAGATTTGCCGCTATGCCGGTCATTTGGTGGTTCACAATGAATTTACAAAAAATGAATTGCTGAAAATTCTTGGGGAAAATGGACCAGTAATAATTAATCAAATTCCTCATGGAAATTTTTCTGTACTTGCGAAGGAAAAAATATCAGAGAATGAGGCGAGAAAAAGACTTTCATTTCCTGTAGATCAGCCAGTAATTTTGTTTTTTGGAATGATCAAGCCTTCGAAGGGACTCGATGTTTTTTTGGAAGCATTGCCATTGATTAATGGAAGTGTAAGAAGTGTTGTTGCGGGGCGAATGCGCGGTCATGATTTTCATCCCTACGAGAAGATTATTCAGCGAACTTCCATGCAAGATAAAATTGATCTTAGAATTCGATTCATCCCGAATGAAGAACGTAATCTGCTTTTTTCAGCTGCTGATGTGATTGTATTGCCTTACCGAAAAATTTACCAAAGCGGAGTATTACTGATGGCCATGAGTTATGGGTTGCCTGTGGTTGCATCAAATTTACCTGCGATGCGGGAAATCATCCGCGATGGAGAAAATGGAATTCTTTTCCGGGACGGACAGCCGCAAGAGCTGGCAGATAAAATAAATCTATTGCTTTCTTCTCCGGAATTACCTGAGAAATTGAAACTGCAAGCTATGAAGGATTGTGAGGAAAAGTACAATTGGAAAATGATAGCGGATTCTTTTTATTCCTTACTTTCCTGACATGAAAATTGCGCTGATTGGTTCCCGTGGAATTCCTGCGAGGTACGGAGGATTCGAAACATTTACCGAACATTTGGCCAACGACCTGGTGAAGCACGGATACACGGTATCTGTTGTGGTAGAGAAAAATCATCCGGGAGCGGAGTTCATTCCTTCCGGAATAAAACGTGTTGCTTCCACATACAAAAAAAGCATTCATCCTGTTTGGTATTACTGGGATTCATTGCGCCTTACCATAGGTAAAAATGATTTGGTACTCGTCTGCGGAGTAGGAGGTGCACTTTTTTATCCAATTTACAGAAGCGCGAAAACGAAAATCATCACGAATGTGGATGGGCTGGAACATTTACGCACAAAATTTTCTAAAGTCAAAAAAGGCTATGTTCGGCTCGCGCAACGATTTACCAGACAATACAGTCAGCACCTGATTGCAGATGGAGGAGGAGTGAAGGAATATTGGAAATCAACGTTGCATGTTCCGGAAAATAAAATTTCGGTAATTGCTTACGGAGCGGATGAACCGAATTCATTTCAAAAAGAACATCTGGAAAAATATTCCCTGGAAAGAAATGGATACTATCTGATCATCGCCAGATTGGTGCCGGAAAATCATGTGCGGGAATTAATACAAGGCTATTTGCAAACCGGCACATCAAGAAAATTGGTGATAGTGGGCGGAAAGGATAATAGTGCCTACGTCCGTGAACTGATGTCCCTGCAACAACATTCGATACAATTCATTGGTGGCATTTACGAAAAGAACATTCTGGATTCTCTTCGGGCAGGAGCATTTGCTTATCTGCATGGTCACAGTGTGGGAGGAACAAATCCTTCCTTACTGGAAGCCATGATTGCAGGCTCTGTTTGTGTGTGTCACGATAATATTTTTAATCGCGAAGTGGCTGATGATGCAGGATATTATTTTTCTTCGGTACCTGAACTTTCCAGAACACTTGAGAACCTGGAAAAGGCGGAAGATCAACATTTGACTGAAATTAAAAATAAGGCAATACAAAGAGTGAGAATGCACTATAGCTGGGATAAAATTTGCGGGGAATACAGATCTTTGTTTGAGAAATTGAATGGTGGATAAGAAAAGTGAAATAGTACTTTCTGAATTTCAGGATGGGAATTTTCGACGACTCACAGAGTTGACAAAGAAAACATATCCCGGCAGAGAAATTTCGGATCCGGAATATCTCAAATGGGAATACCTTGAAAATCCTGATGGCAAGGCATTGATTTTTGTTGCTGCGCAAGAAGCAGCTTGTGTTTCCCAATACATCCTTCTGCCGCGTAAATTCATCGTCAATGGAGTGCAGCAAAGTGGATCTCTGTCGGTAAATACTCTTACAGATCCGGCTTTTCGTGGGAAAAATTTGTTTCCTCAATTGGCTGAAAAAACATATGATGCTGCGGCAAACAGAGGTATCGCCTTTACTGTTGGTTTTCCAAATCCGCTTTCATCTCCTGTTTTTAATACTAAGCTGCGCTTTCATTCCTTCGGAAGAATTCCTTTTTATATAAAACCGCTTCGGCCGATTCATTCCGCGTTGACATATTTTTTTAAAAAAGGGAAAAAAAGAGGAGAGGAAACACCACTTGCTTTTGATCCATACGGAAGGAGTAAGACATCCGCTGTTTCTTTGTTTGAACTTGAAACAGATAAAAATAAATTCGAAGAATTCATCGCGCAATTTCATGCCGATAAAATGTGTTGCACGAAAAGGTCTTTTGAATTTTTTAAATGGAGATATTGCGTTGTGCCGATGAGGACATATCAGATTTATAAAGTAGAAACGGAGAACCATATTCAGGCAATCGCAGTGGTGCGCTCAGCCACACTGTTTGGCCTGAAAGCATTGATTGTTGTGGATCTACTGAATATTTCTTCCGCTCCATCTATTCAGGCCGCGGAAAATTTGTTACAGTGGCTGACACAACAGTCGGCTAAACGGAAAATGGATTTGGTCGCCATTGCCCGTCAGGATACCGGCAAGGGAAAGATTTCAATGGGTAAATTATCCTTCTTCAGAATACCGGATTCGCTGCTTCCTCAACCGCTGGAATTCATTTTTCGGACACATTCCCCAAATGTTAAATTGGATGTTGCGACTGATATCCGGCAGTGGTATCTGAGTTTTGGGGATGGAGATATTTTTTAAAAGGCTCGGATTTACTATATAATATATTGAAAAACAGCCATATACATCATAATCGGATGTTTTTTCCGGTTCTTTTTACAATCAAAATTCCGGACCGGATTTCTTAGACTTAGCTCATTAATCATTTAATTCTGTTCAGGTTATGTGAAATATTATCTTACCTTTGGCGCTCATTATTTAAAATACAACACAATCAATTAAAATGGAAAAAGGAATTGTAAAATTCTTTAATGAAACCAAAGGATTTGGCTTTATTAAAATGAGTAGCTCTGATAAAGAGGTATTTGTACACGTAACTGGACTGAAAGAAGAAATTCGTGAAAATGACGAAGTGGTATTCGACCTCCAGGAAGGTAAAAAAGGTTTAAATGCTGTGAACGTACGCCTCGCGTAATTTCATTCGTTATACTTTACCGGAAAAGCCTCCCGAATTTCGGGGGGCTTTTTTCATTCTGTAAATTCGAACGTTGTAAAATCTTACATGAATATTCTGACAATAGATCTTGAAGACTGGTTTCATATTCTGGATCATCCGGATACGGCGAGACCGGATCAATGGATGAATTTTGAATCGAGATTGGAACGCAATGTTGAGAGGCTTTTGACGGTTTTGGAAAATCACAAAGTACGGGCAACCTGGTTTTGTCTTGGATGGATAGCACAACACTATCCTCAAGTGATTAAACAAATTTCGCTCTTTCATGATATTGCATGTCATTCGGATGTGCATGAATTGGTTTACACACAGTCGCCTGAAAAATTCAAGACGGATACGCTGAATGTGATGAAACGTCTCGAAGATCTGACCGGAAGAAAAATGAAAGCATACCGTGCTTCCGGCTTTTCTATCACAGAACAAAGTTCATGGGCATTTGAAATTTTGATGGAATGTGGAATTACCATTGACTGTTCTGTTTTTCCGGCGAGCAGAAATCATGGAGGTTTTCGGCGTTTCGGAATAGCCAGACCATGCAGGATTCAAATCAATGGAAGTTATCTGAAAGAATTTCCGTTAAATACTGTTTCACTATTCGGCAAAGACATTGTTTTTTCAGGAGGTGGATATTTCCGGGCATTGCCTTATTCATTTATCAATACCAAAATGATTTCAACGGATTATGTAATGACGTATTTCCACCCCCGTGATTTTGATCCGGAGCAACCAATGTTGAAGCAACTGCCTCTGAAGCGTAAAATTATGTCGTATTACGGATTGAAATCATCATTGCCTAAACTCGACAAATTACTCTCTGATCACTCTTTTGTAGATGTTGAAAAAGCAGACAAAGAAGTTGTGTGGGAGAATACTGCCGTTGTTCATTTGTGATATAATCCGGAAATCAGTTAAAGCGAAGGGTTGGTGAAATCAATTTTAAATTGAAACAGATTCTTTTATATTTGAAGAAATATCCAGGAGATTAATTTTATCAGCTTATTTATGAAACTGAGAGTCGGAATTTTGATGTTCTTATTGTGCTTAAGCCGACCGCTTTTTTCACAGGAATATTTGTTTACACTTAATCGTGACGCGAATACAAGAATAGGTTCGATTCTGAATGCGGATACAAGTGGTTTGCATACGTCTATACTTCCTTACGCATTTCCTGAATTGAATCAGCTAGCTAATATTGATTCAACTCTCGCGCTTCATTTACTGGATTCTAAATTTTACAAAACCTGGGTGGGAAGAAAATTACGCAAGGAACATTTTCTTGCAGTGGATGCCGATGATATCAAACTTTCTGTTGATCCGGTTTTTAATCTTTCATTTGGCAAGGATCAGAAAAACGACCGTACGGTGTACGTGAATACACGGGGTGTTCTTGTGATGGGAAATATGAATGATAAGTTTTACTTCTATTCAGGATTCCACGAAAATCAGGCTCGATACGCCGGATACATAGACAGTCTTGTTCGCAAAGATTCCATTGTTCCCGGACAAGGTAAAGTCAAGTTTCTGGCAAATGAATCTTTTGATTTTAGTCAGGCTACCGGCGGAGTAGGTTATCGTGCCGGGAAACACTTTGATTTCCTTCTTGCGAACGATAAAAATTTTATCGGAGATGGTTACAGATCTCTCCTGCTATCAGACAATACCTACAGTTATCCCTTTTTGAGGATACACATGACCTTCTGGAAATTCCGTTACTCCGTCTATTATATAGTTTTGCAAAATATGCGCGGAGGTTATGATGAAAATATCGGATACACAAAAAAGTACAGTACCATTCACAATCTGGATGTGAATGTTGGAAAGAAAAATTCTTTGTCTGTTGGTATCTTCGAAGCAGTCATGTGGAAACCGGCAGCTTCACGCGGGTATGAATTGCATTATCTGAATCCGATCATTTTCCTTCGTCCTGTTGAAAATTCGGTGGGCTCGCCAGACAATGCACTGCTTGGTTCCAATATCCGCTGGAAATTGAATTCACGAAATACAGTCTATGCGCAACTTATGTTGGATGAATTTCTGCTCGCTGAAGTACGTGCCGGAAATGGCTGGTGGGCAAACAAGCAGGCTTTTCAACTCGGATATAAATCCTGGAATCTATTCGGAGTGAAGCAGCTGAACTTGCAGACGGAATTTAATTTTGTACGTCCGTTCACCTATTCGCACAGAAGCAATTCTCAGAATTATTCCAATGCCAATCAACCCTTAGCGCATCCATTGGGTTCTGATTTTGTGGAATCAGTTTCTTTTATCAACTACAGATGGAAAAATATTTTCGCGGAACTGAAAATTCAATATGCAAAAATGGGAAGAGATACCGGCAGCGCGAATCTTGGAAATGATATTTTCAAAAATTATGACAGCTATTACCGTGAATATGGAAACCGCATGTTCCAGGGTTTGAGCAGCACATTAAACTCAGTTGAATTCCGGATTGATTACCTCGTGAATCCAAAAACGAATTTCAATATTGAACTGGGAGTAGCAAGCCGACAATTTAAAAATGTAAATAGTAATGATCAGTCCATGCTGATTTTTTTCGGACTGAGAACTTCACTCGAAAATTATTATTTCGATTTCTGATTTCCTGAATTGTTTATGATTCAGGAATTGAAACCTTCGACAGAGAAACCGGAGATAGAAATTATCATCCGGATTCCCTGCGGAAAGATTACCCGATAAACCAATTGGAAAACAGATTATCATATCAGATGTATCTTACATCCTGATCTTTCTGTAAAGAATATTTTTTTCTTATCGGATTATTTAATTACCACGAAACGAGATTGAACAGATTTTCCTGTGCAATTCAGATCCATGGAATAAATTCCCGCATCAAAAGATGAAACAGAAATAGTTTGTATCCCTTGAGATAGAATTCCTGACGCAACTACTTTTCCAAAAGCATCAAAAATTTTGAAATTCACTTCACCCTGGTATTTTGAATTAATGTTAATCAGATTGCGGGCCGGATTCGGATACAATGAAAAATTATTTTCACGAAGTCCGGATGATTCTATTCCTGTTGTGCCGCTCATACGAACATCATCAATTGTCAGTCTTGAACCCAGATTGGGTGAAGTCGGATAATCTGCTGCACTGAATTTTGTACTGAAATTCAGAGAGTAAAATGCAACCGGATCTGTTCCTGTATATTGAACTGGCATTGAAACGTATTGATAGGTTGAATTGGAACCTGTAAACAGAACTGTCGCATTTCCTACCTGATACCCCAGTGTATCATAAACAATTAAACTTGCAATTCCCGTATCGTTTCCGACGGAAGTATATTTGTAATAGAAGCTAAAATCTGTGGGTTGCATTTGAATATTCACGAATTCGAGTGAACCCCAGGCAGAGTACACTGAATCAGCATCAGAACTTACGCTCCCGGCTCTGCCTGTGTTCAACGTAAAATCGTATGAATTTCTCATTTCCATGGCATACATTCCGGAGTATGCATCCGTAGTCTTTTGATAGTAAGGTCCGTCTGCAACGATTGAATCAAGAACCACATTACCGGAAGAATCCACCACGATTTGGGTGATATAAACATTTCCCCAATTGCTGATGGTTCCATCCGAATTCAGATTTTCAAAATCGCCATTTGGAATTTGAGCAAAGGAGGAGAGCTGACAACATATCAGGGCGAGGATCAGGAGAGGTAAAATCTTTTTCATAAGCGGAATTTTTTGTTTGTTTTTTTTTTCTGGTTAGTTGAGGTAAAACTATATCCGCTTTGTTTTTTTACCAAGAAATTCAGGTAGACTTGAGGTAGACATGGCTCCCAAAATCAGTATACGGGAGGTAAACAATTTGCAATTTAACGGCTTTTCAAAGTTTCAGGATGAATTCCGTGAGATTATCCTCGGAATTAAGCTGAAGTTTTTTTCGCAAACGATAACGTGCTGTTTTGACACTATCCGGTGAAATATTAAGGATCCCGGCCATCTCTTTGATAGATAAATTGAGTTTAATCAGAGCACAAACTTTCAGGTCGTTCGGACTGATGTCCGGATAAGCCTGACGTATTCTTTCGTAAAAATTCTTGTTAATACTCTCAAACTGCACGTTAAAATCGGCCCATTCTTTTTCCTGATTCTGTCCTTTGTTCACCAGTCTGCTAAGCGGACTGTCTTTGGAAATCGACTGATCAGCTTCTACTTTTTCCTTCAGCTCCTGCATCAACTCATTTTTTTGCAACATCTGGACAGTCAATGCGGAAAGTTGAGATTCTTTGAATTCCAATTCATTTTGCATGAACTGTTCACGCATCGCTTTCTGTTGTTCCAAAGCTTTTACCAATTCTTCCTGAGTATGAAGTAAAACTTTATCTCTCTGATGTTTTCTGCGAATCAGGTATATGATACTGATTGAAATCAATAACACGAGAGCGATACCGGCCCAAAGTAAATAATTGGTCAGCCTGGAAATGTCATTTTCTTTTTGAATAAGTTTCAGCTGACGCTCTTTTTCAGCAACATCAAACTGAATCTCCAACGTATTCTGGATTTTTTGTTTTTCCCAGGAATACATGGAATCGTGAATAGCTGATTCTTCCTTCATCAACTGAAATGCTTTGGGAAAATCTCCCTGCATTTTTTTTAGTTCGATGAGGTGGTCAAGAGCAGTGAGGTAAAAGGAACGATCTGTGAGTCCACGCGCAATATTTGCCGCGTCTGAATATTTATGTTCAGCTTCAGCTTTATCGTTGAGAAATTTCAATGACCATTTCCCCAGTCCTAATAATGCCATCACTTCTTCCTGCTTGTTCCCTGTGCTGTCGGAAATCTGAAAAGCCCGGTCGTATAAAGTTTTACTCGCGACTTTGTTTCCAAGTCTTGATTCTATATCTGCTACACTGATGAGAGAGACCGGCAGATAGTGAAGCGTATTCATCTTCGTTCTCTCATCCAATGCTTTCCGGTGGAAATAATCAGAAGAGTCCTGCTTCCCGATTTTTGCATATGCATTACCAAGACTATTGAATATAATTCCCAGATAAGTGGTTGTGTCGCGCTCTTGTGGAAATCCTAACAATGCCTCCTTACTCAGTGCGATGGCTTCTTTGAATTTGCCCTGACGACTGTTTATCGTGCTGATCAGTTGCAAACATTTGCTTCTCCCTTGTAATGCCAGTGCAGCATTGCTATGTTCGAATTTCCTGAATTCATCCATGGCACGGAGCGCATAATCAAGGCCGTCGCTATAGCTTACGCTATAACTACAAATGCCCATGTCAAGCAAGGACAAAGCGACCGCTTCGGTGTCATTTTCTGATTTTGCTTTTTCATAAGCTTCTCCGAAAAGTCGCAATGCCTGAACATCATTGTCTCTGAACAATTCTTCCCAGCCATTCTCTATAAGTTGACGAGAAGTTACAGCCTCACATTCCAATGCACTGAAAATATTGACAATGAGAAACGCGATGCAAACTCCGGTCAGCCTTGACATATTTACAGAGAAATAAATTCTAAATTTTCGAATAAAGAAATCATCCTTCATTCGTTCATTTTACTATCGTCAAAGCTTTTTGGAATTGTTTACCATTTGAATGGAATGAGAACGAATAAACGCCGGCTGGTAAATCATCAGTTGAAATTGAAAAACTATGAACGGATTCATTTGATTGAATTCCGTGCGACACAATTTTTCCAACTGCATCAAGCAGGTACCATTCTCCTGAACTATTTCCATCGCGAAGGGATACGACAAATTTATCCTGTGCAGGATTTGGATACAATACCATGGGAGATAAAGTGAAGTCATCCACACCGGTGATGACAGCCTGAATAGAGTTTGTGCTGACATTTACAGGAGTGAAAATTTCCTGAGAGGAGAACATTCCGATGGAAATCATTTTAACGAGCGGGTCTACTTCGAATGCCATTGAACCTGTGTTTCCGTTCAAAACAAATTGCAAAGTGGCGATAGCTCCATTTCCGTTAGCATTCATTTTATTGTTTCTCACCATCCCGAATTCAATATAGCCATCGGCATAAAAATCTTTATATAAACCAAACATATCATTTCCACTTGTTCCGAGCCATCCGTTTCCAAAGGAAATACTCATGGTTCCGGGGACAATGTGATTGGGATCATAATGAATGGTGGCTGCAATACCGTAAACATTCCACACGGAATCCAATGCTGACAAGTCGATACTTAATGTGACGGTGTCATTTGCCAGGTAATTGAATACTCCCGGATTTACCTCCAGAACAGGATCGGTAACTCTTACCTGTAAAGGCATCATCAAATCATTGTGCGCATAATGAGGAACGTGGTTTCCGTAGTTCAGGTTAACAGCGTCTACATCGTGCAGACCAATGCTACCATCGCCATTGCAATCCGCATTCTTCTTGTCAACCAGTCGCTGCACATACATATTTCCCATGAAATTTCCGCTTGACCAGTCTGCACAGGTTTGTGGAGCCCAACTCAAACTTGTAGTGGATCTGCTTGTACCGGTATCACCGAAAGAAATTCCAATGGCGAATAAATCTTCCATATTCACTTCACCGTCACGGTTGGCATTCCCCGGATAGATGTCACAGTCGATAATATCCTGTACTGTATAAAAAGTATCGGTTCTCATTCCATCACTCACTACCAGTGTAACCAGATACACGCCGACAGCACTGAATGCATGTACTCCCAATGAATCGGTAGAAAAATTAGAAATACCTGTGGAGGGATCGCCAAAGTCCCAGTAATAAGATGTAGGATTTCCGAAGTATGAAACCTGCATGGTTGTCGTATTCTGCACACAATCTCCTCCGAGGAAATTGTAGAATGTCGCTGTGAGGCAGGTTGGTTGTACTGTTACCTGTCGAATGAGTGTATCAGATTGTGTTCCATCGCTGATAATCAAAGTCACAGTGTATGTTCCGGTGGTGCTGTATGCATGATAGGCATTTACGCTTGTGGAAGTATCGGAAGTTCCTGTGGAAGGATCTCCAAAATTCCAGAGCACGGAAGTGTATGCGCCTGTTGACTCATTGGTAAAATTAAAATCCTTATTGCCACCACACAATTCACTGAAGTCAGCATTGAAACAATCGGTACCGATATGAAGAATTTGTGTTTTGTAATCCCATTCTGCACCTATATTCACAAACAATGTTACATAGTATGTTCCGGGGTTTACAAAAATGTGATAGCTGTCTGTATCGTGAGAAATATTAGCGACTCCGGAAGCAGTATCACCGAAATCCCAGGTATACACTGCTGCCTGATCCAGTGCTTCAAAGAAGACTGTATCTCCGGCACATGCATAGGTGTGAGTGAAGTTCGCATTACAGGCCAACAGAGTTGTGCGCTGTACAATGAAAAACAAAAACAGGAGGAGTAATGGTTTTTTCATGCTGAATATGTGTTGAAGAACAATTTTTTTAGAAATACAAGTATACTGAAAATAAAGTACTTCTGTTGAACATAAAAAGTCGTAAATTCCATTTTGAAACGATTTTCGGAGATCACACAATTCTCTCTAAAATGTTCATATTCTTTGTATAGCCCGAAAAGGAAGCCGGATTCATTACTTATCTTTGAAGGAACAAATTTGCAATGCAGCCATTACTCCCATCTGCAATTACCGCGTTTCTGATTTCTCTGGCATCCATTCCGTCATTGATCCGGGTCGCACGTAAAGTAGAATTGTATGATGAGCCGAATGAAAGAAAAATTCATCCGGATAAAATTCCATTGCTCGGAGGACTGGCAATATTCGCCGCTACGATATTCTCGTTTACTTTTTGGGCCGCAGGATATTTTGAACAACAACATTTGTTTATCGTTGCTTCTCTGATTATCCTCTTCTTTCTTGGTTTGAGAGACGACATCATGCCATTGCAACCTGTTGCAAAAATTTTCGGACAGGCTGTAGCTGCCATGCTGGTTGTACTTTTTTGCAACATTCGCTTACAGGGAATGCACGGACTTTTTGGATTGCATGCTCTTCCGGTATGGGTGTTGGCGATTCTTTCTGTTCTGGTAATATTGTTTATCATCAATGCTTACAATCTTATTGATGGAGTAGACGGTTTGGCCGGCGGATTAGGTTTCATAGCATCCGCGGCTTTTGGTGTCCTGTTTTTGTTGTATCAGGACAAGCTCATGGCTGTATTGTCATTCTCACTGAGTGGAGCTTTACTTGGATTCCTGATGTTCAATTTTCATCCCGCCAGAATTTTTATGGGCGATACAGGTTCCATGACGATTGGTTTTATACTTGCAGTTCTCTCCTTGCGCTTTGTGGAATTAAGCAAAGCCGTTTTTATACCTGATCTTTTTGATTCCCGTTCAGCGCCGGTAATGGTTCTTGCAATGTTAATCATCCCGGTAGTTGATACACTCCGTGTATTTACTCTTAGAATATTGAAAAGACGCTCTCCCTTTTCACCCGACAGAAATCATTTGCACCACAAAATGCTTGAACTGGGATTATCTCCCGGAACTGTAACTTTAATCCTCTATGCCGTCAATTTACTTTTCATGGCTGCGGCGTATCTGTTCAGGACTGAAAATTCTGCTCTTGTATTCTACATTTTGCTGGCTAATGCTTTGCTTTTCACACAGTTGCCCTTGATTTTGTTAAAGATCAAAAAAGCACGCCAAATCGCGTAAAATCGCAACCCCTTTTCTTATAAACTGTACAACAAGCTGGATTAAGCCTGATTTCTTTGTGGCTTTTCCGCATAGTGAAACAGCTGAAATCATTCGCCAAAACGATGTTTTTCAGAGTCTCAAATTTCTAATCGATCAAATCTACGGGAGCCGAATCTTTCATGCAGGATAAAGCAATCAAATTGTTGTTTGTATTTGGAACTCGTCCGGAGGCAATCAAACTTGCTCCGCTTGTAAAGGAATTCAAATCCAGGCGGAACACGAATGTGAAAGTGTGTGTTACCGGACAACACCGACAAATGCTGGATCAGGTACTGGAGTTTTTTGGAATTGTGCCTGATTACGATTTGAATATTATGAAGCCTAACCAGACTTTGTTCGATGTAACTGCAGATGGATTGAAAGCGCTGGAACCGGTTCTCAGTGAATTTCAACCGGAGATAGTATTCGTACAAGGCGATACAACCACATCTTTTGTGGGAGCACTCGCGGCGTATTATAAAAAAATAAAAGTCGCGCACATTGAAGCCGGTTTACGCAGCGACAATAAATATTCTCCATTTCCGGAAGAACTCAACAGAATTCTGGCAGGACATCTTGCGGATTTTCATTTTCCACCAACTATTCAGTCAGTAAATAATCTTCACCGGGAAAACATTCACGAGCATGTGCATTGTGTCGGCAACACGGTCATTGATGCGTTGTTCCTGGGATTACGTTTGGTCAAAGAAAAAGGCGAACATGAGTATGCGAAGAAATTCGAAGGAATAAAAATGGATCGACGCATTGTACTCATCACCGGACATCGTCGTGAAAGTTTCGGGGAACCATTTGAAAATATTTGCAATGCCATAAAAACGGTTGCTTCACAATTTCAGGAAGTAGAATTTGTATATCCCGTTCATCTGAATCCGAATGTACAGGAACCTGTCAATCGGTTGTTGAGTGGATTATCAAATGTTCATTTGATCACACCATTGGATTACCCGCATTTTATCTGGATCATGGAAAAATGCAATGTCGTGCTTACGGACAGCGGAGGTTTACAGGAAGAAGCACCGGCTCTCGGTAAACCTGTTCTCGTAATGAGAGAAGTAACCGAAAGACAGGAAGGTGTGGATGCAGGTACTGCGAAATTGGTCGGAACAAACAGAGAAGTAATTATTCGTGAGTTGACCAATTTGCTTTCCGATCCAGCAGCATATGAAAAAATGGCCAAAGCAGTAAATCCATACGGTGATGGAACTGCATGCAAACAGATAGCAGATATTATTCTTAATAAAATTTAGAATCGCTGATTTATCCTCTGTACCTCCCGGAGCGAATGGATTGTCAAAATTAGAAAGCAATGAATGTAACAATAATGGGACTTGGGTATATTGGTTTACCCACAGCAGCGTTGATCGCAAGTAAAGGTATTACAGTGAATGGAGTGGATGTCAATAAATCGGTTGTAGATACCATCAACAAAGGAAAGATTCACATTGTAGAACCGGATCTGGAAGGACTTGTACACTACGGTGTTCAGCGCGGACATTTGCTTGCTTCCACTCAGGTGAAGCCGGCAGATGTTTTTTTAGTTGCTGTTCCAACTCCATTCAAAGGAAATCACCAGCCGGATTTATCCTTCGTTGAAAAAGCAACCCGCATGGTGTTGCCACATTTGAAGTCCGGAAATCTTTTCATTATCGAGTCCACCAGTCCGGTAGGAACAACAGAAAAGATGGCGAAAATTATTTTCAAAGAACGCCCTGAACTGCGCGATAAAATCTGGATAGCGTATTGTCCGGAGCGGGTATTGCCCGGAAGTGTGATTTATGAATTGCAACAGAACGATCGTGTGATCGGAGGAATTGATGAAGCAAGTACAGAATCTGCTGTTCGTTTTTATTCCAGATTTGTAAGAGGAAATTTGCACAAAACCAATTCGCGTACCGCTGAAATGTGCAAGCTCGTTGAAAATGCATACCGTGATGTGAACATTGCTTTTGCCAATGAGCTGAGTATGATTTGTGACAAAGCCAATATCAATGTGAATGAACTGATTGATCTGGCGAGTAAGCATCCGCGTGTTCGTATTCTGAAACCGGGACCAGGAGTAGGCGGACATTGCATCGCGGTAGATCCATGGTTCATTGTTTCAGAATTTCCGACCGAAGCGAAAATTATCAAGCAAGCCCGACAAATCAACAATTACAAGAGAGAATGGGTGATGAAAAAAATCAAAGCAGCGGCGAAGAAGTTTCAGAAAGACATCGGTCGTGCTCCGATGATTGCCTGCATGGGTCTTTCTTATAAACAGGATATCGATGACTTGCGTGAATCACCGGCTTTGGAGATTTATCATGAACTTGAAGCGG
This sequence comes from uncultured Bacteroidota bacterium, assembly GCA_937871435.1. Lineage (GTDB taxonomy): Bacteria > Bacteroidota > Bacteroidia > AKYH767-A > 2013-40CM-41-45 > JADKJP01. The sequence goes on along the minus strand of CALMQM010000110.1, from coordinate 27,893 downwards.
ATAAATTCAAAGTGATGGCGGTGGAACCCAATATCCGCAAACATGCTGAACTGGAAATCACGGATACGCTGAGAGCCGCTATGGAAGCGGATATCATCGTATTTCTTGTCGCTCACAAGGAATTTCGTTCGATGACTATTGCCAGTGATAAAATTGTTCTGGATTTTTGCGGCGCAATGAGTAAATGAATTGAAAAAATCCATGGATCAGGTTTTGAATCTGTTTACCCAATACAAAAATCCCGACGGATTGCTTAAATCCGTTTCACACACGTTTGTTTTTCGTGTGATCGGATTGCTGTTGATCTATCTCAGTCAGGTGTTGCTGGCCCGATTGATGGGTCCAAAAGCCTATGGCGATTATACTGTGATCATCACGATCGTCAATATGTTGCTGGCGATTAGTTTGTTTGGGATGGATACAGGTGCTCTTCGTTTTATTCCTTCCGCGCTGGCGAAACAGGAACACGGAGCAGTACATGGTTTCATTCGTTTTTCCTATCGATTAATAACCTTCATTTCCATCGGTTGTAGTATTGCATTGTTTGTCTTTCTATTGGCAAAAGCAAAAAAATTCAACATCGGTTTTTCTGAAGGATTATTCTGGGCGGTTGTTCTCCTGCCTTTTCTCGCGTTCATTTATCAGGCAAGTTCAGTGTTACGTGCGCTTCAGCAGATAAAAATCTCCATGCTGCCGGTATACATTCTCCTGCCTGTCAGCATAGGACTCGGGTGTATTTATTATTACAATGAACACAATAAACTTCCTGTTGACGCGGCGATGATGATCAACCTGATCTGCACTTTCGCTGTGTGTATATTCATAAACAGGAAAGCCGGAAAAACAGTGAATCAGATTATTCCTGAAGCGGAACCGGTAATGAAGCCCGGTTTGTGGACAAGTGTATCTTCCGTAATTTTCATCAGTACGTTATTGAATATGTTGCTCAAGCAAAGTGATATTTTGTTTGTCAGTTATTTTCTTGGAAATACAAAAGCAGGAATTTACGGTGCTGCAGTAAAAATTTCTACCCTTGTTGCCATCGGATTATCGGTGACGGATTATGTATTCATGCCTAAAATAGCAGCGTTGTGGGAGAAAAGACAAGTCATGAAATTGCAGAAACTTGTCCGTGAAGGGTCAAGACAAATTTTGCTCATTACTGTTCCGATTGCCGTTGTATTGCTTGCTTCGGGAAAATGGCTCCTTGGTTTTTTTGGCGATGCTTTTTCCAACGCGTATCTTCCGTTAGTTATTCTCATTGTAGGTCAACTGGTCAATGCGGCGACAGGAATGGTTGGCGGAATGCTTACCATGACAGGCAATCAGAAGATGTTTCTGATTTTTTATATTGTCGCTTTCGCTGCTCAGGTCTTGCTGAATATACTTCTTATACCGATACCCGGACTCGGAATTCTCGGAGCTTCTATCGCTTCTTCCTTTGGTTTGATTCTTTTAAATGTGATCGGCTTCCGTTACGTGAAGCGTAAAATGAAAATTTCTGCTTCTATCTGAACTTTCATTCTACTATAGCTGAATTTTTTCCTGACCATTTTTTTTACGGACTTAGTTCTCCCGGGATAAATGCTTACCGTACTGATTTTTTGCTTTTCACAAAAAGGTCTTTCTCAGAAGCAAAGAAAAACCAAAAATCATGGTTAAATTCGCGATGTGTTAGAAGCGGCAGTTTTTCCAGGTACATATGAAATCCGTTCATCATTATTCGACAGAATACTGATCTTCTTGCTGGTATTCAGTATTTATTTCGAAGCGAATCTTCCGTATTTCAGAACAGCCAGTACTCCTTTTCTCATCTTCGGATTCACTTTTGCATACATCGGTCTGACCCGGTTGAATACTTTACTCAGGTTATTCTCCAGCAAATATTTTGTCGCTTCCATAGGTTTTGCTGTGGTATGCATATTTATGGAGACCCTGCATCCTTTCTCCTCTTACGATTTTATTTTTCGTTACCTCAATATGACACTTGGAATTTTTTGCATTGCCGTGTTGTGTCGTGACAAAACGGCTTTCGATGTTTCACTATTCGCCTTCATTCTTGCAAGTGCATTCCAGTCTCTGTTCCTCATTTTCGGCACTGAACCTCTGTTGCGTTCACTTTCAGCGGAAGGTTTTTACGATGCTTCCAGAGCACGAATCCAGGCTTTCGAAACATTCTTCCTCCGTGGGAACCTGAACGATATTTCTTATTTCTCATCTATCGGTGCAGTCATTGGGTTAATCTGGATGTATTTTGAAAAAGTAAAATGGAAAAGATATGTACTCCTGTTTCTCACAGTGCCTTCTGTTCTCGGCGTTTTTCTCCCTGCATCACGCACAGGAGCGGTTGTCTTTTTTGTTTCCATCCTGATTTTTGTTTACAAATCAAAAATTAATTTAAAATCCTGGGTGTTGCCTTCGCTTGTATTGATCATTTTTTTATTCATAGCTGTTCCGGATGTAGTTTGGGTCAGACTTGGCTCTGTATTGCGTTTTGCTGAGCTACAGGAAAGTGATTCCAGAACCAAAGTGTATACCGCGGTTCTTAAAACGATTGATCAGTATGCTTTGACAGGAATCGGTGCCGGAAATTACTGGCATGGTTGGGCGGTATCCGCGGGCATTACCAATCGTTTTACAACGGATGTTGCCATGGCAGCGCACAATGCTTTTTTTCAGCTCTGGATTTATTGGGGACTACCCGGATTGCTTTATTTTCTCGGACTCATTTATCTCTTTTGGACAGCATTGGACAAGGAAATTTATGGAAACAGGAGAAAATCATGTTTGTACATTTTCATTGCTATGATTCCAATGATCTTTCTTTTCTACCATTCATTTTATCACAAATCATTCAGCATTGGATTGGGAATGTTGTTAGGCGCACGCTTCTGGAATATTTACGAAGATTCCAATGAATCGAAAAAAGAGGAGGAGATGAGTTGAAAGAATTATCTCACTTATCTATTGTTATTGGCAGCTTGCGAATGGGCGGTGCCGAACGAGCCGCCGTTAATCTCGCGAATGAATTCAGCAGTCGCGGAATTAGAACAGATGTTGTAATGGTAAATGCCGAAGGAGAATTTATGAATGATCTCAGTCCATCTGTCAGGGTAGTGGATCTTCACGCGGGAAGAACACGGAAAGCAGGAAACACATTCGCGAAATATTTGAAATCCGAAAACCCTCAAATTATTATAGCCATACAAGCTCATGTGCAACTGATGGTGATGATGAGCATACATCGTCATCGATTGAGAGTTCCGGTCATTTTGAATGAGCAAAGTATGTTTTCGGTAAATGTTCCTGTAAAAGGATTCCGTCAGTTGGTATTCAGGTTGCTTGCCCGACATTATTTTCCTATGGCCGCTGCAGTTACGGCAGTGTCCAGCGCTTCCGCTCTTGACTTCACAAGATGTTTTCCGGAAATGAATGGAAAAGTAGATGTCATTTACAATCCGGTTATCACCGGAATAAACCGTTTTACAGAAGAACCTGCTCCGGATCATCCTTTTTTCAGAAATAAAAATATTCCTGTTGTCATTTCAGCCGGACGATTGACTGAGAGCAAAGATTTTCCAACGTTGTTGAAAGCGATCGCAATTGTCAGAGAAAAAAAAGAAGTGAATCTCATCATACTCGGAGAAGGAGAGATGAGAGAGTCATTGCTTCAGTTAAGCCATGATTTACATATTCAGAATGCTGTGAGCTTGCAGGGTTTCATCCCAAATCCAATGTTGTGGATGAACTATGCCGACGTGTTTGTGTTGAGTTCGAAATACGAAGGCCTTCCGTTTGTCATGGTAGAAGCGATGGCTGCAGGTTGTTCCGTTATCAGTACGGATTGTCCGGGTGGCTCCTCCGAAGTTCTGGAAAATGGACGTTACGGAACTTTGGTTCCGGTTTCTGCCCCGGAAACTATGGCGGATGCACTGTTTCAGACATTGAGTAACAGAACCGATAAAAATTTGTTGCAACAACGAGCCCGGGAATTCAGTGCTGTGCAGGTTGTAAATAATTACATGGATCTCATTCAAAAAATTTTGCCCGGGAATGCCTGAAGCCCGAAAGAGAATTCTCCTTATTGGCCCTATGCCGGATCCTCCCGGGGGTGTTTCTATGCATTTATACCGACTTCTGCAGGCTGCTGAATCTCATCCGGAATTTTCTTTGTCGGTACTCGATCTTCGAAAACGAAAATTGTTTGATTCACATGGAAGTTCAGGAAACTGGATTTTCATTGTATGGACATTTTTGCGCGCGCACATCATTCACATCCACATCAGCAAATCGCTGAAAGTGTGGGTAGCGAAATGGTCAAAGATGCTGGGGAAAAAGATTGTGTACACACAACATAATTTCAGAGACCTCGACGATTCATCAACCAGAAAAACCATGCAGATTGCACATCGAATTGTGCTTGTACAACCAACTCCTTCGGCTCTCAATGAATTTGAAAATAAAATATCTGTTATCCCGGCTTATATTCCTTCGACAAAAATAATGCGGGCTCCTGATTGGTTTATCAATGAAATAAAAAATCAACCGCAGGTAGTGCTCACTTTAGCTTATCACGAACCGGGAAAAGCAACTCGTATCGATGGTAAAGATTTATACGGTTTTGATACAATCCTAAATGTGTTTGAGCGAATGAGTGGAGATATTTCTCTGAAGGAATTTCTGCTTGTGCTCATTGATCCAAACGGAACATTGGAAAAAGAATATGAAGCCTCTGTTCGAAAATTACAATCTCAATCCGGGATGAGAATACTCTATGTTCCGAATGCTGTAGATGTTTCGTCGATGTTATCGTCATGCAAATTATTTCTTCGTTGCACTCTGGCGGATGGCGATTCACTTTCTTTACGTGAAGCTCTTGCTGCAGGAATTCCGGCAATTGCAAGCGATTGTGCAAACAGACCTTCCGGTACGATAGTTTACAAAACGGGAAATGACGAAGATCTCCGGGATAAAATCATGGCAGTATTAACACATCCGTATCGTATCACTTTTCAACAAACAGATTTTTCTCAAAATTTATTCGCTTTATATAGCAGTTTGTGAATGATTTAGGCTGGTGCATATAGCGTTGGTCATTTGTTAACGGTTGATTTTTTCATTTAACATCCTAAATAGCCTTTACTAATTTTCTTATATTCGTTGAAGTGTGCCGTGCGAAAGCAATTGTTGAATGAAACTCCTCAGACTTTTACGAACCGCCAGAAATGTGCATCCGGATCAGATTCGGGCGAAAATGTTATATGCGATTCGTAAAGCAAAAGCGGAAAGAGGAAATTTGCATTTGTCCTATCCTGGAAAGCTCACACTTTCTCCGATACATTTAAAAAGAAACCTGTCGACACATTCATTTTTTCAGGATGGAAATTTTCGCTTCCTCAATCGTGAAAAAAAATTTGATCTGGATCCCGATTGGAACTTCAGGCAATATGGAGCTTTGTGGACGATTCGGTTGAATTCTTTCGATTATCTCTGTAATCCTGATTTGTCGCAAAAATCCGGAATGAATCTTATAAGAAGTTTCATTCGCAAATCATCCGGGAACAATCTGTTGTACGACAGCTATTGTGTTTCACAGAGAATCATGAACTGGATCGGATTTCTTTCCCGATATGATATCGAAGACGAAGAAGTACAGGAGTTTCTCTGGCGACAAGCATATTATCTTTCCCTGAATCCGGAATATCATTTGCGAAACAATCACCTTCTCGATAATGGTTTTGCTTTATTAAGAGCCGGATTATATTTTGGTGAAGAAAAGTTTTTTCTTCACGGCCAGGCAATTCTCATTCATGAACTGAATAAACAGGTACTGAATGATGGCGCACACATAGAGCTCAGTCCGATGTACCATTGTTCAGTGCTATGGCGACTTCTTGAAAGTATTGACGCGATGCGGAATATCAAACATGATTTTTCTCCACTCAATTCATTGCTGACGGATGTTGCTTCTAAAATGTGTGGCTGGTTATCTACTATCGTTTTCTCAAATGGTGAACTTCCCGCCATCAATGACAGCGCGAGCGATGGTGCACCATCGGTAACAGCATTGGCGGATTATGCGCACACACTCGGAATTAAATGCAACGCTCTTCCGTTGAATGCTTCAGGCTTACGTAAATTCCGGAATTTGCATTTTGAAATGCTTGTAGATGTAAATGGTTTCACGCAAGCTCCTGCACCGGGACATGCACATGCGGATGCTTTGCATTTTTTATTGCATGTGTTTGGTTCTCCTTTCATCATTGATACAGGTGTGTCTGTTTATGAAAAAGGTAATGTGAGGTCCTATGAACGATCCACCGCGGCACACAACACCGTGGAAGTGAACGGAAAAAACCAAAGTGAAATCTACGGGAATTTTCGGGTAGGTAGAAAAGCGCGGGTAGTGAATCTCAAAGAGCAGGGACATATTTTGGAGGCGACACACGATGGATACAAATCCATCGGCGCCATGCATACACGTAAAATAGAATTTCGTGAGCGGGAAATAATAATCACAGATAAAATAAGTCGTCAACATGATACTCAGGCTATTGCCTATTTGCATGTTGATAAAAAATGTGGATTGCGACTCGATAATGGTCGACTAATTTCTAAGTTTGTTCAGGTTAGTTTCGAGGGGGCTCACCGGATTGAACACAGCGATACCTGGCATTCACCTGCATTCGGTGTTCAGTTACCTGCTTACAAAATTAAAATTCCTTTTTCCGGGAATCTGGTGACACGCATTACTGTCTGATCACCCAAAGGATTGAATTACGAATGAAAATAATCAATGTAATTACACCCCATTTTCCACCCGAGGTGACAGCCGCTGCGCACAGGCTGGAAGCTCTCGTTGGCACACTCAGTGCCGACTGCAAAGTGAATGTGTTTACATTGACTGAAATCGGTGTTCCGGCAAAAGAGAAAGAAGTTCAGCTGAACGATCATCTCACGATCTACTATACCAACCTCCCTTCGTACAACAAGTCTTTGTTTTTTATACGGGCTGTGTTTGAATGTATCTATGCTTTCCGGATCGCTTTTAAAGCGGCGCGTAAGCGTGCTGATCTTACACTGGCAACAACTCCCTACATGTTTCTGATTCCAGCAGTGATTCTTGCAGGAACAAAATCAAAGAAAATGATGGATGTTCGGGATCTTGTATGGTGTTATCTTCCCGAGAGAAATCAGTTGCAACGCTGGGTAAAATCCGGATTCACAAAAATGGTGAAGTATTTTCTCGGTAAATATGATTTCATCACTGTAACCAATGAGTCTGAAGCGAAATGGATCAGGAATGAAGCAGGTATTCACAGCGATAAAATCCGGATCATTAATAACGGCATCAGTGAAGATAAATTCAAACGACTTTCTTCCATTAAATATTCTCAGCCTGAAAACCCTTTTGTGATTACGTACATCGGGAATATCGGGAACGGCCAGGATCTGAAACCTATTCTCGAAGCTGTCAAAGGGATTTCAGATATCAAACTCAATCTGATAGGGGACGGAATTGAACTGGAAGACTTCAAAAAGAAAGTTCGCACTGAAAACCTTCGCAATGTTCGGCTTCATGGCAAATTAAAATGGAACAGATTACTTCCATTTTACCAGACATCTACAATCCTGTTTGCCCGACTTGGACGTAATTACCAGAGTGCTATTCCTTCAAAATTATTTGAATACCTCAGTACCGGACTTCCAATCATTTTCAGTGGCACCGGAGAAGCGGCGAAATTATTACGCCGGTTTGAAAACACTTTCGTTTTGGAATCAGAAGATCCGGAAGAATTACGTCAATTGATTCTTCAAATCAAAACTCTTCCGTTGACACGATCATTTTCCAATATTCTTAAAACGGAAGAGCTTTTTATCCGCGAACGAATTAATGAAAATTTGCTTCCGGTGATTTCTGAATTGCTTCAACTTCCACAACATCTTCCGGAACAAGAAGTATTGGTAAACGATTTTTCTCTTGTGGAAGAGATGAATTGATACTGTTAAATTTCCCTGAAATTTTTGATCTTAATTATCGGTGGGAATAAATATCTACGCAAATTTTTTATTACTTCAATGCTGAAATTTCTACTTTGCAGCACAATTTCCTGATGATGATAGACTATTCAGCAAGTAACCTGGAAAAGGTAGCCGCGCATAAAGTTGGAAACAAAACAAATGGAGAAGATCTGGAGCTTTCGAAAAATCTTCTGGATATCTCCGATGAGAAACTGAATCAGATTCTGATCAAATTCTTTTTTCAATCATTCACAAATCCGGAATATTATTCCTTCACATTCAGCAACGATGATTTTAATTTGAATCCTTTGTTTGCGTATGCAACAACTGTTTTTGAAAGTAAAAAATCATTTCACAAAGAATCCATACACATTGCCCGGCATTTATTTGAGCAGGGAAATAATGCCATGATCAAATCAGGTGATTTGTTTGTTGCTTACATCTCTGAAGTGGTTGTGGAAGATGAGGTAACGGATGTCATCGGAATTTTTAAATCAGAATCGAAAAATTCTTTTCTCAAAGTTGATCACAGACAAGGTGAATTCAGAGTGAAAGCAGAAGAGGGGATTCAGGTAGAAAAACTCGACAAAGGATGTTTGATCTTCAATACGCACAAAGAAGACGGCTACAAAATTTGCATAGTCGATAAATCCAATCAGTCGGAAGAAGCTCAATATTGGAAAGAACATTTCCTCAATTTGAAACCTTGTCAGGATGCATTTCACCAGACAAAACAGTTCATGAATCTGGCTAAAAACTATGTCGCGAAACAATTGCCAGAGGAATTTGAAGTGAGTAAAACTGATCAGATCGATCTTTTGAATCGCTCCGTGGAATATTTCAAAACACATGAATCTTTTTCCAAAAAAGAATTTGAAAAAGAAGTATTTCAGGAACCCGAGCTCATCAAATCTTTTAGAAATTACGACAAGAATTACCGCGAAGAAAATATGCTCGAGTTGGAAGATTCATTTCAAATTTCTACTCCCGCTGTGAAAAAGCAAAGTCGCATTTTTAAAAGTGTGTTGAAACTGGATAAAAATTTTCACATCTATATTCATGGCGACAAGGATCTGATCGAAAAAGGAGTGGAGAAAGACGGAAGAAAATTCTATAAGATTTATTACCGGGAAGAAGCCTGATTCTCCTCAAAACCAGAAATTTTTCATTTGCCCCATTATGCGGAAATTGGTAAACTTGCAGCCCGTTTCACCCCGCTCCATTCACGATGCAGGAAAAATCCTTGACCCTCACAGAACAGGTGTCTCTTTCCGCTAAAATTCAAGACTATATACAGCTCACCAAGTTACGCTTGTCGAGCCTGGTGGTTTTTTCAGCTGCCATGGGTTATGTAATTGCTACCAATGGAAATTTTATCTGGACAGACTTTTTACTGTTAATGCTTGGTGGTTTCCTTGTTACAGGGTCATCCAACGCATTCAACCAGATCATTGAAAAAGATCTCGACAAGCTGATGACGCGGACAGTTAACCGACCCTTGCCTACCGGCAGGATGTCTGTTTCTGAGGCGATGTGGGCTGCTATCCTGATGGGTATTTCCGGAGTTGCAATTTTGTGGTTGAAAATGAACCCTTTGTGTGGAGTTCTCAGTCTGCTCTCACTTCTATTATATGTGGCAGTGTATACCCCTGCCAAACGAATCACTTCATTTTCTGTCCTGATCGGTGCGATTCCGGGAGCATTTCCTCCATTGCTCGGCTGGGTTGCTGCAAAAAATGAAGTAGGCCTCGAAGGATTGGTTTTGTATTCCATCCAATTCATTTGGCAGTTTCCTCATTTTTGGGCAATTGCCTGGATGCTTCACGATGATTATCAGAAAGCAGGTTTTAAAATGCTTCCTTCAGGAACAGGAAGAACGAAACACAGTGCCTTCCAGACTTTGGTGTATTCCATTTGTCTTGTTCCGATGGGATTTCTTCCTCACTTTTTTCAATTCACGGGATTGATTTCCACACTACTCATCATTGTATGTGGAATATTCTTTTCTGTTCAGGCTTATCGCTTGTATGTATCATGTGAAATGAAGTCAGCACAAAAATTAATGTTCGGTTCATTCATCTATCTGCCTGTTGTTCAAATCATCTGGATGATAGATAAATTATTTCAATAATCATGATTGCAGAATTGGTTCCTGACGAACGTACACTCCTGGAAAGAAAAGCGAAACGCAGTCTTCTTTGGATCGGAGTAATCAGTATCCTCATGTTGTTTGCCGGACTCACATCCGGATACATTGTAAGACAAGGTGAAGGAAAGTGGGTTCAGTTTGATTTGCCGATGACCTTTGCTGTCAGCACAGTTATTATTGCTCTAAGCAGTATTCCCATGCAATGGGCATCTGTATCAGCTAAAAAAGGCAACCAGAAAAATTTAGTTATTGCTCTCATTATCACAAGTTTGTTGGGAGTTGCATTTGTGATTAGTCAGTATATCGCCTGGTCAGAATTGTTCCGGCAGGGAATTGCATTTTCAGGTCGTATCAAGGACATAAAAGGTAACTTCCAGTATATTCCGGCAGGGACAGAAAGCGCGACAGAAGCAGGTGATGCGGGGAATGTTGCCGGCTCCTTTTTATATGTCATAACCGGATTGCATGTGATGCATGTGTTGGGAGGAATCATTGCATTATTTGTTGTATTTTCGCGCGCATTGCGGAAAAAATACAGTCCGGAGAATTTCAATGGCGTGAGAATGTGTGCGGTATATTGGCATTTTCTCGGACTATTGTGGGTGTATTTATTTTTCTTTTTACTTTACGTCCGGTAATCAGAAACCCCTGCAAACTATCACGTATAAACACACTAACACATAAACTGATTTTACGTTCATGGCAAACCATTCAGCAGTAGCAGCATCTTCTTCATCAGGCGTTTGGGGCGGAGGTTCATCTCCCTTCGGAATGCGTTGGGGAAAGATGTTCATGTGGATCTTCCTGGTCTCGGATGCTTTTACATTCTCCAGTCTGATCATCGCATACGGAGCGATGCGTCATCGCTTTCCGGATATCTGGCCAAAACCGGGAGATGTATTTACACACTTCCCATTCATTCATGGTCATGTTCCATTGGCTTATGTGGGTTTGATGACCTTCATCCTCATCATGTCATCCGTAACGATGGTACTCGCTGTGGATGCCGGACATTCGATGAACCGTAAAGTGGTACTCCGCTGGCTCGGTTTGACAATCGTTGGTGGTTTCATGTTCCTTGGCTCACAGGCCTGGGAGTGGTTTCACTTCATCGAAGGATCTGAAAAAGGTGCTTACGTGTTGGCAGACGGACGTTTCGCCCGTACGGATGATCTTGAACCCGGTGTTTTGAAATTTCATGATGGAACTGTTGTAGAAGGTGCCGAAGCGCAAGCTTTGATTTCTACCGCAGTGAAAAATATCCATGGTGCTAACCTCACCGAAAACGAATACGGTAACACTCCTTTATTCGGGAACTTCTTCTTCTTCATTACCGGATTCCACGGATTCCACGTGTTCTCCGGAGTGATGATCAACATTATCGTGTTTATCCTGGTATATCAGGGTGCGCTCGACAAAAAGAAAGATTATGAATTGGTAGAAAAAGTCGGACTCTACTGGCACTTCGTTGACCTTGTATGGGTATTCGTCTTCACTTTCTTCTATCTCGTTTAATCATTATTCAACCGCAAACTATACACTATGTCATCTGATATCCACCACGAACACGTTTCGCATGACGCTGAAGACAAAGCGCACAGTGCGCTGAATAAAAAACTGATCTGGCGTGTATTCTGGATTTTGTTATTCATCACATTGTTTGAAGTAGCAATTTCTTTCACCGGCATTCCCCATGTTGTATTGATCTGGACATTCGTAGCACTCACTCTGGTGAAAGCCTATTTCATTGTAGGTTATTTCATGCACCTGAAATTTGAAGCCATTGCCGCGAAATACAGCTTGCTGCTTCCTTTTGTGCTCATCGTATATTTGATATTCATCGCATTGTATGAAGGTACTGCCCTCATGCATGTGCCGTATTAATCTTCTCTGTCAATGGCAAACTCGCCCTTCAAGAGGATATTAATTCCCCTGGCAATTTTGCTCTTTCCGGTCATCTTCTGGCTGGTATTGACACGAGGAACCAATCATTTTAAAAGTCTCCCTGTAATTGGTCCTGTTGAGATCAATGCACAGGGAGATTCTGTTTTTCATACCGTTGGTTCATTCTCCCTGTTGAATCAGGAAGGAAAGGTAATCTCAGATGCTTCATTGGAAGGAAAAATTTTTGTTGCCAATTTTTTCTTCGCGACATGCAAAACTGTTTGCCCGAAAATGAATGAGCAATTCAAACGCGTGCAGGAAGCATTTAAGGATGTCAGTAAAATCAAAATGCTTTCTTTCACCGTGGATCCGGATCATGATTCCGTTTCTGTCTTGAAAGAATATGCCACAAAAATGGGAGCTGATTCTTCCATGTGGTGGTTCCTTACAGGAAGCAAAGATTCTATCTATAAAATTGCCTGCGAAGGATTTCTTGTTCCCGCTGCTGCAGGAAAAACAGCTGACGATTTTTTCCATTCACAGGATCTCATCCTCGTGGATAAAGACAAGCGTATCCGTGGTATCTACGATGGCACTGAAGCCAACGAGGTGGATACCTTAATTGATGAGATGAAAGTTTTACTCTATGAAACAGAAAAAGGAATGCGTTAAATGAACGTATTCTTAATCTGAACTCTCATTCTCAAATTCAGTTTCATCCTTCTCTGATTAACATCACAAACATGGTCCCGTCAAACGAGAAAACTTACCTGCGACTTATATACACAGTATCGATTGTCGTTTTTCTTGCCGTTGCAGTATTGGGAAGAGCACCTAAAGCGGAATCCATTCCTGATTGGGCCAAAGTATTGCCTGCGCTGAATGCAACCCTCAATGCCATCACAACAGTCCTGCTTGTCATTAGCTATTTCTACATCCGCAAAAAGAAAGTTTCCATCCATAAAAAACTCAACCTCACAGCCTGTATCCTCTCTACCGTTTTTTTATTGTCCTACATTACTTTTCATGCATTCGGAGTCGAAACTACATTTCCGAAAGACAATCCAATGCGACCTTTTTACCTGATCCTGCTGTCCACACATATCATTCTGGCGGCCATTGTTTTGCCATTGGTTTTAGTATCTTTGTATCGCGGGTTGACAAATCAGGTTAGCCTGCACAGGAAAATAGTAAAATGGTCATTTCCTGTCTGGCTGTACGTTACTACCACCGGAGTGATCGTGTACCTGATGATTTCACCTTACTATAAATTCTGAAATGAAAAAGCTGCTGTTCACATTCGTACTCGCTTCACTGCTTCTGGCAAGCGGAGGTTCCTTTGCACAATGTGCAATGTGTCGTCGTGTTACCGAAACCAATGCACACAACGGTGGCAACAAAGTGGGCAAAAAGCTGAACTCCGGAATTCTTTATTTATTGGCAGTTCCTTATTTAATTGGAGCAGTAGGCGCTTTTACATGGTATAAAAACCGCAACAAGTCCTGATCCCGAATTTTTATCCTGACAATTTTATTCTCCTGATTTAACCCGAAATAATCGGGTTTGAATCAATTACTTAGCATGTATTTTTGTGGTAATCAGCGCATTTGCTATCTTTGAAGCGAAGATGATTTTGCACAATAAATACGACAAAGAAACCCTGTCCAAACGCCTCATGGCGGAGGATTTTAACAGGAAAACTGTTTCCTTCTATCGCTACGTGATCCTGGATGATGTTCCATCTTTCCGTGATCAACTGTATGTCCGTTTTCAGGAATTGAATATACTCGGCAGAGTGTATGTTGCTCATGAAGGCATTAATGCACAGATTTCTGTTCCGGAATTCAATTGGGATAAATTCCTTTCCTTGTTAAATGATATCATTCAATTACGTGGAGTGGATTTGAAAATCGCGGTTGAAGATGATGGAAAATCTTTCATCAAATTGATTGTTCGTACACGAAAGAAAATTGTAGCGGATGGTTTGAATGATGGCGATTTCGATGTGACGAATGTCGGGACTCACCTCAATGCTCAGCAATTCAATGAAGCCATTCAAACTCCGGGAACAGTACTCGTAGATCTTCGCAATCATTACGAAAGTGAAGTGGGACATTTCAAAGGCGCTATCCTGCCTCAGTCAGATACTTTCCGACAAGAACTGCCGATGGTGCTGGACATGTTGCAAGACAAGAAAGACAACAAAATTGTTTTGTATTGTACCGGTGGTGTGCGTTGCGAAAAGGCAAGCGCGTTTTTTAAGCACCATGGATTCAAAGATGTCAATCAACTGAACGGAGGAATAATTCATTACGCCCGCCAGGTGAAAGCCGAAGGGTTGGAGACTCAGTTCATCGGAAAAAATTTCGTTTTTGACCAACGCCTTGGTGAACGGATCACAGAAGATATCATCAGTTCCTGTCATCAATGCGGTGCTCCATGTGATACACATGTAAATTGTAAAAATGAAGAATGCCATTTATTGTTTATTCAATGTGATTCCTGTGCACAAAAAATGAATGGCTGCTGTACCGAAACATGCATGGAAGTAGCTGCACTTCCATTGGAAGAAAGACGCGTTCACAGAAAAGGAAAAGGAAAAGAGATCCACAGGAATGTGTACAAAAGCAGACTCCGTCCCAACTTACGCGAAATCACGCATTCTACTCTCAATCATCAAACAGAATAAATTAACCTCAAAACTTCAACACATGAACAAAATTTTACGCTCACTTCTACTGGGAGTTGTCTTGTTAATTGGAACGAATTCCAATGCACAGATTCTCTTCTCTGAATCCTTCAGCGGTGGATCATTGCCTGCAGGTTGGACAAACGATTCTTTGGGACAAACACCAATGAATGTCTGGATCTTCAACAATTTTTATTCACGTGTCATCACCGGTGCCGGATTTGACACACACTTCGCGATTTTCGACAGTGACGAAGGTTCGACCAATGACGGCATTCCTGAGTTAGCAAGTTTAACGACACCATCAATTGATATTTCTACCGCTAACGGTTCCTTGTTCCTGGATCTTGATGAGCAATACCGTTCACTCAGCGGTCCTTTGTCAGACGGTTCTTCCCGTACAATTTCTTATTCAACTAATGGAGGAACTTCGTGGACAGTATTGGTATTTGATACTACTGACCTGGGATATCCAAACCCTGCTGTACATTCACGTTATGATTTATCCGCTCTCATTGGTATTGCGAACAATATCATGGTTCGTTTCACCTGGACTGGATCCTGGGACTGGTGGTGGGCTATCGACAACGTTCAGGTGTTGAACGTTTCTCCATGTAATGCTCCTCCGAATGCCGGTACAGCCTCATCATTATTTACATCTGTATGTACAACAGATACTATTCAGCTCTATCTCACAGGTGCAGATGTTGCTTCCGGACTTACTTACCAATGGCAATCTTCACCGGATGGTACTACATGGACTGATATTCTGGGCGCGACAGATTCTGTTTACCTCGTAGCTCAAACCACAGCAACGTATTATCAGTGTAATGTTACTTGCAGCGGACAAACAGCAAGTTCAGGTTCTATTCAGATCACAATGAATCCGTCTACTGCTTGTTATTGTACACCTCTTTACACCAACGGTTGTGATGCGATTGCAAAAGTTGGTATCCGTACCCTGTTGAATGTAAGCACTGATTGCAACGGAAATCTGAATAACTACATTTTATATCCTGACACCGGAGTTTGTACAACATCTCTTGAGCAAGGTCTCGACTACACCCTCACTTTTGCTTCTGGCCCCGGAACTGGTAATCATGGCGCTGCAGTGTGGTTTGATTTTGATCACAGCGGAGATTTCCAGGGTAGTGGAGAGTTTTTCCACATTTCAGATTCAATTCCGGAGGTTTCTCCTGACTTTACAACAACTGTTTCTGTTCCTGCCGGTGCAGTTCTCGGCAATACCCGTATGCGCGTCCGTTATGTTTACAATGCCCCTGCAACAGTGGCTGAAGATTGCTCAGATCAAAGCTATGGAGAAACTGAAGATTATATTGTACACATCATCCTTCCTGTTGGTATCAGCGAAACAATCCTGAACCAGGTAAGTGTATATCCATCTCCTGCAACGACAGAACTCCACATTGCGCTTGGACAACTGAAAGGACAATCGCGTATTTCCGTACTTGATCTCACAGGTCAGGTAGTGAAAAGTCTGACTGTGAACAATGAGCTGGAATCAAAATTGGATTGCAGCAAATGGTCAACCGGAGTGTATTTTGTTAGAGTAGAAAACGAAATCGGTTCCATTACCCGTAAGGTGATTATCAATAAATAATCAGATAGAATTTACGCAACGCCTCCGCAAAACGGGGGCGTTGCGTTTTTATGGTGTTTTGTAAAAACAATTTTGTTTGTATATTTGCATCAGTTCTTTAACAAATGCCCGTCTTTGCGGGCCTGCTTATCAAGAAAGGTGGAGGGAATGCGCCCTATGAAGCCTTGGCAACCCTTACTTAGGTTCTGCCTGATTGTTTCTGCTCAGATGCTGATTGTTTATCATAACAATCTCATTTGCCGGATAACCAATCAGAACCCGGAAGAAGGTGCCAACTCGCTCTTCCGGAAACGGAAGGATAGATAAGTCAGAGTGATCTCCGATATGGCTTATCCATGTATATGAAATCTCTTCTGACCTGTCAGGAGAGATTTTTTTTTGCCTTCCTCGGTAAGCCCAATCATGATTGATAAAATCTGTTTATGTCTACTGCTCAGTTGAAAAATTATCCTGGAATGTCAGATTCCGAAAAGTCCTTGCGTGAAGCTCTCAGAAAGCGTGTGTTGGTCATTGATGGTGCAATGGGTACCATGATACAACGCTACCGCCTCGAAGAAAAAGATTATCGTGGTTCCCGCTTCAGTGATTTTCCTCAGCCTTTGAAAGGAAACAATGATTTGCTTTCTCTTACACAGCCACATATCATCGAGGAAATTCACCTTCAATACCTCGATGCTGGAGCGGATATTATTGAAACCAATACGTTCAATGCGCAACGCATCTCCCTCGCTGACTATGCAATGCAGGAGCTCAGCTATGAACTGAACCTCGAATCAGCACGTATCGCGAAACGCGCTGTGACAAAATTTCAGGAGAAAAATACTGAGCCAAGATGGGTAGCCGGTGCGGTAGGTCCCACCAACCGGACATTGTCTTTGTCGCCCGATGTAAATAATCCCGGGTACCGCGCTGTCACTTTTGATGAAGTTGTCTTCGCTTATTCGGAACAGGTAAGAGGTCTCATTGATGGAGGCTCTGATTTACTCTTGGTCGAAACGATTTTTGATACCATGAACGCGAAAGCGGCTCTCGTGGCTATTCAAAATGTTATGGAAGAAAAAAATGTTTCACTCCCGGTAATGATCAGTGGAACAATTACTGATGCGAGTGGACGAACCTTGTCAGGACAAACTGTAGAAGCATTTCTGAATTCAGTTTCACATGTCAACCTCTTAAGCATTGGGTTGAATTGCGCGTTGGGTGCAAAAGAAATGCGCCCGCATATCGAGGAACTCTCCGAGAAAGCTCCGTTTTATGTCAGTGCGTATCCGAATGCAGGTCTTCCCAACCAGTTTGGTGAATACGATGAAACTCCGGATCACATGGGACATGCGATTGAAGATTTTCTGAAAAGTGGTTTTCTCAATATTGTCGGTGGATGTTGTGGTACAACACCGGATCATATCCGGAAGATCGCGAAAATAGCATCAACAATTCCTCCAAGACCGATTCCGCACATTGAACCTTATCTGCGCATCAGTGGACTCGAAGCTGTGACTCTTCGTCCGGATTCAAATTTTATGAATATCGGGGAACGTACCAACGTAACCGGATCAAGAAAATTTCTGCGACTGATCAAAGATGAACAATACGACGAGGCCTTGTCGGTTGCACGGGAACAGGTAGAAGGCGGTGCTCAGGCGATTGATATCAATATGGATGAAGGAATGCTGGACGGAGCGGAATCCATGAGTAAATATCTCCATCTTCTCGCCGCTGAGCCTGATATTGCAAAGCTTCCGATCGTGATTGATTCTTCCAAATTCCATGTCATTGAAGCCGGACTTAAATGCACGCAGGGAAAATCAATCGTAAATTCAATTTCACTCAAAGAAGGAGAAACAGAATTTATCCGTCAGGCGAAAACAGTGTTGCATTACGGTGCCGCTGTAATCGTTATGGCTTTTGATGAAAAAGGTCAGGCTGACACACTGGAACGCAGAATTGAAATATGTGAAAGAGCATACAGAATTTTGACCGAAGTAGTTCATTTCCCTCCACAAGACATCATCTTTGACCCGAACATTTTTCCTGTTGCAACAGGAATGGAAGAGCACCGGAAAAACGCGTTGGATTATTTCGAAGCCACACGATGGATCAGAGCGAATCTTCCGTTCGCGAAGATCAGCGGAGGCGTGAGTAATGTTTCATTTTCTTTTCGTGGAAATGATATCGTTCGCGAAGCGATTCATTCCGCTTTTTTATACCACGGAATCAAAGCCGGAATGGATATGGGAATTGTAAACCCAAGTCAGCTCCAGGTGTATGATGAGATTCCGAAAGAATTACTGGAACGTGTGGAGGATGTGTTGCTTGATCGTAGGGATGATGCCACTGAACGTTTGATCAGCTATGCCGAATCATTGAAAGGAACAGTTCGTCAGAAAGAAGAGAAGGACGAAGAATGGAGAAAGGGAACTCCCGAAGAACGCCTCAGTCATGCGCTGGTACGGGGAATTACGGATTTCATTGAACAGGATCTGGAGGATGCAAGAAAATTATATCCCGTTACCTTGCAATTGATTGAAGGTCCACTCATGGCAGGAATGAATGTCGTTGGCGATTTGTTTGGAGCGGGAAAAATGTTTTTGCCGCAAGTTGTCAAAAGTGCGCGCGTGATGAAAAAAGCGGTCGCCTATCTTGAACCCTATCTCAAAGCGGAAAAAGATGCTGCGCTGCTTTCCGGAGTCAATACTTCCATCAAAGGTAAAGGGAAAATTGTGATGGCAACGGTGAAAGGCGATGTGCATGATATTGGAAAGAATATTGTTGGGGTAGTGTTGGCTTGCAACAACTACGAAATCGTGGACCTCGGTGTGATGGTACCTGCTGAGAAGATTCTTGAAGCGGCACGAAGGGAAAATGCGGATGTAATAGGACTAAGCGGATTGATTACTCCATCACTGGATGAGATGGTTCATGTTGCAAAAGAAATGGAACGCGAAGGATTTACGATTCCATTGCTCATTGGCGGGGCGACAACTTCCAAAGTGCATACTGCTGTGAAAATTGAAACACATTACAAACAGCCTGTCGTTCATGTAAACGATGCCTCGAGAAGTGTTGCGGTAGTGAGCAATTTACTTTCTGCTGAGTTTCGTGGAAAATTTGTGCAGGAAACGAAAGATGAATACACCCGCCTGAGGGAATACCACAAACAGGCAAGAGCCGCCACCAAATACATTCCGCTCGATCTGGCGAGAAGAAATAAACTGAGCACTGAGTGGAAGGAGTATGCTGTTCCTCAACCCAACATAACGGGAACAAAAGTTTTCCGTGAATATCCTCTGGAAGAAATCGCGCAGTATATCGACTGGACTCCATTCTTCATCAGTTGGGAAATGAAAGGTTCGTATCCGAAAATTCTGAATGATCCCGAAAGGGGAGAGGAAGCAAAGAAATTACTGAACGATGCCAATGAAATGTTGCAACGCATCATCAAAGAAAAATGGCTGACAGCAAATGCAGTGTTGGGAATTTTTCCGGCTTTGTCGGAGGGAGACGACATCCATGTGTACGATCAGGAAGGCAATAGTCAGGCTGTTTTTCATACGCTTCGTCAGCAATCACAAAAACCGGATGCGACACCAAATCTTGCATTGTCTGATTTTATTCTTCCGGCATCGAAAGCAGATTCAGTTTCCGGGAAGACGGAAAAAGTTGCGATGGCGCAATCTCCGCGATCAGTGGAAGCATTTCCTGCTAAGGGAGAAAATTCTACTGTTGAAGCCGGGGTTCAGGTTACGGATTATATCGGAGCTTTTGCCGTTACAACCGGAATTGGAATAGAAAAGTGGATTGAAAAATTCGAAAAGGAGCACGATGACTATTCTGCGATTATGCTAAAAGCATTGGCAGACAGACTTGCGGAGGCATTTGCAGAACTTTTGCATACTCGTTTGCGGAGGGAGTTTTGGGGATATGCGAAAAATGAAGAACTGACATCCGAACAAATTATCCGTGAAGAATACCGCGGAATCAGACCGGCTCCCGGTTATCCAGCCCAACCGGATCATACAGAAAAACTTACCTTGTGGAAATTGCTGGATGTAGAAAAGAACACCGGAATTACATTGACAGAGAGTCTGGCTATGTATCCAACTGCCGCGGTAAGTGGATTGTACTTTTCGCATCCGGAAGCACGGTATTTCGGTCTTGGTAAAATTGAACGGGATCAGGTGCAGGACTACGCAAAACGAAAAGGCATCAGCATCGAAGAAGCCGAGCGTTGGCTGGGACCTGTATTGGCATATTCATCCTGAGAATTAATTAAATAGCTCTCGTTAGAACATCCTCTTGTTCGGCGGAATCTTTGTGTGTAAGTATGTACCCCTGCTGCTCCGTACTTGTCAACCATTTGTCCCATGTATTCATATTCTAAAGTTAATAAATATTGCAGCGCTTCGATGGAGGAATGTCCGTTGTAGCTTGGTTGTGTGTTTAATTGATAGAGAAAACAAATCTGTCAAAAATGGCGGGAGTGTGGAGCTTAATTTACTCTATTTTCTTCTGGAAGTCTTCTGTCATTATTTCATCGACTAACTATTACTCTGCTTGTGCATGTTTCACCTTTCATCTGTGCCTGGATGAAGAACATTCCATTCTCGGATAAATTAATAGAAATATTTTTTGTGATTGTTCCCGAATAATTTTTTTCATAAACAATTCGTCCAGGAAGGTCAGACACAATAATTTTTTCTATGGGATCCGAACTATCGATTTGGAAGTGGCCAGAATTTGGGTTGGGGGAGACATTAACAAGATTAATTTCGTCATTCGTGGCCATCGATTTTGAAGATAAAATTAAATCAGATTTTGCAAAAAATACATCGTATGAATGTGTTGAATTGCTTACCATCACATTGTTCAATATTAATGGATCGCTTGAAAAGTGTCCATTTAAATACATAGTTCCATCATTGGAAATATAAACCCCGTACCCTTCTTCTGAACCTGTGCCACCATACCGGATTGCATAAATTTTATTTCCAAGAGAATCGAAACTAGTTAGAAAGATATCGCTGGAATAAATTGAATCATTTTGAAGAATAGTTCCATCGATTGAAATTGAAGTACTGGCAAAAAAGCCTGTTATTGTTGGCCCGTCATCCCTATTTATAGCAATGCTGGTTGCTATATCCATGTTATTTCCTCCAAAATATTTAACCCATTCAACCTGACCGGAGCTGTCATACTTAGCAAGAAATGCGTTTTCAGTAGATGTATTATTCAAAAGATATAGTGAGTCAAAAAAAAGTGTGTCGCAAGTTGAGCTCCCTGAAAAATAAATGTTATCATTTGAATCCATTACAATATCATAATTATAACAACTCCCACTGCCGCCAGCGTTCTTACCCCAGATTAGATGACCAGAAGGATCTAATTTCAATAGATATACACCACCATTTGAGTAGTCTTGAACTGAATCTGTACCAATTTTTATTGAAGGACTTCTGGAGAGAAACAGTATAAAACAATTTCCTGATGCATCACAAGTAATTTTACTATTATCCTCATTCAAACTTCCTTCAATAAATTTAGTCCAAATTAAATTTCCGGATGAGTCAAGTTTGATTAAAAAAACTTGCATATAATGCGGATCATGAGGCACAAATGTTGAATCTCCAGCAAATACAAATACAGAATCAAGACATTCTCCAGTAATTAATATGTTTCCGTTCAAATCTATTTCAATATCGTTTCCAGAGGTTCTCACAATATTTTCAGTTGCTTTCGCCCAAACAACATTTCCATGTGGGTCAAATTTTGCTATGAAAATATTTGAAATACCCCGATTGTAAAGTGTAATATTATCAAAATTAATTGAATCACTGTAAAAAACACCAGTTATATAGATATTATTATTCAAATCAATTGATATTGCACTGGCAGCATCATAATCTGTACCTCCCATAGTTTTTGCCCATAATACATTTCCTAATGAGTCAAACTTTGCAAGAAATACATCGTCAGCGCCATTACTGCTAAATGAACTAGTTCCAATTTGTAGATTTAAACTAAAGAAATCACCATTTATAATAATATTATTTTCTCCATCGATAGACAAATGACTAAATGTTAAATCTGCGTAATTCCCGCCAAAACTTTTTGCAAAAGACCATACTGGTTGCTGCCCTTGTAGATCTGAAATAGACAAACAAATGAAAAGCATTGCTTTCAAAATGAAAATTGGCCTTGAAATAGTCTTTTTCATCAGTTCAGTAAAAACAATAAACAATTCAAACTATAAACAATATGGAATAGACTTGCCGCAACGGACTTGTCGACTACTTGTCGCATGTATTCATATTCTAAAGGTAATAAATATTGCAGCACTTCGACGGACATTCGTCCGGAGAAGCTATGACGTGCGTTTATTTAAAAGTGAAAACAAATCAGGCACAGCGAAATATCTATAGTTCCATTAATATTTCAACAATTTAGAAACAGCGCCATCTTCTGTTTTTAAAAAATATACACCTGGAGAAAGATAAGATATATCCAGTTTTTCTTCCGTTGACTTTAATTCGAACTGTTTGATTTTTATTCCTGAAAATGAATATAAAAAAATTCTTCGAGGAAGGCGCAGATTTTTTATGCTAAAATATTCTTTTGCGGGATTGGGATAAACAAACATTTTAACCGAGTTCGAGATTGTCTCTTCATTAGTGATCGTTGACAACTTCACCGCCCAACCGTCAAGACAACTTTCGCTTTGGGTGCAGTTTGTTCCACCATGGTTTCCAGACACATCGCCATCCGTTGAGTTTGAATACCCAAGTACAATGCAGTCATTGTTGTTTAAAACCAATAATCCTGTTGGTTCATCAAAAAAGGAACCCCCAAGCGCCCGTTGCCATAATAAATTTCCAATGCTGTCTATTTTTGATAACCAAATGTCAGTGTAGCCATGGAATCCAATTACTTGTCCATCAGACGATAAAGTTTCTGATAAAACAAGATAACTCCCGTGTGAAGATTCTCGGACAATATAACCCCGGTCCGCATTTGAACCACCTATTGAATTTTCCCAGATTATATTACCGAGTGAATCCAGCTTCACAATCCAATTGTCTTCATAACCGTGATTTATACTCACGTCCCCATCAGAGGATTGTGTGCTACCAGAAACAATATATCCACCATCCGGTGTGGCTAAAATCGAATTGGCTAAATCCTGGTCTGAACCTCCTAGACAATGTTGCCAAACAAGTTGACCAGAACTATTTAATTTTATTACCCAATAATCAGATAAACCATTGCTATAAGTAACATCTCCATTCACAAGCTCAGCATTCCCTGCCATCACATACCCACCATCTGGGCTTAATGTAATATCATAACCCCATTCATTACCTGTACTACCCAAGGCTCTGTTCCATTCTACATTCCCTAGACTGTCAACTTTCAGTATCCACATGTCCGAAGAGCAACCATTACAAGTGTGTGCACCGGTAACATCTCCATCAACGGAAAGCGTATAGCCAAAAAGTACACAACCACCATCAGGAGTTGTCTTTATACTTCTTAATTCGTCAGCATCGGTGCCTCCATATGTTTTTTCCCACAAAATGTTTAAATTACTATCCACCCTTAATAACCAATAATCTGCTCCACCAATACAACTGGAAACATCTCCATCACAAGAGGTGGTAAACCCGCCTAAATAGAACCCATTGTTTCCAACTTTATCAATTGAATATGCGCCTTCATCCCCACTGCCTCCAAAACACTTGCTTCTTACGATAGTGCCCAAACTATCTGTTTCCAAATACCAAACATCACCATATCCTCCGTGATTGCCAACAATATCTCCATCTACTGATAAAGTTGCGCCTACTATGGCAAATCCCTTTCCCGGCAATTCAATTATTGAATTGGTGAATTCCGAAGCTGTTCCTCCATATGATATTTCCCATTGAATAGATGGAGCTTGTCCAAATCCAGCTACAGTCAAACCGGAGAAAATGATACTATTTAACAACAATTTATTGATCACAACAAATAAATTAAATTTTAACCAATTTATACAAATTATTTGAACTACTACGAACTATATAAATTCCAGGAACTAATTCATGAACATCTATCTGCTCATGCATTTGGCAAATTTTCCTTCTAAGTATAAAACTTCCTTGCAGTGAAAATATTGTTATCTCTTCTCCAATTGAAACATCACTAATGTAAAAGGAATTAAAAACAGGGTTAGGAATAATAGAAATCAAAGTACTTGGTTCATTCGGTAGTTCGGAATTTAGTCGTGCTTCATTACAAGGATTGCAATCAGCAGGGCAAATTGCAGGGAGATATGTCCGGCAAGAAAAGCAGTTATAAGCATCGTTTATTTCATTCAAATATGGTGCACGAACATATTTGGGTACGCAAATGCTCCCGTTGATTAGATGTTCAGTAAATAAATTGGCTGGATAAAAGTCGTAATTATTATTTACTATAAACAAATTATTATTATAATTGTTAAAATAATTTAGGCTTCCTAAAGTAAAATCAATCAATCCATAATTATAAAAATTACAACGAAGAATTGTTGGCCGATTCCATGGTTGTAACATCGGACCATAAACATAAGCTAGTCTGGCCTGCCAGTTAGACTTGATATCACATTCGGAAAATAGAGCCCTCGCAGAACTGTTGGATCCTAAGTCTATTAACCAATCCAAACTAGGATAGGGAGCACCGTTACAAGCATCTTCATCACTTTGATTGTAGACATGACTAAAATTATTATAATTTTCACTGAAAACAGTTCGTGGTTGAAGTCCAGATAGTCTTTTAAATTTTACATTATCATTATTCCAGCATCCTTGACAGTCGCGATCTTCATACACGTGAATCAACGTCCCATATATCTCGCAACTATTAAATTCGAAATTCGGATTCGGTATAGACATTGAAAAAGAATTGGCAATACTATTGGTTTCACTGGAGACAAATTTGCATCGATTGAATTGCATATCCCTACATTGCCCATACCCATTACTAGAAGAAGCTTCGACTCCACAATAAGAATTGAACATAAATTCACAATCCGAAAAGAGTCCTTGTTTAATAGGTTGTCCACCAAAATATTCAAAATCTACTCCATCAGCTGCACGACTTATAAATCTCGCGGAAGCATTATAGTTAAATTGAGTGTGATGAAATTCTGCAACTGATCCGCCTGCCCAATCTAAACCGCATCGATCATTGTAATTAAACTGACTATTCTGAACGATTAGATTAATATTTCTGATACGACCAGAATTATCATATAATCCCAACCCATCTCTTCCAAAATGATGAACTTTTACATTTTCAACTAAAATTCTGCTTGAATTTTCAAATACAATCCCGTCAGAAGGTAATTGAATGCCGTCACAATAGTGCCCACCATAAATATAATTTTCAGAATTACCATCAATTTCAAGGTCTTGAATACTAACATTTAAACAATTTTTCATTATAAGAAATATTCCAGTAGTTGCGCATTCGTGATATTGAACGACACCGCATCCTGATCCGGCCACATCACAACAATTACCTGTTGAATAAATATTTCGATCTCCAGTTGTTGGATTAAATAAACCAAACTTTAGGCAGTTTTCAAATTTAATTAGCGGCGAAATTCCTGTAATTTTTCCTCTGATAGTTAGATCGGTACAATTTTCGAAACACAAAATATCATCACCAGTTAGCCAAAATCCTCCCCCAGTATTTTGTTCGCCAACAGTGTAATCTCCAGGAGGGATATATAATGTTCCATGACCTTGTCTGTTGTTAAAAAATTCGGCTGCCGCTTGAAATGAGCATGTAGAATTTGTATTACCTGTAGGATCAGCTCCAAAATCCAGAACTATATCTTTATAACAATGGCTGCTTCCGCAAGGTGTAGGACTTGCTACAGAGCATGGTACATTTGATGAAAGATTGATGCATGGAAAAATATTAGCCCTCACTTGAACTCGTTCTATTGCTTGACAGCCTTTTGCATCAGTAATAAACAGGGAATATGGACCTGAAGAAATTTGATTAATATCAGCGGTGTTTAAATTATTCAATGACCATTGATAAGTGTAATCTTGCTCTCCTCCGCTTACTGTAGAATAAAGGTTACCATCACTTGTACTATCATTGGAAGGGGGATCATATAAAATTGTTATTTTGATTTTCGGTGGATCAATTATATTTACTATAGACGAAGTTTCACATCCATTTACATCTTTAACAATAACCATGTGATTTCCAGCTTTGATATTATCTATGGTATCAGTTGTTGTACTGTCAGGTAACCATAAATACGTAAATGGAGCATTTCCAGACAATACTTCTACACTAGCCTTTCCATCTGAACCATCAAAACAAGTTACATTCTTAATATTATTTATAACAATCTGTGGCCCCCCACCAGATTCGATTGAAGTGCTGTCAGTGCTAGTACAACCATTATGATCAGTCACCAGAATTCTTTGTATTCCATTACCTAATTGGTTCGCTACTGAATCTGTTGACCCAGAAGTCCATAAATAAGAATATGGTGTTACTCCTCCGGAAACAATCGCATAGGCTGAACCTGTGTTTTGATTACAAATTGTGCTATTGTTAAAAAAAGAAATAACAATTGGATCAGGTTCACTGACTTGAACTGATTTGTAGTTCTTACAACCTAAAGAATCTTGAACCAAAAGTTTGTAAGTCCCAGAGGATAAATTTAAGATTACTGACCCAGTATCATTCGACCCTTGCCAAATGCAATTAAGAGGTGGAGTTCCTCCGGAGTAATGGGTAAATATAGCACCGTCAGGAAAGCTTGAGCAAGTTGCATTCCGAATGCTATCAACATGTATTTCTGCTCCATTTGAATCTCCAATTTCGAAATAATATTTTTGAGAACAAAAGTTTGAGTCCCGGATAATTAATTCATAATTTCCTGAAATTAAATTAGACACAATAGAATCTGATCCACCATAAGGATACCAGTAATAGGTAAATGGATTTTTCCCACCAGTTATATGCACGCTCGCTGTACCTGTTGAATCACCACAAGTAGCAAGTGATGTAGAAATATATGAAATAATTGAATCAGGTTGTGAAATTGTAACTGAATCCAAAATATTACATGCCGTAGAATCAACAATTGTAATTAAATAAGTTCCAGCCGAAAGATTTTTTTTTATATGCTTTGTATCACCGCCAACTGACCATAAATATTTATACTGATTGGTTGTATTGCCAATACTAATATCAACTGAACCGTCATTTTGACCATAACATGAAACATTTGAAATTACTTTGGAAGCTTCAACATATGGACAGCCCCTAATACCCGCAACAAACTCCCCACACCCTGAATCTACCGAAGCAGTAAAGCCTGGCAGGAGATCGACATCGATGGTGGAATGAATCTGAATATTCGCATTATTGGTAACGCTTACATGTCCGGTGGAATAAGGAACAATAATTTCTCCATTGAAAAAAAAATCATGATCAACAGTAAGTACTGAGTCAATCACAGGTGAAGGAATAGTCTGAGC
>CALMQM010000109.1 GCA_937871435.1 uncultured Bacteroidota bacterium | reverse complement strand
CGCGAGCTGGGTTCAGAACGTCGTGAGACAGTTCGGTCCCTATCTGTTGTGGGCGCTGGAAGTTTGAGAGGACCTGACTCTAGTACGAGAGGACCGAGTCGGACGTACCTCTAGTGTACCTGTTGTGGCGCCAGCTGCATCGCAGGGTAGCTATGTACGGTTGAGATAAGCGCTGAAAGCATCTAAGCACGAAACTCGCCTCAAGATGAGACTTCCTTTAAGGGTCGTCGAAGACTACGACGTTGATAGGTTGCAAGTGTAAAGTCAGTAATGACAAAGCTGAGCAATACTAATTGCCCGTAGACTTTAGATCTCCACCTGAATCTCAATCATAATTTATTGTGTTTTCTTTCTCCTATATGTCAAAAGTTATTTAAGACATTTATGGTGACTTTAGCGTTGGTGTCCACCTCTTCCCATTCCGAACAGAGAAGTTAAGCCCAACAGCGCAGATGGTACTACAGTTAAATGTGGGAGAGTATGTCGTCGCCGTAAACATTAAGCCCGTGATCGAAAGATTACGGGCTTTTTTTATTTTCATTTGTATGGTCCCTTGTAATTCCGGGATTACTTTCTGCACTTTTAACTTTTTATGTCAATATTTCAGAGTATTCATACTGACATTGAATCCTTAAATTCAAATAATATTCTAACCGCGAAACTTTGATTGGAGATCAAATAACCCTTCAAATGCCTTTTTTTTACAATTTTGAATGGATCTGTTTGAATTGGACTGGCCAATGATTATTAAAAAATCACTTTCTATTCCGCTTTTATCGGTAAGGATTTAATGTTTTTTGTCAAAACTTACCATTCCTCTTCAGGTATACCATACCATGGTGAAAACCATGTAAAATCCATTTTTACATGTGATCACTTAAATCTATACCTGTTTTCCAATGAAAATGACCAAACCCTCGTCGAAGAGAATTACTCTAAGACCTCGTACCACACAAAAGTGGAGAAGAGATGTAATTGTGATTGCTTCATTCACCCTGCTTATCAGTGGTGCACTTACCTCTTATTTCTTCTTTGGAAATTCCACCAACACACGAGCAGCTGTTTCAGGTGACTACCGTTCAGTCGGTTCTGGAAACTGGAGTTTGCTTACTACTTGGCAGAAATACAATGGTTCTTCCTGGGTTGCAGCTCTGACAGCTCCTACAAGTGGTGACGGAACTATCACAATTCAATCAGGACATACAGTTACTATTTCATTGGGTGTTACAGCCGACCAGATTGTGGTTTCAAGTGGTGGAACATTGGTTTTGAATTCAGGAATTACTTTGAACCTGGCTAATGGTACAGGAACGGATCTAAGTGTAAGCGGTACATTTAAAAATGCAGGAACAGTAAGTATCGCTGCCAGTGCAACAATTAGTTATGCCAGCGGTGGACTTTACCAACACAATTTTACTACTACTGCAGGAACAATCCCTACAGCAACATGGTCAGCAGGTTCTACATGTGAGATCATGGGTTATACGAATAATAGTACAGGTCCATCAGGGATGCAGGCATTTCAAAACTTTATCTGGAATACACCTTCCAATACCAGAAAAATAAATCTTGGTGGGTCACTGACGACTGTGAATGGAAATCTTACAATTTCAGCAACCGGATCGAATCCATTGTATATGTCATCCAATGGACTAACAGTCAATGTAGGTGGTAATTTCACTCAATCGGGAGGTAGCTTTAGTTTATGTGAAGGCGGATCGAATCCTTCGATCATGAATATTGCAGGTAACTACAGTCAATCCGGTGGAACGTTTACTGTTGTTGATGGATCAAATCTTGTTGGGACAATTAATCTGTCAGGAAATTTTAGTCATACCGGAGGAACACTTACTGTCAACGGAAATTCAAGTACATCATCAAACTTTATCTTCTGTAAATCCGGAATGCAGACTTTTACTGCATCTGGAAATACTGTGAGCGGAAACGTAAATTATACTGTCAACAGTGGTTCAATACTAAGTCTGGCAAATAATATTGTTCTTGGAAACAATTTCACTCTCTCATCCGGTGGTGGATTACAGATGGGTTCCACAGCCGGAATCACAAGTTCAGGGTCAACCGGTAATGTGCAGGTATCAGGAACACGTTCGTTCAATACCGGAGCTGATTATACGTACAATGGATCTTCAGCGCAAGTAACAGGTTCCGGTTTGCCTGCGACTGTTAGAAATTTAACGCTGAATAATTCTACAGGACTTACTCTTACTAATACTGTTGCTGTGAACAGTACATTGACATTAAGCAGTGGAAAGATTACAACCGGTTCGAATGAAATGAACATCAGTAATACATCTACTTCTGCCATTTCCGGTTATTCATCGAGTAAATATATTATCGGGAATTTAAGAAGATCAGTTAGTTCTAGCGGGACTTACGTTTTTCCTCTTGGAACGAGCGCAAACTATGAGTTTCTGAGTACTACACTAACTTCATGTGCAGGATTTACCAGTCTTCTCGGATCATTCACAAATTCAAATCCTGTTGTTCCTGCTTATCCGCTTACTGACGTAACTGTGAATGAATTGGATGTAAATGCCCTGCTGGATTATGGATATTGGACTCTCACTCCTAACAGTGCAATAACTTCAGGAAAATATTCTGTTCAATTACAAGAAACCGGTTACAGCAATACTCTGCGAAACGGAACTGTGTATGCAGTTATCACTCGTGATAATTCTACTTCTTACTGGGAACAAAATGGAGATCATTCGGACGCGAATCAGAGTGTTAGTGCCGGAACCGTTACAACAGCAGTATCCAATCTTGGTGCGTTTTATGATTATTCCGTAGGTGTGGCAAAATATGCGGCGTTTGCATCCCCTTCACTCATTAGTGGAACTGCCGGGGCAGTAGGTGCGATTTATAAATTCCCATATGTCATGGATAACATTGATGCATGGGTTAAAATCAATTCAATTTCAGGAGGAGCAGTATTGAGTGATATTGATAATCCTTCTACAGGATATACGATAGTTTCCGGTAATTTAGGCACAGTGAGCGGGGACGTGATTACTTTGTCTGGATCACAAAGCCTTGTATTAAGTTTTACGAAAAATGGCACTTATACATTTAAACTGTATGCATCAAATAATAAATGCGGTACAGATACTATTTCAAGAAGCATTTGTGTACAGGATAAGCCTACTGCTGATTTTCAGTTAAATGGAGTTAATGCCAACAACTGTTTCAGCGATACAATATCACTTAAAAATAATACAGTAAATGGTCTTTGTTTAAACAACACATATACATGGTCTGTTATCAACGACTCTACCAAATGCAGCAATGGCAATGATTATACATTTGTAAATGGCACAAACAGCAATTCCATTTCTCCTGATATATGGTTTAAACAGGCCGGTTATTATATCATTAAATTAAATGCTGCTGCTTCATCAGCATGCAGCAATGAAACCACTAAAACTTTTGTGCTTAAAGACAGTCCGAAAGTTTCAATCAATCCTATCACCGATATATGTGCAGGTAATATCATTTCTCCAGCAGCAAATATTACAGATTGTTTTGCAGGCGGTATTACAAAAACTGTATGGAGTTTTCCAAATGGCTCACCAAATTCATCAAATACACTTGACCCCGGAGATATTCTTTACAACAATAAAGGAACACAAACAATTAGTTTTACTGCACAAAACAGTTGTGGTTCATCAACGGCTGTAAAGACATTCAATGTTACAGATAAACCTCCTGCAGATGCAGGCCCTCCAAAAGAATTTTGCTCGGGCACTTCCACACAGATTGGTGTAAATGTTGGCAGCGGTTATAATTACACGTGGACGCCAGCCGCAGGCCCGCTTCATCGGCCTTGGGCCGCGCC
>CALMQM010000108.1 GCA_937871435.1 uncultured Bacteroidota bacterium | reverse complement strand
AGTTTCTTCTTCCATGGTTACCATTGGCAATTTCGAAATATCATGAAGATACATTTCGAGGGAGGCGGAACTCCGATTTGTGATCGACTTACTGATCTTTAGTTGTCTCATGGTAATGTCTTAGACTACATAGTATCTCCAACAAATTATTTTGTGTGGAGTGCTCAGAATTCGTATTCAGTGCAAGGCATGACGAAGAAAAATAAATTCTATTTTCAAGAACACGAAAAAGAATTGATTCAGAAATAATCAGTCATGGAAAGTGACAGCAGAGAATCATGAAATAAATCAACAAGAGGCGAACAAGGATTTTATTCCGCCTTTACGAGTATGGATGAGCTGATACTATCGAGATCTTTTGTTTTATCAGCTTGCTAATATCCTTCATATAGCTTTGTTCGTCCTTCGCGCAAAATGAAAGCGCGATTCCGGAAGATCCGGCTCTGCCAGTTCGGCCAATACGGTGAACGTAAGTCTCGGCTTGTTCAGGTATTTCATAATTAATCACGTGAGACAATTTGTCTACATCAATTCCACGTGAAGCAATATCGGTGGCAACCAATACTCTGATTTTTCGGTTCTTGAATCCTCTGAGCGCACGCTCTCTTGCCACCTGCGATTTATTCCCGTGAATGGCTTCAGAACTGATACCGCTTTTATTTAATTCTTTAGCGACGCGGTCTGCACCTCTTTTTGTTCGTGTAAATACCAGGGCATGTTCAACATTTCCTGTATCCAATACATGCTTTAAAAGTGACCGCTTGTTTTCCTTTGCAACATAATAGATACTTTGTTCAATCAGGGAGGTTGCGGAAGAAACCGGAGATACTGAAATGCGAACCGGGTTCTTCAATAAGGTAGAGGAAAGCTGAATGATTTCCGGAGTCGCGGTTGCGGAAAAGAAAAGAGTCTGACGTTTCTCAGGCAAACAAGAAATTATTTTTCTGATGTCGTGTATAAAACCCATATCCAGCATTCGGTCGGCTTCGTCCAGAACAAAATGTTCGACTTTGTTGAGCCGGAGTATGCCCTGGTTCAGAAGATCCAATAGTCTGCCCGGAGTCGCGATAACGATATCCACACCATGACGCAATACTTTTTCCTGATTTTTTTGCGGCACACCACCAAAAATTGTGGCATGCGATAGTTTCAGGTGCTTGCTATAAGTGTGAATATTACCGCTGATTTGCAAAGCAAGTTCGCGTGTTGGTGCGAGTATGAGCGCTTTTACGTCTCTTGATTGAGGTCCGTTTGATAAACGCTGTAATAGAGGTAAGGAAAAAGCTCCTGTTTTTCCGGTTCCTGTTTGTGCGCAACCGAAAATGTCTCTGCCATCAAGTATGGGTAGTATGGCTTGTTCCTGGATTGGCGTTGGATTTTTATAGCCAATACTTTCCAGTGCCATTAATAATGGCTCTGTTAATTTTAAATCTTTAAATGTCAATGAGAAGAATTTTTGAATAGGCAGCGTCATTTGAGTGTGACTACACCTGGATTGCCTCAAAAATTGTAAAGTTAAATTGAATGGATTTGCTTATTCAAGCATTCAGATTGTGATACAATCCTCAAAAGGATATGCAAATATACTCAGAATAAACCGAAGTACCAAATTGAGCAAACGGTGACGGGCTGTGATGTTGCATATTTCATATTGATTCAAACTGAAAATACAGCTTAGCTGAAATTAAAATCCTACAATCACCCACGAATGAAAACCACAACAGCATCGTTGAAAATGATGTATCACAAATTCAAAATCCTTTAGAAATTCCACTAGGAAATTCTGCTGATGAATGAACTGAACAATGGGGAAGCTTGCATCTAGATGATGAAATTTTGGAGCTCCATAAAATATTTTATTTAACTGATTCTGTCATTAAGAGCTATCAGTTTTATTATTTTATACTTGCCTTTCTACTTCTTTACAAAAAGGAAAAATTAAAACTCCCGCTGGGCCAAGTCTTGAACGAAAGCCTGTGCGCCGGTGGATTTGGCCTGTTATAAATACTAGGTCCTTAGAAAAATAATCATTTTATTCAATTCAACTATATGTTGCTTAAGATCTTCAATTGATTTTCTATGGTTATATAATTTTTCAATGGGAGAACAATCTTCCATGCTGGGCCAAGCCTTTGATCACTCTTTTATTATGAATATTAAATTATGAATTTAATTCCTAACATATCATCCTGTCTTAATTCATGGGGACAGTATACTGAATTCAGAAACAGTCCGGGTGAAAAGTGTTATTATTTTACTGTGTACTTCGCACTGTTTCTGATTCTGTTTCTTTTTTACTGTGTACTTCGCACTGTTTCTGATTCTGTTTCTATTTTACTGTGTACTTCGCACTGTTTCTGATTCTGTTTCTTTTTTACTGTGTACTTCGCACTGTTTCTGATTCTGTTTCTATTTTACTGTGTACTTCGCACTGTTTCTGATTCTGTTTCTATTTAACCCGCAGAACCAAGTCTTTAACCAAAGACTTTGCATTGGAATACTAGACACCTATAGAAAGTCAAAGACCTCCGAAATATTGTTTCAGCTTCTTCGTTTTCTCGTGCAACCGAAAATCAGACCGACCGGATAAAAGCTCTCAGTGCCCAAAGTTGAACTGATCATAAAACATTAGATACCGGTCCTCCACAAAAAGCAATAAGCAATCTTATCCGGTAAAAGTTTACGTAGTGTTGAAGCAGCAAAAGATCCATAAACTAAAAAACCACTGTAAAACAATACGTTACAGTGGTTTTGTCGTTTCGATTTCGTACCCGGGAAGGGAATCGAACCCCCACGAGGTTGCCCTCGGCAGATTTTGAGTCTGCTGCGTCTACC
>CALMQM010000107.1 GCA_937871435.1 uncultured Bacteroidota bacterium | reverse complement strand
AACTTCATGCAATTCGAAAAAAAAAGGATGGAGTACAAATACTCTCTTCCATCCTGCATTCGCTGGGGCTAAACAATGTTTCAGCCCGGAGTATTTTGGAAGCAACACAAACCGGAAAAAAATTCTACGATACTTCCAGCCGACTACTGGTAGACAGGAACACATTGCTCATTGAACCCAATACCACTTCCTCAAGCCAGGAAATTTCAATTTCTGAAAAAGATACTGAAATCATCCTTGAAAACAGTGTTATAAAGCTAAATATCAGCCCTTTAAATAAAAGATCCAAAATTGAATATATACCGCAGGTGCAACTTTTAGATGCAGCTGAACTCCGTTTTCCGCTCCTACTCAGACCCTGGAAAGCAGGGGACTATTTTTATCCACTGGGATTAGGTCACAGGAAAAAACTGAGCGATTATTTCACCGATAAAAAAATCTCTCGTTTTGAGAAAGAGAATTACCTGGTTTGCTTGTCGGCGGGCGACATTGTTTGTATCTTAGGGCTTGGAATTGACGATCGATTTAAGGTTCGGAATTCGACCAAAAAAGTCTTAAAAATTCAATTCACTCAATCCTAATGGAACCGGAGAAGCCATTATACGAAGAGAAGCAATATTTAGGTTATAACCAACTGAGCATGTTGCGCAGATTGTCATTGGCCTTGTTTTGCTTTGCTCTATACTGGTGGAAAACTACCAACGGGAGAAATGGTGATTTGTTTTTCTGGCTGGGAATAGGAATCATTGTTATTTCCATTATTCTTTTGTTTGTTCTTCACATTAAAATAAGGGTTTTTAAATCTTTCATTGAGCTGGACGGACTCTGGACAGCCCGTAAAGTCAAGATTGATTTACGGAGTATAACCAAAATAGAAAGGAAAAAATACAGCAATTACCATCTGAACAACGCCGTTTTTAATTTGCATCTCAACGGTTTGATCAGCTTTTACACCGGAGGAAATGATGCTGTTGAAATTACCAGTCAGGAAGGAACTCCTTACCGGATTGGAACTCAAAGGGCCATTGAGCTGGAGAAAATTCTCAAGGATCTGGTTTCCCGGAAAGCTTCCTGAAAGAAACAATATTTACTTTCCTAAAACGTCTTACCTTTGCAAAGCTTAAACTCTGAATGCGATTCAGGTCTGAATAACATTTGTAATTTAATAGTTCATTTACACATCAACCATAAACACCTCTCAACACAATGAAAAAATATCTTATCTGGATCATTCTCGGACTGCTTGTCATCATCGGGATTACTTCCTACAACGGACTGGTTAGTTCAAGAGAAATTGTGAACAAAGCCTGGGCAAATGTTGAAACTCAATACCAACGTCGCTCAGATCTTATCCCCAACCTGGTGAATACTGTCAAAGGAGCAGCAGATTTCGAAAAGAGCACTCTGGAAGCGGTTGTAGAAGCAAGAGCGAAAGCAACCTCTATTC
Source organism: uncultured Bacteroidota bacterium (assembly GCA_937871435.1). Lineage (GTDB taxonomy): Bacteria > Bacteroidota > Bacteroidia > AKYH767-A > 2013-40CM-41-45 > JADKJP01. The sequence continues at coordinate 40,832 of CALMQM010000107.1, read as the reverse complement.
AAATTGATCCGAACAACATTACTCCAGAAAAACTTGCTGAGTTTCAGGCAGCACAAGCTCAGGTGAGTGGGGCTCTCGGTCGCCTGCTTGCCGTTGCCGAAAACTACCCGCAACTGAAAGCAGTTCAGAATTTCTCTGATTTGCAGGCTCAGCTGGAAGGAACAGAAAACAGAATTACTGAAGCTCGTCGCCAGTACAATGAAGCTGCACAAAGCTATAATACCGGAAGATCTCGTTTTCCAAAGGTAATTTTTGCCAGCATGTTTGGTTTCAAGGAGCGTCCTTATTTTGAAGCAGACAAAGGAGCGGAAAAAGCTCCAACAGTAAAATTCTGATGGCAAGCGGAAAATTCACCCAGGTCGAAAAAGACGAAATCGTAAAATCGATTTCGGAAGCTGAAAAATATACTTCAGGTGAAATCCGTCTATTCGTTGAAGACGTATGCGGAGACAATGTTCTTGATCGCGCCGCATACGTTTTCAAGGAATTGAAAATGCACGAAACAAAAGAAAGAAACGGGGTACTATTTTATCTTGCCCTTGAATCCAGATCCTTCGCGATCTTAGGTGACTCAGGAATTAACTCCAAAGTTCACAAAGATTTCTGGCATGAAATCAAATTGGAGATGCAGCATTATTTTACAGAAGGCGATTTCGTAAAGGGTCTGAGCAAAGGCATTCTCATGAGTGGGGAAGCTTTAGGACGATATTTCCCAAGACAATCCAACGATACAAATGAACTGTCAAATGACATTGTATTTAAAGACTAAAAAGAGCATGATACAATTGAATCTACAGCTCATTTTCGGGGAGCCCATTCACAAAAAATGTGTTCAATGTTGTCTTCAATTAAAATAAATCACGCAATTTATTACAAATAATTTTCCTCAGACTATTCTAATGATTCGTAAGGCCATTTTGTTTTTATTGAGCTTACTGCCTTTTGTAGGAATAGCGGATGATTTTCCCGAGCGTTCCAATCGTCTCATAACAGATTTTACGAATACGCTAAGTTCTGATGAAACAGCCCAATTGGAACAAAAACTTGTCGCATTCAACGATTCCACATCAACTCAAATTGCAGTGGTAATGATGCAAAGCACAGGTTTCTATGATATATCCGAATATGCTGTTCAGCTCTATAATAAATGGGGAATCGGACAGAAAGACAAAAACAATGGCGTTCTCATATTGATTGCTAAAGAAGACAGGAAAGTATTTATCAATACCGGTTATGGAATTGAAGGGGTGCTTCCGGACATCTTGTGCAAGCGGATTGTGGATCGAGACATACTTCCAAATTTCAAACTGAATAATTATTACGAAGGCATTGATGCAGCGACGAATTCAATCATGTCCATAGTAAACGGTGAATACACAGCCGATGATTACATGAAAAAAGGAGGGAAACAAAACCCAAGCTGGTTTGTGATCTTCATGGTATTTTTCATTGGCTTCATCGTACTTTTTGCACGGATCAAGTATGTAAGTCGTTACGCGAGAATGAACAATCTTGCGTTCTGGGCCGCATGGGCTTTACTCAATGCTGCTGCCAGAAAAAACCGTGGCTCGTGGAATAATTTTTCAGGAGGCAGTGGTTGGGGTGGTGGTGGAAGCGGTGGCTGGGGCGGTGGAGGAGGTTTTGGAGGATTCGGTGGCGGTAGTTCTGGTGGTGGTGGTGCCGGTGGTTCCTGGTAAAATGTACTTCATCGAATCATTTTTAAACAGATTATTATTTGCGGTACTTTCGTAGGACTCACATTCTTCACAAAATTGACACATTACAAGCCATCTTACATTTAAATTTATCTGACTTTTTTGTTATTCCTTTTGAAATAAAATTGAATCCCATAACAAGAATCAACAACCGTTGATGGAAATATTCCGGGATTAATCAGAAAAATGTAAAATAGTATTGGGTGGATAGTTAAATAAGTACAAATTATTGCTCTTCAGATCAACTTCATTCTTCAATTGAAAATAAATTCCAAACTTCGGGTAAAAATAAAATCATATTAACATGAAAAAAGCTCTACTCTATTTATTTGTCGGCCTCAGCACTGTAGCAATGCAGGCCAATGCAGGTACTCCGAAAAACATCAGAAATACACAAGCAACAAAACCCGCTTCCTTCAATTCTTTCAGTCAGCAGGTTCGTGGAGTCTTGTTGTGCGATTCGCTCATGAATATCGGAGCGTCTGACACCCTGGTGCTTTATACTGATTCAATTGGATATGTAACAGGTCAGAACTCGTATGGAGATCTCGGAAAAGCTGAACGATTTACAAACCTGAATCATGTGAATGGAACAGTCAATGGTGTCTTAATTTTTATGGCTGTTGCCTCAGCTGCAAATTCAACAGATACTTTCAGTGTAAATGTCTGGGATGAATCAGGTGGAATGCCGGGTGCGATAATCGGCAATACAAATTACAGTTACCAGGGAGCAGTAGATGATATCGCAGCACAAACAATTACTGCTATTACTTTCCCAAATCCACCTGTAGTTTCTGATTATTTCTATGCCGGCGTTCAATTCGATTATACCGCGGGGGATACTCTTTCCATTTATAGCAATATTGATGGTAACACTTCTCCTAGCACAGCCTGGGAATTGTGGTCCGATGGTACATCATGGTATCCGTTTGACGATATTGATTCCTGGGGACTTTCGATTTCTATGGCAATCATTCCAATCGTGTGTGATGGTGTTGCCGGAGTTCCGAATGTCGCCTATGATAAAAATGTAGCCATCTACCCTACCCTAGCTCAGAATCAATTAAATGTTCTCATCAGCAATAGTACCTCTGAAGCAACAGTTGATATCACTGATCTGAGTGGTCGTTTGGTTTTGAGTAAAAAACTAAATACGATGACTGACCACATCCATCAACTGGATTTAAGTTCCGTAAGTGCCGGAACTTATATGGTGAATGTTACCTATGGAACTTATCATTCAACCAATAAAATTATTGTTCAGAAATAATATACAAAAATTTAAAAGCACAAAAAAGCCGTCGACCTCGACGGCTTTTTTTATGCTTTTAACCTGACTAATTCAGGCTGGAATTAAAATGACCTTTAAGAAATCTGAGCATTGATTTGCATAAAATACTTTGCGCCTCCACTTTAAAAACAATTTGTTTTCAGTTGATTCGCCTTGATTTAAATACCTTAATCGTATAAAGTATAATTACAGTGATCATCCCCGGGTTTTTATCTTAATTCTGAAATTATTTATCGTGACAAGCCAAACACAAAGCGGAGCCGCGGTTATCCATTCTCAACATGTACCTTGATTCATTTGAATGGGCACTGTGACAAGAAGTACATTGTACTTTACCATTTACGTCAAGCAATCGGGTTACGGGTTCACTGCCCGGAACATAGGTAAGAGCAAGCGTATCATAATTTGCAAACACATGGGTAGTCTGGTGCAACTCCCCATACCCTCCACTCAATGCATTGGAATAATCAATAGAAACCGGGTGGTCGTTTTTCAGATCAGTGGTGAAATTAAAACCACCCGTGATGAATTGTGATCCGATTTGTCCACCGAAAGAACCTAAAGCAACAGTTCCATCGTGACACGAAAGAAATAATTTGGAAGTCCCGTCAATAGTGTTGACACCCATGGATGATCCGTCCTTTACACTTTCATAAATTGAATATGTAGCTGATGATAGCTGGTGGTTCCATAACGGAGCTACATCCGATGGCAAAGAATTATGCGGTGTATGGCATGGTTGACACAATTGTTGTCCCAATGTGGTTGTGTAGTTATATGTATTCCACGAATCAGACGTGAAATTATGTGTCATATTCGTGAATGCATTGGGATCACTCCATGCAGAATTGCAAAGGAGAAGAAAAACAACTGAAATTGAAGTAAAGCAGAAAGTGCAAGTTTTGCCCAATGGTGCGTATTGTGATTTCATTATGGTGCAGTTTAGTTTTTAGAGCATTATCGATCACTCAATGTTTATTTAGGGGGGAGGAATCAAGACTCATTGAATTGCACAAAATGAGTCATTCTTATATTTCAAACTACGTGTTTTAGCCAAGTTTGATCAAGAATAAATAGGTGAACAAGGAAAATCAGGGTCTGAGCCGGAAAAGGATTTGAAAACAGCAAGGGGATTTTAGCTTCAATCACCGGAAAATCACCTATACTCATTTCAATATACCTGAAAATAACCGATTCAAAAGGGCCATTGGAACAGATTTCGGTGAAACTAATTTTCAATAAACTCAAGAGATGCGCGAAAATCAAATTGTAAATCTTCGTGCATTTTTGATACAGCCGCCTTAATTTTCTTCAATTGCTGATTATACAAATTAAGTAAAACCTGACTGTTATGAAAAGGAATTCCGCTCTCCTTCATTTGAATACAAAAGTGAATAAGAATTTCCGCTTCCGCCCTGTATGAATCAGCAAATCGAATTTGTTTAGATGCGATTCTTAGAATTCTTCTTAAGCTTTTCTTTGAAAGATATAAATTGCTGCGATTGATCTCAGGAAATTCTCCGGATATTTCGTCTTTTACTTTTTGAATAAACCCGACTTCATCTTGCGCTTCAAACAACAGATAAGACAATAATTCTTTATTTTCTTTTTTATGTTTTGCCAATCTCAACAACATCTTTTTCAATTCTCCGGAATCAATAGTATTCAATTCACTCTTGATGTATTGTATCGATGCTGTAGAACTTGGTTTTGCTGATGCCATATTCTTGATTACAGATATTTTTATTCTCACCAAATCAGGAATGTGAATCTACTATTAATTGGCATTCCATTTAAGAAATACAGTAAGTCTATTGAGGAAATCCTACTGAAGTCAGTATTAAAAATTAAATTCATCGATATACTGATTACAGAACCGCCATCTTTAATTCCGAAACTTTTCTACTCTACTCCTTTCAATCACATGAAATAATTCACAACTGTTTCAGTTCCCATTCGCATTGTGATAACAATAGAATCAGATCAACTTAAGGCTGGAAGAACCACTTTTCCGGGTGGTGAAAAGATTCAACAATTTTAAAAATCCAGGAGGAATTTCCTTTTTGAAAAGCTGTTTTTTGAAGTATTTACAGCGAATTTCCGAATTGGCACAGAACTTGGAATGTCGAATTCAAATCAACAGATTATGAACTCTATTTCAAAACGATTGATTGCAGGTTTCACGATAGCGATTCTTGCAAATGCTTTAAGTTCCTGCAGTCCGGTCTTTGTGGCTCAATCCAGACCTCGTCCGGTCATCTATTCAACACCGGTGCCTGCCCCTGCTCCGGAACCTGTTTATGCATCTACCTTACCGCCAGCTCCGGTTCAAACAGTTGTTGTTACGCCTGTAGTTCCTGTATGGGCTCCACCTTATGTTTATGTCAATGAAGTCCATTACTACTACTTCCCTGACTACATGGTTTACTACGATGTGTTCGCACAGAATTACTGGTACTTTGATGGTTTCAGCTGGGTACACGTTGTAAGCTTACCATCTATTCAGACTTATTACGGTTTTGACCCATTCACTTCATACATTGTTGTGATGAACCGCAACACATATAACCCTTGGTTACGTCACAGTTACTTTGAACATCAATATCCTAGAGGTTACTATAAAACAGCCATTGCCCCAAGACAAACACTTGGCAATAATGTATCACTCAGGGCTTATGATGAAAACGAAAGTCGTCCTGTATTTGTTGACAAAAGATCCAACAAAGAAGTGAAGGTGAAGTATGAAATGAAAAATGTGAAAAATGTAAATTCACAGCCAAGCGCTAATCCCGGAAATAATTCAGTGGGAGTAAAAGAAACTCCTCAGAACATTTCAACCGGAAAGCCCAGGTCAAATAATTCAAACGGAATTGTGAAGGATACTAAAAATCAGAACAGTCCTTCAATTGAAATGAAGCATCCGACTCAAAACAATCCCAAAGCCGTTCAACCGGTAAATAATAGTCGTCCAGCTCCAAAGATGAAAAATGAAACCATGCAAAGTTCGCCTGTAGCTCCTGTTCAAAAGCCAAAAGAGAACCAAACAATGCCTTCAAGGCCTACACATACACAAGGGGAAACCATCAAATCTCAAATGATGAATGGCCCACAAAAGCAGAATCACATGAACTCAATGCAGGAAAAGCCCAAATCCAGTCATCCTAAAGCAGAGCTTGCTCCTCAGCCAAGAGGCAGCAAAAAGAAATAAACCGCCAAATGAAAAATCCCTCCCTGAATTCCGGGAGGGATTTTTCATTCAGGAGTTTTAGAAAGTGATTAGTTCATTGTTACCTTAGCCTTCTCCAGCACATCAGGTAAAAGACATTCCTAAGATGCAACAATGAACTTATTAACACTTAATTCAATTTCCACTTTAAGATTTTACAAAAATTACCCCCATTCTTTCTCATGAAAAAATTTGATCTTTTACTGATCCTTCTGTTTTTACTGACCGGCATTTTACAAAAAACTCATGCAATCGGGTCATTTCAAAAAATGTATCAGACCCCATTTTCATATGCAAGTGCATATTCAGCACAGTGTCCTGATTCAGGTTATGTAATTGCCACGTCAATTCCGGATACAATTCAGGTTGGAATTAACAATATCCAGATTAACAGAACAGATTATTCCGGAAACCTGCTTTGGAGTAAAATTATTGGAACATCGAATAATGATATAGTATCAAATATTTTAGTGGATGCAGTTGGCGGAATTTTTCTTGTCGGGCAAACAGACAGCACCGGACAACTGAATAGTGAAGATATGTTTGTGATGAAGCTGGATTCAGGAGGATCAATGCAATGGTCCGTTGCAATTGGGGGATTTTCTCAGGAATATGTAACCGGTGCCTGCCTCAGTCAGGATAGTGGAATTATCATCACGGGCCCGACATTGAGTTTCGGCAGCTCTTTGTATAATTACTATGTTGTCAAACTTAACCGAAATGGTCAGAAAATTTGGTCGAGAGTTGTTGAGGGAGGAACCTCTTATTCTCCTGTAGTAAAACCAACACACGACGGCGGGTATGTTCTATTTGGTTCAACAGATACATACGGTTCATTTTATCCGAATATGCTCCTGGTTAAAATGAATAACCTGGGTGTTCCACAATGGAGTAAAACATATGATTTCAATTCAGAAGACTGGGGAAAGGATATTACAGAAACATCTGATCACAACTTTTTTTTATTGGGTGTGACACGTGACGGAGATGACGCGACAGTTTTCAAGGTTGATTCAATTGGAAATATGCTTTGGGCAGAAATCATTTCTGTCGCGACCTGGGATATACGACTCTACAATATTGGCTCGAATCCGGACAACGGATGTACAATTTCTGGTGAAATAAACGGTACTCCTACCCTAACTGATATGTTATTGCTTCGAATTGATTCAAACGGTACTGTTTTGTGGTCTAATTCTTTTGGAGGAGTCAATGATGATTTATGCTCCTCTTTCATCCGCCTGCAAGATGACTCTTACCTAGTTACAGGATTAAGTATGTCATCCTTTGCCATTCCCGGAATTTACCAGGTGAAGACAGATGAGAATGGCACAACAACCTGCTATTCGAATGTTGTTGATTTGTTAACAAATTCTCTTAGTAATTTTACTATTGACACCAGTTATACATCACTGGTTCCCGTTGATTTTCTTCGGACAGTAAATACGAATACTATTTCTGCGTCCGGCAATGAATTCGTAATCTGTCTTGATACACGGATAGAAAATATTTCCAGGAATGAAAATCAGGTTAATCTTTTTCCGAATCCCTCAGATCACAAATTCACTGTTGATTTAAAATTTGCTTCCGGCAACAAAACGATTCGGATTATTGATTCAACAGGAAAATTGATCGAAGAATACAATACACAAAATGATACTTTCTCGATCGATACTGAAAATTGGAATCCCGGAATCTTTTTTGTGACTGTGATTTCTGATGACTATGCAACTACCGTTAAAGTTGTTCTCAGCGGATCTTCAGGACAAAATTGAATTACCCAAACTGACATTTTCTTATCTTCGCCACTATGTTCCTTCATTCGAATATGAAAATTCAAACCATCGCACTAAGCCTTTCGATCCTTTTAATTCTTTCCTGCAGCTCTCCTTCCCGCAGAAGTGTACCGGTTGTCGGGTTTTTAGATTTGCTTCAGGACGAGACACTGGAACAAGCAAAAAAAGGATTCTTTGTTGCACTAAAAGACAGTGGATTTGATCCACTTGAAAAATCCCTGGATGTAATATACAGGAATGCGCAAAATGATCAGCCAACACTTCTACAAGCTTGTGATTACCTCATTTCACAGAAAGTTGATCTGATAGCAACCAATCCGACTTTATCAACAATAACTGCTATTCAAAAGACAAGTCAGATTCCTGTTTTCATGATGGTATCGCCTCGTCCCGATATTGCGGGGCTGACAGACAAAGAAGGACATGCACCCATGAATTTGTTTGGCACATATGAGACATTGGATTATATTGATACAGCAGTTATGCTCGTAAAAACGGTTATTCCTTCTGTAAAAAAGATTGGAACTATTTACAATCAGGCAGAACCGCAATCAGTTGATGCATTAAAAAGAATAGAAAAGATTTGTGCTGATCTTGGTATTGAATTGCTGAAACAGCCTGTAAATAATTCTAACGAAACTCAATTGGTGGTTGCATCCTTGCTCCAAAACAAAGTGGATGCATTTTTTGCATTGCCTGATAATACTGTTTTCTCCTCCATGGAAGTTATTGTAAAAAGTTGCGACGAAGCTCACGTACCTGTATTCACGAGTGAAGAAGGACTTGTCAAACGAGGAGCAGTAGCTGCTTTTGGAGCTGACATGTTTCAATGGGGATATCAGTCGGGGGCTCAGGCAGCCAGTGCACTGAAGAAAAAATCCTATTTAGGAATGAATCCGGAATTGGTGAAGGTCAGGCGTAAAGTGTACAATGCTGAGAAGGCGATGAAATTTGCTCTTCAGTTTGACTCTACATTTACTGCAGTAAAATAGCCGGAAAGCAGCTCTAAAAATATCCGGACAATCATCTCTTTAAGACACCGATCGAACTATGGCTGACTTGTATTTATCCGCTGTGCTTCTTGGATTGGGATTTGCTTCTTTATCAATCGGGATTTTCATCTCGATGCGAATTTTCAACATTCCGGATATTACGACAGACGGTAGTTTTACTTTAGGGGGAGCAGTTACAGCTGTAATGCTAAGTAATGGATACAATGCCTGGTTATCATTACCGATTGTTTTTCTGATAGGTGCATGTGCCGGATCATTGACCGGTCTGATCCATACAAGATTGAAAGTAAATGCACTCTTATCCGGCATTCTCGTAATGACGGCTTTGTATTCTGTAAACCTTGCAATTATGGGAAGATCAAATATTCCATTGGTGAACATTCCATCCATTTATAATTCCATTCAACTTGTTTCCGACAATCTTATTCAGGAGCTAATTATCCTTTCTTTTATTGTTTTAATTCTTTGGATAAAAATATCCTGGCTATTGAAAACGGATTTTGGTCTAGCCATGCGAGCCACAGGGAATAATGAAGTTATGATTCGTGCTCTTGGTGTGAATACAAAAAACATGAAGACTATCGGTCTTGCATTAGCCAATGGATTTACCGCATTGAGTGGATACCTGATTACTCAGATACAAGGCTATGCTGACATTAACATGGGAATAGGAATTGTTATTCTTGGATTAGGCTCTGTAATGATCGGAGAAATTGTATTGAAATTATTTCATATTCATTCTATCCCTATCCATCTTTTAGCGGTGATAGGCGGCAGTATTTTGTTCCGGATTATTCTTGCATTTGCTTTATCCATAGGAATTGATGCGTTGTATTTAAAGCTTGTTGTATCAGTATTTGTTCTCCTGATAGTCAGTATACCAAATCTAAAACGAACAGAGTGATTCACTTCAGGGACATATCCAAAACATTTGGGACCGGAACAGGCAATGAGATTCGGGCGTTGCATCCTTTGAATCTTGAGATAAAGGATAAGGAATTTGTCGTATTAATCGGATCGAATGGTTCAGGTAAAAGTACTGTCATGAACCTTCTTTCGGGTGCTTTGCGACCAGACCAGGGACAAATTCTGGTTGACGGACAAGACATCACCACTCTTCCGGAACATCAGCGTTGCAAATATCTAAGCAGAGTTTTTCAGAATCCACTATCCGGAACAGCACCAGAACTATCGATTGAAGAGAATTTTCGTCTGGCAACAATCCGAACACAACCTAAAGGGTTTCGAATCGGAAACAATGATGCTTTCAGAAAAACTGTGAGAGAACGAATTGCGAGTCTCAATCTGGGTCTGGAATCGAAATTAAATCAACCGATGGGAAGTTTAAGTGGTGGCCAAAGGCAGGCACTTACCTTGCTTATGGCCACGATGGATGATAGTAAAATTTTGCTGATGGATGAGCCAACGGCAGCATTGGATCCGGCCACTTCGAAATTGATTCTGGACATTGCTGAGAAGATGGTACAAGAAATGGGACTGACAGCAATTTTGATCACACACCAGATGAAAGATGTGATCAGGTATGGCAACAGATTGATCCAGTTAAAGGAGGGTAAAGTCATTCGCGATTTTCCTAAAATTCAAAAACAAGAGATTCAACTGAATGAGCTGATAAACTGGTTCGGAGATTGATTTTTTTCTAAATTCGTTGCCCGACGTTAAAAATCCTGTTTTTGGCCTTAAAGCCTTCAATTTATGTTAAATTGCTAAAAACATGATTTATTTCAATGTCCTCCAGATGACGAATAATCAGAGAATACTTCCTTAATTTTGCCAATAAATCTGAACCACTTCCCGTTCCACAAACCGGGAATCCATGTATGAAACAACTCTGCGCTTTACTCCTGTTCACTTTCAATAGTTTGATGCTTTTTAGTCAAATGCCGTCAGATCCGGCAACCTGGACATTTAAAGTAGAAAAATCAACCGGCGATGAAGCTACTCTTGTTTTTGATGTAAAATTTGAAAAAGGTTGGCATATGTATTCGCAATTTACTGCAGATGGTGGTCCATTACCGGCAGTATTCACAATGGATTCGGTCGACTGCTTTCAAAAAACAGGATCTGTAACTGAACCTGTTCCTGTAACAGAATTTGATTCCTTATTTGGGGTGACAGTGAAATACTTTATTGAAGCTGCAACATTTAAACAAAAAATAAAACTGAACGGAAAATCCTGTAACATAAAAGGTAAAATTGAATACCAGGCTTGTAAAGAAGCCTGTATCTTTTATTCTAAAGAATTTACCTTCTACATTGATAAATAATTTGTCTACCGACCTGCATCACATTCAATGTAAAATTATTCTGCGACCAGTCATTGAATGAAAAAAAATCAGTTCTACCGTACATGAAAAAACTGTTTCTCCTCTTTTTTATGAGTTTGTGGTTTTCACAAATGCAAGGACAACTGATATACCCGGTTCGCTGGAGTTATACAACCGAGCAAACGAAAGCAGGAGAAGCAACATTGATTTTTAAGGCCAAGATTGAATCGGGGTGGCATATGTATTCGCAACATACACCGGATGGCGGTCCAATTCCTCTGGAATTTAAATTTGAGCCAAACGGATGTTACATACTCGATGGAAAAGCTGTTGAATCGAAATCGGAAGAATTTTTTGATTCCACTTTCGGAGTAAAGGTGATTCAATTCATACATGAGGCGACATTCAGACAAAAGGTAAAAATTAAGGGTGATGCCTGTACCATTACCGGAACTATAGTCTACGAGGTGTGTAAAGAAAGTTGCATTTTCCCCGACACAACTTTTACATTTCATGTGATCAAAACCGGCAGCAGCGGAATTCCGGCATTCAATGATACTACTGCAGCTGTAAGTCCACAGATTAAAAATGACAGCGTTGCATCCGGCTCAATTGTCACAGCAGGTGACACCGGAGATATTGTACCAACAAGTGCCTCGGTGACTCAGTTGGAACCCGGTTGCGGGAAAGAGGATTCGGGATCCGGTACAGGAACACAAAGTATATGGGGAATATTTATAGCAGGAATGCTGGGAGGTTTTCTTGCTCTGTTGACACCTTGTGTATTCCCAATGATTCCGATGACAGTAAGCTTCTTCACCAAGAGAAGCGGAAGTAAGGCTAAGGGTATTCGAAATGCAATTATTTATGCCTTGTCGATCATTTTTATTTACGTAACGCTCGGATTTCTTGTCACAATTACATTCGGAAGTGATGCATTAAATGATCTTGCAAGTAATGCATTTTTCAACATGGCATTTTTTATCATCTTTGTCATATTCGCCATTTCATTTTTTGGCGCGTTTGAAATTACATTACCGAGCTCTATTATAAACAAGGCTGATTCAGCGAGTGATCGTGGAGGGTTGTTGGGAATATTTTTCATGGCATTTACACTTTCATTGGTATCCTTTTCATGCACAGGTCCGATCATTGGCACTTTGTTGGTTGAAGCGGCACATGGAAGAAGTTACCTCGGTCCGGTTGCCGGTATGACCGGATTTTCTCTTGCACTTGCGATTCCATTTGCGTTGTTCTCCTTGTTTCCCGGATGGCTGAGTAATCTTCCTAAATCAGGAGGATGGCTGAATACAGTTAAAGTCTCGTTAGGATTTATTGAGCTGGCACTTGCGTTCAAATTTTTAAGTAATGTGGATCTGGCATATCACTGGGGTTTTCTGCAGCGTGAATTATTTGTAGCGATTTGGGTTATTATTTTCGGTCTGCTGGGCATCTACCTCCTCGGAAAACTTCGTCTTTCACATGATAGTGAGGTGATTCATATTTCGGTAGGAAGAATGATATTCGGAATGTTATCACTGATATTCACTTTGTATCTGTTGCCTGGAATTTGGGGAGCTCCTTTGAAATTAATCAGCGGATTTCCTCCACCGGAATTTTACAAAGAATGGAAAACAGGTCATGAAAGCGAATGTCCGCATGATCTGAATTGTTTTCACGATTATGACGAAGGAATGCGTTATGCGAAAAGCCAGGGAAAACCTGTTATGATTGATTTTACAGGATGGGCATGTGTGAACTGCAGAAAGATGGAGGACAATGTGTGGAGCGATCCCAAGGTGCTAAAGCGACTTTCTGAGAAGTATGTACTAATTTCACTGTATGTAGATGATAAAACAATATTGCCTTCAGAATTGCAATCGGTTTCTAAAACAACAGGCAGGAAAATTAAGACTACCGGCAATAAATGGAGCGATTTGCAAGCATCTGTGTACAATACCAATTCGCAGCCGTATTATGTTCTTCTTGATAACAAAGGACAAATTCTTGCTCAGCCACGTGGATACACACCGAACATAGAAACCTATGTTGATTTTCTGGACGAGGGATTGTGCAGGTATGAAAAACGAACAGCATCTAATTAATTCAAATCTTTTTTTTCATTTCAATAATATTCATGCGTGAAGCATTGAATTGGAATTTATCTGCGATTGGTTTTGTTTATCAGAGATCACAAGAGACTATTCAGGATTTTATCGAATGAACCGTCATCTTACTTTGGATTACTATTTATATTTTCCTTTATCATTCTTGTTATATGATTCTGAAAATTGATGCATATGATACTTGATGAAATAAAATCCAGAATTTTCAGTAGGAATAAACCATTAAATACAGCAATTTTCAGGAATGCTTCATCAAAGAAGCAGGGAACATTCGTGTAAAAATGTACCTTTGCGCGCCGATGCAAAGGAAATTTGTCACTAATTTAGCTTTAGTACTTGCACTGAATCTGCTGATCAAGCCGTTTTGGATTTTGGGTATTGATCGTGCAGTTCAGAATGCTGTGGGTACAGAGCAATATGGTTTTTACTATGCTATTTTCAATTTTTCATTTCTCCTCAACATTTTACTTGATTTAGGCATTACCAATTTCAACAATAAAAATATCTCCCAGAACAATCATCTTTTGAGCAAACACTTTGCAAGCATTGTGCTGCTTCGATTATTGCTTGCAGTCATCTTTGCCATCATTACAGTGATTGGAGGGTTGATTATCGGCTACACACCGGACATGATGAAAATGCTGGTCGCTGTTATCGTGAATCAAATCCTGATTTCATTCATTATGTACTTGCGTTCCAATCTGGCAGGATTGCATTTATTCAAGACAGACAGTATCGTTTCTGTATTGGACAGATTGATTATGATTGCTATTTGCGCTGTGTTGTTGATGAAATATTCAGCTCCCGGGACATTTCAAATCAAATGGTTTGTGTATGCTCAAACAGCAGCCTATCTGGTCACAACAGCTATTACGTTATTTATAGTAATAGGGAAAGCGAAGGTTCGACGCTTCACCTGGCGTTGGCCATTCTTTGTGATGATTCTGAAAAAGAGTTATCCCTATGCTGTATTGGTACTCCTCATGACATTTTATAACAGAATTGATTCAGTGATGCTTGAAAGACTTTTACCGTTTCGAGTTGGCGCGAATGAAGCGGGAATTTACGCTTCAGCATATCGATTACTGGATGCGGCGAACATGATTGCTTTTTTATTTGCCGGACTTTTGCTCCCCATTTTTGCCCGGATGATAAAACTTCGTCAGAGCGTGGAAGAAATGGTTCGTCTTTCTTTTTCTCTCCTGGTTGTTCCTGCTTTGGTGGTGTCGATTTGTTGCAACTTCTTCAGTTATGAATTAATGAATCTGTTGTACAGTGGTGATCATATTCAGGAGTCATCGGATGTGTTTAAGATTCTGATGTGTTGTTTTGTGCCAATTTCCAGCACCTATATATTCGGAACCTTGCTCACTGCCAATGGCAATCTGCGTCAATTGAATTTTATGGCCAGTTTTGGAATGATTTTAAATATCGTGATCAACTTGTTCCTTATCCCACGTTTTTCTGCTGTAGGTGCCGCCATTTCAAGTATCGTCACACAGATCTTTACTGCCATTGCACAAATCATTATGGTACAGAAAGCGTTTGAATTCAGGAAGAATTACCTGTTGCTGGCCAAATTGGCAATTTTCATCTCCGGGTGCATTTTGATCAATTATCTGGCGTTCCATCTTCAATTATTCTGGATCCCAAGATTTGTGATTGCAGCCCTAACATGTTTTGTTTTGGCCTTTGCGTTGAAGCTGATCAGCATCAGAAACCTGATTCACATTGTAAAGTACGAAGAATGAGGCTTTTTGGCCTGAAAAGACCGATTTTCAAATTCCATTTCCTTTTCTACCTTTGAAGCCCTCAATCTCAAATTTTCTTAAATACCTATGTTTCAGAAAGCCAGGGAAACTGCTTATCTGGAGTCCACAAGCTTTTTAGTTGTACTGATTCGCTGGAGGAAGCCATTAATCATTGTCACAGCAGTGACTGCATTGGCTGCGTACATATTTTCCGGCCCTGCTTTTATTCAACCCAAGTTCAAGTCTTCAGTTGTTTTTTTTCCATCTGCCACCAATTCAGTGAGTAAGGCGATTATGGAAGAAACCAATTCTGAAAAGCAGGATATCCTTGCTTTTGGTGAAGAGGAACAGGCTGAACAGATGTTGCAGATTTTGAATTCGGATGAAATACGTGAAAGCATTATTACTAAATACAAACTCTTTGATCATTACAAAATCGATCCGGATCAGGAATATCCGATGACTGCATTGATGGAAGAATACAAGGATAACATCAATTTTTCAAGGACAGAATTTATGTCGGTGCGGATTGATGTGATGGATGCTGATCCGGTAATGGCCGCAAATATCGCGAATGACATTGCATCATTGCTGGATTCTATGAAAACAAAAATCCAGCGTTCAAGAGCCGCTGCAGCATTGTCAATTGTTGAGGAAGCCTACCAGGACAAGATGAACTCCATGAAAGCAAAAGAAGATTCTCTTCTTAAGTTACGTGAGATGGGAGTGATGGATTTCAAAAACCAGAGTATTATCTGGAATGAAGAGTATGCTAAATCAAATTCCATTTACAATACTGAGCGGGCAATGCTGGCTGTCTATGAGAAATACAAACCGGCCGGAGATACTGCAATTATTAATACTAAAGGTCGTCTTAAAGGGGCGGAAGAACGGCTTCACTATTTGCAATCAAAACTTGACTTGCTTGCAAAATACGGAGGCGCGAGTGTATCACTGAATGAAGAGCTGACACTGGAACGGGCGGAATTGACAAAACTGAAAGAGCAGAACGACAAACTCAAGGTGGATGCAAATCAGAATTTAACACACAAATTCATCGTCAACAAGGCAATAAAAGCAGAAAAAAAATGTTATCCGGTTCGCTGGTTGATACTGCTGGTGTCAGTAGCCTGCGTGTTTCTACTTTCTCTGGTCGTCATCCTTGCTTTTGAACGCCTGAAAGAGGCACAGTATAAAATTTAATCCTACCTGCGTAGCAATGAATAATTCGTTTTTCAATTCGGCGGAATTAATCCGTTCAATCATCCGTTGGAAAAAACACCTGATCATCGTCGGACTAATAAGTCTGGGTGCATCAATTCTCTTTTCATCTCCCTGGTTTATAAAACCGAAATACAAAAGCTTTGCGCTCGCTTATCCTTCCAATCTGATCGCATATAGTACAGAAAGCGCGACAGAGCAAATGCTTCAGCTTGCACAATCGTCTGATATCCGTGAAAGGATAATCCATGACTTTGATCTGTACAAACATTACGATATTGATACTGTGAACAACAAGCATTTCCGTACAGATGTTATAAAGATGTATGAAGAAAATGTAACCATCAAGAAAACGGAATATGAATCCATGGAGATTACCGTACTTGATGAGGACCCGGTTGTTGCTTCCAATATGGTTGATTCTATCATTCATTTTTTTGACGTGAAAGCAAGATCGCTCCAGGCTGAAAAATCAGCAGAGGTTATGGTGATTGCAAAAAATCAACTTGACCAGAAATTGGTACAGATGGATTCCATGGAAGAAAGACTCAGAACATACCGTACTCAATATGGCATTCTGGATTATAAAGAACAATCAAAAGAGGCAACACGAGGCTATCTGAGAGGTCTTTCTTCCGGCAATCAGAGAGCAACTGCAGAAGCAAAAGTAATGCTGGATGCACTGCGTGAAAAAGGTGGAGAATTTAATTCTTTAAATGAACACCTATGGAGAGTTCGCGGCAATTACAATGATTTGAAGTTAGTATATGAAAATGCAGTGCGTGACGTTACCAAAAAACTGACGTATGCAAATGTCGTTTCACGCCCATCTCCTTCTGATAAAAAAGCTTACCCGATCCGTTGGTTGATTGTACTGATATCGGTTGGTTCATCGCTCTTTCTGGCATTTATGATCCTTTTGATCTTCAATTCCAAAAAAGAATTTTCTAGGTAATTAATTTGATTCTATCGTCGTGATCAACAAAGTAGAACTTCGTTGGTTTTATGCCATCCTTCTCCCCTTTCTTGCTGTCAGCATTTTCTTCCTGACAAAGGAAATGTATTGGGTAGCGGCCATCCCGCTCATCATTGGCATTGGATATCTGGCGGTATTCTCTATCGATACTCTGCTATTTATTATCGCTTTTTGTACTCCTCTTGCGATTGTATTGAATGACAAAACCACCGGTCCGGCATTGAGTATTCCGACGGAGCCGTTAATGTTTGGGATTACTCTCCTTTTTATTTTCAAATTCATTTTTGAAGGCGGATTTGACAAAAGAATTTTATGGCATCCGGTTAGTCTTGCAATATTCTTTCATTTAGGCTGGATGTTTATCACCTCACTTACCAGCAGCCTCCCGCTTGTTTCACTTAAACATTTGATGTCGCAGTTGTGGTTCATTGTTCCATTTTATTTTCTTGGGACGCAATTATTCAAAGAAAAAAAGAATATCAGAAAATTCGTTTGGTTATATGGACTTACACTTACTGTAGTTGTTGTGTATACAATAATCAATCACGCTCAGAATGGATGGACGCAAAAGGCAGCACACTGGGTAATGACACCTTTCTATAATGACCATACAGCTTATGCAGCAGTGATCGCATTGTTCATTCCGATTATTTTTGTGTTCACCCGAAATCGGGAAGCCAGTTTTCCGGAGCGTGTGATGGCGATACTTATGCTGGTTTTGCTACTCACTGCATTAATTTTATCCTATACCCGTGCTGCTTGGTTGAGTCTTGCAATTGCGATTACCATTTATTTTATTTACAAGTTCAAAGTGAGGTTTTACACAGTTGCAGCGGTTGTTGGAACCGTATTAGTTTTGTTCTTTTCTTTTCAGCAGGACATTTTAATGAAACTGGAAAAGAACCGCCAGGATTCCGCTACAGATTTCAACAAGCATTTACAATCCATTTCGAATATTTCCACGGATGCTTCCAATCTGGAAAGGATTAACCGATGGAATTGTGCGTTGAGAATGTTTGATCAACGACCTTTTTTAGGATGGGGTCCCGGTACATATCAGTTCAATTACGCGCCTTTTCAGAAATCAAATGAGATGACGATTATCTCTACGAATGCAGGAGATATGGGAAATGCACACAGCGAGTTCATCGGACCTTTGGCGGAGGAAGGTGTACTCGGAATGTTGGCCATGATTATTATTGTAGCGATGGTGATTTATCGTGCAACAATGTACTACTCCACTATTACAGACAGTCAGAATAAAATATTATTACTTGGAATTCTACTTGGACTTGTTACTTATTTTGTTCATGGCACTTTAAATAATTTTCTTGATACTGATAAACTTGCAGTACCGGTATGGGCATTTATTGCAATGATTGTGGCGCTGGACGTATACCATCGTGACGAAGACGAAACAGTTGGATATACAGGAAACGGTAAAAAGAAATTACTACACTGAACTATGACGGATCCCGGTGAACTGAAAAAAAAAGTACTTTACCTGGTTTTAAAATAACAGCTCAATAGTGTAATATCATCCGTGTAATTACGCGACTGTTTGAAGGCAAAAAGATTGGAAACAAGTTGTCCATGTAGCTCTTCAATATTCCGGGTGTTCATTCTTGCAGTTAAAAACTCTCTTAGTCTATCCATTCCAAAGTCGCTACCACTGTCATTTTCAACATCTGTTATTCCGTCTGTATAACAATGCAGCATGGCGTTATCCGGAATAAAAACTTTTCCGGGATGAATGAATGGAAGATCTTCAAACATTCCCAATCCGGTGCAGCCTTCGTTTAGCATATAAACAACTTTGTCGTGTATGAGAAAAGGCGGATTATGTCCGGCATTTACATAATGCAATTCTTTTGTTTTCACATTGTATCGCCCGATAAAAAAGGTAATAAACTTTTCGCCTTTGGCACTCTTATACACTTTTGAATTGAGGAGTGTAATCAGTTCCGGCAGGTTGTGCATGAGATGACTGTGTGCATGCAGATTAGCCTGAAAGTTGGACATCAGTAAAGCTGCGGGAATTCCTTTACCGCTTACATCTGCCATGCAAAAAACAAACTCATGATCATTCAACGGTATGTAATCATAATAGTCACCTCCTACTTCCTGATGCGGGAGATAAGTTGCATGCATAACGTAGTCGCCGGTAGAAGGCAATGTTGTAGGAAAGAGCATGGTTTGCATCTGCGCGGCAAGTTCGAGTTCCTTTCGAATTCCTGCCTGGCGGATTTTTTCATTCGCGATATGATTGTTTTCCATCGCGACTACAATCAGGTTTGTGATTGTATGAATAAACGGAAGCAATTCGTTCCGTCTCGGGATGACACTCCCCTGAGTACCGCCGATCAGAGCATAAGCTAAAATGTGATCTTTGTGGTATACCGGAAGAATAGAATCAAAATTTTTAATCCACAACTCTTGTTCAGTTTCAAGATTCTGAATCTTGTTTAATTCCTGCAGGATACGGTCGAGATCAAAATCCAGAAAATTCTTGTCTGTACCATAGAGTAAAGCGCATTCCCATTTATGCTCATGAATCAGCAATGCCAGTTTTTCAACCTTCAATTGAGTATGAAGAACATGTTCATAAACATCCAAAAGTTGCTTCGTGGAAAAATTGTAATTGATCGCTTTGGTTATTTGCAGTAACCAATGCAACTGCAATTTTTTAGCATGCAAATCTGCCGCGAGACTTTCCTGCGCGTCTATAGCCGTTGAGGCTGCACTATTTTTTTCAGATTCAGCCAATCAGGATTTCAGTTTTTCAATAATGGACGGGAGTTGTTTGATGAAAGCAAGCTCCTTCATTTTTTCTCTGGCTTCCTGAGTAGGACTACCGAAGTAGGTTTTCCCACCTTCCAGAGATTTTGGAACACCGGATTTACCGAGTACTACAGCACCTTTTCCAATTGTCAGATCTTTCTGAACTCCGACCTGGCCCCAGAGTATGACATCGTCTTCAATCGTTACAACTCCGGCGATCCCAACCTGTCCTGCGAAGAGGCAATTTTTTCCAACGACTGTATCGTGCCCGATATGTACCATGTTATCCATCTTTGTTCCTGCACCGATGATGGTATCTCCTGAAACGCCTTTGTCGATAGTACAACAAGCGCCAATTTCCACTTTATCGTGGATCACAACACGACCACACGAGATCATTTTATCATAGCCTTCAGGTCGTCTTTTGAAATAGAATGCATCGGCACCGATAACAGAATTAGAATGAATGATAACATCATCACCAATATGAGTATGATCATAAATACTTACATTGGCATGAATAAGACAATTCTTCCCGATCACAGCATGTTGTCCGATAAAGGCACCCGGCTGAATAATCGTGCCTTCACCTATCAAAGCGGTTTCGCTGATGGAGGATTTGCCTGGAGAAAAGGTTCTGTATTTCCTGACTATGGTATTATAAGCAGTGAATGGATCATCTGAAAACATCAGTGCTTTACCTGCGGGGACGGCCACCTCTTTATTGATGATAATGAAAGTGGCAGCAGATTGCAGAGCTTTATCATAATATTTCGGGTGATCAACAAATGTGATGTCACCCGTTTCAACTTTATGAATTTCATTGATCCCGTGTACAGTCATTAACCCATCTCCGATGACCCTGGAATTGGTTAATTGAGCGAGTTGCAGAAGAGGAATTGGAGAAGGAAATTTCATTCTTTGCAAAAATAATCTTTTTGACGGCAGTGCCGACGGATGCACGGCTCAGTTCAGCGCTTTTATCAACAACACAGGGTCAAAAAGTCTGAAAAATCATCGAACAAATTTTTAATCTTTATACTCCATGCCTGCGAGGTTTAGTACTTTCGGCACGGTAAAACAGTCATTATGATTATAGCGGTGAATGCCCGTATGTTGGTTAAAAATAAAATGGAAGGAATCGGGTATTTTACCTATGAAAGTATGATCCGGATCACCCAAAGGCATCCTGAACACGAGTTCAAATTCATTTTTGACAGACCATACGACAGTTCTTTCCTTTTTTCCGATAACATCACTCCATTGGTGGTTTCGCCTCCGGCACGTCATCCTTTGTTATGGTATTTGTGGTATGAACAATCTTTGCCTGGAGTATTTAAAAAAATAAAAGCGGACTTGTTTATTTCAACTGATGGTTACTTATCCCTTCGTTCCAGACAAAAAACTCTCGCAGTAATTCACGATATTAATTTCGAACACTATCCTAAGGATTTACCATTTTTCAACCGGATTTATTATCGGCACTATTTCCCTTTGTATGCAAAAGAAGCGCAACGTATCGCAACAGTCTCTGAATATTCAAGAACAGATATTTCGAAGACGTATCATGTTCCGGAGTCAAAAATAGATGTAGTTTACAATGGCGCCGGAGAGAATTTCGCTCCTGTCTCAGCGAATGAGGCAGAATCAATAAGGAGGAAGTTCAGCAACGGGAAACCATTTTTCTTATTTATTGGCGCATTGCATCAGCGTAAGAATATCGCAAATCTCCTTCGTGCTTTTGATTTATTCAGAAGCCAGGTTACTGAAGATTATCATCTTTTACTTGCAGGAAGCAAAAGATGGTGGACGGAAGAAATGGAAAATGTTTTGATGAACATGAATGCCAGGAATGCCGTAATTTTTACAGGCCGTTTAAGTGATGAAGATTTGCAAAAAGTAACCGGTGCCGCATTTGCACTCACCTATGTTTCCAATTTTGAAGGGTTCGGAATACCTATTATCGAAGCATTTCGTTGCGACGTACCTGTGATCACCTCGAATATTACTTCAATGCCGGAAATTGCAGGAGATGCGGCGATACTTGTGGATCCGTTTTCGGAACAATCTATTGCAGAAGGGATGATAAAAATGTATGCTTCAAAAGAATTACGTGACTCTCTTATTGAAAAAGGAAGGATTCGCCGGGAAGCTTTCAGCTGGGATAAAACCGCAGAAGCATTATGGTCAAGTGTGGAGAAAACAATATCTTGCTGACAGAATACAACTCCGATGAAGAAGGCAAAAGTCAAATTGCATTCCTTTTTTCAAACCGAACTGACCGAAGCCGGTTGTGACGAAGCAGGGCGAGGTTGTCTGGCAGGACCTGTATTTGCGGCTGCGGTAATTTTGCCGAAAGATTTTTTTCATCCTTTGTTGAATGACTCCAAACAGATCAATGAATCACAACGAAAACTACTTCGTCCGGTTATAGAAAAGGAATCTATTGCATGGGCTGTGGCATCCGTTAGCGCAGAAGAGATTGACTCCATAAACATTTTGAATGCGTCATTTCTGGCAATGCACCGGGCCTTGGATTTATTGAAAAGAAAACCGGGATTGCTCCTGATAGACGGAAATCGATTCAGAAAATATAAGAACGTTCCACACAAGTGTATAGTCGGAGGCGACGGACTTTATGCCAGCATTGCAGCAGCATCAGTACTGGCCAAAACTTCGAGAGATCAATTCATGGAAGGTATTCATCCGGATTTTCCTGATTATTGCTGGAATCAGAACAAAGGATATGGTACACTGAAGCATAGAAAAGCATTGACAGAATTGGGACCTAGCCCCTACCATCGGAAAAGTTTCAGATTGCACAAAACTGAAGCAGAGCTTCCTTTTAACAGTGTTCTGTAAATAATTCCCTGTACCAATTTGGTTCCTGACAAACCAAACAGTTTACATTGCACACACATTTTCCAACTAATGAATCGCAGGATTACTTTGATTGCAGGTGTACTGGTACTGCTTGCATGCGCTACCTATTTCTTTTTCCGTAACAGTGATCGGATTCATTCCGACCCACTTGACGCTATCCCCAATGATGCAGCAATGGTATTGGAATGCAAATCCGGAGCAGATGGAATTAAAACCTTACGTTCTGTCAAGTTTTGGAATTTACTGCAGACAGATAGTTCTTTTTCCAGGATTGAAGGACAAATGAGGATGATTGATTCCATAAGCAAAATTCAGCCTGAGCTGGGAACGATGTGGACAAATGAAATGCTGTATTTGTCTGTTCACCAGGTGAAGGCAAACGCATTTGACTATCTCTATGTGATGTCAATTCCTGAAACGATTCGTAAAGGCAGAGCTATCTCCCTTCTCGAAGATCTCAAGGGAACGAAATACACTTTGGATGAGAGAGAATATGAAAATGTTGATATTTATGAATTCCGTTCCGGAGAAAGTACTGCCTTTGCTTTTGCGCTTGCTCACGGATTAGTTTTAGCAAGTAAAACCTCGTTTTTGGTTGAAGACGCGATTCGTCAATTACAGCATGGAAATTCAATACGAAAATCGAAAGCATTTATTCAGGCAAAAAAAAACCTTAACGCTTCAGTTTCTGTTCGATGTTATTTGAATCATACCGGAAGTGGAAACCTGATCAGCGGATTTTTTAATCCGGGATTTTCAGCGTTTCAACAATCCATTTCCAATCTTGCACAATGGCAGGCTTTGAATTTATCTGTGAAAGACAATTCACTGGATTTGACAGGAAGAGTTGCATCTCTTGACACTTCGGACGCGGTACAGATATTTCGCAAACAATCACCTGTACTCAGTCATCTTCCGGAAATTCTTCCTTCAAGAACTGCCTTCTATCTTCGCTGGGGTTCTTCCACTCTTCAGGATTGTTTATCCAAACTTCGTAATAATCCAACGTATTTTATTTCAGCTGTTGAACGAAATGAACGAATACAGGAATTCAATAAAAAGTACAAAACGAATTCAGAAGAAGACATGTATTCATGGATCGGCAATGAAATGGCGTTGGCGATAACGGAACCCGGAACAACAGAATTTGAAAACAGTGTTTTCGCTGTAGTGAAATCCAACAGGGCTGACGAAGCATTGACGAAGCTTTACGCGTTGCAAAATCATTTGGGCGCTAAAATAAATCTTCCGAAATACAAAAATCATCCGATCGGATCATTGCCGGGTGGAGATTTCATTTCACTGTTTTTTGGAAAATCATTTCAAAGACTGAACAATCCATATTTTACATTAATCAGTGGCTATGTCATATTTTCCAACCAGATAACTGCATTAAAGAGCATTATTGATGAGATAGATGCAGGGAAGACACTGATTCATGCAGGAAGTTTCCTGCAATCGAATCCTGTTCTTCATCAACCTTCCTTTTTGGATGTATACATGAATGTGAGCACCGGTACTAATCTGATTAAAGCATTTTTGAATCCAGAAATAATCAAACAGATCCCCGAACACCGAAGTTCATTGAATGCACTATCGTCATTCTTTTTCAGTGTAGGAAAGGATGAAGACAATCTCAGCAGTCGGATCACTATTTCATTCCTGAAAGATCCTAAACGAGAAGTAAATCTTCTTTTTGCTACACAACTGGATACTACAGCAACCCAGAAACCAGCTTTCATCGAAACGGCTGACGAATCCTTTGCGGTAGCTCTTCAGGATGATGCAAATAAATTGTACTTTATTGATGACAAAGGAAATATTTTATGGCAGAAACAGCTTGGAGAAAAAATACTCAGTGAGATTCAGACTGTAGATTACTATCACAATGGCACGAAGGAACTTCTGTTCAATACAAGTTCTCAATTATTCATGATTGATCAGGAAGGAAATACTGTTGCTAAATTTCCGATTCGATTACCTGCAACCGCGACGAATGGATGCAGCATAGTTTACAACAGTAGCTTACGCAGTCAGCAAATCCTTGTCGCCTGTTCCAACGGACAGGTATATGCCTATGATCTCTCAGGAAAACCTGTATCCAGCTGGTTATTTGAACCATTTCTCAACGGCGTGACGAATGATATCAAGCCTGTACTTATGGGCAAACAAACGGTTTATCTTGTCACCAGTACTGCCGGAAAGATCTTATTAGCGGATGCACGAGGAAGGACAAGAGAAGTCGCGAGCGGACTCAGCGAGACACAGATCAATAGTTTGGAAATATTACCTGCGGATTCGGGTAGCAACACTCAATTCATGGTGTATGACAGCAGTGGAGTTTATTTGTACACTTTAGAAGGAAACAGAGGAAGTATTTTCGGAGACCTGAAAAACATACAAATGATTAAAGGAGTACAAGGATGGCCGGGAAGCAATACTTCGGTATATATAATACTCACCTCTGATTCACTTTTATTATTTTCCAAACCCGATAAACAGGAATGTCTGAAATCGCTTCCTTTATTAAAAACCTGCCATTTAGAATCAGATTTTGATCAGCTGTCAAGAACCTGGACGGGATTGATTTATCCATCCGAAAACACCTTTTTCCTTTTAGCGGATGATTGTTCAATTCCCGGAGGCTTTCCTGTAAAAGGAAATAGCAAATTCTGTGTCCGAAAGGCTAAAGGCGATGGAAAATACAAACTACTCATTGCGAGTACGGATGGAAACTTGTACGTTTATAATCTGAATTAAATCCAAGGAAATATTTATATTTCCGAAAGTATTTTTAATATTTCAAACTCAATGATGCACATGAAACTTCGGACATGCACTTCTATTTTATTTCAATTCTTCCTTTGCTTCCTTCTTCTCACTGCCATGCAGTCGTGTGTAAAGAATGAAGATTTTCAATACGATAAAGTAACAGTCACAACATGGGATCCGGATGTGGCTGTTCCTCTGGTTCATTCCGACCTTTCAATCTATGATATTATCGGAAGAACTGACTCCGGTTCCATTTCGATCGATGACAGCAATCGGGTAACATTGGTATATAAGGGGAATATTTATTCTGTATTTGGATATGAATTTTTGCCCCTGGTCAATCAGACTACAGGGCAAGTAATCCAGCTTACATCTGTTGACAGCACTCAGCTTGCAGTCAACGGAACTTTCTCCAAGAGTGCAACGAGTACATTTCCCTTCACTGTTGCCAATTCAGAGAGTCTTGATTCGGTAACCCTAAGCCTAGGTACTTTGATTGTATCCATCAACTCTATGATACCATATAGCGGGCGTTTAAACGTAAGTATTCCGGGTGCATTAAAAAATGGAATTCCTTTCAGTAAAGACGTTGATTTCTCCAGTGGCAGTGGCTTACCCATCCTTGCCATTGACAGTGCAGACCTTGCAGGTTATCATGTTAATCTGAATCCATCCGGCACACCGAATACTGTTTCCATTGTTTATACACCAACATTTACATTCAATGGTTCTAATGTTCAACCTGCAGTGAACAAGCCATTTTCTGTTCAGAGCAACTTCACAAATTTAAATGTCCGACAGGCATTTGGAAATTTTGGACAAAGACCATTGAATATCAGTGTTGATTCCTCCAAGATCGGTGTATTCACAAATCAAATCAATGGAAATTTATTTTTTGATGACCCTTCGGTGAAATTCATCATTAGTAATTCATACGGAATGCCAATTGATGCTCACATCAACTCTCTCTTCGCGATTTTCAACAACGGATCCACAATTGGAATAACCGGATATCCTGATCCTATTCCGATTTCCGTTCCTCTTGCGATTGGTCAAACCGTTGAAACCAGTTTTGAACTGAACCAATCTAACAGCAATGAAAAAACTGTTATCAATCAACAACCGAGATATGTGAGTTATAATGTAACAGCAAACACTAATGTTCCCCCGGGTTCCTATAATTTTCTTGAAGATTCAAGCAGATTTAAAGTGGATGTTGAGGTAACTCTTCCTCTTAAAGGATATACTCAGGCTTTTGCTTTGCAAGATACGACTCCATTTACACTTGAAAACATCGAACAGGTCCAATCTGCAATCTTTCGGATCAATGTAATCAATGGATTTCCTGCAAGCGCTATGACACAGGTATATTTTACAGATTCAACTTACGCAGTCATCGACTCTATGCTTGCTAATCCGTCTGATTTGATTGTCGAGTCAGGGGAGCTTGGCAGTGATGGAAAGATTATTGCGCCGGTACATAAACGAAAAGATGAACCCTTTAACAGAAGCAGGCTTGAAAATATTTTTAATGCGAAGTATCTGATTATTCGAAGTGTTGTAGACACAAAGGATTCTCCGACCACTCATGTTCAAATATATTCGAACTATAAAATTGACGTTCGTATAGGTGTTCGCGCTCAACTTAGTTTTCAATCCAATTAATTCTCTTCTCCCTTTTGACCCTTCGTATGAAAAACTACAGACTTCTTAAAATAGCATTCATTCAGCTCTTCCTCTTGTGTTCAGGTCTTGCTTCTGCTCAGCAGGATCTCACACTTTATCATATGTCTTCAATTGGACAATCGATACGTGTGAATCCATCTCTCATGCCGGTAAATAAACAATATGTCGGAATTCCCGTGCTCTCATCGACCTATTTTTTATTCAGTAATAATTCTTTTGTCTACCATGATTTCTACAAAATTCGCCCGGATGATTCAATTCAGATTGATGTGAACAACGCACTAAGTAAGCTTGACAATAAGAATTTCATGAAAATGGATCTTCAGTTTGATTATTTATCACTTGGATTCATGGTAAAGAATTTCTATATCAGCGGTAATATCACTGAACACGTGGCATTTCGTTTTGCCTATGCCAAAGAGTTATTGCAACTCATCAACAAAGGGAATGGTCCGTTTATCGGTCAGCAGCTTGATTTCAGCAAGACCGGATTTGATGCTACACACTATCGGGAATATGCACTTGGTGTGGCCAAGGAAATTAATTCTCAATGGACAGTTGGTGGTCGATTCAAATATCTTTATGGTATGGAAAATTTTTCAAGTACAACCGGAGATTTAAGATTTGTCACCGCTGAGGAAGATTATCATCTGCAGGTTCCTACAGACATTGTCATCAACACTTCTGGTCCTGTAAATTCCGAGGATGGTTATGATCAATTTAGTGACAGTACGGCTTCCTACAAATCTAAAAATCTCAAGAATTACTTATTCCATAAAAAGAACCGAGGTTTCGCTATAGATTTAGGTGGTACATATAAACCGAATGAGACCTGGACTTTTTCAGCGAGCGTACTTGACCTTGGTTATATTAAATGGAAAAATGATGTGAGAAATTACCGCACCAGCGCAGGGCAATACGATTTCAATGGAGTGGATTTGAAGAGTTTTCTAAATGATACTACTTCAAATATTCAAGGAGCATTGGATTCGCTTGGAAACGTGTTTAAAGCCAAAGAGACGCGTAACAGTTATAAAACCAATTTACCAACTCAGGTGAATCTAAGCTCAACATATACGATTGATGATAATAGTTTTGCCGGAGCTTTGGTACATGGGGAGTTTTTTAAAAAAACAATTCAACCAACAGTCACTCTTTCATATAACAGGAAAGTTGGACGTCACTTAGCGCTTGCCGGCTCCTATTCTTATATCAACCACACATTTGACAATATTGGTCTGGGATTTTCTGTGAATGCAGGTCCTGTACAACTCTATGTTGTTTCTGATAATGTTTTGGGGGCTATTGCTCCTCTCGATCATAATAACTCACATTTTCACTTTGGAATCAACCTTATTTTCGGACGTCCATTACGTGATCGTGATAAAGACAAAGTACCGGATATTAAAGACGACTGTCCGGATGTGCCTGGACTCATTGATTTGAAAGGATGTCCTGACCGTGACCATGACGGTATACCGGATTATATTGACCGTTGTCCGGAAACTCCGGGATTAAGACAATTTAATGGTTGTCCTGATTCAGATAACGATGGCGTTGTGGATTCGCTTGATAACTGTCCTACTATTCCCGGCTTAATCGAGTATCTCGGTTGTCCGGATACAGACGGTGACAGCATTCCTGATCCGGAAGACAGCTGTGTCACCGAGAAAGGACTTCGTGCATTCAATGGTTGTCCTGACTCCGATAATGATGGTGTAATGGATTCTCAAGATAGTTGTATGATGGTGCCCGGACCAGTGAGCAATCATGGCTGTCCTGTGATTAAGAAAGAAGTAATTGTTCCAAAAGAACCTGTGAAAGCAACATTAACTGTGCAGGAGCAGGAAGTAATCAATAAAGTGTTCCGCAATCTCGAATTTGAAACTGGAAAATCAGTAATTCGTAGCAGCAGTTATGCTTCTCTCGATGAATTGTCAGCCCTATTAAAAAAGAAAATGAATTTCCGTTTATTGATTGAAGGGCATACAGATAATGTAGGATCCGCTGCAATGAACTTGAAACTTTCTCAAAAACGTGCAGAGGCGGTGAAAAAATATCTGACCGATAAAGGAATTACGTCTGAACGAATCGTTAGTAAAGGATATGGCATGTTATCTCCTGTTGCAGATAACAAAACTGCAGAAGGACGACAAAGGAACAGACGAGTGGAATTTACAATTCTTGAATAATTTCTACGATTGTCGTTAAACAAAAAAAGCAGCATCCGGCTGCTTTTTTTGTTGGTACACTATTTATTCTAAGGACAACCCTTTTCGTAAATCTTACTTTTTTCCTGAAGATACAGTTCCTTTTCGCCGTCTTCAATTGCATATTCTACTGTTGCTATTTTTTGGCACAAGTCTTCGTAGCGCGCAAGTATTCTCCTATCGGGTTCTAAAATAAGTTTGTGAAAGGCGGCCGCCCGAAATGCATACAAGGCTGAGTCACCATTGAAGGGTTGATTTATTCCCGCAAAGGAACATTCGATACTATGCAATTCAGTCAGCAGAGGGATATAATAGGATTTATCCAATGGAGTATTTGAAGCAGATTTTTCATCCTGATTATCATGTGCGTTGTGAGACATTTCACAGGATACGAAAAGTAAAAGTGCAATCACTTGAGAGAACATTTTTTTCATTCCATTCTGAATTTGGCGGCCCGATCACATATCTTTCTTTGCAAATATTTTCACAGAGAATATCAGGGGAAGAATTAACCAGACCAATAACAAAGCGAGCGAGTATAAAATGCCTGCTCCGGATCCAAAAAAATCAAGATACAATGCGCCAGTGTATCCCATTAGTGCAGATGTATCCAGCTTGAGTAAAACCATGACCCTTCCTAAATCAATCGGATTGAATGCAGTCAGAATCAATACCGGTTTTTCAAGTGGATAATCACTGAAGGAAGAAAGCAGCCACAATACTAATGCATCATAAATCACCGAGAAATAAAACCAAAGGAGCAGGGCCGAACCGATTCCTCTGGCCTTGTCTGCACTACGTACACTGGCAAGGAAGGCCAGTGCGGTGAAAATAAATGTGAGCAAAACTCCAACCAACAACAGAATCAGAGATGACTCAGAAAAATCCCATAAAGCAATCGGTACTCCCAGACCGATGAGTAATGCCACGGATAAAGAAAACGTAATGCCGAAATATTCACCAAGTAAAATCCTTCTCCTTCTGATAGGTTGAGCCATAAGCAGCTCAATAAACTCACGTGAATTGTAATAATGAATGGTTCCGAAAATGATACTGATTAAAGGTACAACCAGCAGTACTATATGCAAAAGACTAACCGTAGTTTTTGAATCTCCGGATCCGAGGTAATACATCCCTGAACACATCGCAAAGAGAAGCAAAGTGTAACCAATAAGCATTTTACTGCGAAACACATCGTATATTACATATTTCAAGACCTTACGCATAGACTCCACCTTCCAAACGTTTAGCAAGAGCTTTGCCCAATCTTGTTTCTCCGGAATCATTTTTTATTTCCTCCACAGATAAATTGAACCGGATTGTTCCATCCACAAGGAATACTACTCTGTCGGCCAACTCTTCCACTTCACTCATGTTGTGAGAGGTAATAAGGATTAAAGCACCTTCATTCTTTTTTTTCAGAATTTTATTTTTCAAATGTTCTGTAGCCACCGGATCCAAACCTGCTGTAGGCTCATCCAGAATTAGCAGTAGAGGATTGAACAAAAAAGCCAATGAAGCACTGACTTTCTGACGAGTCCCACCGGATAAAGTTCCCATGCGTTTTTCCAGAAGAGAATTTAAACCAAACTCTCCAATAATTTCTTCATCCAATAAAGTCTGAGTGGAGCGCAAATCCTTCATCATTTCGAAAACCTGATGTATTTTCATATGTTCAGGATAGCGTCCGATTTGGGGCATATATCCAACTGAATTCCTGTAATGAAAATCTTTCAGTATGCTTTTCCCATTTAAAAGAATATCACCGGAATCAGGAATAGTTAATCCAAGAATGGACTTAATGAGAGTTGTCTTTCCGGAACCATTCGGTCCGATCAATGAAATCACCCGGCCTTTCTGAAATTCGAGATTCACATCGTTCAGTACTTTCAGTTTTCCAAATGCTTTATTCAATTTTTCAATACGTATCATTTCGCAGGGGTTTCATAAGTGGGGAATCGTCTTTAAATGCTTCCGGTGTAATTGTAGGAACGACTTTTTCCGCCTGATCCATGAGATTAACAAAAAAACTGTGCAGAAGCATCAAAGCAAATGGAGACTCTTCAGTAATTTTGGAATATAAACTTACCGGATGGTAGGGTACATCTCCTATTCTATCGTGATTCAAGTCATATCCACTATACTGATCCCAGTAATTGCTGTTAAATACATTCATGCTTCGTACAGCGTTGGTAGCCACATCAAAAGTATTTCCCCGAAAATTATTGGAACGAATGGTGTCATCGAAACAATCACCAAGAATTCTTAAGCCCCATCCATTTTTTACAAAATCATTGTTTTCTACGATTGTCTGATTGGAACCTTCCATGTATAATCCTGTTGTATTTGTAAAAAAGATATTGTTGTTTATGCGACTATAGCTGATTTCTTTTAGTAACAATCCATAGGCGGCACTTCCCCAATTGTATTCAAAACGGTTGTGATCCATGTTTACATGTCTTGTATACATGACGGCAACGCCGGAACCGTTATTTCGAAAAATATTGTAACGGTAAGAATCATCGTCTGAAAACATGAAATGCAATCCGTACCGGAGATTTTTTTCGCTGAAATTACTGATGACAGAACTGTGTTTCACAAATTCAAAATAAATCCCGTCTCTATGACCACTGACATGATTTCCGACCAATAAATTGTATTCGCTTTTCCAGAGGTGAATACCATTGCCTGAACTTGTTTCAGTTTTGGCGAGCCCTTCTACTCTGTTATTCAAAATCCTGCAATGGTGTGAATTTGCCAGATATATTCCGAAATAATTATTGAATAATTTATTTCCTTCAATGATACATCTGTTTACATTTTCCAAACGTATGCCAGCAAACTCCCGAATATCGCTGTAACCGCAATTTTGAATGGTAATTCCGCGGATGGTGACTCCATTGCTCCGGATCAGGAGCACGGATGCGGAATGTCCACCATCCAGGATGGATTCATTTGTACCACTGAGAATAATCCTTTTATCTATTACGATTTCACCTTCGGCGTAAATACCCGGAAGCAATTGTATTTCATCTCCTTCCGCTGCAATTTTTAAAGCATCCTTAATTGAAACAACAGTGCCATTTTTACCAATAGTAAATTTTCTTGCTGAAGCATTTCCATAAATAAAAAGAGTAAGAAAAAGGACAAGGAGGCGGAGCATGAAAAATGAATTTGCAATATCATTTTATAACATGGAGTAGTTCTTCCCATTGCATGGATTGACCACCAAACCGCATAAGATTTGCATGAAGAGAATCTGCATGAATAAAGGCACTCAATGAAGCGCCCATCGGACTTGGCAATTTTTCCGAAACTAAATAACCCGCCTTTCTGGCATCGATCATTTCTCCTGGTCGGCTATGATCCGTGACCAGCATTAATGCTGAAACGATATTAAGTCCGGAATTTTGTCTGAAATAGTGAATCATACATTCAATAGAATCAAATTTGTAGATCTTTCCTTTGGATGTAACCAATTCGGCTCCGAAATGTGAATCAACTATAATCATTTTGCAAAAGTCACATCCATCTTTTCCATAGTGAATCGGTTCAGGACCTCCACTACATGCCTGGAGAAACAGAAACGCAACAAACCAACAATATGTAACTGTTTTCGATCCGGCAAATAGCAACTTGCGTGTGATATTATTTGTGTGATCTTTTCTTGTTAAAAAATAACTCATAGGCAAATACGAGGAATGAGAGAGTTCCGGAGAGTATTACAATCCATCCACCTGTTGCAGGGAATGAACAAGCGTTAAAATTAAGCAATTGTTTACAACCAAGTAATGGGGGCTGATAATACATATCGGGAATTTTGATAGCCGCTCTTGGATCGAGATTGTGTCCATAATCATATTCCCAGCTCCAAAAATCATAGATTCCCAGTGCAGCGATGCCAAAAAATACAACAAACCAGAAAACAAACAACCATTTCTTTCGCAGAATAGCAACCAGAAGTCCGGAAATAACCACACCCAATAATATAGTGCGCATGTATTCGAATTCGGGAAACATTTCAACACTGATTTTTTTCATTCCTATATAGTGATTCAGTTCACTAATAATGTCAACTTGCCCACCAAGTTTATTCAACCAAATTTCCAGAATCAATCCTTCAGGATATTGAGGAGCCTCCAGTGTTACAGTCCATAGAGGAACAAATAAACTGACTATCATAGCCAGACATGCAATGGCGATCAGAACAGCAGAACTCTTTTTCATTTGATTAATTAATTACTTAATACTCCAACAAAATTAGAATGAATGAAACAATTGAGGAATGATTGCAATCAGAATTAACTGTGACCTCAATCAATAAAAAAACTGTGAAAACACAACAACCAAATCTATAAAAAAGCGAAAGGAGAAGCATTGCTACTTCTCCTTTTCACTCTCTCTCCTATTATTTACCTGTCGAAAAAGTTAAAGCCACATTGGAGTTGGCAGGTGAAACTCTCATGTATCCTTGCATTTCCTGGTGAAGCGCTGAACAGAAATCTGTACAGTAGAACGGATATATATCTGCTTCTTTCGGAGTAAACTTCAAAGTTTGGGTTTCTCCCGGCATGATTAACAGTTCAGAACTTGTAGAACCTTTAACTGCAAACCCATGCGGAGTATCCCAGTCTTGTTCCAGGTTTGTAACGTGAAAATAAACCACATCTCCTACTTTTACACCTTCAATATTATCCGGAACAAAATGTGAACGAACAGAAGTCATGTACACATGAACTTCATTTCCCTTTCTTTCTACTCGGGCATCTTTTTCATTCAAACATGCATATGGATGTTTGTTATCTTCCAGTTTAAAAACCTTTACCTGATGATTCATTACCAGGTCGGCAGGTAAACCTTGCGCATAGTGTGGCTCTCCTACAGTTGGGAAATCATACAAGATTTTCATTTTCTCACCGGTGATGTCAATCAACTGAGCACTTTGGTTGAGTTCCGGACCAGTAAGCAAGTAACGGTCTTTGGTAATTTTATTCATCGCGAGCAAATAGTCAGGCCAGGGGCTCTTTGAGTCTCCTCCGGGGATAGACAAGTGACCAATAGAATAATATGTAGGAATCCGATCAACTACTTCCCATGTTCCCAATTTCCATTTCACCACTTCTGAAGAAACGAAGAAGGAGGTATACGCAAATCCTTTACCATCAAATTCAGTATGCAATGGTCCCAGTCCTGGTTTTTGCACTTCACCTGCCATGACAGATTCATATTTCAGAATCGGAATACCATTTACATCACCGATAAAATCTTTCGCTTCGATTGCTTTTTGAATTTTAGAGAATCCGAATACAGGAATTACTGTAGCAAGTTTACCTCCGCCAACTATATATTCACCGGTTGGATCTACATCTGCTCCATGAGGAGATTTAGGGCATGGCATCAAATACAACAAACCGGGGCAATCTTTCGGATCGAGCATTTTCACTCCACTCAGGACTTCAGAATTCACAGAATGTGTTTTCTCATCCAGTGTATTGTGATAATATTTGCAGGCAAAATCTTTTCCTTTTCCTTGCGCGAGGTATTCTTCCGCTTTCTTGTAATTGACTGCAACGATAAAATCTTTGTCGTTCTGACTGGCATTTGCTTCAAGTAATGTATGCGCTTGTTCTGAGTTATAGCAAGAGAAGAAGAACCATCCGGATGATGGGCCTTTTCCTGAGTGAGCTAAATCATAGTCAAAGCCCGGCATGAGAATCTGAAAACCAATTCCCATGTTACCGGTAGTTTTGTCAACTTTCACGAAAGTAAGTGTGCCTTTGAAGTTTTCTTTGTATGTATTAATTGGAACATCCTTGTTCCCTTCGATTGGCACGCTGAAACGAGTAGCTGCAACTACATAATCGGTATTCTCTGTGGTAAACGGAGAAGCGTGACATCCACCGCTGTTCGGGATTTCAATAATTTCAGCAGTACGGAAAGTCGATAAGTCAATACGTGCGATACGTGGTGTATTGTTGGAATTAATGAATAACCATCTTCCATCCGGTTTGCCATCAGTCATTGACAGTTCGGGGTGATGTGAATCATCCCATGGAATATTCCCATGAGTGGAATTGAGCATATTTTTGGATTCTTCAGTAAATCCATAACCGTTTTCAGCATTCACTGCAAAAACAGGGATTACTTTCAGTAAGCGACAAGATGGCAAACCATAAACGCTTACCTGACCGCTGAATCCACCGGACAAAAACTCATAATATTTATCCAATTTTCCCGGCGCAACATATACTTTGCCGGGTGCGTCACCGGAAGCGACCGATTTTTTTTCCTGTTTACCGCCACATCCGGAGATGATAGTTACTGCCAGGAAAGCTGCAGGTAACAGCAATAGGTTTAACATTTTTTTCATTTTGATCCTCCTTTGTTTTATGTGTTCAATTAGTTAGCAGCGCCATCCATTTTTCTAAAATATTCATATATACTTCGTGCATCCGCTTCGGTAACATTCTGGTTTGTCATTTGAGTAAGATGTGTAGCTAAGAGTTCTTTAGCCGTAGGATCTTTCTGAGTCATTTCTGTCGGGTTCAGCATCATGTTCATGATCCATTCCGGTTTTCTGCGTTTGGTCACACCTAACAATCCAGGACCAACATATTTTTCTGCAGCAAATTTGTGGCAGGCTGTACATTTTGCCTGAAATAATTTTTCTCCGTTGGAAGCCATTTCTGCATCGATAGAAGTTGGGATTTCCACAGATTTCACCGGACCGATTCCTTTTCCGTCGTCCTTCATTTCTTCAGCATCTTTCATCATGTTTCCACTGTTGTCAGCATCTTTAGATGCTTCATTATTACCGGAAGAGCAGCTCTGGAGGAGAACCAGGGACAGCAGGAATGGGAGTAGTATTCCTAAAAACCGGACACTGTTAGAGAGAGAGAAAGCAATTTTTTTCATTGTCTTTTTATGTTTTAAAATATGAACAAATGTATTGAGAAGAGCCTGTTTGTCTATATGATGAAACTCAGAGCATATCCTGAGATTCATCAAAGAAGAAAGTAAGTTTTCATAGCATTTTTGAAGCAAAAACAAGAAAATGAACAGATTTAAGCCAATGATTGAAAATTGAGCGAATTTGGGCATTCTTGCTATTAAAAACTAACAGAATTATGCGGTTTTTGTGGAACAGATTACTCATATTAATAGTTAATTTTCAGATCAGCCTCCATCAAATATTTAATTGTTTTTATTGATTAATCAAAGACAAAAATGCTGACTCGAAATTATAAAATCCGAATCGCGGCTCTTTCAGTTTTATTCATTGTTATTTTCACCTTGTTTATTCAAACAATTTTTCTGCATGTAAATAAATTTAAATCGTATGACAAGGCACAAGAAATAGCGGAAAAGCAACTCCCGTTATTGCATTCCCTATCGAACTCTTTCAGCAATTCTTTGTCTCAAAGTGATGTTGGTGATGTTTTGCTTAATGCATCCAACCTGCATGATAATGTTTTGGCTGCAACGGCTTACTCAAAGGAACTATCGAAGTTGATACCTTTTACTCAGTTTGCTGATCAGACAAAGTTGGAAAACCTTGGTAATATTATACTGAAAATACAGACAGGGAAATCTTCTCCTGTTTTGAATCAACAACTATCATTGGGAGCAAATCTTTCAATGGAATTGTTTCTGCAGACGCAAAAAAATCTTTACAATATCAAGTCGGAAAAAAATGGTCTGCTCCAGGAAATCAAAATTACTTTCATTCTGATGTCAATCCTGATAGTCAGCTCCATACTGTTAGTAATATACTTATTCAAAGAATTTTCAGCAGGGAAGTTAAAATCCAGTAAATCTCTTGAGGCTTCCAGGAACAGGATACTTGATTTGTATGACAATGCACCTTGCGGCTATCATTCATTAGACAAAAACGGATTGATTATTGAAATGAACCAGACAGAGCTCAACTGGCTTGGTTATGCAAGAGAGGAAATTATTGAAAAAAGAAAATTCTTTGAATTTATCAGTCCGGAGAGTAAAAAAATCTTTGATTCGAATTTTCCTTCTTTTATCAATAACACTGCTGTGAGAGGATTAGAAATTGAGTTGGTTCGAAAAGATGGAAGTACATTTTTTGTTCAAGTTAATGCATCAGCGGTATTGGATTCACAAGGCAATTTTGAATACAGTCGTTCAGTGATGATGGATATTACCGAACGTCGCAAAAATGAATTCCATCTGAATTATCTCAACAGCATAGTAGAACAATCCAGTGATGCCATTATTTCAACTGATGCAGGCATGATCATCAAAAGCTGGAACAAAGGTGCTGAGAGAATGTATGGCTACACTGCCAAGGAAGTGATTAATCAGGAAGGAGCTCAATTCATGCACTCAATTCTGAATAAAGATCTTGTCAAAAAGATCATTAGTCAGGTTTGTGAAACCGGTCACTGGCAAGGAGAATCACAGCAATACCGAAAAGACGGTTCTGTAATTAATGTATTGAGTTCCCTTGCGCCTGTCCGGCAAACAAACGGTGTACTTACAGGATTCATCTCAATCAACCAGGACATCTCTTCACACAAGTTGTATGAAGACCAGTTGAAGCAATTTAACAAGGAGTTATCGTTAAAGGTGATTGAGAAAACAAATGAAATTACACAGACACTTGATCGCATTTCAGATGGATTCATTGCATTTGATAAAGAATGGAAATTTTTAATGATCAATCAGCAGGCAGAGCAAATGCTGAACATGCAAACAAATGATGTTTTAGGAAAAGTTATCTGGGACATTTACCCTGATCTTGAACGTCACCCGCTTTTTGAGGCAATGAAAGAAGCGATGGAAACTCAAAAACATAAGGAGATAGAAGAATATTTTTCTCCTGAGGAAAAATGGTTATACGAGAGTATTTATCCTTCAGTAAATGGTGTAACAATTATAATGAAGGATAGAACCGATGTTCATCATGCAGAAATCAGGGAAGCAAATTCTGAAAGAAAATACAAATTGCTTTTCAGAAATAACCCCTTACCAATGTGGATGGTGATGTGGCCTTCTACACAAATATTGGATGTGAATGAAAGCGCAATTCAAAAATACGGTTATACACGGGAAGAATTTCTCACATTTGGAACCATTGACCTGCTCACTCCTGAGGACCGGGAACGACTGATGAAGTGTCTGGACAAACCGGCTGATGAAATTAAAAATCCGGGATCCTGGAAGCACCGGAAAAAGGACGGTACTGTGATTGATGTTGAAATCAACACCCATGAAATTGTGATGGATGACCAGGTAGCATTGCTGGTCCTTGCAATAGAAGTGACTGAAAAAATTCTTGCGGAAGAAGCACTGTTGAATTCCAACAATCAATTGCGAAAACTTTCTGAGCATCTTGAGAAGATCCGTGAAGAAGAAAGAACCTTTATAGCAAGGGAAATTCATGATGAACTTGGCCAGCAACTGACAGGATTAAAAATGGATATTTCCTGGCTTCTAAAAAAGGTTCAGCTGAATGATTCTTCGATGGTAAATAAATCACAGGAAATTTTACACCTGATAGATGATACGATGAAAACTGTTCGAAGAATAGCCACTGAGCTTCGGCCTGGTATTCTTGATGATCTTGGATTGATTGCAGCTTTGCAATGGCAAAGCCAGGAATTCAGCAAGCGTACAGGTATTATATGTCATTTTAATACAGACCTTCACGATCAGAAATATGACCAGCAAATTGCCACAGGTATTTTCCGTATCTTTCAGGAATCGCTTACCAATGTGGCACGCCACGCATCAGCAGGCAAAGTGAATTCTTCACTTTCTTTAAACGAAAATGACCTGATTCTGATTGTGGAAGACGATGGAATAGGTTTTAGTATGGAAGAAAAACAACAACCGCAAAGTCTCGGATTACTCGGTATGCGTGAAAGGGCACATTCGATGAAAGGAGCATTGTCAATTTCCAGTGTTCCGGGTGCAGGAACTAAAATCAAATTGACCACTCCATTTGCAATCAGCGAAACGACTATTCTTGGACACAATGATTAAAATTCTTCTTGCTGACGATCACAGCATCGTTCGTAAAGGTTTAAAGCAAATATTACAGGAGGAATATCCGGATGCATATTTTGAGGAAGCTGCAGATGGATTAGAATTACTCCGGAAGGCGCGAATATTTTATGCCGATATTATCATCAGCGATTTATCTATGCCGGGTAAAAGCGGAATGGACACACTCAAGCAATTAAAATCTGAATTCCCTGCTACACCTGTAATTATTTTAAGTATACATCCCGAAGATCAATATGCTATTCGGGTATTGAAGGCCGGTGCACAAGGTTACATAACAAAAGAAGCAGCGCCAGAGGAATTGGTTCAGGCTGTCCGACAGGTATTGAAAGGACGGCGTTATATTACTCCATCCCTAGCCGAAAAACTT
Organism: uncultured Bacteroidota bacterium; assembly: GCA_937871435.1. Lineage (GTDB taxonomy): Bacteria > Bacteroidota > Bacteroidia > AKYH767-A > 2013-40CM-41-45 > JADKJP01. Next base: position 689 of record CALMQM010000107.1, on the reverse strand, counting down.
GCAGAAGCTATCGGAGGTCATGTTCAGGAATACGAAATGCCACATCAGTCATTATCAGACAGGGAGTTTGACGTATTAAAAATGATTTCTTCCGGAAAAACAGTTTCGGAAATTGCTGAATCTCTTTCGCTTAGTGTGAATACCATCAGCACCTACAGAGCCAGGATCCTTGAAAAGATGAACATGCGAACGAATGCGGAATTGACGCATTACGCAATCACAAACAACATCATTACATCTTAAAGTTCCGGATAGGGGGTATTTTTCGCTTTTTGTAGTAATGAATGTGACACTCTAAACCACATTCTTTCGACATGATATTGAGCCTAATCCCTATGAAAACAGGGTAACATTTTAGGGTTTTTGTGACTATAAAACCACATGTTTAACGGCCCTCTAAAAGTTCTCATAGCAGATGATTCTCCAGTCATTGTGCAACGTTTGAGAGAGATGATCTCAGAGCTTCATTTTGTAAGCTCTGTTGGTTATGCAAAAGATGGTGCCGAAACCCTTGCTCTTGTTGAATTCATGAATCCGGATGTGATCCTTCTGGACATACATATGCCGGGTGTGAACGGTTTGCAGGTTCTCGACGAAGTAAGAAAACAAATGAAGGAAATCAACGTCATCCTGATCACTAATCATCCGGATGAAGATTTGAAATGTCAGTGCCTGCAACGAGGAGCAGA
>CALMQM010000106.1 GCA_937871435.1 uncultured Bacteroidota bacterium | reverse complement strand
GACTCGAAGTGTTTTTCGCATCGCCCGCTTTCAAATTGTCCACGCCATAGGCAATTGCGGCTGCCGTTGGTTCGGCTAATAATTTTTGAACTTTCAACCCTGCAAGTTGTGCCGCAATCCGTGTAGCATTTTTTTGTTTTTCGGTAAAGTATGCTGGAACTGTAATTACTGCGTGTGTAACTTCATCGCCTAATTTTTCTTCTGCATCTTTTTTGAGTTTCTTTAAAATCTCAGAACTCAACTGTTCAGGGGTGTATTGTTTGCCGCCAAGTATAACAGCAACTGCATCGTCAGTTCCACCTTTCAAAGATGTTATTCCATATTTGTAGTATGGACTTTCAATCATATCCTGCACCATTTTGTCCTTTATAGCACCGCCCATTAGCCTTTTTACAGAAAGGATAGTGTTTATCGGGTCTGTCTTTAATAATTGGTAGGCAGTCCTGCCTACTAAAATTTCTTCTTTTCTAAGACCAATACAAGAGCGTGTTAGTTCTTCGTTTTCTTTGTTGCGAATAATTTTAACCGCTGTGTCTTTGAAAGCTATTACCGAATTACTGGTTCCAAGGTCTATACCGATTGCTTTTTTCATATTTTGAAATATTATTTTATTGATGAGTTGAAATTCTTCAGTGCGTTGGCAAAAAATGGCTCTTTTGGTTTTGCGAAGGGTCGGCTTGTGTGTCGGGCAAAACCAAATGTGCCATTTGTGCGGCTGGCTAAAATTGTTTTTAAAAAATGTGCGGTGGGAAAAAATAAAAATACAGAAGCGTTGGCTTTTGGGTCGGCTGTCTGATGGTTCATTTGTCCCGTCACTTTATGTTTATTTCTGTCGTTCATTCTTGCTGTGTCGTCTTTTAGGCTTGCAGGTAACATTATAATACCCGCTTATTCCTTTACGAATATTTTCATAAATATTGTTAATTTTCTTTAAAATCAAAAGAAAATATATTACCCGCATTGCGTTAATCCATGTTGTCGAGGGGAGAACGAACACGGATGGCATCGGTGGTGGTGACGTGGGTGTAGATCTCTGTGGTCTTGATGGAACTATGACCAAGCAATTCCTGGATCGTCCGTAAATTCGTTCCGGATTCGAGCAAATGTGTCGCAAAACAATGTCGCAATGTGTGGTACGTTACACGTTTACGAATTTTGGCTTTTGTACAGGCATTGCGCACAATCTGTTGCACACTCCGTTCGCTGTACTTTTCCTTAACCTGTCCCTCGAATAAATATTTATTCGGTTTATAACGCTTATAATATTCACGACAAATGTCCAGAAAAACCTGGCTCAACATCACATAACGATCCTTCTTCCCTTTCCCGCTCCTTACATGTATCATCATGCGTTTACTGTCCAGATCAGATAGTGTTAGATTCAGTGTTTCACTCAGACGCAAACCGCTGGAATACGAGGCCATCAGAATGGCTTTGTGTTTCAAATTATCAATGGCTTTAAAGATCGTGCGCAGTTCTTCAATGGAAAGGATGTCGGGTAACTTATATGGTTTCTTCGGACGAGGTAAATCGTAATATTCGCGCGGACGATTCAACAGTTTCTCATAGAAAAATTTGATCGCATTAATCATCGTATTCTGATTGCTCTCCGACCAATTCCGCTTCTTTGATTCACGCAACATCCAATCCATAATCATGGGTTTGGTGATTTCAGAAGGTTTTAAACCAATAAATCCTCGCAGAAAAAAAGCAAAGGATTTCATATATGTCCTTATAGTTTTCGGACTGTATTGCTTTAATTCCAGAAAGCCTTTGTATGCATTGATTGCTTTTTCATGAATAGGATCAGATGATGGCAAATAATTGTATTGAGTGCTTTCCATTTTCAAAATAATAAATTCTAGAGGTGAATTCTAACCGCATAAATGCTGTCAAATAAAAGGACAGGAGACGAGAGACTCAAGCCTTCCCACACTCACTCTCAAACTCACACTGTAATCAAGGGACGGGGGACGAAGGGACGAGGGACGGTGTGTGTGTGTAGGGCTGGTTAAGTAGGTTAGTAGTCGTAGGTCTGGAGAGGGGTTTGGGTTTGGAACCGGGGAAGGGATTGTGGTAAGAGTCAGGGGTAGAAGTTTTTTTTATGTGTAAGTTTTAAGGGGGAGAGTCTGGTTTAAGTGTAAGTGTAAGTGTGGGTTTAAGTGTAAGTGTAAGTTTAAAGTTTAAAGTTTATAGGGAGGGGAGAAGATCAATTGATCCGGAGATTATGTACTAAGTACAAAGCATTAGGTGCCTTCGTAGATGGCGGAGAAGGAGGCAAAATAACCCCGGGCGAAGCGAGGGACGAGCGTAGGACGGGTAAGGGAGTATTAGAACGGGATAGATTATCGTTCCAAAAAAATATTGAAATCTGCCATTGAGGTAGTTTATGAATTGCTAAAAGCAGGTATTTTTTCAAAAAATCACGAAAGGACTTAATGGCAGAGAACTTTGCGCCCTTTCTTCCTTTGAGCTGAATATTCCAATATATTTGCGGCAAAATCACAGAAATCATGAGCCTGGTTGTAGTTGGAACAGTGGCATTTGACGCCATCGAAACTCCTTTTGGAAAAACAGATAAAATTATCGGCGGCGCAGCGACCTATTCCGGGACCTCCGCATCTTATTTTACTAAAAATATCAAACTTGTTTCCGTTGTCGGAGATGATTTTCCTACTGAAATGATTGAACAGTTCCGTAAATCCGGAATGTCGACGGAAGGTCTTCAAATCAAAAAAGGACAGAAAACTTTTTTCTGGTCAGGGAAATATCACATCGATATGAATACCCGCGATACACTTGACACTCAGTTGAATGTATTGCTGGATTTCGATCCGGTGATTCCTGAATCTTATCAGGACTGTGAATTTCTTATGCTGAGTAATCTGATGCCTCAGCTGCAGAAAAAAGTCATCGAGCGCATTCACAAACGTCCGCGCCTGATCGTGATGGATACCATGAATTTCTGGATGGAGACTCAATGGGATGCTTTGATGGAGACGATCAAACTGGTGGATGTTCTCACAGTGAACGATTCGGAAGCGCGACAATTGACGAATGAACATTCTTTGGTGAAAGCAGCACAGAAGATTCTTGCTATGGGTCCCAAATACCTCATCATCAAAAAAGGAGAACACGGTGCTTTGCTGTTCAACAAAGAACAGGTCTTTTTCGCTCCGGCTCTTCCGCTTGAAGATGTTTTCGATCCGACCGGAGCTGGCGATACTTTCGCCGGTGGTTTTATCGGTCACATCGCTCAAACACGCGACATCAGTTTTGAAAATATGAAACGCGGAATCATTTACGGATCAGCGATGGCTTCTTTCTGCGTGGAAAAATTCGGAATGGAAAGACTGGTTGGCTTATCTCAGCCTGAAATCGAAGAGCGCGTGCAGCAGTTTATCGACCTGGTGCAATTTGATATCGAACTTGTGTAATTGTTTCGCGCAAAGGCGCAAAGAGCGCAAAGAAATTCTCCGCGTTCTTTGCGCCTTTGCGCGAAAGAAAAGTTATTTTTTGGTTGCTATTTCCAGATTACTTGTCACTTCTTCCCAGTTCACAAGGTTCCACCAGGCTCCAACATAATCTGCTCGCTTGTTTTGGTATTTCAGGTAGTAGGCGTGTTCCCACACATCAATTCCCATGATCGGTTTTCCTTTGAACTCACTCAGATCCATCAGCGGATTATCCTGATTCGGTGTTGAACCGATAGCAAGTTTATTATTCGCATCCACTACCAGCCACGCCCATCCGGAACCGAATCGTTTCATACCTGCTTCGTTGAATTTTGTCTTCAACTCATCAAAACTTCCGAAAGAAGCATTGATGGCTTCGGAAATTTTTCCTGTCGGTGTACCACCTCCGCCGGGCTTCATAATTTTCCAGAAGAAAGAATGATTCCAATGTCCTCCGCCGTTGTTTCGGATTGCTGTTGAATAGCGTGAAGCATTTTGTACCACTTCTTCGAGAGTCGCATGTACATTGCCTTCTGTCATCGCTTTATTCAGGTTCGTCACATAGGCCATGTGGTGTTTGTCGTGATGTATCTCCATGGTCAACTTATCGATGTGTGGTTCCAGCGCGTCGTAAGCATAGGGTAGTGGAGGTAGAGTAAATTCAGCATGTGCCCCTGATTCCAGTCCCTCCGCGGCCTTCAGAACATTGGAAGAAAACAGTTGCGTGCCCAGTCCGGCAAGAGCAAGAAAAGAGGACTTTCTGAGAAAATCTCTTCGAGAGTTGTTTGAATTTTCCATAGTAGTGAGTTTGAGGTAATCAAAGTTCCTCATTTAATATTGAATTCAGCTCAAATTCCGTGTTTTTTTGCGGCCCCGATTATATCTTCATTATTCACCCAGAATTGTTAGATATTCATCAAAATCAACCAATAAGATTGATTTTCTTGTTATAAATTTGTGAACTTGACAATTCGAACACCTCTCCCATTCTCCTAACCAAAACGCTAAACTTCTCTAAATGAACCAACTTTTGAAGCAAGTCTTATTTGGACTTTGCTCTCTTTTGATTTTCTCTTCCCGTAGCCACGCGCAAGTACTGATCAACGAAATTTCTGCATCCAATTATTCCACTATTCTGAACAGTGATGGTGAGTATGATGACTGGATTGAATTGTATAACGACGGTTCATCATCCGTGAACCTGCAGGGTTATGGATTGTCAGATGACAGTCTGGATCGTTTCAAGTTTGTGTTTCCAAATTATACCATGACTCCCGGTCAGCGTCTGCTTGTATTCGCAGCGGATCAGAATATCACTACCCTTGCGGACCACTGGGAAACAGCTGTGACAGCGAGTACCACCTGGAAATATTTTGTCGGCACATCTCAACCGGATACGAATTGGAGAAATCTTTCTTTCAATGATGGCTCCTGGTCTTCCGGTCATGGTGGAATTGGTTTTGGTGATGGTGACGATGCGACACAGATAACGACGAGCGCGAAATCGGTGATGATGCGCAAAACATTTTTTGTTCCGGATACATCCGATATCATCAAAGCCATTCTGAACATTGATTACGATGATGGTTTTGTCGCGTATCTGAATGGAATGGAAATAGCCCGCGCCAACATCGGTGCCGCAGGCGATCGTCCGGTTTACGATGCTCTCGCTGCCAGTTCGCATGAAGCCAACATGTATGGTGGAGGAAGAGCGGATTCATTTTTCATCGACAATGATCACCTGAAAATGGCGCTGGTTCAGGGAATCAATGTACTTGCGGTGGAAGTACACAATGCATCCGCTACTTCGAATGACCTGAGTTCAATTCCATTTTTATCTTTTGGAATGCTTACACCCGGATCTACATTTTCTTCCACTCCAACATGGTTCGTTGCTCCGGCTGATGAATACTTCAATGCCAATTTTAAACTGAGCAGCAGCGGAGAATCTGTGATTCTGTCTACTCCCGGAGGCGTTACTGTTGACAGCAAGACATTCCCGGCGATGACATTTGACGATTCTTATGGTCGTTCGAATGATGGAAGTTCAAGCTGGTGTGTTTTTAATACACCTACACCGGGAACAAGCAATGGCAGTTCCAACTGTTATTCCGGATACGCGACAGCGCCGGTATTTTCAGTTGCTCCAGGATTTTATACTAATTCACAATGGCTGAGTCTTAGTAACATTACTCCCGGCGGAGTTATCCGGTATTCAACTAATGGAAATGATCCGACCTCTTCGTCTCCGATTTATTCATCACCAATTCTCCTGAATAATACAAAGACGATCCGGGCAAAAGTTTTTGCAAACGGATATCTGCCAAGTCCAACAGTAACCAACACCTATTTCTATCGTGAAGATGTAGACCTGCCAATATTTACCATCACGACTGACTCGCTCAATTTGTGGGATTACAATACAGGGATCTATGTAAAAGGACCAAATGCGGACGCGAATTATCCATACAAGGGAGCAAATTTCTGGCAGGACTGGACAAAACCTGCAGCGATTGAATATTACGATAAAGACAAAATCCGTCAATTTCATTCCAATGGAGAAATCGCGGTTTATGGAAATTATTCAAGAGCAAAACCTCAGAAGAGTCTGGAGATTACTCTCAGCGATCGTTTCGGGGAAGGCAATTTCAATTTTCCTCTGATTCCTGACAAAGCATTTATTGACAAGACAGATAACATTGTTCTGCGCAATTCCGGCACAGACTGGAATGTAGTTCACTTCCGTGATGCATTCATGGAGCGAGTAATGAAGAACACACATTCCGGATATATCGGAACAGAACCCGCGGTGATGTTTCTTAACGGAGAATATTGGGGTGTGTTCACAATTCATGAAAATCACGATCATCACTGGATTGATCACAACTACGGTTTGAAACAGGGTGACTATGATTACATTAAGGAAGATGGCAGCACGATTACTGTAAAAAACGGAAGCAGTGCTGATTTTTTCAGCATGTACAATTACGCGACAACTGCGAATGCCACTACGCAGCAGTTTTACAATGACATGGATTCCTATCTCAATCTGGAAAATTTTGCAGACTATATCATTGCTGAAACCTATTACAACAATGGTGACTGGATAGGCGACTGGACCAACAACATCAAAATGTGGCGTTCACCGAAGGTAGACAACAAGTGGCATTACCTGATGTATGACCTGGATTTTGGCTGCGGTTATTCAGGAAGTGTGAATGACGATCGTCTGGATATCGCGTTACATCCGGCAGCATTTAGCTATACATCAAATCTGTTGAGTGCAATGCTCGACAATCCGACATTCAGAAAATATTTCATCAACCGATACGCGGATCTTGTGAATACGATTTTCAAGAATTCAGAAATGGATGCGGTGATGCATCAGTTTCAGGATTCAATGGAACACGATATGGTGGCGCACAAAGCTTTGTGGGGAGGAACCATTTCGGACTGGCATGATGACATCGATGACATGATGAACTTTGTAAGCCGACGTCCTTCCAAAGCGAGAGATTATGTCGAGAGTCAGTTTAACATGACCTCACAGGTGAACATTACGCTGAATGCTTCACCATCCGGTGCAGGAAGAATTCAGATCAGCACGATCATTCCTGCTTCACTTCCATGGACAGGAGTATATTTCAATGGAAATCCGGTAACAGTAACTGCAATCCCTAATCCGGGATACACTTTTGATCATTTCACAATTAACAGCAGCAACAATAACAACCAAACCTTTACTCAGAATTTTAGCAGCAGCAACAATACTGTTACTGCTCACTTTACAGGATCTTCTACTTCTCCTCATATCACTATCAGTGAATTCAATTACAATGCGAGTCCGACAAATGACGATGGAGACTGGCTGGAGTTGCACAATTATGGAAGCACAGATTTAGACATCACCGGATGGATCATCCGTGACGAGAACGACTTTCATAAATATACTTTCCCTCTCGGAACAGTACTTCCGGCCAATGGATATCTTGTTGTCGCGGAAGACATGACTAAATTTTCTGCACAACATCCGGGAGTCTTCAATGTTATCGGTCCACTCGGATTTAATTTCGGCAACGGAGGAGATCAGATCCGGTTGTACAATTATCAGGACAATCTATATCTGTCATTCTATTACCAGGACCTCGCGCCTTGGCCTGTAACACCTGACGGTGGAGGCTACACATGCGAGCTGCTTAGTGCATCCGGAGATTTGAATGACGGCAACAACTGGTTTCCGGGTTGTGCAGGTGGATCTCCCGGACGCGAATACAGCAGTATCCTTGGTGTTCCTGTTTCTTTGAGCGGAAGTACAACTTTCTGTACGGGCAACAGCATTACACTTGTAGCGACAGCGATATCCGGATACAGTTATCAGTGGCAAAGAAATCATGTGAATATTCCCGGAGCAACAAGCCCTACATTGACGGCTACTCAGGGTGGAACATATGCCGTGAACGTAAGTTATCAGGGATGCTCCTCTTTATCGGACTCCACAGTTATAACTGTAGTGTCACAAGGTCCGGATCCGGTAGTCACTCCTGTATTCAGATGTGGTCCGGGTTCTTTAATGTTAACAGCTACCTCTACAGACACAATTTATTGGTTTGATGCACCGGGTGGAAATATCATCTCTGTTGGAGACACATTGAACACAAGTTTCCTCAATGCAACCACTACATACTATGCACAAACAAGTTTATCGTGTCCTTCCAATCAGATTCCGGTTGAAGCAGGTATTCTTGATTTCACAGAATTACCTGTAACGCAGGATGTATCACGTTGCGGAACCGGATCAGTAACACTTACTGCCAGTGATACCGCGGACATACATTGGTATACAATGCCGACAGGTGGCGCACTTGTAGGAACCGGTCCGACGGTTATCGTTCCATTCATTCCGAACGATACAATTTTCTATGTTGAAGCAGGAAATATTTGTCCAAGTCAGCGTGTAGAAGTAAATGTGAACATCAATTCTTCCGCTCCACCTGTACTTGGTTCAGCATCACGATGTGGTGATGGACAGGTAGCTCTCACCGCATCTTCACCGGATCCTGTAATTTGGTACGACGCGCTCACCGGAGGAAATCAACTTGGCACCGGCTACACGTTCATTACACCCTGGCTCACGACCACTACAACTTTCTTTGCGGAAGCAAACGGAGGATGTGCAAGTCCGCGTTCATCCGTGGATGCTTTGATCAATCCTATTCCTCCTGATCCTACAGTAACAGATTCAGGAAGCTGTGGTCCCGGTTATGCATCATTGTATGCAACATCTACCGAGCAGATATTCTGGTTTGATGCTCCTACGGGAGGTAATCAGGTTGGAACAGGATCATTGTTTGTGACTCCATTTATTAATGTTCCTACAACATTCTATGTTGAAGCCGGATATATCTGTCGGAGCGGACGAGTACCTGTTCAGGCAGATATTTATACTCCTCCGACTGTGGATTTGGGTGCGGCAAATGTGAGCATCTTGAGCGGACAAACATTGGTTCTTGATCCCGGACCTGGCTTTGCTTCTTATTCCTGGAGCACAGGCGAAACAACACAAACTATTGTAGTTGGCACAACAGATACATTCACAGTGGTGGTGACAGATCTGCATGGATGTACAGCAACTGATAGCACAATGCTTACTGTGATCAATGCTGTGGATAATCCGGATGCAGTAGTCGCATGGCTGGTCTATCCTAATCCTGCAAAGGATAAAATTAATGTCTTGTTTGAAACAGTACGTAGTGAATCCTGCATTATTAGTCTTACCGACATCCAGGGTAGAGTGGTGGAATCACGAAGCGCTAAACTTGCCGGTGGACAAAACAGGGAGCAGCTCAAGCTGACGAATGTCAGCAAAGGATTTTATTTGTTACACATTGAAGCGGGAACATTTTCAAAGACTGTCAAAGTATTGGTTGAATAATCAGCCGTAACAACGAAATCATCCCCCGGAGAATATTCTTCAGGGGATTTTTTTTACAATTTTGTTTCGGATGTACTTTTTATGGAATTTGTTTAGGAACTTCATCACCGGAAAACTCCATTCTACAAATCTGTTTTCCAATAAATCAATCCACGATGAAATCAAGAACATCGCAATCCCTGCTGTTTTTCTGTGCCATTATTCTGTTGTTCACTACCTGGACACTCGCCTTTCAACAAAAAAAATCATCTAAATCTGCTCTTCCCGGAAAGTCCATTGTTTCCGGCTGGAAAACAGTGGATTCACTTGAACAAAAAGGGTTGAATAAATCAGCGCTGGCGGAAGTGATGAAAATTTACGAGAAAGCGAAACAGGAACACAATGCGAGTGAGCTTGTGAAGGCAGTGATATTCCGTCTCAAATTTCAATCGTATACGAATGAAGAAAATGAAATGTCGGGGATCATTAAAGATCTTGATCAGGATTTGAAGGATGCACGCTTTCCGGAACGCCCATTGTTGCATTCCATGAAAGCAGAAATTTACTGGCAATATTACCAGCGTAACCGATACAGAATTCTTCACAGAACAGAGACACGAAATTTTACCAATGAGGATATTGAAACCTGGACAGCATCTCAGTTTGTGGATGCAGCAGTGAATGAATACACAGCTTCCCTGAAAGATGCTGAAGAATCGAAACACACCCAGATCAATATTTTTGATAATGTGTTGGAAAAAGGAAATACAGACGGTAGAAAATTCAGGCCTTCTTTATATGATTTCCTTGCTCATCGTGCCATTGATTTTTACAGCAATGAAGAATCCGGTCTTACACGTCCGGCTGATCACTTTGAGCTGAACAGCGCGTTCTATCTGAATGCGGCGGATATGTTTCTGAATTTTATTCTAACCACGAAAGACACAGCGGATTTTAAATTCAAAGCGATCTCGCTTTATCAGGAATTGATCGATTTCCATCATGATGATCAGCATCCGGGAGCTTTGCTGGATGTAGATCTGGAGCGATTAAAATTCGTACACAATCAACTGACTATCCCGACGAAGGATTCTTTGTATTTTATTACGCTAAAACAAATCGCGGATCAATACAAAGAATATCCGGGATGTACACAGGCGTTGTATGAGCAAGCCATGTTGCTGAAAATAGAAGGAGAAAAATACAGTGACAAGCAGGAATTAAAATACAAATGGAAAATGGTGCAGGCAGAAGCCTTGTGCACCGAAGCAATTTCACGTTTTCCATATTCCGATGGAGGCATGTTATGCAAAGAATTGAAAAAGGAACTGAATGAAACATCTCTTTCATTTATTACCGAGAATGTGAATGTGCCGGGATATGCTTTCAGGGCACGTGTTGCGTACAAAAACATACAGCATCTGTTTTTGAAAATTGTGAAAGCGGAAACCATGTTTGATGATGAGGAAGAACCGGAGATGGATAAACGCATTGACGGGTATCTTAAAATGGAAGCAGTAAAAGCATGGGACATAGCTCTGCCTCCGGATTCTGATAAACAAAATCACTCTGTAGAAATTTCCATCCCGGCATTGGATCCCGGAAAGTACCGGATACTTGTTTCAGCATTTGAAGATTTTACTTCCGGAAAAAAAAGTGTCGCGTATGCTCAATGTCGTATCAGCAATATTGGACTTGTACAGAGACGTCTCGAAAACGGGACGATAGAAATTTATCTTTTCAATCGTGAGAACGGGAAACCGATGAAGGATGTGCAGGCGACAGCTTTTGCGAGAGAGTACAATTACACTGCAAGAAAATACATCACCAGACAAGCCGCGACCTTTACGTCCGATGAAAATGGAAGAATCGGAATTCCTGTTCAGGGTGACAACTACCGCAATTTCAATCTGGAATTTGTTTCCGGAAATGACAAGCTGTATCTGAATGAAGGATTTTATCAATACCCGTCGCCACGCATTTCACAGGTAAAACCGGAGCAAACATTTTTCTTTACGGATCGGTCAATATACAGGCCCGGTCAAACCATTTACTTCAAAGGCATCATGGTTCAGGGCGTAAATGAGGAAGCGCAACTGATTACAAAGCAAAACACCACAGTCACATTTTACGATGTAAACGGTCAGAAAATCACAGAGCAGGATTTTGTGACTTCCGAAAACGGAACATTTCATGGAGAGTTTATCGCTCCGCAGGGAAGTATGAACGGACAAATGCGCATTCAGAATAAAAGCGGAAGTTGTTATTTCCGTGTAGAAGAATACAAGCGGCCGAAGTTTGAAGTCGAATTCGAGGCGATAAAAAACAGTTATCGTTTGGGTGAACAAGTAAAAGTAACCGGGAAAGCGACAGCTTATTCCGGGCAGGCGATTGACGGAGCAACTGTACAATTTCATGTTGTGCGATCAGCGAGATATCCGATCTGGTGTTACTGGAAACCGTTTTTTTATCCATCATTACCAGAAGTGCAATTGCTGGATGGAACAACTCAGACTGATAGCAGTGGAAAATTCAGCGTCACGTTTCAGCTTCAGCCGGATGAGAGTCTGCCGCTCGAAGACGAACCCATCTTTTCTTATGCAATAAATGCAGATGTGACAGATCTGAATGGTGAAACACGAAGCGCTGATGCCACAGTAAGTGCCGCATACAAGGCGATGGAATTGAGTACTAACGTTAGCACGACCTACAACAACGAGCTGCGTGATTCAATTGTTATTTTTTCCCGAAATCTGAATGGTGAACATATTCCCGCTACAGTTCAACTGGAAATTTCCGAACTCAAAGCGCCACAACGTATTTTACGTGAACGTTTATGGGAAAAGTGTGATAAAAATCTGTATACCCAAAAAGAATATGTTTCATTGTTTCCCTATGATGTGTATGCAAATGAAAATGATGCATCAACATGGGAACAGAAACAGGTGGTATGGAAAGGGACTGTAAATACGGCAACTGATTCTGTCATCTTTTTACGAAACAAAAATCTTTCAGCCGGGAAATATCTTCTCCATGGAACAGCAAAAGATATTTACGGACAAGAAGTAAAACTGGAACAATTGTTTACCGTGATAGATCCGGGTGCGGAATCTTTACCTGTAACTTCATTAGATTGGTTTTATGTGTTGAAAGATGATGCTGTGCCCGGACAAAATGATCAGGTGCTCATCGGATGTTCTGAAAAAAATGTGAGTGTATTGTACGAGACGGAATTAAATGGTTCAATTATTTCCAAAGAATGGATTGAGTTAAATGGAAATCAGCAACGGATTTCTATTCCGGTGAAAGAACAATACCGCGGGAATTTTACGGTACATTTTACTTTTATGAAACATGGACGGGCATTCACTCATTCGCATACCATGAAAGTTCCCTGGGACAATAAAACGCTTCAATTCAGTTATGAAACGTTTCGTTCCAAATTAACCCCCGGACAAAAGGAGGAATGGAGAATTCGTATCAGTGGGATTCACGGTGATAAAGTAAGTGCTGAATTATTAGCTTCCATGTATGATGCTTCACTGGATTATTTTACTCCGCACGACTGGAATTTCTCAGTGTATTCCACGCGCTATAGTAGTCAACAGTTCAGACCGATGACTTTTGGATTGCAAAATTCCATGTGGTATGAGAAAGGGGAACCTGAGAAAAACACACCACATGAATTTATCCGATATGATCAATTGAATTGGTTTGGATATCAAAATTCACCATATGAAAGAATGTATAAAGGAGTTGCTATGGGTGCAGGGGCAGGATATTCCTTTTCTATAGCTGATCAGAGCGGAAAGAGTGGACCGGCTGCCCCAATGGAATCAAAAGCGGAAATAGCAGCAAATGCTGAAATGATTGTGCAGGACAGTGTTGCTCAGTCAAAAACACCTGCACCGGTTGTTTCCACCATGGTCAGAAAGAACTTGTCGGAGACAGCATTTTTTTATCCAACGCTGATGACAAACGACAGTGGAGATGTGTTGATTTCATTTACATCTCCTGAGGCATTAACGAAATGGAAATTCATGGCCTTCGCGCATACACATGACCTGAAATATGGTATTTCGGAAAAAGAAATTGTTACTCAAAAGCAATTAATGGTAACACCAAATGCTCCGCGTTTTTTCAGAGAGGGAGACAAAATTATTTTCCCTGCAAAAGTGACCTCTTTGTCAGATTCTGATTTGCATGGAACTGCAAGACTGGAAATGTTGGATGCAATCACCATGAAATCGTTGGATGCGGAATTTTCAAATAATTCTCCCGTAAAGAATTTTACTTTACGAAAAGGGGAGAGCGCCGCGCTTTCGTGGAGCCTGGATGTTCCGGAAGGAAAAAATGCGGTGACGTACAGGATCATAGCTACTGCCGGAAATTTCAGTGATGGAGAAGAGCAGGCTGTTCCTGTTCTGAGTAACAAACAACTGGTGACGGAATCATTACCCCTTTGGCAACGAGGAAATAGTCCGGCAACGTTTGATTTTACTAAACTGGAAAATTCCGCTTCACCTTCCCTGAGAAACATCAGACTCACACTTGAATACACATCCAATCCTGCATGGACTGCTTTGCAGGCTTTGCCTTATATGATGGAATATCCTTATCAATGTTCTGAACAAATATTTAGCAGGTATTATGCAAATGCTATCGCTACACATGTAGCGAATTCTTCACCTCGTATCAAAGCGGTATTTGATTCCTGGAAATCTACTTCTCCCGGCGCATTCTTGTCTAATCTGGAAAAAAACCAGGAGTTGAAGAGTATTGTACTTGAAGAAACACCATGGGTAATGGAAGCACAGGATGAAAGTGAACGTAAAAAGAGAATCGGGTTGCTTTTTGATCTTAACAAAATGAGTCATGAATTGTCAACAGCATTGCATCAGTTGCAGCATGCTCAAACTCCCAATGGCGCATGGGCCTGGTTTGAAGGAATGCCTGAAGACCGCTATATCACACAGCATATTCTCAGTGGGCTTGGACATCTCGATCACCTCCGAATTCAGTCACTAAAGAATGATCAGGAACTCGATAAGATGATTTCACGCGCAATTCTTTACCTCGATCAACGAATTGTTGAGGATTATGAGGAATTGAAAAAAAGCAAAACAGATTTGGATAAAGTACATATTGGAAATGAACAGTTGCATTATCTCTATGCAAGAAGTTATTTTCCGGAAATTCCAAAGAGGAATACCGTACAGAATGCATATGACTATTATTTAAAACAAGCGAAAAAATTCCGGGTTGGAAGCGGAGAATATTTCGAAGGAATGATTGCGCTCACTTTGGAAAGAACTAAGGACCATGAAGGTGCTATGGAAATTATCCGTTCATTGAAGGAAAATGCACAGAACAAAGAAGAGCTCGGAATGTATTGGGTCAACAACACGAATGGTTATGGATGGTCACGTGCAAGTATAGAAACTCAGGCATTGTTGATCGAAGCATTTAATGAAATAGCAAAAGACACACAATCAGTGGATGCTATGAAGGTGTGGTTGTTAAGACAAAAACAAACTCAAGACTGGAAAACGACCAAAGCTACAGCCGAAGCATGTTATGCATTGTTATTAAGCGGCAACAACTGGCTGGCTGAAACAGCTAAACCGAAAATTTATGTTGGATCACAAGAAGTAGATATTCCGGAAAATGCCGAGGCCGGTACCGGTTATTTCAAAACAAGCTGGAATGGAAATGACATTAAGAATGAGATGGGAAAAGTTCGCATTGTTCCTGATAACAGATCGGCCTCTTCAACCGGAATTTCATGGGGCGCTATGTATTGGCAATACATGGAGTCATTGGATAAGATTACGGGACATGAAACACCAATGTCTTTGAAGAAAGAATTGTTTGTTGAAAGAACTTCTCCAAGAGGCCCTGTCATGGAATTGGTGACCGATACAACTTCTGTAAAAATCGGTGACAGAATAAAAGTGAGAATTGAATTACGCAGTGATCGTGACATGGAATATGTACACATGAAAGATATGCGTGCATCCGGATTGGAGCCTGAAAATGTTTTGTCACAATATAAGTGGCAAGACGGATTGGGATATTATGAAAGTACCAGAGACGCTGCTACAAACTTCTTTTTTTCATATTTCAGAAAAGGAGTTTATGTGTTCGAATATTCACTTCGCGCCACACAGGAAGGTGATTTTTCAAATGGAATTACTAACATAGAATGTATGTATGCGCCGGAATTTTCATCGCATTCTTTTGGTAAACGTTTAGTAATTCGTGGTAAATAGTCTTAATGAATCTGAATAGGGATGTTATTGGAGTGAAAATGAAGAAATTTCCAGTGTAAACGCTTGGTTAACAAGGTCAAAAGCCGTAAACTTGTGAACCAACACTGCGATAAATTTAATTCAAACACACATGAAACGGTTCTCCGCATTCTCATTCAGATCCATGATTGCATTGGCGATCATGAGCATGTTTTTCTTTCATTCAAATGAAGTAAAAGCGGTATGTAATGTACCTGCAGGTCTTAGCACAACTAATATCACTAACACAGGTGCCAAACTGAATTGGGCAACGACAGCAGCCGACAGTTTTCTTGTTCGATATTACATTAGTGGAACGACTAATTACTTATATAAAACTGTAAAGCCCGGAACATCGGTGAATACAACACTCACCGGTTTGTATCCAAATACGTTGTATTACTGGCAGGTTCGTACCTGGTGTTCGAATGGTACAAGTGGTTCGTATCAAACAACACCAGCGTCTTTCACAACATTGAATCAGTCGGTAAGTTGTGTTGTACCTAATCTCACAGTTACAGGAATGATTACAGCGAATACAGCTGCGATCTCCTGGAATACACTTGTCACTGCCGACAGCTTCCAGGTTCGCTACAATGTAAAGAACACAACGAATTATGTATGGCTGAAAGTTCCCGGCTCTGCACATAGTATGACAATTACCGGATTGTTGCCGAATACACAGTATGAATGGTGTGTACGCTGCATCTGCGCCAGCAGTCCGTCTCAGGCTTACAGTGCGGCAGTATCGTTCACAACACTTTCTTCAAGTTGCGGCACTGCGGATGTGTACTACTTCAGTTCTACTTCTATTACATCCAACAGTGCAACGGTTGGCTGGAGAGCTGTGAGTGGTGCAACGAGTTACAATATCCGGTATGCTGTTCGTTATTCAGGCAACTGGGTAACAGTTTCATCTACCACCGTTTCAAAAGCTTTGAGCGCGCTCGCTTCATCCACATGGTATGAATTTCAGGTACAATCCGTTTGTTCTTCCGGTGCAGGAACATGGTCTTCCTCCGGTATTTTTCAAACACTGTCAGGAGTGCTTGCAGTGACTCGCGGACCATATCTCCAGTTATCAACTACCAGCAGTATTTACATTCGTTGGAGAACAAACAACGCGAGTGACACAAAAGTGAAATACGGAACCAGTGCAACGAATTTAAATCTTGCTGTTTCAAACTCTTCATCTACGACTGAGCATATTATTCAGATTGTCGGATTGGCTGCGAACACAAAATATTATTATTCTGTAGGTACAACTACTACTACTTTGCAAGGCGATACCGGAAATTATTTTATTACAAATCCTGCAGTAGGATCCACCGGTCCAGTGAGAATCTGGGCATTTGGTGATTTTGGTGTTGCAAGCAATGCACAGAAACAGGTGCGTGATGCCTACCGGAATTATTCAGGAACCACACACACAAATGTTTGGTTGTGGTTAGGTGATAACGCATACAGTGACGGAACAGATAATGAATATCAGAACAACGTATTCAACATGTATCCATATCAGTTTAAAAAATTCGTTGTGTGGCCAACATCGGGGAATCATGATTTACATACAGCAAATGCAACGAATCAGACAGGCCCTTACTTTGATAATTTCACTATGCCAAAAAATGGTGAAGCAGGAGGACTTGCATCCGGTACTGAAGCATATTACTCTTTCAATTACGCGAACATCCATTTTATTTCTTTGGAATCCTATGATGCCGCATTTCGTGCTACCAATGGTGCGATGGCAACCTGGCTGACAAATGATTTGAATGCGAACACACAACGCTGGACGATTGTGTATTTCCACCATCCTCCATATTCGAAAGGATCGCACAACTCTGACAACGAAATTGAGTTGATGGAAATGCGCGCGAACATTATGCCTATTCTTGAGGGTAAGAAAGTGGATCTTGTGATGGCCGGGCATAGCCATTCTTATGAAAGATCAATGTTGCTTCGCGGACACTATGGTGTGGAAAGTACATTTAATGCATCAACGATGGCGGTGAATTCCGGTAGCGGAATTTATCCGAGTTCTTACCTGAAAACTGCTCCGAACTACTATGGAACTGTTTATCTTGTTTGTGGAGTAGGAGGACAAGTGGGAGCTACAACTACGGGATATCCTCACAACGCGATGTATACATCTTCCGTTGCCAATTATGGTAGTATGGTAATCGATGTTCAGGGTGATCGTTTAGATGCAAAATTCCTGACATCAGCCGGAACGATTTGGGATCAGTTCACCATTCAGAAAACAGGTACTCCTTCACCTTCATTCAGAACAAGCGCGGGAATGGATATGAATGTTCCGATTGCAGATCCTATGACCATTTTCCCGAATCCTGTGCATGATGAACTGACGATTGAATACAATCTGACAAAAGCTTCCAAAGTAAGAATTGATGTGATGGACCTCAGCGGTCGTCTGGTGTTTGAAGTAGCTGAAACAATGGATCAGCCTGAAGGAAGAAATCAGGTTCACTTCCCGGTACGTGATGCGAACCTTCCAAAAGGAATCTACATGCTTCGTCTCGTTACCGATGATGACATTCAATCGAGAAGATTGATCATTGATTGATAAAAGATAAAAAAAATGAAAAACGTCCCGGGGATTTCCCCGGGACGTTTTTTTTGGAATGAATTTTTATTTCGGAACAATGACTAATTCATTGTATCCGGTTTGTTCATCTTTTTCTCTTTTATAGAAAACATTTCCGGGATCCAGAATCACGATTTCTGCAGTAGTTCGAACGATAGATCCTTCTTTTAGATGTCCGCCACTTGCTTTTCCATCCTGATCAGTTACTGTAATATGAAAGTGTGAACCTTCTTTTGAAAAAGTCCCGGTGAGAGAAGTAATTTCCAGCGGACCGGGGACAGAATCGGTTTGTTCCTTTCCTGCAAAACGAATGGTGGCAACAGTCAGACTGCCAACACAAGTTACGATGGCTGCGGCATCGAGTTTTTTATCTGTGGCAAATGCATCAAGGGAATGTTTCAAATCATTACCGGGATGGAGTCGGATGCTATAGAATTCCATGTTTAATGAATAATTAGATTTTACAAAAAGCGAATTAATTTGAATGATTCTAAATTAGCAATAAATGATGGAACTAAAATGTATTCGTCCTGCGAGTTTTAATTTTTAATATTCATTCTTGATCTTTCTTCAGAACATTCTGGAGCATCTATGAAATTACTGAATTTCAGTGTGTAGCATGACGAAAGTCGCACCAGTATTGGCTTTGGATTGGTATCTTCGGTGCGCAAATTGAATTTTTTACATCCGTAATTTAATTGCTCGGCGATATTCTGAGAAAATGTTATTCGTTGTTCTCCATTAAAACTAACCAATTAAAATAAATTAAAATCATGATTAGAAAATTACTCTTTAGTCTATTACCGCTTGCCATGATTGCATTGTTCACCAGTGAACAAATGAGCGACAATGGAAGAGCAGGAAGAACCGGTTCGCCCGGGGAATCAACTTGTGTGAGTTGCCATGGTGATTTCTCGGTGAACAGCGGAGGCGGATCAATTTCTATTTCCGGAATTTCCGGAGGAGTATACACTCCCGGAACAACTTACAACATGAGTGTAACCGTTTCCAGAACAGGAAGCACGGTATTCGGTTTAGGTTGTGAAGCCTTGCTTGCTGCAAACACCAATGCAGGAACATTGGTTATTACCAATTCTGCACAGACACAATTGAAGAGTGCTACAGTTAGTGGCGCGAGTCGTCAAAGTGTAGTACATCAGTTGGATGGTGGATTTACTCCGAACACACACACTTTCAATTTTAACTGGGTAGCTCCTGCTGCCGGAGCCGGAACAATTACTTTTTATTTCGCCGGCGTTGCAGGTGATCATCAGGGTGATGAAGGTGGTGATTATGTATACACAGGATCATTGGTTGTAACCGAGCAATCTTGTGCAGCACCCGCACAGCCTGGTACTATTACAGGAAGTGCTACTACATGTGCCGGAGCTTCTGTCAATTATTCAATTGCAGCAGTAAGCGGAGCAACAAGTTATACATGGACATTACCTGCCGGATGGTCCGGAACATCCACGACTACTTCCATTACTGCAGTAGCCGGAGCAAATGGCGGGAACATTTCTGTAACAGCGGATAATTCCTGCGGAAGCAGTACCGCAAGAACATTGGCAGTGAGTACCACCAGCGTTGCAGGAACTGCAACTGCTTCTGATGTTACCTGTAATGGAGCAAACAACGGATCAGCTTCTGTGGTGGCAAGTGGTGGAACAGCACCGTATACTTATTCATGGTCGCCAAGTGGTGGATCATCTTCTACAGCATCAAACCTTGGAGGCGGAACTTATATAGTAACAATTACCGATGCGGCAGGATGTACACATACATCCTCTGTTTCTGTGTTCGAACCTCCTGTGTTGAACGCAACTACTTCCTCCACCGATGCGAGTTGTGGAAATGCGAATGGAACAGTAACAGTTATACCAACCGGTGGAGTCACTCCTTACACTTATCTGTGGAATTCTGTTCCATCTCAATCTACTGCAACAGCTACAGGTTTGAATGCCGGATCTTATGATGTAACAGTAACAGATGCTTATGGTTGTACACTTACTGCTTCAGCGAATGTATCTCAAAGTGCATCATTGAATGCCACTGTTTCCAGTACAGATGTTACTTGCTTCGGCGCGAATGACGGTTCTGCAACTGCTACACCAGTTGGCGGCGCCGCTCCATACACTTATGACTGGCAACCTGCCGGAGGTTCAGGAGCAACAGCAAGTAATTTGCCTGGCGGAATATATGATGTAACTATCACCGACAATGGTGGATGTACATATTCTTCACAAGTGACCATTGTAGAACCTTCCGAATTGATTGCGGATGCAGGAACAACTGTTTCTACGTGTGAAAATGCAGGAGTACAGATTGGCGGACTTCCAACTGCAAGCGGAGGAACCGCTCCGTATGTTTATGCCTGGGATCCTGCAACAGGATTAAGCTCTGCTTCAGATCCTAACCCGACAGCCACTCTTACTGCAACAACAGATTTTACTGTAACTATTACTGATGATCATGGTTGTACTTCTGTAGCTATGACAACAGTGGGAGTAAATGCAGCGCCAACACCGGTTATTACCGTAAATGGTACAGCTCTCACAACATCGGGAGGCGTTTCTTATCAGTGGTATGTTGACGGAACGCTCATCAATGGAGCAACTACTGATACATGGGAGCCGCTTGTAATCGGTGATTACACTGTGGTTGTAACAGATGCAAGTGGATGCGAAGGAACATCACCTGCTTACACTGTCACTTCAGTAGGAATAAATTCGTTGAATTCAGAAAACGCATTGATCATATATCCGAATCCCGCTAATGAAAACCTGCATGTTCAAACTGCAAGTGCGTTTACAGGAGCGATGATTCACATTTACGATGTTACCGGTCAGGAAGTGTACCAACGTATTGTGAGTGAAAATAACATGATCATTTCTCTTGATGGATTTTCAAAAGGAATGTATTCCATTGTCATTGATAATGGTACTGTCAAAAAGATGCATCACTTTGCAGTGACAAAATAAAATAGAATAAACAATTTCCGTTTAACCAGGAGAGGTGGAGACAAATCGTCTTCACCTCTTTTTTTATGTTTTTTGAAACTGAAAGATTTACATGTGTTTTTAAATGAAATACTCTGAATTACTTTTTCAGATTGATTTTTTCACACCTCAGATACAATTAATTAACACATGATAGCCTAAAACCCTTGATTGACGGGCATTTCACCAAGTAAAATGCTTCATTCGCCCAATTGGCGCGGCTTTAACAGATCCAACCCTCTGAGAGGCTTGATTTTACTGTATTTTTGGTCTAATGACTAATTCTGGATTTTTGATTAAGAAAGTGTAAGACTTTCAATAAAATTTATTGATCTGAAATATTTGTTTGCCGTTTGACCCTATAAGCATCACTCTGTATTATGCACAAAGTCTTCATTCTATTCATTTTCAGTTTCTTCTTGTTTGCACACGTTCAGGTGGACGCGCAGAACAAAGCAGCTGTTGTTTCTCCGGATCAACAGCAGGAACTTTTATTGAGAATGCCATTGCTCTCGGATAAGACAGCGGTGATTGTCGAATCAGCATTGACGCAGGTTGCAGGAATCCTGCGTGTGGAAGCATGTTATGAAGTAGGAACGATGATTATTACTTACAACCCGGCAATTATTCAGAATGAAAATCAGATTGTGAATATCATCCGTAATCAGGAAATAAATTCTCCGGTAGAACCACTGACAACAAGAGACATTTCTCTTATCCGCAGTAAATACGAAGTGGTAACCGTGAAATCGATAATTAAATAATCAACCGATGTAAAAATTATTTACCTCCGACTTAGCCCACCCCATGAAAACTGTTAAATTTTTACTCAACCTTTTTAGTTATACTCTTTTATTTCTGACAAATAATTTATTTGCCCAAACAAATAATCTTTGTCCGCAAAACAGTGTGCCGACACTTTCGGTGAATCCATGTACCGGGGCTACGAATTATACCATTGATCAGAGTTGGAGTGTTGACAATACTTCCAATGTTTCAAACAATACTGCATGTGTTACCTCCGGAAACAACCGAAGAGACGGGTGGTTTCGCTTTGTGGCTACAGCCAATTCTTCTTCCATTGTTGCAACAGTTGAAAATAACCGAAATGTAGCACTTGCTGTATACAGCGGCAGTTGTGGTTCTATGACAGAATTGGGTTGTGTGAATGCGGGTGGTAACGGAGTTACCGAAACTCTGACATTTGCCACAACCGTTGGTACAACCTATTACATTCGTGTAATTCGGGTGAACAGCGGAGGGAATACAAACAACGACATGGATGGAACAATAGATGTTCTGACTTCCATAACGAATGACAATTGTGCTACAGCAACACCACTTGTTCCGGGAGCTGTGGGCGCATCCTGCGTGGCTACCTGTTCCAGAGTTTTTGGAGCTACGGCTTCCACACCTGCTACAGGATGTTCCGGTACAGCTAACGATGATGTTTGGTATTCATTTACCGCTACACAGATTCAGCACGTGATCACCGTCGACGGCGCGCCGAATTTTAATGCTGTGGTAGAACTACTTGGTGGCCCATGTGGTTCACTGACCAGTCTTGCCTGCGCTGACCTGACAGGTGATGGCGCTGTGGAAACACTGACATACAGTAATCTTGTTGCGGGAAATACATATTTCATCCGTGTCTATGATTATGGATCAGGAGCACCCGGCGATTATGAGTTTAGCATTTGTATTACTTCTCCGGTGATTCCAACATGTCCGGCAAGTTTGGGCGGAGGTGTAGTCAATGTACCTTCGTTGCCTTATACTTCAAGCGGACGCACAACAAACGGAAAAGGAAATGATATCACGGCGTTGAACGCGGTGGTATGTGGCAACAGTAATTATTATCAGGGACTCGACGAAGTATTTATTTTTTCTCCTGCGGTGAGTGGAAATTTATCCATCTCACTTACAAGCGGAAGCTCGAATGTGGGAATCATGTTGTATGATGGTTGTCCTTTTATCGGACAAGGAGGAAGCTGTGTTGATTATTCTCAAAGTAACTCAGGCAATCAGTTTTTGTGTGCCAATGTGTTGGTCGGACACACTTATTACCTTGTTGTAGATCGAAACAGCGGCTCCAATCTGAATAATTATTCTATCACGATATCCGCGCCTTCTCCCGGTGGTGCGCCCGGCTCCACTTGCGCGAATGCGATTCCGGTACCGTCACTGCCATTTTCTGTGACGAACCAAACCACACAGTGTAAGGGAAATGATTACAATAATGCCAGTCTCGGTTCTTGCGCATCACTATATGAGAGTGGAGAGGATATGGTATTTGCATACACAGCTGTCGGTTCAGAATGTATACGTATTGTATTAAATAATACATCCTCAACACAAGCTGGATTTCTTCTTTATGAAAATTGTCCGGGATCGGTAGGAGCAAATTGTCTTGGTTATATTGGCGGAGGAAATGTGGCAGGAAATTTTTCATTGCCTGGCGCAGGGACATATTATATCATAGTTGATTCATGGGATCCGCCAAGTTCTGTGAATTTTGATTTGAGTATTACAACTTCTTCTACCACTTCACCGAACGACTTTCCTTGCAATGCATTGAATCTTCCCCTTGGAGTAAACACAACAGGAAACAACAGTTGCTCGAGTGGTTTGCTGGAGCCGGCAGCTCCATCTTGTTGGACCGGTGGGGAGTTGAATACGGTATGGTACAAAGTAGTTCCAACCGGAACAAGTCTGATCATCAAAACTTTTTTGGGAACTTTATCAAATACTCAGATTGCCTTATATCAGGGAGCTTGTGGAAGTCTGACTCAGGTTGCACCTACCGGAAGTTCATGCAATCAGGATATTTCTTGCGGATCAAATTCAACGAACAACTCACAATTGAATGTCACCGGACTCACCGCGGGTAATACATATTACATCCGTATCGATGGTGAGAATGATATGACCGGAACTTTTGGAATTCTCGCGGTAGACGGAACAACAGGTTTACCTTCTGTTTATGGTCAGGAATGTACTTCTCCGGCTCCGGTTTGCCAGAACAGTATCAATGTCGGGAATCCGGGCTACTCTGCATTCGGTAATTCCTGTGATTTTTCGAATGGACTAAATTGCTTGAATTCAGGAGAGCGTGCATCAGCATGGTATACAATTCCAATTGGTGTTGATGGAACTCTTGAATTTGATATCGTACCGAATGACTGGCTGGGTGCGCCGAGTACAACAAGTACCGATTATGATTTTGCAATATGGGAAATCGGATCCAGTGGTTTACAGTGTTCTCAATTGCCATCCACTAACCCAACACGTTGTAATTACAGCGCACTCGGAGTAACCGGATGTAGCGGAACAGGCAATTCACCGGGAGCATATCCGGGATTCAATGGTTCTTATGAATCCGGAATCAATGTGTTAGCCGGGCAGGTGTATTTACTTGTTGTCAGCAATTATACCAACAGTACCAGTGGATTTACTCTTAACTTCAGCAGTGTTCCTGATCCGGTGAACTATTCAGCAACGCCCGGAACAATGACATGGCTGGGTGGAACCAATACAAGTTGGGGAGTAACCGGAAACTGGGGAGCCTGCAATATTCCGAATTGCGCTGTGGATGCGATCATCAATGCGACTTCTGTCAATCAGCCTGCTGTGCTCGCGAATCAAACAGTGAACAGCATTACTATCAATCCGGGAGCATCACTCACTATCAATCCAAATGTGACTCTGTCAGTATGTGGTGATTTCACCAACAACGGATCATTCATAGCATTACCGGGATCAACAGTAAAATTTGTTGGCTCAGGAACACAAACGATCTCAGGAAATTTCAACGGAGCAAACGGTTTTGCCAACTTCACGATGGAAAAGCCATCAGGAACCTTGTTGTTAAATACAGGAATAACAATTAAGGAAAATGATTCTTTGAAGACCGGATTCTTTGATCCCAATGCTCAAACCATTCGTGTGGCAAGAAATCTATACAACGCGAACGGATCCACAACTCACCTGAGCCCGGCTACAGGAACTACATATATCTTTAATGGAAGCGCCAATCAGAATTTCACAAACCTGGTGGAAGAAATAATATTCAATGATGTTCAGATGAATCAAACGGGAGCATTCTCCCTGTTGTTAGGAGCAGGCGCATTCAACAATATGAATGTTGCAGGAAATCTTACCCTGACTTCCGGTAAAATAGTAACCGGAATTCGTGAAGTTGTGGTAAGTAATCCTGCTAACACAGCAGTTACTGCAGGCAACATCACCAGTTATGTAGAAGGCAATCTGCGCCGCTTTCTGAATACGAATGCAACAGGTATTTATGATTTTCCGGTTGGTAATTCGGCCAGAGGATATGAGCTTGCGCGAATCAATTTCACTGCTCCGACTCAAATTCCGGAAATACTCGCGTATTTCAGCAACTTCGGTGCAGTGCCAAACGGACCGGTATCCAGTGAGTGCACCTTTGCCAACTATGCACTGAATCAGGCTTTGAATCATGGATTCTGGACACTTGCTCCGACAGCGAATGCAGGAACCGGTGTGTATGATATGACATTGTTCAACAGAAGTTATACCAATGCGGCTTCTCCGGGAGGATGGACAGTCATGAAAAGAATTCCTTCCGGCTCAGGTCCGTGGGGATTGGATGGCTCATGTGTCCTCACGAGTACTGTTACGCAAACACAACGTACTTCCATGAGTGACTTTGGTGATTTCGCCACAGCTCAGAGTACTTCTCCATTGCCGATAGAATTGTTGATGTTTGATGCTCATGTCGTTTCTCAGGGAGTTCAGTGTGTATGGAAAACGGCTACAGAAACAAACAATGATTATTTCCTCGTTGAAAAAAGTAAGGACGGAATTCATTTTCAAACTGCAGGTACGGTTGATGGTTCAGGAAATTCTTCGGAAATAAAATCGTATTCTTTTCTTGACAAAGAACCGTATAAGGGCATTTCATACTATCGCCTCAAGCAGGTAGACTTTGACGGAATGTTTACTACTTCTGATCTCGTTGCCATCAAATACAATGAAACGACGGATGTAATTAATATTTTCCCGAATCCTGCTTTTGAAATAATTCAGGCTGATTTTGAATTAGCTGAAAACAGTAAAGTGTTGCTCCAGCTACTTGATGTGTTGGGAAATAAGGTGATGGAAGAGTATAAAGATTTTCATAAGGGTGTGGTACACACTACCATCAACATCAAACAAATTCCTGAAGGAGTGTATTATCTGCAGGTTTCATCAGATGAGTTTTCCGGTAAAACAAAATTTGTGAAATACCATAAATGATTATCTGTCCGAAAAAACTTTCGGATTGCATTTCATTTTTATTCCAATGCTTTTCTTGCCTGCTTTTCAGCTCTGAGCATTTCAGGGTAGCCCATATTTTTGGATAAAGCATTCAGGCTTCTGGCAATTCGGCGCGCTTTTGTTTCTTCCGACTTAGCACTTGCGATCCATTTCGAAAAATAATTTTGATGTGATCCTGGAAGGGAATTAAAATATGCCAATGCATCCGGATCCTCGGCAAGACATTCCATAAATTCTTTATCTAATACCCGTTCCGAATCATCTCTTTGCAAACTTACCATTAATATTGCGCCATCTCTTTTTCCGATTCCTTTGCGGAGTTGAGCATTTAATGGCATGATAAATTCACCTTTCCCCATTGGAATCAGAGCGATTCCACTGATTTCAAAATCATCCAGTTTCCCTTTCACACGAAATGATTTTTTATTACCCGGATACAATTTTGCCGCGATGTCCACAGGAATTACGATGTAAGTCCAGCCGGTTTTTTCTCCGTGTTTTTTAAACTTGAGAATTGTGGTTTTGTAACGAACAATTTTCATTCTGTGAAAAAAATTATTTCCTGCTTTTCCCGGACTTATTTTTCTTTAGCTTTTCCTTCCTGATTTTGCGGATGAGATCCCAGAATTCTTTTCCGTAACCAACAAATATCTCCTCTCCTTTTTTTATATCCCGAATAGAGTCGATATAGCAGGATCGATTTTCTACATTGTATTCCGAATTGTTTTTCAGACCCGGAATACGCGACAAGCCCTGAGCATCATTTGCGAATCTGCCCATGGCTTTTTTGTAAGGCAAAGCATTTATTGCAATTCTGTTGTTGATGCGAAAAATATATGCATTGTAACCATCTTCCTTTTTCAAATCTTTCCAGGGTTGCAGGCGACCTTTGTATTCAACGATCCGTGTTCCTTTGGGAATATCAATTTTCGTAAATAATCCTTTTCCTGCTCCGGGTAAAGATGAGTTTTTAATCACTAAATTTTTTTCCAGAAATGCCATACGAGTGTAACTCATGCAAAAGAAGAAAAAAATCCAATGCCAGAGTGATCAACGGCCAACAAAAATCTTTTGGCTTTTCAATTCACCGGATTTATTCATACATGTAACAAAATAAAATCCTTGTGTGAAATTTAAAATAGACAGCGACTGAATCTTTTCATCAAAAGGAAATGTTTCTATTATTTTTCCTTCTGCATTAAATATAGTGATCAAATCACCTGTATGAACTCCGGACAAAACCATTTCATCCTGTGCCGGGTTAGGGTATACAGAGAAAGAAGACATCGCTTTTTCAACATCATTTACTCCCGCAACAACACCATCATTTCTCAATATGTAATTGCTCAGAATTAAATCTTCATCGCCATCATTATCGATGTCCGCGGCATCCAATGACATATTCAGTATATCGGCACGATAAGGTCCTGTAAAGAGTGAAAAAAGTGAAGTACCGGTGCCATAGAAAATTCCTGAATTACTGATCGGAAAATCCTGAGTGCCACCAATCAGGCAAATATCTGTTAAAGAATCGTTGTTGAAATCCGCCAGACAAGCAGCGCTTGGTTCGCCAAATTGTGGAATGTTACATGTGTCGGAATTAAAATTTCCATTCCCGTCATTTCTGTACAGTTGAGTGATGTTGCCGGAAAAAGTACTGTCTGTTCCTGTGATAAAAAAATCAAGCAGGCCATCATTGTTGTAATCAAGCCAGTCAAATGTTCCGGATGTTCCGGGATATGTAACCGGGAGCACAGCGAAACTATCATTCCCCAGATTGTGATACAAACGAAGTCGCTGATCCATAAGTCCGATTCCGTTGATGGCCAGATCAGGCAGACTGTCGTTGTCAAAATCGCCCCACTTTAATTCTCCGAAATGAATTCCTTCCAGAACAGTGCCTGTATTGCTGAAATTGAAATTGCCATTGTTCCTGAAAATGTATGCCTGTTCAAATCCATTGGAGTCAAATCCGGTTACAGCAAGGTCTTTCAATCCATCCCGATTCATGTCTGCAATATCCACACTTCCCGCAGAAAAGCCGGTGACTGTGTTACTGATGGAATTAAAAGTACCATTGCCATTGCTTTCATAAATATATGTACTGCCTGAACCTGTTGAGTCCATCCCGTTCACTACAAGATCCTCGAATCCATCATTGTTTAAATCAGCCCATTTTGCAGCAGGATTGAATAACAAAGGGAAGTGCTGGTTCACTTCAACCATGTGATTGTTTACGTTGTGATAAATTTTGCAGATAGTGAATGGAATCGCCTGAGTGAGGTAGGCGAGATCTTTCCATCCGTCGTTGTCGAAATCTCCCCATGCAGCAGTACCATAAGCGCCCGGAGGAACTGAATCAATCACCGTGAAAAGTACAGTTTGAGATTTTACTGAATTAGTAAACAAAATCAAAAAGAGAATGAATGATGGTATACGTTTATTCATACTATGAGGGGTTTAATTTCAAAGGTACTACTTGTACTCTGCAATAGCATAAGATTGAATTGAAATGACAAAAGAATGATGTGAATGGTAGGATTCTTCCGATAAAACGTTGGTGGATGCCGGACTATCCAAAGTTGTCTGTTCCTAATGAGATTTCAGCATATTGCATTTCTTTTGGTATTATATTTATCCGACAGAATGGTTATCTTGTCCGGGTGAATTGCCACTGAACCTAAACGAAACTGTTGTTCCGTTTAAAATAACTGTCAACTAATCAAATTAAGCTGATTGTATGATCAAATCGTTACTTTTATTCCAGCTCCTTATTCTAACGCTTGGCGTACAGGCACAAATTGCATTGCCAAATCCGGGTTTTGAGAACTGGACAACGGTGAGTAACTATGAAGATCCCGACAACTGGCATACTTTGAATCCGTCTACGGCATTTGTTGGTGTGCTTACTGCTACCAAGGCCAGTGGCGCGGATGTGCATTCAGGTTCTTTCGCTATAAAACTTACCACGAAATCTGTTTTCGGACAAACAGCAAATGGTTTGGCAACTACCGGAACAATTGATGTGCAAAACCAGACGATTACCGGAGGAATTGCATATTCCCTGCGACCAGACAGCATTACAGGCTGGTTCAAATGTACACCGGTAAGTGGCGACAATGGTTTTGTTGATTTTGTTTTGTTGGATAATGCGAATGATACAGTAGGATTAGCTGATTTTACAACACCTACAACATCAGTTTCAACGTATACCTATTTTTCTGTTCCGATTGTGTACAGAAATTCAAACACGCCATCAATATCCAGAACGACGTTATCATCCAGTGCAGGATATACTTCTGTTGTAAACAGTACCATGTATGTGGATGATCTGCAATTGATTTTTAATTCAACGGCCGTTGCTCCATTGCTAACAATTCCGATACAACAGGTTTTTTATTCTTCAGCAGATCATGGATTGTATTTTTCCTCGGGCACCGTCAAAGGAAATCGTCTCCGCGTGTACAATGAGGTCGGACAGAATGTATATGAATCAATGCTGCAGGAGACAAATTTTCTTTCCCTGCCTTTTTTATCACCGGGTGTATACATCTATCAATTAGAAAGCAAAGCTGAATTGAATTCCGGTTCAGGTAGATTCGTCATCAATTGATTTGTTTTTTTTCTGTAGAATGAAGTCCAATTCAACGCGCACAATCCGGACAAGAATCTTTATTATCTTCTTGTTCATGTTGCTGAACCCATTCATGCATGCTCATGCGGATTCCGGGGTGAAAGGAAGTGTTCACAGTGCGGAATACTCAGAGACGATAACAGGTGCTTTGGTGTTTGATATCAATGATCCGGGACATGCTGTTGTGTCGGATGCGGATGGAAATTATTCACTGAACTTAGTGGCCGGACAGCACACGCTGTTGTGTGTTCTTCTTGGCATGAAGACGGATACATTCATTGTGCATATAGCTGAAGGAAGCTTTGTGCAACACAACATTTTGTTACAACCTCTTTCAAAACTGTTGGACGCAGTTGTCGTTTCAGCAGGAAAGTACGAGCAGAAATTGGAAGAACTTACTGTCTCCATGGAATTGGTAAAGCCTGCTTTGATGGAAAGTAAGAATACAACCAACATTAGTACAGTACTGAATTCTGTTCCGGGGCTTACGGTATTGGATGGTGAACCACAAATCAGATCTGGCAGTGGTTTTTCTTTTGGTGTTGGAAGCAGAGTCGGGATATTAATCGATGACATTCCCATTCTTGTAGGAGATCAGGGCAGACCTGAGTGGTCGTTTATTCCGATTGAAAATGTGGAGCAGATAGAAATCATAAAAGGAGCTTCATCTGTTTTGTATGGATCTTCTGCTTTGAGTGGAATCATTCATGTACGTACAACCTATCCTAAAGAGAAAACGCAAACCAAGGCGGAACTGTACTATGGCCAGTATGATGCTCCGGATGTAGCCGGAGCGAAATGGTGGAAAGGTGCAGCTTCACAGTCGGGTTTTTCTTTTCTTCATTCCACTCAATTACTGAAGAAACGCAATCTGGATTTTACCATCAGCGGAAGAGTTTTGCAGGACCACAATTTTATCGGACCGGCATTGCCTGTAAAATACATTGCAGTGCCTGTTGATACGACTTTAAGTGACAAAGATGTCGGGACGCGTTTAGGCCGGGTCAATCTTTCTGTCCGCTATCGACCTGAAAAAATAAAAGGACTTGCATTTGGAATCAACGCGAATGTTTTTCAATCGCACGATAATTTTACTTTAATCTGGCTCAACGACAGTTCAGGGATGTACAGAGCATTTCCAGGGACGATGACCATTTCCAAATCCAACATGTATTATGTTGATCCGTTCCTCACATACTTTTCACGCAGTGGATTGAAACATGAATTGCATGCACGGATTTTCGGAAATGATGTAAATAACAGCAACAGTCAGTCGAATGCAAGTACTGTGATGTATGGAGAATACCGTCTGTCAAAAGAACTGATACGTCTGAAATCATTGCGTTTTACGGGAGGATTGGTTTACAACGGTGTTTCATCCCATGCTGAATTGTATTCCGCCAGCGGACATCCGGATAACACAATGAAGAATTATTCCGGGTATGCGCAATTTGAGAAAAAACTTTTTGATCTTATCCATCTTTCAGCCGGCTATCGCGGAGAGTATTTTTCCATTAACAACGAAAATGGAAAATTTCATTCCTTGTTGCGTGGAGGATTGTCAGTAGCAATTTCTAAAGGAACATTCTTCAGAGCATCGTATGGAGAAGGCTATCGTTATCCTACAATCACGGAGAAATTTATTTTCACGAGCGTTGGTGGAATTTCCGTCTTCCCAAATCCGGATCTGAAACCGGAGACAAGTAACAGCGCGGAGATTGGTTTGAAGCAAGGATTCAAAATCAGAAATGTGTATGGATTTATAGATGCTTCTGTATTTCAGGAATACTATTACAATACCATTGAGTATACTTATGCATTGTGGCGCCCCGATTCAGCGGGATTTAAATTTGTAAATACCGGTAAAACCAGAGTTCGTGGAATTGAATTTACTCTTGCAGGAAAAGGAAAACTGAGCAAGGATTGGTCTTTGACATTCATGGCCGGCTATATGAGTACTTTGCCTGAGGCACTTGAACGGGAATATATTTATGCTGTTGACAATCCAAGTCCGGGTTTTATCCCAACACAATTGAGTTATCTTAGTACAAGTACAGATACTACTGACAATATTTTAAAATACAGATTCAAAAAAACAATAAAAGGTGATATCGAAATTACCTGGAGAATGATCAGTCTGGGATTTAGCGTAAACTATTATAGTTTTATGCAAAACATCGACAAAGTATTTTATGACATTGATGTTCCGTATCGCCTGCCAACCGGAATTCGCAAGTACAGAGAGGATCATCACAAAGGCACAACGGTATGTGACGCACGAATTCGGGTAGATGTGAATACTCATTTTAGTTTGTCACTCATCAGCGCGAATGTGGGAAATCTTTCCTATTCACTCAGACCATTGAAAATAGAATCACCCCGCACTATTCAAATGCAGTTGACGGCAAAATTCTGATGAAGAAACTTTTGATCAAATCAAGGAGTAATTTAGTTTGAATGCTTGTTATTCAGGTAGAGTGATTAAAACAGTTTATGAATAAACTCGTTCCATCCTTGTTGTTGTTGCGTGGATTGCCCGGAAGTGGGAAATCCACGCTGGCAGCTTTGTTAAGTGAGAATGGGACTGTTCCTGTTTTTTCAATTGATGATTTTTTCACTAATACTCAAACAGGTGAATACAAATTTCAGTTCGATAAAAATCATCTGGCCTATCAACAATGCGAATTCAACACACGCGCGGCGATGGAAGAAGGGAAACCTAAAATTATTGTCGATAATGTATTTTCGATGGATTGGGAAATGCAACCTTACATTCTGCTCGCAAAAGAATTTTCTTACAAACTTTTTGTTGTCACCGTTGAAAAATTCCATGATGGAAAAAATATTCATGAGGTTAGTGAGGAACAACTCAACAAGATGAGTGAAAAATTTAAAGTGAAACTGAAGTAGTTTTTTCGTTCGGGGTAATAAGCATTGCTTTTTGGAACAAATTCGTTTAACACTTGGTAACACTTTACCTTAAATTATTGTAAAGTTTTATCCAAAGGCTGGATTTCGTTCGAGTCATCTTCAATTTCCCGCTTGCGTGAAACAAATCTTTGTAATTTCACGATCAAATCGATTCTATGAAATTCAAAGCATTACTATTGGCCTTCGGGTTCGCGGCATTGTCTGCTTGTAACTCCGGCAATTCAAAAACAATGGAACAAAAAGATCAAAGTCAGGAGATCAAAAAGTTTTTTGAAGAGTATCAGCAGGAAAGATTGAAGCTCAGTCCGCTTGAAGCCACTCTGCAGGGCGATAACCGGTATAACGACATATTACCGAATGATCTCAGTATGGCATACAGAGATAAAGTGAAAACTTTTTATCAATCCATTCTCGATAGTCTGGGAAAATTCAATCCGGATAATTTATCAGAATCGGATCGTTACAGCTACGAAATTCTGAAATATGAAATGGAGATGGGTTTGAAGGGAATGAGTTTCAAAGATTACCTGATGCCGATCAATCAATTCAGTTGCATGACACTCACCATTGGACAACTTGGTTCCGGACAAAGTGCACAACCATTCAAGACTGTGAAAGATTATAACGACTGGTTGGGGCGCGTGAAAGGATTTTATGAATGGTGTGATACTGCGATTGCCAATATGCGTGTGGGAATGAAAGAAGGAGTGGTGCAAAATAAAATTCTCATGGAGAGGGTACTGCCGCAATTGCAGGATATGTTGGTAAAAGATGTGAAGAAAAGCCTTTTCTACATGCCTGTTACCAATATGCCAAAGGAATTTACCAAAGAAGAGAAAGCTCACATTGATTCATTGTACCAGGTGGCGATCATGACTCAGATCATTCCTTCGTACCAAAAACTGTATGATTTCATTAAAAATGAATACATCGCAGCTTGTACTGATAAAGCAGGAATAGGGAACATTCCCCAGGGAAAGGAATTGTACAATTATCTCGCGCAACTTTATACTACTACAACAATAAGTCCTGATTCCATTTTTGAATTAGGACAATCAGAAGTCAAAAGGATACGCGGCGAAATGGAAAAAGGAAAGGACGGAACGGGATACAAGGGTGATCTGAAATCTTTCTTCACCTATCTCAATACCGATAAGAAATTTTTCCCGTTCACGACTCCGGTGCAGGTGTTGGATTCATTCCGTTCTATCCATGAAGCCATGAAACCGCAATTGAGTAAATTGTTCAACAAAGTACCGAAGGCGAAATTTGAAATACGGGAAACAGAAAAATTCCGTGAAGCCAGCGCAAGTGCCGAATACAATCAGGGAACACCGGATGGATCAAGACCCGGAATATTTTATACACCCATTCCCGATCCGAAAAAGTTCAACACTTTCGGTATGGAAGATTTGTTTTTACACGAAGCAATTCCCGGACATCACTATCAGATATCTCTTGCACAGGAAAACGAATCACTTCCTGAGTTCCGGCGTTTTCTGATTTATGGCGCGTATGTGGAAGGCTGGGCATTGTATACTGAATCCTTAGGATCAGAACTTGGTTTATACAAAGATCCTTACCAGTATTTTGCTTCACTGAGTGAAGAAATGCACAGGGCGATTCGCCTGGTGGTGGATGTAGGAATGCATCTGAAAGGCTGGACTCGTGAGCAGGCGATAGAATTTTCTCTCGAGAATGAAGGTGAGAGTAAAGAAGCGATCACGAGTGAAATAGAAAGGTACATGGCGTATCCCGGACAAGCGCTTGGTTATAAAATCGGACAGCTGAAAATCCGTGAGCTCCGTTCCAAAGCAGAGAAGGAATTGGGTGATAAATTTACACTTGCAGGATTTCATGATGCAGTGCTGGATACAGGTGGTTTACCTCTTTCAATACTGGAAGAAAAAATAAATAGATGGATAGAATCACAGAAAAAGAATTCCTGATTCTGCCAAACAAAAAGGACTCATGCAAAACGCGTGAGTCCTTTTTGTTTATACTGAATAGATAGATTATTTGTGCGGCTGTGACTGTTCCTGCATTTGTTGCATGTACTTCTGACGCTCTTCCGGAGTCATGTTCTGGATTTTCTGAATCATGTCTTTCATCTGATCTCCGCCGGGTGTAGCTGCAGGAGCAGTTGATTTTGCATAGCCATCCAGACTAAACAGGGAAGCAGGATTTTCCCGGCTTTCAGCTTTCACCAGGTCAATTACCATGTTGTGTGAACGTTCTGTTGTTTTCATTCTAACAGGAAATCCGTCTGCACCATTATCTTTCAGGGCTTTGTACATTCCTTTGGTCGTGTACTTACTGTTGACATCCTTATACTTTTCAAAATCTTTAATCTCAGTAGTTGTCCACATTTCTTCCTGGAAAGCACTTGTCTTTTTCTTGATGGTGAGATGAGTACAGGAATAGCCATTCACTTTTTCTTTACCGAGAACCGTTACTTCATAATCATTGGCTTCGGATTCCGCCATTCCTGATTCTTTGAATTCGGTTTCAACATATGTTTTGTTTTTTTCATCAAGGCGAAATGATTTTCCCGGAGAATCTTTCAGATACAACACGACAAAACTCATTCCGCCACCGGGCATTTGTGGAATATTCGCTTTCATTTCCGATCGTGAATTTCCATCCTGGTAATACAGGTACATATTTCCGGTCTTGACATTATTTTCTCCGGTGAGTACATATTCGATGTAAGCGCCACCTGCCAACACGCAACGCGTGATCAGGAACAGGACTAAAAAAGAGACAGAGGATTTCATGAGTATTTTTTTAAAATTAGTATTGAGTTGAATGTAAGGTAAGAAATTATTTTGTTACAATCGGATACACACGTTTCGTTCTTCGGTAAAGAAATTCAATGCTTCGAATCCTCCCTCTCTTCCTACTCCGGAACCTTTCATGCCTCCGAATGGTGTTCTCAGATCGCGCAACAGCCAGCAGTTCACCCAGATGATTCCGCTCTGAATTTTAGCACTCATGCGATGTGTTCTGCTGAGATTTTGTGTCCACAAAGTCGCGGCAAGTCCGTAAGTCGTACTGTTCGCGTATTTTAAAACTTCTTCTTCTGTATCAAATGGCATCATTGTAACAACAGGTCCGAATATTTCTTCCTGATTGGTACGGCAATCATGGGTAAGTCCTTCAATAATGGTTGGCTCGATGAAGTATCCATTTTTGCATTCTCCTTCCGGATGAATTTCATTTCCTCCCAACAAAATTTTTCCTCCTTCTTCTTTGGCAAGCTTGATATAGCTGAGAATTTTTTCTTTGTGCGCTTTGGAAGCGATCGCGCCAATCCAGTTTTCTTCCTTCAGCGGATCACCTGTTTTGAGTTTCTTCGTTTCTTCGATGAATGCGGCTTTGAATTTTTCATAGATATTACGCTCCACAAAAATTCTGCTTCCACACAAGCAAATTTCTCCCTGGTTGGAGAAAGAGGAACGAACGGATGTGTGAACTGCTTTTTCAAAATCCGCGTCCGCGAAAATGATGTTGGGATTTTTCCCTCCCAGTTCCAATGATAATTTTTTAA
Source organism: uncultured Bacteroidota bacterium (assembly GCA_937871435.1). Lineage (GTDB taxonomy): Bacteria > Bacteroidota > Bacteroidia > AKYH767-A > 2013-40CM-41-45 > JADKJP01. Next base: position 7,566 of record CALMQM010000106.1, on the reverse strand, counting down.
ACATCGGTGCCGCAGTACGTGCAATGATCTCTCCGGTTTTTGTACCTCCGGTGAAACTGATCGCGGGAATTTTTGGATGCGACACAATCGCCATTCCTACTTTCGGTCCCAGTCCATGTACGATGTTAAGTACACCTTTCGGAAAACCGATCTCGATACACAATTCACTCAGAAGATAAGCAGTCATGGGAGTGATCTCGCTTGGTTTCGCTACTACTGTACATCCCGCCGCGAGAGCAGGCGCAATTTTCCAGGTGAATAAATAGAGTGGGAGATTCCAGGGTGAAATACAACCCGCAACACCAATCGGTGTGCGAAGAGTATAATTCAACGCTGTTTCTTCCATCGAGTGGGATTCGGTGTGTGTGTGTAATGCGGCAGTTGCATAGAAATGAAAATTGGCAACAGCTCTTGGAATGTCCACAGTTTTTGACAACCACAATGGTTTTCCCTGATCAATCGATTCCGCCAGCGCGAAACGATCCAGGTTTTTCATGATCTGGTCGCTGAGTTTCATCAGCAGGCGACTTCTCTTTTCCTTTGGCATTGTGGACCATTCCTGGAATGCTTCCTGTGCTGCTTCTGTAGCCAATGCCACATCCCGTTCATCGGAATCGGGAATCAGACTGTATACTTCTCCTGTAGAAGGATTGATATTGTCAAGATAATGTCCGGAGAGAGGCGCATGTAAAGCGCCGTTGATGTAATTCTGAATTTTTTGCATTGTCATTCAATAATAAGTTCATTTCCTAAACCTAATCGCAGGAACATTCGAATTCATGATCCAGATCTATCACTGTGATAATTACAGCTTCATTGTTGCAGTCACCCACAACGATGCGTACCCGTTGATTGTCCTTCGTAATTCCTTCCAGCGCATAGGTCGGACAAGGTTTGTCTTTGAGATCACTCTTTTTGTAATTGATGCTGCCATTGGCAAGTATATCTTTCACCTCGTTTTCATCAATTTGTCTGCAATCCATTCTGCATTTCGCATGAGTTGTGAGTTTGATTTCATTGTGACGAAACGCTTTTTCACGATGATCTATGCGTGTATTCTGATTGTTTCTTCCAAACAGAAAATACAAAATCAGCAGAATCGCCAACACCACCAATGTGATGGGACCTTGTTTTGCACGAGCGGATTTATTTGCGGTCAAACTATTTCCTGATTAGCGAACAGTAATTGAAATCAATTCTCTCCTACAATGAACCGGTTCTACCTCCATCCACCGGAACATTGATTCCGGTAATATACGCGGCAGCCGGAGAGGCAAGAAAGGCAACTGCATTGGCCACTTCTGAGGCTTCTGCAAATCGTTGCATCGGAATTTCCCGCAGCATTTCCTGTTCTATTTCTTGTTTTGAAATTCCGGTTTTTGCAGATTTTGCTTCGACGATACTCTTCAGTCTGGCTGTCATCGTTGCTCCCGGAAGAACATTGTTCACCGTAATTCCGAACGGAGCCACTTCATTGGCGAGCGTCTTTGACCAGTTGGCGACTGCAGCGCGAGTTGTATTTGAAACCCCAAGATTTTTCAAGGGAACTTTTACCGAAGTAGAAATGATGTTGATGATTCTTCCGAAACCGTTTTTTTTCATGCCACCCAAAACAGCCTGCATCAGGATATGATTGCAGAGAAGATGACTGGAAAAAGCCTGTATGAACTCATCCGTTTTGGCCTCTGTGATCAGGCCACTGTTGGGGCCGCCTGTATTGTTGACAAGAATGTCGACAGTTCCGTGTTGTTGGATATAGTCATTGATTTTCACCTTCAATTCATCGGGCTTTGAAAAATCTGCCACTACATAACTGTGATTCCCCGGGCCCGGAAGCTCGGATTTTACACGATTCAGTTCTTCTTCATTCCGGGCAACCAGAATTACACTTGCACCCAAGGTGGCAAGCTCAATTGCCGAGGCTTTTCCAATGCCCTGAGTACTACCACAAACCATCGCCTTTTTACCCGATAAATTGAGATTCATTTTTGGTGAGATTTCTTTACATTTGATGTGAGGATTCAATTCCCGATGGAGAATTTAGTAGAAAAAATCAACGTCAGGAGCCTTGATACCGTCCTCAAATCTACACTTCCCATCCCATAAAAAGAAATACAATGGAATACCTTGTCAATCTGGTAAAAGAAAAGGCCGGACTCAGTGAAGAGCAATCGAAAAAAGCGGTGGATACAATTATCAATGAGTTGAAGGCCAAATTCCCCGGGATTCTCCACCACGAGCTGGATAAAGTGGCTGCCGGCGGAAATTTTGGTGATGCAGCCCGGGAGAAATTCGAAGGACTTCGCGATAAAGCCGAAGAAGCGGCTAAGAAAGCCGGTGTCAAAGCGGAAGCTTTCGCCGGTGAACTCAAAGAAAAGTTTAATGAAATTTTCGGACCAAAAAAATCTGATAATAAGTGAAACAGGAAGAGATGATCTCTGTACAAATTCCTTTTCACCTCTTTTAAAAAATACGTTACACTCCTCACTTAATACCTTCTCCTATGTCCATAACCCGCGCTTTCAGTTTTAAAAAATGGATTGATGAAAACCGTCATCTCCTCAAACCACCGGTAGGCAACCAGGTTGTTTACAAACCGAATCAGGATTTTATCGTCATGGTTGTGGGCGGTCCCAATTCACGGAAAGATTATCACTATAACGAAACGGAAGAATTCTACTTTCAACTGGAAGGAGATATTACCGTGAAAATTATAGAAGACGGAAAACAGGTAGACATCCTGATTAAAGAAGGTGAAATATTTTTGTTGCCGGCAAAAGTTCCACACAGCCCTCAACGTGGACCGAACACAGTCGGTCTGGTGATGGAAGTGCAACGCCGCAATGGTATGAAGGATGGCTTCCTCTGGTTTTGTGAAAAGTGTAATCAGAAGATTTACGAAGAATACCTTGATCTTACAGATATCGTGAAAGAGCTTCCGATTGTCATGAATCGGTTTTATGAAAATGTGCAGCTGCGTACATGTAAAAACTGCGGAACCATTATGGAACCCCCGCCAAAATTAGTCTGAGGTTAAGTGATTCATTATTCCATCAATCATTTTGTCCTGATACCGCTTGCAAATTGAAGATCAGGCAACAGTTTATTCTATGCAAAAAAAATTAACGAGAAAAGAAAAAATTGCCTTACAGCAGCAGGGAGGAGCTGCACCATCATCCAGGAAACAATCGACGAAGGCGCAGGCTTCCAATGTGAAACTCATACTCGGCATTTTTATCGGAGTCATTGCATTTTTGCTTTACTCCAATACTTTCGGACATTGGTATGTACTGGACGACTGGGGATTGATGCCCGAAAATACGATGGTGAAAAAAGGCTTTGCCGGTATCGGTGAAATTTTTCAGTCGAGCTACCGTGCAGGGATGAACATCAATGATTATCAGTTGTACCGTCCTTTGTCCAAAGCGATGTTCGCGATGGAGTGGCAATTTTCTCCCGGAAATCCGGCGCTCGGACATTGGATGAATGTTATCTGGTTTGCTATCACCTGTGTGGTTCTGTTTCATGTATTCAGTGTGTTTATGAAAGGAAATCTGTTGGTGCCTTTCATAACCGCTTTGTTGTTTGCCGCTCATCCTTTGCATACTGAAGTGGTGGCGAACATCAAGAGCCGCGATGAAATTATGTCCTTGCTCTTTTGTTTATTGACGGCTCTGTGGGTCTATCGTTATGCGACGCTTAATAAAGTTAGTTACCTCATCGCGGCCGGCTTCGCATTTTTCCTTGCTCTTCTTTCCAAAGAATCTGCTATTACCTGGCTTGCAGTCATTCCGCTCATCTTGTACTTCTTCAGTGAATCAGAAACAAAATACTATGTGCGGAGCAGTGTGGTGCTGGTTTTCTGGACCGCAGTGTTTTTGATTATCCGGAGAAAAATTCTCGGCAATGTCGATTTACCGATTCCGGTGGTAGACAATTCACTTGTGGCAATCGATAATATTCTCGTGCAAAGAGCAAATGCGATTTCAATCCTTGGATATTATCTCAAATTATTTGTGTTGCCGCTGACTCTCTGTTCAGATGGTTCATTCAATACATTTCCCGCATTGTCGCTGTTCGACTGGAAAGTGCTGGTTCCGTTTATTCTCTTTCTTGCCATGGCGGTTTTCGCTCTGTTGCGTTTCCGAAAGAAAGATTTGCTCTCGTTTAGCATCCTCTATTTCTTCATCACTATTTCCATCGTGAGCAATGTGTTGATTTTGATCGGTACGAATTACGGAGAGCGTTTGTTGTTTATGCCATCGTTAGGATTTTGTCTCGCTGTGGCTGTCATGTTTCAACGCGGATTTAATTATAGTCTGAGTGAATCCGGATTTTCTTCGCTTTCCGCATTTATGAAAACTGCCGGTCGTCCGGTATATGTCGCGGTTTTCATTGCATTTCTTTTCAGTTTGAAAACAGTTGCACGGAATGCCGACTGGAAAAGCGATACCACCTTATTTGACCATGACCTTGAAACAGTTCCCAACAGTACGCACATGTTGTTCTATCGTGCCAATCACATCACGGCAGAAGAAGAATTGCTGGGTCTCGACAGTCTGAAGAAAAAAGCCGTTTATGATGAAGCCATAAAAATATTATCACGTGCGATTGAGATTTATCCGGGTTATGCAGATGCTTATCAGCGTCGGGGTTATATTTATTACACCGAAAATAATTATGCAAAGGCGGAAAAGGATTATTTGAAAGCACTGGAGAACAATCCAACGCATCCGGTTACACACAATAATTATGGTAATCTCTTGTTCAATCAGAGAAAATATCCGGAGGCCCTGGAACATTTTAAACTTGCAGCGAAATACAATCCTTTCTATGCGCATGCCATTAACAACATGGCGAGTGTGTATGGCGTTTATGCGGAGGGTCAGCGGGAATTGGCTGCGAAAGATCCGGCAAATAAAGACAAATACATGGTGGAGGCAAACAAACTTTTCCAAACTGCCATCGGTTATTTTCTCCAGGCGATAGAAGTTGATCCGGGTTATCCTGATCCTTATAATCTGGTTTCGATGACTTACCGGTATATCGGTGATGAAGCAAACGCTGACAAATACGCTGTGTTGGCAAAAAAAGTACAGAAGGAAAAACTGGAAAAGCAAAAGAGAAACAATGCTAAAAATTGATATCCATACTCATATCATCCCAGAGCATCTTCCCGACTTAAAAGGAAAATACGGGTATGGAGGATTTATTTCTCTGGATCATCACAAGCCTTGTTGCGCGAAGATGATGATTGACGGGAAATTTTTTCGTGAGATACAGGACAACTGTTGGGATGCAGATGTGCGCATGAAAGAATGTTCGCACCATCATGTGGATGTTCAGGTGTTGTCAACAATTCCGGTGATGTTTAGTTACTGGGCAAAAGCGGAACATGCATTGGATTTGTCGATGTTTCTCAACGACCATCTCGCGGATATTATCCATCGTTATCCAAAACGTTTTATCGGTCTGGGCACTTTACCTCTGCAATCTCCGGAGCTTGCAGTGAAAGAGCTTGAGCGATGTATGAAAATCGGACTGAAGGGAGTGCAGATCGGATCACATGTGAATGAATGGAATCTGAATGCGCCTGAGTTATTTCCGGTATTTCAGGCTGCGCAGGAATTGGGTGCGGCGATTTTTGTACATCCATGGGAAATGATGGGCAAAGAAAAAATGCCGAAGTACTGGCTTCCATGGCTTGTAGGTATGCCTGCCGAAACCTCCCTCGCGATTTGCTCGATGATATTCGGCGGAGTGTTTGAACGACTTCCTGATTTGCGTGTAGCGTTTGCACATGGAGGCGGCTCTTTTCCCGCGACAATCGGGCGTATTGAACATGGATTTCATGTTCGTCCGGATCTTGTGGCAGTCGACAATCCGGAAAATCCAAGGAAATACCTGAAACAATTTTATCTTGATTCACTCGTTCATGATCCGTTGATGCTTGATGTTCTGGTGAAACTGATGGGAGCCAACCGGATTGCGTTGGGAACGGATTATCCATTTCCTCTGGGAGAATTAGAACCGGGTAAACTCATTGAATCTATGCCGTATGATGCGCAGACTAAAGAACGATTGTTATCCGGCACAGCTTTGGAATGGCTCAACATGGAAAAGGCTCAGTTTATTTCCTGAGTTAATTTATTCAGCAAACAGAATGTTTTTATTAAATACTGTTGATCAAACATGACCTCTCGTGTCTTCCTGTTTTTATTTTATTTGATGATGGCTTCGGGTTTGCATGCGCAGGAGACTGGATTTGCTTTGGTAGAATTATTTACTTCTGAAAGTTGCGCGAGCTGTCCGGCAGGCGATAAGATACAAAGCGCGTTGTCGCAGGAAGCAGAGCAATCGAAAAAAAATATTTTTTGTCTGGAATACCATGTTGACTATTGGAATAAAGGTGGATGGAAGGATCCGTATTCTAAAAATCAGTTTACATTCCGTCAGGAAAATTATTCCCGCGTCCTTCCTGGAAATGAAATGTACACTCCTCAGCTTGTGTTTAACGGACAAACTGAAATGAATGCCAATGAGCTGGAATCGGCGAAGGTTGCAGTGAACAAAGCGTTGAGCAATCCGGCAATGTTATCCGTTTCGTTGAATCTGGATTCTGTGAGGAGAGACACCGCGTTTGTATCTTATACCTGTTCGAAGCAGGACAAGAATTTTATTTTGCGAATAGCATTTTCAGAAAACAGAGTGAGCAGTAAAGTAACAGGCGGATTGCACGCGGGCAAAACACTTGAACACGATAACGTGGTAAGGATTTTGTTTTCTGTTGACAATCCAAAAAAATCCGGCTCAGCAGGAATTCCTCTGAAAGGATTTCTTCCCGGAAAATTGTTTAGCTGGACAGCCTTTGTTCAGCACAAACAATCGATGAAAATTCTTGGAGCAGTGAGATTGAAGTGATAGGGATTGAAAGTGAAAATTCTATTTATCCGATTTTAAATTTGTTTTGCAAATGATTTTAGTCTCTTAGATAGACATTTGTCTTTTAAATATAACCAACACAGCATTTTCTTCCTATAAATAATAATTATGAGGATTTGATGTAAACCAATCCATCAGTTCAAAAGCTCTCGCTACCATCAATATTTTATTAATTTTCTGGTTATAACAGAACCATTGTTCAACAACATCACAGTATAACATCCGGTAGCAAGACCTGTTATATCCAATTCAATATTTGTTGTGCTGATTTGCACAGGCATTTTGGTTTCACGGCCATAAATATCAAGTACGTGAATACTCTCCGGAGTATAACCAGACAATGAAATATATGCAATTCGATTCGCGGGATTTGGAAAGAGATTATATCCGGCCGGTTGATAAATCGTAGGAGCAGTATTTTCGAAAATCAGAGAGTCACAAATAGAGCCTTGTACCTGCTTTAATCTGAAATTGGGAAAATGAGGGATTGTTCCATCATTGTGCCTTGGTAAGATAGAGTCATTCTGCACCACACCACAAGCCAACCCCAGACTGTCAGGATAATTAATGATATGCGTGTGGAAGTATTGGCAGACAAAAAACCTTATTCAATTGTATTCATTA
>CALMQM010000105.1 GCA_937871435.1 uncultured Bacteroidota bacterium | reverse complement strand
ATCAGGATGAACCGGAATAATTCTTTTTATTGCAATGTCAGTTGGAAGAATACAGTTCAGTTGATGAACAAAATCGTGTTTGGATAAATCAAGATCCGGAGCATCCATATGAACATAAAAATCCCGGGCATGTACTCCGGTATCGGTTCGTCCGCAGCCTGTTGTTTCAACAGATTGCCTGAGAATTTTTCCCAGAGCATCATTCAACTCCGCTTGCACTGAATGGGCATTTTGTTGAATTTGCCATCCATGGTACTGACTCCCGTCAAAAGCTAACTGAATAAAATAACGCACGTCTTTTAATGCTAAGATGTGCAAAAGTACATCTTCCTGTTCATTTATTGAGGGTATTCAATTCTTGCATGGTACATGCTCCCCAACATTTTCTTAAAAATTTTTTTTATTTCACTGATATCCTTAAGGGTTATCGGAGCATTTACGAATTGGTTTTGTTCTATCTGATGTTCTATGATTGAATCCACCAGTTTGTTTATAGATTCCGGATCAGCGTGTTTCAGGCTTCTGCTTGCAGCTTCAACAGAATCTGCCATCATTAAAACTGCAGTCTCTTTTGAGAATGGCAAAGGACCGGGATAACGAAAAAGATCTTCATCAGGAACTTTTTCCGGAAAGTTTTTCAGGTAAGAATGGTAAAAATACTGCAAGAGAGAAGTACCATGGTGAGTCCGGATGAAATCAATGATCTGATCCGGGATATTGTGTTTTTTTGCTTTCTCTACTCCCCTGATGACATGACTTTTAATGATCCGGGCGCTTTCTTCGAAAGAAAGATCATCATGAGGGTTTACACGGGAATTCTGGTTTTCGATGAAGTAGAATGCCATTTCCATTTTGCCAATGTCATGGTACATGGCTCCTGCCCGCACCAGGAGTGGATTTCCGCCTATTTTAAATATTGCGGCTTCAGCCAGATTAGAAACCTGCAATGAATGTTGAAATGTTCCGGGAGCTTTCAGCGAGAGTTCCCGAAGAACTTTGGAGTTAGAATCGGCAAGCTCCATCAGGGACACATCTGACAAGAAACCGAAAGCTTTTTCAAAGATAAAGATCAATGGAAATGCAAAAAGTGTGATGATTGAATTACCCAGAAACCATTTCAGATTCATCCAGTCGATTGTGCGGAAATTTGCTTCGTGCAAAATTGTGACACCGATGAAAGACACTGCATAAGACAGGAAAATCATTAATACTGAAATGAAAAATTGCACACGCCGGCTCATACTAACGATACTGAATATCGCTACCATCCCTGCAATGGTTTGAATGAACATGAATTCAAATCCACTCGGAGCTTCAAATCCAATAATCAATAAGGTGACGATATGTGTGAATAAGGCAGTTCGTGTATCATAAAATGCTCTCACAATGATCGGCAGAATGCAGACAGGCACAATGTACATATCAAACACATTGATTTTTCTTGCCCACAAAAACATATACGTTATCAGAAGCATGAGTAACATGAGCAAGACTATTCTTGAGTTATCATCGTAGATTTCTCTTCGGAAAAGGTAGAGAAACATGATTAGCATTGTCATTGCCAGTGACACAAGAATGAAGTGCCCAAGGAACATCATCCATTTTGAAGAACCGGTGAATTCCTGATTCTTCATTTCATTCTTCAGACTTTCTAATTTCTGGTATTTCTGATCATCCACTACTTCACCCTTCAGAATAACCACTTCATCTTTTTGAACAAGTCCAAGGTTAAGTGAAATTTTATCAATCAATTGTTTGGTCCATTGCCTTGTTGCCTGATCATCATAAACAATATTGTGTGAAAGGGCATTCTCTAACAGAGGCGCAAGGAGAGTTTTGTCAGCCTGAGATATTTTGTCCAGTTCATCATTTATAAACTGAAAAGCAGATTGAATTGTAAAAAATGATTTGAGATTTTTCTCTTCCGCTACATTTTCTTTCACGAGGGTAATGAGACCATCCGGATTATTCAGTGGACTTTGATCGTTGACAAGGATGATTCCTTGTTCATAGGTCATTTCGAGAATATGAGATCCGATTTCAAACTGAAGGTTTTTTAATTTTTCTAACTGATCGATTTCTTTTTTAGACCTGGCAGTGGAAGTATATTTTTTTTGCCAAACCTCAGAGAGTTCATTATTGAAGCTGTATTTTTTTTCTTCACCCAGGTTTTTATTGAACTTGTAAAAAGGATGAGCAGTCTGCATAACTTCTGCTCTCTCAGTATTCAGTTCTTCTTCTGTTTTATTGATGGCAAAATCAAAAGGAGCCATGAGATTGTCATAGGCCCAGGGTTTTCCTTTTTGGTAAGCATAATTAAACTGTGTCTCTTTAGGCAAGGCGATCACAATCATGATGATGGCTGTCAAAACCATAACGTACTTAAACACGATTTCATGTTGGTTAGACAGTCGGATAAAATAATTCTTCATGCGTGTAATCTCATTTTTAATTCCAAATCCAGTATGCTGATCAAATCATCATTCATTGATTCAGGTCCCATAATCGTAAATACAGTAAAGTAATTCCCTGAAAATAATAAATCTCCTTCAGCGAATTCTATTTACTATAATTGAACGAAACATTGAATGTCACTATTGTCAACAGGAATCGAGTTTAGAAACATCGACACAACTGACTGAAATGAAACATATTCAATCTGAATTGCTAAAGTGGCGGAATTTCCTGCATTTCTTTTCTTTTTCTCAAAAAAATATCAACAACCGAACGATAACATGTCAATTCAGTCACTTGAGCATTACGCCAAAAATGGCTAAATTGCGCCCGATTTAAGCAACTAATTATCACAAAAATTATGAAAGAGGTATATATAGTGTCGGCAGTACGTACTCCTATCGGCAATTTTGGTGGAGCCTTGTCTTCACTTACTGCAACACAACTCGGAGCACATGCAATCAAGTCTGCTCTTGAAAAAGCAAATGTTTCTCCTGGTGATGTTCAGGAAGTTTACATGGGGAATGTATTAAGTGCCGGTGTCGGACAGGCTCCTGTTACACAGGCATCGATCTGGGCTGGTATTCCGAATACAGTTCCGGGAACTACAGTGAATAAAGTTTGTGCTTCCGGAATGAAGGCAGTTGCTTTGGCCGCCGAATCAATATTACTTGGTGATAATGATTGTGTAGTTGCAGGTGGAATGGAAAGTATGAGCAATGTTCCATTCTATCTTGATAAAGCAAGAACAGGTTACAAATTGGGAAATGCCACAATGGTTGATGGATTGGTGAAGGACGGGTTGTGGGATGTTTACAAAGACTACCACATGGGTAATGCAGCTGAATTGTGTGCTACTGAATGTAAAATCAGCCGTGAGGATCAGGATGCATATGCACTTGAATCTTATCGCAGATCAAAGGAAGCGTATGAAAAGGGATATTTTAGAAATGAAATATCACCTGTCAGCATACCGGTAAAAGGAAAAGATCCATTGATCGTATCGGAAGATGAAGAATATAAAAATCTGCGTGCAGACAAGGTGCCCACATTAAAACCTGCATTTCAAAAGGACGGGACAGTGACTGCAGCGAATGCTTCCAAATTGAATGATGGTGCAGCAGCATTGGTATTGATGAGCAAAGAAAAGGCAGATGCACTCGGAATTAAACCAATTGCCAAAATCAGAAGTTATGCTGATGCACAACAGGCACCGGAATGGTTTACTACCACTCCTGCAAAAGCACTTCCTAAAGCAATTGCAAAAGCAGGTTTGAAACAGGAGCAAATAGATTTCTATGAAATCAATGAAGCATTTTCTGTTGTTTCTATTGCCAACAACCAACTGATGAAACTGGATCCTAAAAAGGTAAATGTACATGGAGGAGCCGTTTCTCTTGGTCACCCATTGGGAGCCAGCGGTGCAAGAATTCTGGTTACTTTGATAAATGTCCTGAAACAACATGGTGGCAAAATCGGTGCAGCCGGAATTTGTAACGGAGGCGGTGGAGCCAGTGCAATGGTGATTGAATTGATGTGAGTACAAACCTGCAATGATTTGCAGGTGATATTTTCTTATTCCAGACTTTTGAAATTACCTGAAGACATGTTTGCCTATTGTCCTTTGAGTGTTATCCCGGTTCGTAAAGAAGCGTCTGACCGAAGTGAAATGGTCAGTCAAATGCTTTTTGGTGAACGAGCTGAAGTGTTGGATAAAAAGGACAATTGGAGAAAAATCAGACTAACTTACGATGATTATGGCGGTTGGGTTGATAAGAAACAACTCGTAGAACTCAGTGGAGAAGAGTTTTACAAACTGGAACTGATGCCACCTTCTGTGAGTCTGGATATTGTTCAACTGGTGATGATGAAACAACATCAGGTTACACCTGTTGTTCTTGGCAGCACCATGACAGGGATTATTGATAAAAAGTTGCAGTTTGGAGAAACGACTTATCAATATGAAGGCAATGTCAGTACTTTTCTAAAACCGGATCCTTCCCTCCTTCTTGAAAATGCATATATGTATCTCAATGCACCCTATATATGGGGTGGCAGATCACCATTTGGAATTGATTGTTCGGGATTCACTCAAATGGGTTTTAAACTATGCGGAATCAAAATCCATCGAGATGCTTGGCAACAATCAGAACAGGGTACTTTAATTCACTTACTTGACGAAGCCAATCCAGGGGATCTTGCTTTTTTTGATAATGCTGAAGGAAAAATTATACACGTTGGATTTATTTTACCCAACCATCAGATCCTGCATGCAAGTGGTAAAGTGCGAATCGATAAATTAGATCATCAGGGAATTTTTAATCAGGAGTTAAACACTTACACTCACAACCTGCGCTTGATAAAAAGAATGATCTGATTCTTTGTTTTTTTAATTTGTATTCTTCTGTATTTCAAAGACAAGCTGTGTTGTTTGAATTAATCCGATAAAAAAGGGATTTGTCTTGTATTTTTCATTTTTTATCTATTAATTTTGGAAAAATGTTTAACCAAAAACGCACAACTATGAATCACATACAACTACTTCGGGGAATTGCTGCTGCCTCTCTCCTCTTGCAGTTCAATACTGCAATTGCACAGAATGCAGATCAAAAATGGAGCCTGGGATTCCACGGGGCCATTGTTGAACCAAAGACCAGTCTTGGAGATCAATTTTTCAAATTCAACATCAACAGTACTACATTCGGACAAGGTCTTTCATTGAATCGCTACTTGAACAAATCATTTGATCTTGGTTTGTTTGGTTTAGCAGGTAAAATGAGCCAGAGTTTGAATGCCTACTCCTATTCCGACCTATTATTCACGATGGATTTAAGGTTGCGATACAAGCTCTACAACGGATACATTTTGAATGAGGAAGCCATCATTGGCCCGTATCTGACTGCAGGTGTCGGAGCTGCACACGCAACAGTTGATGCATATGGAGAATCAGAAGGCCGTGTGAAAGAAGGCATTAATCAAATGGATCTTTATGCCGGTGCCGGTATCCGTTTCAGAATCAATGAATATGTGAGTATTGATTGGCAAACAGGAATGCATATGCCTTCTGACAATACCTGGGATGCGAATACAAAGGGAGACAAAGATCAATTCCTTGAACACTCTCTTGGATTAATCGTTAATCTTGGAGAAGGAAAAGATAGTGATGGTGATGGTGTTTCGGATCGTCATGACAAATGCCCGAATACTCCAGCCGGAGTCAAAGTTAATGAGGAAGATGGTTGCCCACTGGATCGTGATAAAGATGGTGTAGCTGATTACCAGGATGATTGTCCGGATGTAGCCGGAGTTGTTGCTTTAAAAGGATGTCCGGATAAAGATGGCGATGGTGTTGCCGATAAAGATGATCGCTGCCCTGATGTGGCCGGTTTGATGAATCTTGGTGGTTGTCCGGATGCGGATGCGGATGGAGTTGCTGATCTGGATGATAAATGTCCCGGAACTAAAGCAGGTTATAAAGTTGATGCAACCGGTTGTCCTATGGATTCAGACGGAGATGGTGTTGTAAATGAAGAAGACGACTGTCCTTCAGTAAAGGGTCTTGCTTTCTTAAAAGGTTGTCCTGATGGAGATGGTGATGGAATTGCTGATAAAGATGATAAATGCCCGACTGTGGCAGGAATCAAAGCAAACAACGGATGCCCTGAAATTCCAAAAGAAATTGTCACACAGATTACTAAGATCGCCAGCAAAATCTTCTTTGAAACCGGTAGTGACAAATTGAAATCAACTTCTAAAACTCAGTTGGATGATCTCGTTGATATCCTTGCTAAATATCCGGAAGCAAAACTTTCAGTTGAAGGTCACACAGACAATACAGGAAATCCTGAGAAGAATGTTACTCTCTCTCAAAAACGTTGTGAATCTGTCAAGAATTATCTGGTAAGCAAAGGCATCGATGCTAACCGTCTCACAGCAACAGGTTACGGAGATACAAGACCTATTGCAGATAACAAAACTGCGGATGGCCGTGCTAAAAACCGTCGTGTTGAATTGAAGACACAATATTGATTTATCAATTTTCTTTCTTAAAAAAAAGTCCCTGCTCCTTCAGCAGGGACTTTTTTATTCTTGTTCATGATAGTCGCTGTCTTCCTTTTCAGTTTTAATCTCCAATTGTGAATCTCGTGCTTCTTTGTTTTGTTCATCCAGCGTCCATTGATCAGAAGCGGAAGTTTTTAACCAGATTTTTCCCGATTTACGAAATACTTCAACGTGTAAACCACCTTGAATTCGAAATTGGTTTTCCAATTCTTTCACAGTCATTAAACCATTGATGTGGATACTTCCATTCAACTTTAAACCTGAAACATCCTTCAACAACACAAATGATGGAAGTATGTCCTCCGGTGTAACTTCAATTCCGGGTTTAAACTTGGTTTGAAAGAAATTAATTTTCAGATAAGGAAACCGCTTGCTGAATTCAGATTGAATTTCCTCAATTTTTGTGTTTGAATTGAGTTCTATATTCATAGTTTTAATATTTATTGAGGTGATTGATTTTTCACTATTTCATTATTTGAAGATACCCTGGATTCTAATGAATCAATATGACAGCAATCACTATAATTTATTTCTTTAAAATCAGACGGTCAAATTGACGCTTGACATGTCATGAATCGGACAATTTGTACAGAAATTTCACAATTTGGCCTTCTGGTAAACTGTTTGATGCCACCGGTAAAAAATAAAATATGAACTTCAACAATTTCACAATAAAATCTCAGGAAGCAATTCAAGAGGCGCAACAGCAAGCTCAGCGTTTGGGAAACCAGAGCATTGAACCGGTACATCTGATGTTAGCGATGCTGGAAGTGGATGAAAATGTCATCCCTTATATTTTTAAAAAAATAAATTCCAATATTGACAAGGTTACTTCTTTGCTGCATTCACATGCTGAAAGTCTGCCCAAAGTTAGCGGAGGGCAAATTTACCTGAGTGAATCAGCTTCGAAAGTATTACAGAATAGCGCCGATCTTGCAAAAACTTTTGGAGATGAGTTTGTATCTCTGGAGCATATCTTTTTATCAATCATTTCATCAAAAGATAAAGTCGGGCAAATTTTACGGAATGAAGGAATAACAGAAAAGGACTCAAAAGCAGCGATCCTGGAATTAAGAAAAGGAAATAAAGTGAACAGCCAGACTGCTGAGGATACATACAATTCATTGAGCAAATATGCAAGAAATCTCAACGAACTTGCCCGTATGGGAAAACTGGATCCGGTAATTGGCAGGGATGAAGAGATCCGGAGAGTATTGCAGATACTTTCGAGACGTACTAAAAACAATCCTATACTTATTGGTGAGCCTGGTGTGGGTAAGACTGCAATAGCGGAAGGGTTGGCACATCGAATTGTAAACGGAGATGTACCGGAAAACCTGAAGAGTAAGCAAATATTTTCTTTAGATATGGGCGCTTTGATTGCCGGTGCAAAATACAAAGGTGAATTTGAAGAAAGACTTAAGTCAGTAATCAAAGAGGTGATCGGTGCAGAAGGAGAAATTGTATTGTTCATTGACGAAATACATACTCTTGTTGGTGCAGGAGCCGGAGAAGGTGCTATGGATGCAGCAAACATTTTAAAACCGGCACTTGCACGTGGAGAACTCAGAGCAATCGGTGCGACAACTCTGGCTGAATATCAAAAATACATTGAGAAGGATAAAACGTTGGAAAGACGTTTTCAGAAGGTAAATGTGGATGAACCGACCAGCGAAGATGCGATTTCCATTCTCCGTGGTTTGAAAGAGAGATACGAAACGCATCATAAAGTTCGGATCAAAGATGAAGCGATAATTGCGGCAGTTGAATTGAGTGAACGATACATATCAGATCGTTTTCTTCCGGATAAAGCTATTGATCTGATGGATGAAGCAGCTTCAAAACTGAGACTTGAAATTGATTCGTTACCTGAAGAACTGGACGAACTGAACAGGAGAATTATGCAATTGGAAATCGAGCGAGAAGCTATCAAAAGAGAAAAGGACGACAGAAAGCTGTCGGACCTGAATGAAGAAATTGCAAATCTTCTTGAGCAAAGGAATGATCTCAAAGCGAAATGGGAAAATGAAAAGCAGGTTGTTCAGGGTATTCAAAATATCAAAGAAGCCATTGAGAATTTTAAAATTGAAGCAGAACAGGCAGAGCGCGCGGGCGAGTATGGAAAAGTTGCTGAAATAAGATATGGAAGAGTGCGTGAAGCTGAAGCTAAATTGCAGGACCTGGAGAAAAAGCTTTCATCAATGCAAGTTGACAATGCATTGATAAAAGAAGAAGTAGATTCAGAAGATATTGCCGGTGTCGTGTCCCGTTGGACAGGAATTCCTGTAACGCGTATGCTTCAAAGTGAAAGAGAGAAATTATTACATCTGGAGACTGAATTGCATAAGCGTGTCGTCGGACAAGGTGAAGCAATCGCAGCACTTTCGGATGCAGTGAGACGCAGCAGAGCCGGCTTGCAGGACGCCCGCAAACCCATCGGATCTTTCATTTTTCTTGGGACAACAGGAGTTGGTAAAACAGAACTGGCTAAAGCTCTTGCTGAGTTTTTATTTAATGATGAAAATGCAATGACCAGGATTGATATGAGCGAATACCAGGAGAAGCATACTGTATCCAGATTAATCGGCGCGCCTCCCGGTTACGTTGGATACGATGAAGGTGGACAATTGACTGAAGCCGTTCGTCGTCGTCCGTATTCAGTTGTCTTGTTGGATGAAATTGAAAAGGCACATCCTGATGTTTTCAATATTCTATTGCAGGTGTTGGATGATGGAAGATTAACAGATAACAAAGGTAGAACTGCCAATTTCAAAAATACCATTGTCATCATGACTTCCAATATCGGTTCTCATATTATACAAGAGAGTTTTGAAGGAATGAATGACAGCAATTCTGAAGAAGTGATTGCAAAAACCAAAAACAAAGTATTTGAATTGCTGAAAAAGACAATTCGTCCTGAATTCCTCAATCGAATCGATGAGATTATCATGTTCCAGCCTTTGACACGGGATGAAGTGAGACATATCGTTGAACTACAATTCAGCAATCTCCAAACAATGCTTCGACAGAATCAAATCACTATTTCTGCCACCGAGGAAGCGATTGACTGGTTAGCACAACTCGGATATGACCCACAATTTGGAGCCCGACCTCTGAAAAGAGTCCTTCAAAAGAAAGTGTTGAACGAATTGTCAAAACAAATTCTTGCTGGAAAAGTTCAGGCAGAAGATGTTATTGAACTGAACATTGACAAAAAACATGAATTTGTTTTCAGAAATGTGCAAAAGTTGATTGAAATGTAATTCGCTTTAACCGTCAACAAACAGCAATCCTGATTTTCGGATTGCTGTTTGTTTTTTGTCATATGAATGATTTGTATCTTTGAATTTATAAAATCTCCAGCCCATGAAAAAATTCTTGTTTGTCGGAATAATTGTCTTAGCTTCTATTTACCGCCCTGTCTTTTCACAGTCTTGTTGTAAAATGTCGGCTACGCAGCAATTTGGTCAATTAGCAATGAATGAAAAATTTGCTGCCGCTCATGAAGCTCCTCTCCCGCTCCATTTGGAATCACTCAATGGCACAATGATAACATATAAATGTTCAGACGGAACAATTGCTGGGGCTTATGAAATAAAGTCCAGGCAGGCTTCAAAGAATTGGCTCATAGTTATTCATGAATGGTGGGGATTGAATGATTATATCAGAAGAGAAGCTGAAAAGTTGCAGAGTGATTTGGGGAATGTAAATGTACTGGCTGTTGATCTTTATGATGGAAAAAACGCGGAGACTCCTGGAGTCGCCCAGGAATTAATGGGAGGTTTAAAGGAAGAAAGAGCAAGATTGATTCTTCAGGGGGCAATAACATATGCCGGACCAAAGGCAAAGATTTTTACACTTGGTTGGTGTATGGGCGGCGGTTGGTCAATGCAAACCGCATTGCTGGCTGACAACCAATTAGGAGCATGTGTGATGTACTATGGTATGCCTGAGTCAGACATTTCTAAATTGAAAAATCTTAAAGGAGATGTGTTGGGCATTTTTGGAACAAAAGACGCCTGGATAAGTCCTGAAGTTGTTTCTAAATTTCAGCAGAATATGAAAACAGCCGGTAAGAAGTTAACAGTGAAAAATTACGAAGCTGATCATGCTTTTGCAAATCCAAGTAATCCCAAACATGATTCTACAGCAACCGCGGATGCATACAAATTGAGTCTGGATTTTCTTAAATCACGGATGAAATAATTCCTTGTATTCTGTTTCCTTTACTTATTATAAGGAGGAAATCCATTCATCCCATCTGGTGATGTTAACCCGGGGATTTTGTAATTTGCACCGGTTATTTTATACCGGTGATCAACCACATTCAACAGATTCTAACCCGTTATTGGGGCTATACGAGTTTTCGTCCGCTTCAACAGGAAATCATACTTTCTGTTCTTGAAGGAAGAGATACATTGGCCTTACTGCCAACCGGTGGTGGAAAATCAATCTGCTTCCAGGTCCCGGCAATGGCAAAAGAGGGAGTTTGCATTGTTGTTTCTCCTCTGATTGCTCTTATGAAGGACCAGGTTGAACATTTGGTCGAAAAAGGAATTCCCGCAGTGGCGGTTGTTTCCGGAATGAATAAGAGCGAGATCGATATTGCTTTGGATAATTGCATCTATGGCAAAATTAAATTTTTGTACCTTTCACCTGAGCGGTTAAGTTCAGATTTGTTCCTTGCCCGACTACAGAAAATGAAAGTTGGTCTTATTGCAGTGGATGAAGCACATTGTATTTCCCAATGGGGCTATGACTTTCGGCCATCTTATTTAAAAATCGCGGAGATTCGTAATCAGGTACCCAATGTTCCTATTCTGGCTCTTACAGCATCCGCTACGCCTGATGTTCAGGTGGATATTCAGGAAAAACTAAGCTTTACCAGTGCCGGGGTTTTCCGGAAAAGTTTTGAACGCAAGAATTTGTCTTACATCGTACTGCATGAAGAAGATAAATTGCAGAGGATGTTAAAGATCATGGACAAGATACAAGGTACAGGGATCGTGTATGTTCGGACAAGAAAAAAGTCAAAGGAGATATCAGAGTTTTTGGTTAGAAATTCCATTCGTGCAGGTTATTATCACGCAGGATTAAGCAGTGCAGAAAGAGCGAAAATTCAGGACGAATGGATGAAAGGTAAAATCAGAGTTGTGGTTTCTACCAATGCTTTTGGAATGGGGATTGATAAAAGCAATGTTCGTTTTGTCATACATCAGGATATCCCTGATAGTCTGGAAGCATATTACCAGGAAGCAGGAAGAGCCGGCCGAGATGAACAAAAGTCTTACGCCGTTTTGTTATACAATGAAAGTGATATTCTCGAATCGGCTCGAAGGTTGGAAATGAGTTTTCCGGATGTTCAGACTATCAGAAAAACTTATCAGGCATTGGCAAATTATTTTCAATTGCCTGTTGGCTCAGGTAAAGGAGTCAGTTTTGATTTCGATATCAGTGCATTTTGTTCAGCTTATAATTTGCAGGTTGCGGAAGTATTCAGCAGTCTGAAAATACTGGAACTGCAAGGACTGCTTGCTTCTTCGGAATCTGCCGATTTGCATTCGAAGATTCATGTAATGGCAAATGCCCAGCAACTATACGAATTTCAGGTAAAAAATCCCCGGATAGATCATTTTATCAAAGTTATTCTTCGATCATACGAAGGATTGTTTGATGAATACGTTGTGATTAAAGAACATGATATTGCCAAACGTGCATCTATCGGAATTGAAGAATGCAGGAGTTTGTTACATCAGCTCAATAATCTTAAGCTGATTCATTATGTAGAAGCTAAAGACACTCCTCAAATCACTTTTTTAGAAGAAAGACTGGACAGTAAAAACCTGCATATTGATCGGGAAAATCTTTCAGATAGGAAAAAAAGATATTCCATTCGTCAGAAAGCCATGTTGCATTATGCTGCCAGTAATGACAAATGCAGAAGCATGTTATTGGTAAATTATTTTGGAGAAGAATCCAGAACACGCTGCGGTGTTTGCGATGTTTGTTTGCAACGGAATAAAGTCGGATTAAGTGATCTGGAATTTGAAACTATATCCGGTTCCATTAAATCGCAACTCAGTAAGGGCAAAATTTCTCTTGAAGAATTGGTGAGTAAAGTCCATGAACACAAAGAAGACAAAACACTGAAAGTGATAGAATGGTTGATTGAAAACGATACGATCAGATATGCAAATGGGAATGTATTGGAATGGACCAGGTCTGAAGTTTAAATCATTCTTAAACGCACGTGCATGAAATTAGATGAAGCTTTCTATCAGCGTTCTGATGTGGTTCAAATTTCCAGAGAATTACTCGGGAAAAAGCTAGTGACAAAATTTGATGGTAAGCTAACCTCCGGTATCATCATGGAAACTGAAGCTTATGCCGGAATAACAGACAGAGCTTCTCATGCCTATGGAGGAAGAAGAACTGCCCGTACAGAATACATGTATCATGCCGGTGGAATAGCATATGTCTATTTGTGCTATGGAATCCACTCTCTTTTTAATGTAGTTACCAATATTGATGGCATTCCGCATGCAATCCTGATCCGTTCAGTTTTTCCAATTAGTGGTGTAAAAGAAATGTTTGCCAGGAGAAAAGTGAATATTAAAAATCCTGCCCGTTTGTGTCCGGGTCCGGGAACCGTATCTTCTGCATTAGGAATACAATATTCTCATACTGGATTAAGTCTGATGCAAAATAAAATCTGGATAGAAAGTACCGGTACAAAAGTGAAGGATAGCAATGTACTTACCACTCCCCGAATTGGAGTGGATTACGCTGGTTCTGATGCACTTCTACCCTATCGGTTCATACTCAAAGGAATTGATCTGCAGTAGTTTTTTCTTTTCGTTTTTTTCAGGTTCCTTTGCGGCACAATGAAGTTGTTTCCATCCGTAATCCTGCTACCTAAAAAGGAAAGATCCTTACAACTATTTCATCCCTGGTTGTTTTCGGGGGCAATAAAAAAAGTTGATCAGGGTGTAACCGAAGGTGATATCGTTGAAATTTTTTCCTCAGAAGGAAACTATCTTGCGACCGGCCATTTTCATGAAGGCTCCATCAAAGTCAGAATATTTTCATTTTCCAGAACAAAAGCTGATCAGAATTTCTGGAATGAAAAAATTAAATCCGCTTACCAAGTGAGGGAACGATTAGGTCTGGTAGCAAACAAACAAACGAATGCATACAGACTCATTCACGCGGAAGGTGATGGATTGCCGGGTCTTATCGTTGATATATATGGGAGCGTTGCAGTAATACAAACTCATACATTGGGAATGTACAAGCTGATTCCATCGATTGCAGATGCACTTCAGTACGTATTCAACGGAGGACTTACATGCATTTACGATAAAAGTGCTGATGCTCTGGGTAAACAATCCATTAGTAGTTCAGGAAACAGTTTTGTATTTGGCCAACAATCCGATGCCGTGATTAATGAGAATGGTGTCTCCTTTTATGTCAACTGGGTAGATGGACAAAAAACAGGTTTTTTTCTTGATCAGCGTGAAAATCGTGAACTCTTGAAAAAATATACTCCCGGAAAACAAGTACTGAATACATTTTCTTATTCCGGTGGATTTTCCATGTATGCTCTAAGTGCAAATGCTACGTTTGTGCATTCGGTTGACAGTTCTAAAAAAGCCGGAGAATGGGCTGAGAAAAATGCACAGATCAATCAATTCAGCGAAAGACATTCATATTTTGCGGAAGATGCATTTGACTTTCTAAAAAAATCCGATAAGAAGTATGAAGTAATCGTACTGGATCCTCCTGCGTTTGCAAAACACTTAAGTTCGTTAGACAAAGCAACAATCGGATACAGGAATCTGAATACAGAGGGATTCAGACACATAGCTCCCGGTGGAATATTATTTACGTTTTCCTGTTCTCAGGTGATGGACAAAATGCTTTTCAAAAAAATTGTTTTTCAGGCTGCGGCACAGTCAGGTCGTAACGTCAGAATTCTCCATCATTTATCTCAAGGTCCTGATCATCCTGTATCCATTTATCACCCGGAAGGTGAATATCTCAAAGGCCTGGTATTACACGTCGAATAGAGTGACTCAGGAATGTTCATATCTTCTTGTAATTTTCTTTTCACTTTTTCTGAGGTAACAACAGGAGAATTAATTTCGCAAATTACTTATGCAGGTCGAAACATCGTATAAAAATATTCTGAACATGGCATATCCGGTCATGATCGGATCATTTGCCACCACGCTTCTGAATATCACTGATACTGCATTTCTCGGTCGTGTGGGTGAAGTTGAACTGGGCGCATCCGCTGTCGGTGGTGTTTTGTATTTTGTTTTCGTGATGGTAGGAATGGCAATCGGGATTGGAACTCAAATTCTGATTGCACGACGTTCAGGTGAAAAGAATGATGGTGCTATCGGTGAAATTTTTGATAACAGCCTGATCATTCTTTTCGGATTGAGTTTATTTCTATACATTATTCTTGAATTTCTTTCTCCCTGGATGCTTCGTTTGATTCTGGATTCTGACGCCATAATTCAGGCAAGCATTCGATTCCTGCATTACAGAGCTTATGGAATATTTTTCGTTTTGCTGGCAACAGTATTCAGGTCTTTCTATGTAGGAATAGCTCAACCCAGGGTTTTTGGGATTTATTCCTTTCTTATGGCCGGCATCAATATGTTACTTGGATATGGATTGATATTCGGAAATTTTGGTTTGCCCCGACTTGGTATTGAAGGTGCAGGTTTAGCCTCAAGTATTTCTGAACTTATCGCGCTCATTTATTTGTTTGGTTACACTTATGTAAAAAAAGGAATCCAGCATTATAATTTGTTTCGATTCCTGAAAGTCGACTGGCAATTAATAAGCCGTATTCTCAATCTCTCTGCACCGCTTGTTGTGCAGAATCTCTTGTCTATGGGAGCCTGGTTTGTGTTTTTTGTTTTCATCGAAAAAATCGGGCAGCATGAATTGGCTATTTCCAATATCGTGCGCGGCGCTTACATGGTTGCAATGACTCCCATTTGGGGATTTTCTATTGCCGCGAATAGTATGGTAAGTAATATTATTGGTCAGGGAAAAAGTGACGAAGTACTATCACTTGTGAAGCGGATTATTCAACTCGCTGTTCTGGTAACAGGAATAATGGCAATAATCAATGTGAGTATTCCGAAAATTATTTTGCAAATATTTACTGC
Source organism: uncultured Bacteroidota bacterium (assembly GCA_937871435.1). Lineage (GTDB taxonomy): Bacteria > Bacteroidota > Bacteroidia > AKYH767-A > 2013-40CM-41-45 > JADKJP01. The sequence continues at coordinate 28,955 of CALMQM010000105.1, read as the reverse complement.
CGACCCACAATTGATTCAGGATTCACTGGGATCATTTTATGTTGTTATTCTGGCGATGTTGTTCTTTGCTTTTGCAATTGTATGTATTAGTGCCGTTAGTGGAACAGGAGCTACGAAAACTGCCTTGTACATTGAAATAGCGGCCATTTTCATTTATATGGTTTACAATTACCTGGTAACTTTCATCTTTCACGGAACTGTGGAATTGGTCTGGTTCTCTGAGATTATCTACTGGGTTTTTACTGGAATTGCATCGTATATTTTTCTCAGAAGTTTGCGCTGGAAAAAGATTACCTTGTAAGGCCTAAACAAACAGAGAACATGCATTCATTACCCCGAATCATCTTCTATGGAACACCGGAATTTGCTGTTCCAAGTCTTGACATTTTAGTTCAAAATCATTTACCGGTTGTAGCTGTTGTCACTGCACCGGACAAACCCGCAGGAAGAGGACAAAAAATTCTTCATTCACCTGTGAAGGAGTATGCTTTGAAGAACAATCTTCCTGTTTTACAACCAACCAACATGAAGGATCCGGCATTCCTTGAAGATCTGGAACGACTTTCACCTGAGTTGCAGATTGTCGTCGCCTTTCGCATGATGCCTGAAAGAGTCTGGAGTCTGCCCGCAATGGGAACATTCAATCTGCATGCATCCCTTCTTCCTCAATACAGAGGTGCGGCTCCGATTAACTGGGCGATCATCAACGGTGAACAAGAAAGCGGAATCACAACATTCTTGTTGCAGAAGGAAATTGATACCGGCAGGATTTTATTTCAGGAGAAGGTTCCTATAACAAAGACTGACACAGCCGGACATCTGCATGATAAATTGATGGACGCCGGAGCTAAACTTGTATTGAAAACCGTCCAGGCGATCGTGGACAAGAAAATTAACCCGCTTGACCAGGCAGGTTTGTTGAAAGGAACAGAATTAAAATCTGCTCCCAAATTAAATTCTGTCAATACCCGAATTGACATCCATCAGACAGCTGAGCAGGTATACAATCATATCCGTGGATTATCACCTTATCCATCAGCACATGCAGAATTGTTCAATCCCCAGAGCGGAGTCAGTTTCACAATAAAAATTTACAACAGCGAATTTGAAAATGCAGTTCATGACAAGCATGCCGGAGTTCTTGAAACTGACAACAAATCCTACCTTAAATTGTATTTGCGAAAAGGCATTGTTTACATCAAAGAGTTGCAACTTTCCGGAAGAAATCGTGTCACTGTGAAAGATTTCCTGAACGGCTTTAAATTAAACGGCGATTGGCATCTCCGCTGAGTGAGAAATGTCTTTTTTGAAGTGCTCTATCAAAATTTAATTTTTTTCAGAAGAATTTTTGTTGATAAAATCAATCAGCAACCGGGGACAGTTTCAATTCGATGCCTCAATTTTGCAGGATGCAAAAAGTGGTGGTTTTTACCGGTTCCGGAATCAGTGCAGAGAGCGGAATAAAAACTTTCCGCGATCACGACGGACTGTGGGAAAATTATAAAATTGAAGAAGTGGCCACACCTGAAGCCTGGTATAGGAATCCGGGCCTGGTTCTCGATTTTTATAATATGCGCAGAAAGGAAGTATTGAATTCAAAGCCCAATGCCGCACACTTTGCTCTCCAAAAACTCGAATCGAAATTCGATGTCAGGATTATCACTCAGAATATTGATGATCTGCATGAAAGAGCCGGTTCTTCCAATGTCCTGCATTTACACGGTGAAATCGTAAAAGCCAGAAGTTCGGTCAATGATCAACTTATTTATGATATTGAAGGTTGGGAAATGAAACATGGAGAACAGTCTCCGGATGGTTCACTTCTCAGACCACATATCGTATGGTTTGGTGAAATGGTTCCTATGTTGTCTGTCGCAGCAGAAGTAGTTTCAGAGGCAGATGTTTTCATTGTTATAGGGACATCTCTGGCAGTTTATCCTGCTGCCGGATTAGTGCATTACGCTCCATATGACAGCTTGAAATTCCTCGTCGACCCAAGTGAGTCGGTCAGTTTAAAGGGGGTTGAAATCATCCGTAAAAAGGCAGGAGAAGGTGTTCCTGATTTGGTAGACAGACTATTGAAATAATGAGATCAAAAGAATTCTCATCTGAAGCATTAAGGTAAATGGATTTATAAACACATTGAAAACCAATAAGTTTAGATGAATAACCAAATAATAAATTCAATATAAATGAGCAGTGAGTTTTTTGATTCCGAATTTTTCAAATGGGTTGTTTTGCCCATTATCATCTTTATTGCAAGGATGGCGGATGTCAGTTTAGGGACACTTAGAAATGTATTTATTTCCAAAGGATTCCGAAACATAGTACCCATGATTGGCTTTTTTGAAGTGTTGATCTGGTTGGTTTCGATCCGTCAGGTGATGCGTCATCTGGATAACCCATTGTGTTACATTGGATTTGCAGGTGGATTTGCAGCCGGTACTTATGTGGGTTTATTCATCGAAAGAAAGCTGGCATTGGGAATGCAGGTACTTCGGATTATTACCAGCCAGGATTCTCATATATTAGTGAATGCTCTACAGCTTCAAAATGTTGGAGTTACCATCATGGATGGACATGGTGCCAAAGGACCGGTAAAAATTATTTTCACAATTGTAAAGCGGAAAGATATTGATTTAGTGCGTGGAATAATACGGGATATCAATCCCAATGCATTCTATTCCATTGAAGATATAAGGGTTGCAAACCAGGGCGTATTTCCTAAAAAATCAGGGGTAAACAATACCATGGATTACATCCGGAGTGTATTCCCTGACCCAAAGGAGAAATGAACGATTGGTTGTCGATAAGATATTCCCGGAGACGGATCGGAAACCCTTGAAAGTAATAACTTTGTGAAACATTAATCAAGCAAAACCCAACCTTAACCTAAAAACAACCAACCAAATGAAAACAAAAGCAATCCTTGCATTTATGGTAGCCGGTGCTCTCGGTTTTACTTCGTGCACTAAGAAAATTGATGAAAAAACTATGGCTGAAATCACTCAGTTCGGAACAGATTGGACTGCGCTTGGTGAAAAAGCTACAGCCTGGAGCACAGACCTCAGCACAACTGCCGGTAAAGCAAAAGAATTTGCAACTCAACAAGCTGATCGTGTAACTGCAACTGCTAATTCAAAAGATGAAGCGTTAAAAGCAACTGCTGCGAACATGGCAAAGATGGCTTCTGAAGATGCTGCTAAAATGGATGGAATGGTAAACGAATACAGCACATTCAAAGCTACCTGGGACGAAACAACAAAGCAGTTCACAGAGTGGAAAGATAAAATTGCTAAAGGTGAAATCAATGCAGAGGAAGCTGCAAAAGGTTTGGCAGATTTCCGCACTAAAATGAGTGATGCTCAGGCAAAAATTGACACCTGGAATACTGCTTATGCTGAAGTGAAATCTTCTTGTGAAAAGAATATGGCTGCTGCTGATGAAATGGCAAAATCCATGGAGTCAACTACAGCAAAGAAATAATTGCTTACTTCTTTAGAATGCAAAAAAGGTCTGGGAATTTCTCAGACCTTTTTTGTTGTTTGTGATTCCTGAATTTCTTTTAGCAGTTGTCGGGAAAACGCATTGAAAAAACGTTTATGCCTGAATGCACTTACCCAGCGGATTCCATGAATGACATCAGTCAGAAAAATTTCATCCGCCTTGAACATATCTTCCACCTCTATTCCTGTCTGTAGAACCGGATTTCCTTTTTCTTCCATCAATCGAATGATGGATTCACGCATTACTCCGGCAACACATGCTTCACTCAACGACGGTGTAATCAATTCTTTTCCTTTTAAGAGAAAAATATTTGAACTGATTGCTTCAGCGATTCTGTCGTCAGTATTCAAAACAAGGCAATCACCGTAATTGTGTTTGCGTTTGTGCAATCCGGCCATAACATAATATAATGCATTCGAAGATTTCAAATTGGACAACTCGCTGACCGGTTTTTTAATGTCGGTGTACAATTCAATCTTCAACCCTGTTTCATTCAGTTTATAATGACGGGTAGTCAACGGTGTTACTTCTATGATATAGGAAACATTGTTGGATTGTGGAGTATACAATCCACCGTCATTGCGAAATACTTCAAGTCTGATTCTCCCATGTCCCTTTAATTGATTTACCTGATCCAGATGCCGAATCGAAAGGTATAGATTATGAAAGGTCAGATCATCATGTGGGTGCATTCCTAACAAAGCCATACTTCGTTTCAGGCGCTCCAGATGTTGCTCAAAAAAAAGGATTTCCCCATTCATCAACCGAATGGTTTCAAATACTGCATCACCATACCTGAAAGCTCTGTTTGCTGAAGTAAAAATTGCCTGTGAGGAATCAACGATGTTTCCGTTGAAATTAATATAGGTGGCTTGCTGCATCATTTGCCTACAAAAATACTTCGAAGCAAGGCACGAAAAATTCTATTTGTAAAAAATAATTAACCGTCTGTTATGAATTAATTTCTCCGAGGATTTTGGGAACAATATCCATCAATGACCTGTTCGATTCAACCTTTATTGTTTTCACTCCTGCTTTCTGTCCGGCCTGAATGTCCCTTTCAGCATCACCGATAAACCAGGAGTTTTGAGCGTCTATCTGAAAACGAGCAATAGCTTTTTCGAGGAGTAGTGAATCCGGTTTCCGGCAAATACATTTACTTTCCTGTTGATGATGCGGACAATAATAAATCTCGTCCAATTCCACACCCTGGTTGCGAAGGTTCCTTATCAAATGTAAATGCAGGTATTCCACTTCTGCTTTACTGAACATGCCTTTTTCAATTCCTCCCTGATTACTGATAATTATCAGGTAAAAACCTGCTTCTTTCAATAATCGCAAAGCAGGTGCGAGATCAGGTGTTAATTTGAAATCCTCCAGCAACCATGTATAATCACCTCTTTCAAAGTTGATGACGCCATCCCGGTCGAGGAAGACTGCTTTGTTCAGTTCAGATTGCATTTCTGAAATAGATGAGTTGATCAAAAAATGATACGATCAATGATGGTTTTAATACTATGGTAAAAAAGAATCCATACAAAGCTCCCCATAAGTGAGCATCATGATTGATATTGTCTTTCCCGCGTTTACCCATGTAATAACAATAAATCAGGTATAAAATGCCAAAAAGAATTCCAGGCAAGCATAAAATCCCATAGAAACAAAGTCGTTGCAAAGGATTAAATAAGATGAATGAAAAGACAATTGCCGAAACAGCTCCTGAGGCACCAAGTGCATGATATCCCGGATTGTTCCTTTGCTTTGAATATGTAGGCAGAATAGACATGCCTAATCCACCGATGTAGAGCAACAAAAAATTGACCATTGCTCTGGATCCAAAAAGTTGTGAGTAATAGTCCTCCACTACTCTTCCGAATGTGTATAACACGAACATGTTTACAATCAGATGGAGCCAGTCGGCATGAATCAATCCACTACTGAAAAAGCGGTACCATTCTCTTCTTTGCTGAACCAGATACGGACTGAAAATTAACTTATCAAGAACACTGTGATTTTGAAAAGCCAGAAAAGAAACAATACAAGTTACAATGAGAATAGTATTTGTCATGGCTTAACAAATTGTACACATAGTCAATTTTAATTTGCACTATACATTAAACCGGAAATGCATTACATCACCGTCTTCAACGGTATATTCCTTTCCTTCAATGCTCAGTTTACCTGCATCTCTGCACGCGGATTCAGATCCAAGATTGACAAAATCCGGGAAGTGAATAACCTCAGCTTTGATAAATCCTTTTTCAAAATCAGTATGAATGACGGACGCAGCCTGAGGCGCAAGCATTCCTTTGGTGATGGTCCATGCACGGACTTCCTTTTCTCCTGCAGTGAAATAGGTTTGTAAATTGAGCAATCTGTAGGCGGCTTTAATCAATTTTGTAACACCTGATTCATCCAACCCGAGATCTGACAGAAAAGCCTGACGATCTTCGAAGCTATCGAGCTGGGTGATTTCCGCTTCAATAGCAGCTGCGATTACAAGTACCTCAGCTTTTTCATCGTGAATATGCTGGCGCAGTTGATCAACATACTTATTTCCTGAAATGACAGATCCTTCATCCACGTTACAGACATACAACACAGGTTTGGCTGTAAGGAGGAAAATATCTGCAATGAATCGTTGATCTTCTTCTGTCACAGGTGCACTGCGAGCAGATTTTCCCTGTTCTAAATGTGATTTGTATACCAACAGGACTTCCAGTGCTTTTTTAGCATCTTTATCAGCGCCTGCTTTGGCAACTTTCTCCACTCTGGCGATTTTTTTCTCTACACTTTCCAAATCTTTCAGCTGGAGTTCTGTATCAATAGTTTCTTTGTCCCGGACCGGATTTACTGATCCATCCACATGTACGACGTTAGGATCATCAAAGCAGCGAACCACATGAATGATTGCATCACACTCACGGATATTACTCAGAAACTGATTTCCCAAACCTTCTCCCTTGCTTGCACCTTTTACCAGACCGGCAATGTCAACAATTTCAATTGTTGTAGGAACCACTCGCTGTGGCTTCACCAGTTTTTCCAGTTCAAGCAATCTTTCATCCGGAACAGTAATTACACCGATGTTCGGTTCAATTGTGCAGAAAGGAAAATTTGCAGCCTGCGCTTTCGCATTCGACAGGCAATTAAACAAAGTAGATTTACCAACATTCGGCAAGCCGACAATACCACATTTCAATCCCATATTATTAATTCATACTAAGCAGATGTAACCCTGCTGATTCAATTGTTATTTAATGACTGATAAATTCAGAGAAACTTATTTTAATAGACACCATCATTTCCCTCCGCCACTATTGAGTATGCCCTGGTATTTCAAGGTATTGGCAGGATCAATTTGTGTCAAAACCTGAACCACCTGATTTTTTTCATCCGAAGCGGCTTGTGAATACAGATTAATAATTTCATCACATTTTGCGTTGAAAAATACCTGCATCAGGAATGAGTTTGGTTTATCATTGTACACTCTTCTCAATTCTTTTATAGATTCTGTCACCGCAGACCTTGCACTAAGCTGGTCATCCGACAATTTATCAAATCCCAGCCGATGAAAGGAATACATTGTATTTCTTAGAGGTTTGAATGAGACATTCATTAAATTTTCTGTCATCCAATATCTGTTTCTCGAACTTTCAAAAGCCTTCCATCCTCTTTCCGACAAGGATTGCGCGTTGCTGACAATAGTTTGAGCCTTCACAAAATAAGGAGTCCCTCCTTCCGGCGAGAATGAATCATAATCCAGTCCAATGATCAGGTATGCATAGTAAGCAAGAACAGCAGTGAGATTGGAATTGATATTCGCCTCATCAAATTCCAACGTCTGATCCTGCACATACCGGAATGTAAAATCATTGTCCTGGTGATTAAACAAAGGTGAATTGTAGGATGTCTTGTAAACCGGACGGCGGGATTGAATTTGAATATTGGCTTTGAAATCATCCACAGAAGCCCTCTCTGAAATGGTGATCACTATACTGCATTCTATTCTTTCCTGATTCAGGAATTGATCACTTGTCCATGTTCTGTTATTCATAAATTCACGAATAGCAGTCTGCAAGGTTTCATAAATAGATTTATCGCTGGCCTGAATCTGTGGAGTGAGAACAGAAACCTGACAATTGAGCTCCTGCCCATGTGCTGTTGCAACAGCTGTCAAACAGGCAATTAAGAAGATAAATCGTTTCAGCATTGTGAAGGAGATAATGTGAGTTCAATTATTTTTTTAAGGAAGGAATAAGGAAATTGATGATGTCACCGGCCACCTGATTTTTTGCTTTCAACGGATAGTCTGCGACCGTTCCATCTTTCCCGAGAATACTGATCTTATTCGTATCATGACCAAAGCCTGCTCCGGCATCTCTCAATGAATTTAGAACGATATAATCCAGATTCTTTTTGCTCAGTTTCAATTTTGCGTTTTCTGCTTCATCATCTGTTTCAAGAGCAAATCCTACCAACACTTGTCTGGATGGTTTAACTTTCCCCAATTCAGATAAAATATCTGTTGTGGGTACCAACGAGAGTTGCAATGAATTATTTTTTTTCTTGATTTTACTTTCTTCCGCATGATCCGGTCTGTAATCAGCAACGGCAGCAGCCATGATTACAAGATCATTTTTTGATGCTTCTGCAACACAAGCCTGGTACATCTGGGAGGCGCTTTCAACTTCAATTCTTCGGATGTTCGGATGAATTGTATGCAGAGTTGTAGGACCGCTGATCAAAACCACATCTGCTCCTTTTCTCGCTGCTTCTTCAGCTATAGCAAATCCCATTTTACCACTTGAACGATTTCCGATAAAACGGACCGGATCGATTGCTTCATGAGTTGGTCCGGCAGTAACCATTACTTTTTTTCCGGCTAAGGGTAATTGGTGAGAAAAGAAATTTTCCAATTGTGAATATATGACTTCCGGCTCTTCCATTCTTCCTTCTCCGGAGAGTCCGCTGGCGAGTTCTCCATCTGCGGGAGCAATGAGATGGACTCCGTCTTTCTTTAACTGTTGAATATTTCTTTGTGTGGATGGATGTTTCCACATATCAAGATCCATAGCCGGAGCAATTACTACAGGGCATTTGGCTGACAAATAAATTGCGAGCAACAAATTATCGCAGATCCCATTTGCCATCTTCGCCAGGGTATTTGCTGAAGCCGGAGCTATCAGCATCATATCAGCCCAAAGACCAAGTTCAACATGATTGTTCCAGTTGCCGGTGGAAGCTTCAAAATAGTCTGAATGAACAGGATGTTTGGAAAGCGTTGAAAGTGTGAGAGGAGTAATAAAATCTTTCGCGGAGGAAGTCATCACAACCTTCACTTCTGCTCCGGCTTTTACGAGCAAACGTACCAGCAATGCTGATTTATAAGCAGCAATACTTCCGGTTACGCCAAGTACGATTTTTTTTCCTTTCATCTGAATTCAGATTTAAATTCAAGAGTTTAAACGAAAAAATCCAAAACATCAGTCTTGGATTTTCCCGTAAATTGAATCAAAGAATAGCTTAGAAATTATCCTGCTTTTCTTTGTTCGGATTCCGGAAATAAATTTTGTCTTCTGTATACTCCTGAACAGCAATCAATGTTGGTTTAGGCAAACGTTCGTAGTACTTTGAAATTTCAATTTGCTCCCTGTTCTCAAATACCTCTTCCAGATTATCTGTGGAGGAATTGAATTCAGATAGTTTGGCATTCAGTTCGTCCTTCATTTCTGAAGAGATCTGATTCGCACGTTTTGAAATGATAACAATAGACTCGTACACATTTCCTGTTTTCTTGTCGAAGTCAGGAACATTGCGTGTCACTGTAGTATTTACATCCGATTTGTAATTCATGGGTACCGGTTTTGAGTTTTAGTTTACTGATGTTGATGAAGGGAGAAGCTTTTCGAGACGTTTTCTTGCCTGAAGAACAATATCATCGGCTTCTTTTCTGTATTTACTTTCTGCGTATGAACCTGCAAAATCAAGATAGGCTGCAACGGCTTCCTGAAAACGAGGAAGTTTTTTGTCTTCAATGCTGTTTTCAGCAAGCAGATAACTTCCTTTCAGAATGAGGAACATGGCTTCCTCTCTGTATTGTGTGGAAGGAAAATCTGTCAGCAAATTTTTAAATGTGGTGACTGCAGCTTTGTATTCTTCCATGTTGTAATACAATCGTGCATTCTGAAAATTCTTTTCTTCAAGTTTCGCGCGCAACTGATCAATCAGTTTATTGCATTGTTCAATTCGTGTACTCTGTGGATATTGATCAGCGAATAATTGCAATTCATTGATCGCTTTCTGAGTATTGGTTTGATCGAGTGAATATTCCGGTGAATCCTGATAGTAGCAATACGAATGCATGAATGCACATTCCTCAGCATATTCACTTGATGGAAAAGTTTTGGCAAAATTATCGAAGTCGTAGGCAGCGGTTTCGTAATCTCCCAACTGATAATTTGTATAAGAATAATAGTAATAGGTCTTTTCAGCTTTCTTGGTACCACGATAAACTGTGATCAATTCTTCCAGCAATGGTAAAGCCTTGAAATAGTCACCTTTGTTGTAGAGTTTAATCGCGAGATTGAGCTTTGCATCCATGTCAGTGCCTTTCATAACACGGGTGTAATTACTGCATCCGCTTGCGAAAACACTGATAATCAACAATATATAAGCAATCCGAGGGAACATAAGCCCGCAAAGATAGTAAAATATATTTGGAATTCGTAAAAAAAACGAATCTTTTGAGCCCAAAAAACAGGTATTTATCCTTATTCCTATTTGATGAAACTCACCCTTTCCCGGACTTTTCCATCCTGTATCAGCCCGATAAAATAGACTCCTTTATTCAGCTCCTGATCAATTTTGATTGAACCTTCCATGTTTTTCAATTCATATTCCTTGACAACTCTGGCCAATGCATCCCAAATGAATAATCGGGAATTTTCAGTATTGGAACTGAGATGATAGTTCACACGTGTCTGCTCTGAAACCGGATTCGGAAACACTGTCAGTACATTCTGCTTTTCTTCTTTTGCAGTTTGGTGAACTGTATTTATCAATGAACCGGTAATTTGAAACTGATCAATGGCTCCTTCAACAATATGTCCGGGATTATTGTCCGCGATCTCGACAATTAGCTGCATTGTAGAAGTTGGAATGATAAAAGATGAAATGTGTATCGAACTTTGTGTCCAGGTTGCTGAACCATTTGTATTATCCACATTCTCCACTGTAACCACACTTGTACCATTGCTTAATTTTATTTGCATTGAATCATTCGGCTGACTGCTTCCTCCAAAATTTGTGAACCAGCGATAATATTCAAGTTGTGGATCCTGGTAAATGCTGGCATCAAACACCGGTGATGTGAGAATAGTATTTCCACCATCTACATCATTTGCAGAATAGCTGCCAACTCCATTGTCTGTCACGAAGCATTTATCTGAACAATCTGTTGTTACATCAAATTCCGGATTTACCGGGTCACCTGTATTTGAAAAAGTTCCGTAAGGTTCACCCCGCTCCCATGCATTCAATGATGTCCCTGTGACTATCCAACCAAAATCAAGAGAGAAATCATCGTAATATCCCTGTGTAAGCTGGTATGATTGATTGACAGAATTTCCTGCAACTGTAATGCTTGCACATTGCGTGTTATAGCCCCATTTTCCAATTAAAACATCATAGGTACCATCAATGATATTGGAGAAAGAATAATCTCCCTGTGAATTGCTTAAAGTTGAATACGAAAAATCCGAGTTTGACAAATTCACAGTCACATTTTCCAGTGAATCGCCTGATACGATGTCGGTGATTGATCCGCTTACCTCATAAGAAGGTAATGGCTCCAGCTGAACATCCTGAGTAGTAACAATCCCGTTCGTAAGAACAATTCCTGAAATCGTTTTTGGAATATAACCAGCTTTTGAATACAGAACATCATAAGTTCCTGCGACAGCCATTCCGGTTTGGTAAAAACCTGTAGAATTGGAATTGCGGAATACACTTGCCCCTAAAATTTCTGTAGATACTCCCGGTATGCTTACTCCTGAATTCAGATCAGTAATTGTTCCTTCTAAATAGCAAGCTCTGATATAAGTCGGGCTTAGCACATATAAACCATTGTCAATATCAGAGGCAACTATGGTTCCTGAAGGTAAAAAAGGATATACTCCCCAGCAGCCGTTGAATCCATTTCCACTTCCTTGCGGATATGTGTCGTAATGTCCAACTTCAATTGGATTGCCCGGTCGACTCACATCTGTAATTACAACGCCTTCTTTATACCAGGATGTAATCGCAAAATTATTCAGAATATGGGTATTGTGAACGATAACACCTGTGCCGGCTGCGGTCTGGAACCTTGATAATTCTGTAATATTGGATAAATCCGAAATGTCATATTCTGTCAGGTATGAATTTGAATTTTCATCTGTAGTAAAAACACGTTTGTGATCAGCAGAAAGCCATGTATTGTGAGTGAATGATGTGGGTGTGGATTGAGTTGCAAGAAGAACAGGATTGGATTTGTTTGTTACATCAACAACCGCAAAAAAGCCTGCATAAATATGTGATTCATACAAAGTGTCATTATCTACAAACCCATCGTGTACATAAGCGGTTTGTCCTCCTCCCGGGAAAGAATATTGTCCGGCATATACAGGATTCCAGGGATCTGACAAATCAAGAAAAAGTGAATTGCCATCTCCAATATTACTTCCATACAAATACAAGAAACCTTTTGTTGTGTCACAATGCAATGCATGAATTGAATTGAGTTGGCCGGCAATAATTCCGTCTCCGGTATAATGCTTCGTATTAATATTTGCCGGAAGTAGACTCATATCGATAATTGTAAGTCCACCGCCTCCTTCTGTCGTGACATAAGCATATTTTCTATACGTTTTAACTTCTCTCCATTCAGAAGCTGCATCATTTACAGTGAATTTAATAACAGGAGCAGATGGAATAGTTACATCGACGATTGATAATCCGAAATCTGTTCCAACCAATGCATATTCGTTTCCTAAAGAATCAACGTAGCCGCCAATGTTTGCGAGAGCTGAATTACCATATGATAAATTCGCCTGCAATTGAATATTTTGAGCAAAAATAAGTTGGCTGAACATGCAGCACAGGCTGAGTAGCAATCGTTTCATGAGAATATAATTTTACGCAAGTACGTTTGTTTCAAGCTGAATTCAAATACTTATGTCAAGAGAATCTTAAAACTTCATTGAACATTTCCAGACTTTACTATTTGTATCAAAATCTAAGAAGACTCCGGATTGAGGCTTGTTTGATAAAATGATTTTAAAGGCATTTTGCCCAAAAACTTCCCTGAATACAGAACCATGTTGGATAAGAAACCGATCCGATTTAAAAACTGGGCCGGTTTTGTAAAATATTGTTTTACAGAGCAATACAACAAACAACTGGATAATTACTTAATGTATTGGTTTTTAGCTGTACGATCCAAAGATCATTAGTACACAAAAGAATGTTGATTAATTTGATTCAATCAGGTCTAAAACCTTTGTTTTTAATCAAAAATGCTTACTTTTGTTCAACATGTGTTGTCAGAAATGTTTATTTCAAAAGCAGGCAAGTTACTTCATCACAAGATTTATTATTCAGAAATTTATAAAAAAGCGATAAGTGGATTTATTTGAAAAATTAAAGAAGAACAGAGGTCCGATCGGACAACATGCAAAAGACTCTCACGGGTATTTTACTTTTCCAAAACTGGAAGGTGACATTGGTACACGAATGGTTTTTCGTGGAAAGGAACGATTAATCTGGAGTTTGAATAATTACCTGGGATTAGCCAATCATCCTGAAGTCAGAAAAGCCGATGCAGATGCTGCGGCAAAATTTGGTTTTGCCACTCCAATGGGAGCCAGAATGATGTCGGGTAATTCTAATTACCATGAGCAACTGGAAAATGAGCTTTCCGCGTTTATGCATAAGGAAGATACTATTCTGCTGAATTTCGGTTATCAGGGTATGGTATCAGCCATTGATTGTTTGGTCGACAGACATGATGTGATTGTTTATGATAGTGAAAGTCATGCCTGCATCATTGATGGTGTGCGTCTGCATATGGGAAAACGATTTGTGTTCCCTCACAATGACATCGCCAATTGTGAAAAACAATTGGAAAGAGCCACAAAAATTGTTGAAGAAAGTGGTGGTTCAATTCTCCTGATTACAGAAGGTGTATTTGGTATGAGTGGGGATATGGGACGATTGAAAGACATTGTGGCGTTGAAACAGAAGTTTCAATTCCGTCTTTTTGTTGATGACGCGCATGGTTTTGGAACCATGGGAAAAACAGGTGCCGGTACCGGTGAAGAACAAGGTGTACAGGATCAGATTGATATTTACTTTGGCACTTTCGCGAAGAGTATGGCCATGATCGGAGGTTTTATTTCCAGTAGTGAAGATGTGGTTGAATACCTTCGATACAATATGCGTTCTCAGATTTTCGCGAAGTCAATGCCAATGCCTCTTGTTCTTGGAGCATTAAAACGTCTTGAATTGCTTCGTAGTCAGCCTGCCATGAAAGACAATTTGTGGAAAGTTGTAAATGCCCTTCAAAATGGTTTGAAAGAAGCCGGTTTTGATATTGGCAAAACGCAATCTCCTGTAACTCCCGTGTACATGAATGGAAGTATCGGTGAAGCGACCAATCTTATTTACGACATGCGTGAAAACCACGATATCTTCTGTTCTATGGTTGTATATCCAGTTGTTCCGAAAGGAATCATTATCCTTCGTTTGATTCCTACTGCTGTGCATACTCTCGAGGATGTGAATTACACCATTGATGCTTTCAGAAAAGCGTATGTAAAACTGAAAGCCGGTGAATACATGTCTGACAAGATTGCTGCCTTCTAAATTGAATATTCGCATAAAACTAATCCTCACCCATAATTAACTTTTAAACCCAAAACACGATGAAAGAGTACGAAAACATCAAACAGCTCGTTGCAGCTATTGAAGAAGACGTCATCAAGTTTTCTGAAAAAGGGAATGCTGCTGCCGGAACTCGCGTTCGCAAAGGATTGCAGGAAATCAAACGTGCTTGCCAGGAAATGCGTGATGCAATTCAGGAAGCAAAGAAATCGGAAGAACCTTCCTGATCCATATTTAAATAACCAACACATGAACCCGACCGGTACGCTGGTCGGGCTTTTTTATTTTGAATCCTTTGGATTAGGATAGTTTAATCCTGAATGTTAGTCTGAAATTTTATAGAAAGAAGATACAGCTGTGGAGCATCAAATCTCTAGTCTTTCCTGTAATCCGGAAATAGTGATTAATCAGAAAAATTTTTATTCAAAAAAGAAGAAAAAGTGGGAGAAATATAAAAGTGTAAGTGTAAGTTTAAAGATTTTCGAACCTACACATACACTTCAACTTACACTAAATCTCAACTTTGTCGTAGCGAAGGGGGGAGTCGAACCCCCGACCTCAGGGTTATGAATCCTGCGCTCTAACCATCTGAGCTACCTCGCCAAAAAGGGCTGCAAATATCAACATTCCTTTCTTTTTCTCAAAAAAAAATCAGGACCTGCCTTCTTCGCTTAGAATTTTAGTATTGTGTTTCAGAGTCCTGAGAACCAAAGTAATGACTACTGAAGCGATCAGAACATAAATAAATTTATTTCCTATGGTAAATGTTTGGTAACGAAACCAACCCATTAGTATTTCTACATATACAAAACCAATCACGGTTGCAAGCACTCCGGAATATTCCCTCCTCAACACACTCTTTAAAGAAAATGGAATAGTACTTTTTCTGAAGGAGCTCCATTTTGGTAGAAAAGCAGGAACCTGTAGTGACCAGTCAAGATACGTTTGTCCGAATTTTCTTTCCAGAAAACGTTCTTCTGCAAACATGATTCTTTCGTAATACAACCAATACATCAGGCTGACGATAATGACGAAAGATATATTGTGTGTATACACCACGATACCAATCCACATCAGATAATTCCCTAGGTAAAGCGGATGTCGGACCACGGAATATATGCCACTGGTATTCAAAGATTCAGCAACCTGATTTTCAGTATTTCTTCCGGAAGTTCCACGGGGAGTTGTGCCGATGGTGTATGCTCTCACGACAAAACCAAGTACACTCAATAGTACTGCGAAATAATTGATGAAATGATTCATCCAATGATTCACATAGTTGAAACGGGCAAAATAAACTGCCGGTATAGCCATGAGAAAGAGAAAAACAGGAATTTGTCCTCTGCGTTTGAACAGCCAGTTTCCCGAATTTTCAAAAGAATGAAGCAGTGCCATAGTTAATTTCGGCGAAGGTAGCCAAAGATTAAGATAACCAATGCATTTCCGTATAATTTGGCAGTTCAATTGAGAAATAATAACTATCTTGGGCGCCTACTAAAAAATTCCTTTTATTTCAAATCAATTTTAGAATGACAATTGTGAAGCAGGAAGCCAAAACCAATAAAAAACAAAAGTTTACGCTTGAATTCGAGATTAAATCTTCTCCCAAGATACTTTTCAATTATCTCAGTACCGCAAGTGGCCTTGAGGAATGGTTTGCGGATAAAGTGAACATCCGTGAAGGCGATTTTATTTTCCATTGGGAAGGCAGTGAACAACGTGCCCGTATCATCAACAAAAAAGAAAATTCTGTCATTCGTTATAAATGGCAAACTGAAGATAAGAAGGATGACACTTATTTTCAATTTGAAATTGTACAGGACGAAATCACTTCTGATGTTGCATTGATTGTTACTGATTTTGCTTCTGATGATGAAAAAGAAGAAAACGTTCTTCTGTGGAACAGCCAGATCCACAATTTAATGCATCATATCGGTTCCTGATCATTCCAGAATTTTTTTCAAGAGTTCCCAGGTCTCTTTTCCAAATTCAGGAACAAGCGAATATTGTTGTAAAGTTAAGCGTCTGCTCAATTTGAAAAAATCATTTGAGCGTGCCTTATACTTTTGAGATTTTGCAATATATTCTTCCAGAGGAATATAATTGTTAGTTCCATAATGATATTCCCAGGGCGTAGTATTAATACAAACATAAAAGCCTTTACCTGTCAATTGGTATAAATTGGAATGAAGTCGGTCATTGAACATGATCAATGCTTCACCTTGAATATGCAGCGTAAAACTGAATCCGTTTCCCCACCAAAACATTGAGCGGAAAGCAAAAACGGATTCTTTGCCAAACTGTCGGGGATAATCTAAAACAACATAAGGCAGCAGGCGATAATTTTCACCACGGAATATTTTACCACGCTTTTCGTTTAATCCCTGCAATGGAAATGATTGAATGTTTTCAGAATTTTCCAGTTCCTGAAGTAGATGAGAAAGGATTAAACTAATCTTTTGTGTCGCCTGATGCTTGACTACAAAGAAATCACTGTTACTGAGTACACCGAGTTCCTCGGAAGTAAAATTCAATTTGTTAACTTGCACGCCAATCAGTTTTATCGGGTAAAGATAACGTGAAGAAACTAACCTTGCTCCTGCTTCGGTCCTTTGCTGGTCCTTTGGTGCTCACATTTCTGATCGCCCTTTTTGTGTTGCTGATGCAGTTCTTGTGGAAATATATTGATGATTTGGTAGGAAAAGGACTGGAATGGTATATCGTAGTTAAACTGATGGTATATGTTGCCATCACTCTGGTTCCTCTTGCTTTACCACTTGCTATTCTCCTGTCATCCATCATGACCTTCGGGAATCTGGCGGAGCATTTTGAATTAACCGCATGCAAAGCCGCCGGGATATCACTTCAGCGCGTCATGCGTCCGCTGATGATTTCTGCTGTATTAATTTGCTTTGGCGCTTTCTTCTTTTCCAATTATGTACTTCCTGTTGCCAATTTGAAGATGAATGCTTTGTTGTATGATGTCAGACAACAGAAACCTTCACTTCTGATCAAGGAAGGAATTTTCTATAATGGCATTGACGGGTATTCCATTCGGGTTTCAAAAAAAGATGAAGATGGCCAAACATTGCACAACATTATGATCTATGATCACAGTGCAAACAGAGGAAATCTGAAAATGATTATGGCAGAAAGAGGAAAAATGGCAATGTCAGAAGACGAACGATTTTTGATACTTACTCTCAACAAGGGTACAAGTTATGAAGAGCAGGAAAGTGAGCGGGGAAAAAACTCACACCCATTTACACGAACAGAGTTTGACGAAGAAAGAATACGGTTTGATTTGAGTTCATTTAAACTCACACGAACGAACGAACAATTGTTCAAGGACAATTACCAGATGTTGAATCTGGATCAACTTTCTACTGCAGCAGACAGTCTGCACAAAAAAATTACATTCCGGAAAAAAGAATTTTTTGAACGACTCGCTGCATCACTTGCTATTGACACCAATCTGTCATCGTATCATAAACCTGCTTCGAAAGAATTTTCAAACCCTGATTTGGTGCAAAATTTTTCTGCTTCAAGAAGAAACATGATTCTTTCATCAGCATTATATGCCGCACGAAATGTGAAGAGTCTCGCGGATGATGCTTTTCAGGATATAGACATTAAATCCCGAAATCTCGCCAAGCATGACATCGAATGGAATAGAAAGTTTACTTTATCTTTTGCATGTCTGATTCTGTTTTTTATTGGCGCACCATTGGGAGCAATTATTCGGAAAGGCGGACTCGGTATGCCTGTAGTTGTTTCTATTCTCTTTTTTGTCACTTACCATGTGATTTCCATTTCAGGTGAAAAATTCGCACGTGAAGGAGTTATCCCTGCATACAAAGGGATGTGGATCTCGTCGATCATATTACTTCCAATCGGTATTTTTCTTACTTACAAGGCAACCACTGATTCTTCTTTGTTTGATAAAGATTCGTATGCAAGATTTTTCAGAAAATTATTTCGCATAAAGAAATTGAAAGCATAAATAATTGTTCCATTGAAGATACTCCAGATTTGTCATCGTGTTCCCTACCCTCCTATTGATGGCGGGAATATTGCAATGTTGAACATGGCAAAATCTCTTTCTATCGCAGGTGCGGAAGTACACTTGTTTGCACTCAATACACTAAAGCACCATCTTGATCCTGAAAAATTTCCAGCTGACTTAAGGAAATCATTGCATTTTCAGTGTGCCGATATTGATACAAGTATAAAAATCAGTGGTGCGTTCAAAAATTTATTTACGAATGAATCCTACAACGTAGTAAGGTTTTATTCAAATGCAGTTGCACACAAATTGAAAGATCTATTGATCCGCGAAAATTTTGATCTTGTTCAACTGGAAACTTTGTTTTCATCTCCCTATATTGAAACCATTAAAAAGCACAGCACAGCGAAAATCTGTTTACGTGCACACAATGCGGAGCATATTATCTGGGAGAGATTGGCTGCATCAGAAAAGAATTTTCCAAGAAAAATATATCTGAAATTTCTTTCGAAAAGGCTAAAACGCTACGAACTTGAAGTGCTGAATAAAATCGACTTTCTTGTTCCCATCACTCCGGTGGATGAGGCTGTTTTCAGGACGTTGGGATATACAAAAAGATTGTGTTGTCAACCTCTCGGAGTGGATTTAGAGGAATATCCCTTTGTTCAGAATACGAATCAGGAGTTAAGTTTATTCCATCTTGGATCAATGGATTGGTTGCCGAATGTTGAAGGTGTAGAGTGGTTTTTAAAGGAATGCTGGCCGGAAATCCATACTCAATTTCCAGGTCTTAAACTGAATCTTGCCGGCAGGAATTTTCCTGAACACATTGTGAATGCACATCATCCGAATGTAGATTGCGTTGGTCGTATTGAAGATGCAAATGCGTATATGTCTGACAAGCAAATCATGATTGTTCCATTGCTTTCCGGCAGTGGTATGCGGGTAAAGATTATTCAGGGAATGGCATTGGGAAAGACCATTATTTCCACAACTATTGGCGCTGAGGGAATTCAGGTATCACCGGGAAAAAACATTTTGATCGCGGATACACCACAGGAATTTTTGAGGGCTGTGGATCATTGTTTGAAGAATCCGGAACAATGCTTTCAAATTGGGAAAGCAGCCCGTGAACTGATTGAAGAAAACTATTCGAATGTTTCTATTGGAAAGAAATTACTGAAGTTTTATCAGAGCTGACAAAAATATAAAGTCAACATCCTATTCAACATTTGCGCTAAGATAATTATGCCTTAATCGTTATCAATTTTGATGGTATGTCCCATCTTATCGCGCTTCGTGATAAGATAAAGTTTATTGTGCTTGTTTGATTTGATTTCAATTTGAACAACTTCAATAATTTCAAGACCATATCCAATCAGACCTGCTCTTTTCTTTGGATTGTTCGTCATCAACCTCATTTTGGAAACACCAAGATCACGAAGAATCTGCGCACCCACACCATAATCCCGTTCATCTCCTTCGAATCCAAGTTCCAGATTTGCTTCTACTGTATCTCTACCCTGCTCCTGAAGTTTATAGGCTTTGAGTTTATTTAATAAACCAATACCTCTTCCTTCCTGATTCATATACACAATCACACCTTTCCCTTCTTTTTCTATCATCTCCATGGCACTGTGTAACTGGGGACCACAATCACAACGGCAGGAACCAAAAATATCACCTGTGAGACAGGAAGAATGTACCCTGACCAATACCGGCTCATTTTTATTCCAGGTACCTTTTACTAACGCAAGATGTTCTTGTCCGTTGCTTACCTGTTTGTATGCATGTAATTCGAAATCACCATATGCTGTAGGCAGTTTCACATCCACCTGACGTTCGATCAGACTTTCCCTTTGCAAACGATATGCGATGAGGTCTTCAATAGATATTATTTTCAAACCGAATTTTTCAGCAATCAACATCAGGTCTGGCAATCGAGCCATAGTACCATCCGAGTTCATGATCTCAACCAAAGCACCACCGGGTTTTAAACCTGCAAGAATCGACAAATCAATTGTCGCTTCAGTATGACCCGCGCGACGAAGTACACCACCTTCTTTTGCCCGAAGCGGGAAAATATGCCCCGGACGTGCCAGATCAGATGGTTTAGTTTCAGCATCTACCAAAGCTCTGACGGTTTTGGATCTGTCGCTGGCTGAAATCCCCGTACTCGTACCATGACCCAAAAGATCTACAGATACAGTAAATTGAGTCTCATGAGAGGATGTATTTTGTTTGACCATCAGATGAAGGTCAAGTTCTTCACAACGCTGTTCGGTGAGGGCTGCGCAAATCAGTCCTCTACCATGTGTAGCCATAAAGTTTATTACTTCCGGGGTCACATTTTCCGCAGCCGCAATAAAATCACCTTCATTTTCCCGGTTGGCATCATCAACGACGATGATAACTTTCCCTTCTTTTAATTCTTGAATAGCTTCTTCGATTGTATTCAAGCGAAATTGTTCCATAAACCGCTGTCTAAATTGAGCGTAAATTTACAAAAGATATGTGGAATGCTCCTTTTTCCTGAGAATATGACTGATGAAAGAGTCGGAAATTCAGCGATTCATATGAATGAGGATGAGATAAATCACGAATTCAAGCCTGAAAGCGAATAATCAAATGGAAAAATACATTAGAAGAAATT
Organism: uncultured Bacteroidota bacterium; assembly: GCA_937871435.1. Classification (GTDB taxonomy): domain Bacteria; phylum Bacteroidota; class Bacteroidia; order AKYH767-A; family 2013-40CM-41-45; genus JADKJP01. The sequence continues at coordinate 7,866 of CALMQM010000105.1, read as the reverse complement.
TCTTACAGAAGTAAGAAAGCATGTTTTTATGCCTGCACACTGCTCAAAATGCGCTGTATAATTGATCCATAAACCTCCCTAAACAAGCGTAAGGTTTAACTCTCAACCCCGTAAGGTTGACTTCAAACGCCGCTCAAGCCCCGTAAGGCTTCGCGGCGTTTGTTTTTCCATTCGTTTTTATTTTCCAGAAAAAACCTTATCAATTTTATTGTCTGCTTTTAGATTTTGATGAGTCTGATGAAATCTAATTTGAATTCAAAAACTATTAAGTGGAATGATTATTTCCATGAACAAAGAAAATTTTAAAAACAATTTCTTGAAAACCAATGCATACACTTTTAGTGTAAGAAAAATAAAAAATTGAAAACACAGAGGAATCTGCCATTACTATCATTGTTATGTAAACACAAACAAAAAACCTCAAAACTGTACACGATGGTTAAACACCGATGAAAACCAACACGGTTAACATCTACACAAACCGCGCCCCGTAAGGCGCGGTTTTGATTTTTATCACAAATGATGAGTAAATTCTTTTACCGGTAAATGTGATGAGAACAAAAACAGCACAAGATTGTTTCCACAATATCGGTCAGATAAGGTGAATCAATCATTCAGGGATTTTCTTCTGGTGTTTTAATTTCCGGGTTTTTCATGAGGTGCAAACGAATCAGCAAATCTTTTAGTGAATTGAATTCCTGACGATAAAAGACACCGAAGCCCTGTGTATAGGGAGAAGTATAATTAATCAGATTGTCGTTATTGGAACGATTAAAGCCTTTAAGCCGAAATCTTCCGTCTTCATTAACTTTATACTCAGCATAAAAATCACCAACCACATTGCTGTTGTTTTGAGTGGGAGCGGTATTCGTATACCCGATATTTCCTTCTACAGTCAGACGGTCGTTGAACAATGATTTGGAAAACATCAGCTGGATTTCTTCCTTGCTGTAGGTATCTTTTGCCCGATAATTAAATCCAATATTGACATCCTTACTCACCTGTGATAACCAATTACTCACCTGATTACTCAGCAATTCACTCGCGCTGGCTCCGGCTCCTGATCCTGCATCAAACGCTGCTCCTCCTCCTGTACCGGAAGTTGGAATAAACTGGTTGAACACCAGGAGACCAAACATTTGTTTGCTGATTTCCTGTTCAGAATTCAAAATACTCCGGATGTAGGTTTGCTCTGTTGCATCCACTCCCCTTACATTGATTTCATAATTAATCGTAGGGTTCATCAATTTATTTGTGAGTAACAAACGAGTATCAACCGGAATTCTCCGCTTGTAAGTGCTGTCAGGGATGATTTTATAAAGTGAAGAGGTATACACGACGTAGATTGCAGACAAATCAACTGTCGCATCGTAAGGATTTCCGGCCCATGTAATTCTGCTTCCCGGGTCTACAATGAACTTCTTATTGATCAGGTTTTGAAGTGTGAAGAGGTACTCTCCCTTTTCAATACTGTAAGTACCATACATATTGAAATCACCGGCTGTGTTGATATCCATTCGAATACTGCCGGATCCGGAACCGCTGATTACGTCTCCGATTTTTTCATCAAAAATAATGTTGATGACAGCAGAAGGATTCATGTCAAGGTTCATGTTTAACTTCACGCCGGATAGATTTACCAGGCGATGCACTTCCGGATTTTCATCGTCAGATTTTTTTGATTTATCAATAAATGTGATAAAATCACTCTGGCTGACATCGCTTGTACTGTTCAATGGAATATTCAAAACAGTTCCTTTTTCAGGACTCAGATTGATATCCATATTCATGTTTTCTATACCACCAAAGAAATGCGCGTATCCAGAAACAAACGCAGTACCATAATACAATGAATTTTGCGCTGCATTTGTATTGAGCATTTGCAGCTTTCTTGGCCTGACTACAACATCAAACAAAAATCTTGAAAAATAATCGTGAGTAATTTTTCCGCTTGCTTCAGCTTCGTTATTGTAACTGTCGACGATCTTTAAACCATCGAGAATAAATACGTTTTTATTCACCTTTACCTGGCTGGTAAAACTGTAGCGTGTATTGAGATAATCCACAACACAACTTGCTCTCGAAAAATCTACTGTTCCGTCAAATACAGGTTTTGAAAGAGTACCGGTAAGGCTGAGATCTGTGGAGACCTTTCCGGTTAATTCAGACATAACTCCTGTGAGATAGCGTTCAATGGTGTGCAAATAAAAACTATTCAGTTTCACAGTAAAATCCAGATTGTTTTCATCTCTGGCAGCGTAGTAATTTCCACGAATGTCAATCACCTTCGCAGAACCTCTGGTAACACCAATATTAGCTACTACAATTTTTTGTTCTGAATTATATCTTGAAATAATTGATGCCAGACCTAATGTATCATGATTCACACTCAGATTTGTAATATGCAAATCTGTTTCCATCTGTGCATTTCTTTTAATATTGCTGAGGTTAGCATTTCCGTCTATAATGCCTCCAAGTGAAACAACGTTTTGTTGAAGAAAGAAGTTGAAGTTGTCCAAATGAAACTGCGAGAATTCCACAGCAAGATTATGTGTACTTGAATCTCCGATCACACCTTCAATTTTAATTGCTTCCTCTCCTTTACTGAAATTAAGTTGATGTACTGTGATGGTGGAACTGTCAAAGGAAATTTTATTTTGAGCATCGAGATTCCAGGGAGCATTTTGAATTACAATCAAGGAAGAATCAAAATGCATATTGAAACGACTGGCTGAGAAAAAATCAAAGGAGCCGCGGAAACGTCCGCGTGTAGGTAAAGTATCCGAATCAGCAAGTCTTAATATATAGCCAATGTGGTTGTTTTTTGTGACGGAAGTAAGATTCAATCCCTGAATAGTACTGCTGTCTTTCAAATTCAGTTTTTCTGCATTTACATCCAGCAGCAAGGTTTGAGCATCTGCATTAAGTGTAAGCGTATTTTCAAGGAAATGAAAGGTTCCGTAACGAATTTCGGGACTGCTGAATTTTAAGTTGAATGTACCATTCATTGTATTCAGACTTCCATTCAATTTTGTGAGTGGATCAATTGTCCATGATGGGAGAAAATTCTCTGTGATGATGGATGTGTTTTTCAAATTCAGAGAAAAAATGAAATCCTGATTATCCGGTCCTTTCTTAAGCGGAAGAATTACAGAAGGCAGATAACGTGGCAGAATTTGTTTGAATGCATCTCCGAGTGTAGCCAATTGGTATTTTCCTGAAACCTGAGCATCCAGAAAGTCGGATTTAAGTTCTATGCGTTTATCTCCATTCTGCAATTTTTCGGCATTCAGATACACATTTCCCACTCTGTACATCTTTCGGTCTACTTGCAATAAAGTATTCTTAATTTCCAGCAATCCTTCCAGATTATCCAGTTTGTTACCCTTGAAATGGGATGAAATATTAGTTTGCAAAACATTATTGCCGGGAATATCAACCAGATGTAATGTATCCAATTCCGCTCTTTGAATATCCGCATTGAAATTGAATATAGGCAATGCTCCTCTGAAATCAATTGCTCCGGTGAAACTCATATCGACATTCGGATCATTTACTTTTACAGATCCGTTGAATAATTTTTTAGCAATTTCCCCGTCAACTTTTATGTTGTGATAATTGTAATTTCTGTATTCAATAGATTCAACTGTACCCGCCATTGTTGCATCGACATCTTTGAGACGTAAACCTTTCCCTTTGATATCCGCATTGAATGTAATTCTCCCCATATCCTTGATCAGTGCAATGGTTCCGACATCAAATTCGTGGGCAGCAAGATGACCACTATACACTGAAACTTTTGATTTTGGATCGTATTTCAGGTTAATATCAGAATTGATGTAGCCAAGAGCTGTATTGATATTTCCATATGCAACAAAATCGCTGAAGAAGCCGGTAAACTTTCCCTGAAATACCACTTCTCCCAAAGAAGCAAGGTTTTCAGGAACTTCTACATGATGAGATTCATTGAAAGGCGGCAAAGGAATGGAAGCAATATCCTGTTGATTGGTTCGGATATCTTCTGCCTGGATATCCATGTACGTATCTTCAATGTATGGCAAACCGCTCATGGAAACATTTCCTTTAAAATGAGAAGAATTTCCCCAGCTCAGTATGACATTTTTTCCCTTGAATCTGTTTACAGTCCCCTTGAAATTTCCATCGATAGTTAGTGAATCATCCATGCCCCAGAGATCGTGAGCAAAATAGGCGATATCGGAAAAGGATACTTTTGAATTCACAAAATTTGATTTCCAATGAATCTGACTGGTGAATTCATCGAAGCAGGGAAAGCTGTCATAATCAAAGGTCACTTGTCCCTGTATGTTGGTGTGAGGAGATTGTATCACTAAATCCTCTACGCGAATCTGATCAGAAGAAACTTTTGCATTTCCCGAGAATTCGCTGACTTCAAAACCACTGTGGTCTTTGAATCGAAGTTTATTTATGTTGGCAAAAATTGAATCATTTACAATGGATATTTTATTTAGTTGTCCGTTGATCTGTGTTAATGCTAAATTTGAAAATTCAACACCAACAGGAGAAAGTGTGTCATTCTGATCCACGTTGGTAAAGCGAACATCTTTTAAGACAAGGTTCGAAACACTCAGTTTCCAGGGAGCAGCGGATGTATCGCTTACAGAAGGTGCTCCGGGTGAGAAATAATCGAGTAGGAAATAAAGATTGTCATGGGGTTCTCCTTTGTAATGAACCAGACGGAAGTAAGTATTGTCTAGAGTCAGCTTATCTACTGCCAGAATTTTTTTCTCCGTACTCAGATCTTTCAAAGAAACACCAATGCGTTTGGCATAAATCAAAGTATCATTATGTTGATCTGCAATGAACACACCTTCGAGGTTAACACTTTGAATAAATTGCACGCTTACCCGGTCAATTGTAATCCGGGTATTCATCTGAGAAGAAAGATAGGAAGCCAACCGATTGGCAAGCCAGGTTTGGGATGAATCAAACTGCAGAGCAAGGAACAGCCCACCAAGGAATAAGAGAATTATTCCAACAATCCATAATAGAATGCGAGCTGCTTTTTTGATATTTTTGGCGATTGAAAAGGTTCTCTAATTTGCAATATTCATACCGTGAATACAAGTCCGGTTTATATCCTGGGAATTGAATCATCTTGCGATGAAACTTCAGCGGCGGTGTTAATGAACGACGTTGAACTGAGTAATATTATTGCTAATCAAACACTTATTCATAAGTATTTTGGCGGCGTGGTACCTGAACTGGCTTCACGCGCACATCAGCAAAAGATCATTCCGGTTGTTGAAGAAGCTCTCCGACAGGCAAATATAACCAAAAACCAAGTTCATGCAGTTGCTTTTACCCGTGGTCCCGGTTTGATGGGAGCTTTGTTGGTTGGGGTGTCATTTGCAAAGGCATTTGCATTGGGACAGAACATTCCATTGATTGATGTGAACCACATGCAAGGACATGTGTTGGCTCATTTTATTCAATCTCCACGTGAAAGAAAGGAAACACCTTCATTTCCTTTTTTATGTTTGACAGTTTCCGGTGGTCATACTCAAATTATTAAGGTGAATGATTTTCTGGACATGGAAATTCTGGGTGAAACTATGGACGATGCAGCCGGTGAAGCATTTGATAAGGCTGCAAAAATTATGGGTCTACCTTATCCCGGCGGTCCAATGATTGACAAACTAGCACAGACAGGCAATCCAAAGCGGTTTTCCTTTCCGCATCCTCAGGTACCCGGATTAAATTTTAGTTTTAGCGGATTGAAAACAGCTATTCTCTATTTCATCCGTGACCAGGAAAAAATTCAACCTGATTTCATCGAAAACAATAAAGCTGATCTGGCAGCAGGAATTCAGCATACAATCATTCAGATACTATTGGAAAAATTACGCAAAGCATCACAAGAAACAGGTATTCAACAGATCGCTATTGCTGGTGGGGTAAGCGCCAATAGTGGCTTGAGAAATGCCTTAGTGGAACAACAACAAGAGAGGAATTGGAAAGTGTTTATTCCTCCTTTCAGCTATTGCACAGACAATGCAGCCATGATAGCAATGAGCGGGTATCACAAATATCTGAAGAAAGAATTTTCCAATCAAGATATTGCACCGTTGGCGCGAATGCCATTTTAATTTCCATTCAACACCCCGATATTTTAAAATACTCTATGCGATTCTTACTGATATCGATTCTTACAGTTGTTTCCCTCCTTTCCTGTACTTCAGGAAATAAAAATGCTGAAATGAAAGTGAATGTTGTTTCCAATGAACCCCAAAAAAGTCCCTTGCAATTTCTTGGGGGCTTATGGAGCTTGGATACTCATGACAGTCTCAACAATTCAGGATATTATCTTGGCAATGACGGCACGGTTCAGAAAGTAGCCAGTGAAGAAAATGGCACATGGGAATTGAGACAAAGCGATTCACTACTACTTTCTTTTGAGTTAAATAAAACTCAGGGTAAGCAAATTATTTACCGGATAGATTCGATTCAGGCGGACCGCATGGTACTTTCAGATTCTTCCGGTAAAAGTGTTTACAGAAAAGTTCCTTTCGGAAGGAACAATGAAGGCACCGTTCTGTCAGGATTTATGGGAACATTGGCTCCTGGTATCAGGAAGGAATACAAATTTAATTTGCCTCCTGCAAAAGCAGTGAAAATTGAATTGGTAACGGCAGAATCTGGAATCAGTTTTCGGTTTTATGAACAAGACCATGAGATCACAACAAGAGAAGTAAAATCATGGGAAGGAATATTGATTCGAGGAGGTTCTTATCATGTAGAACTTTCAAGAAGTTCTGTTGGTGCCTTATCCGGTGAAGCAGCCGATTTCAATGTAAAAGTGATAGGCTATTAAAGTGTACACAAAAGAAAAGGTTCCTGCATCGGGCAGGAACCTTCATTCACATCAACCTATAATTAAAACAACATTATTGCAATACAGCATCAACAACATGAACAATTCCGTTGGAAGCCGGCACTGAAGCTACAATTGCGGCGTTACCGATATATACTTTTCCATCTTTTATCTGAATCTTTTCTTTGTTTCCACCAAACATGGTTATTGTCTGTCCATCCTGGAAACTTTCCGCTTTGAAAACACCCACGAGTACATGGTTATACAGAACATTTTGGAGTTTGTCAGCAGTTGGACGTGGCACTCTAGTCCAATGACGATTTCGTAGTCCACACGCACCTCTACTCCGTGTCGAACAACTCGCTGATTGGCAGGGCGAAGCCAAGGAGCGCATCGCCGCCCTCCAGGGTGTCGGCTCATGATGGCGCCCAAGGAACTCGCGCCGACGGAGGATCAGGGGTTCTCGCTGGGCATCGTGGAGGCGGCGGCGGATGCGACGATTGATCAGACCACGTTTTACACCGATGCCGTGAACCGGGAATTCATGAAGACGCCCGAGGCGGATCGGACGTTTCAAATCACCTTTCCCGACCAGGGCATCAGCGGGCTGGTGCTCAAACCTTGGGGGCAACGGCAGCGCAAGGTGTTTTCCATCGTTCCCGATGTGCAGTCGCGCGTGAACAGCATCCCGGGCATCCGCACGATGATGGTGGTTCCCCCGGCGTTGCCCGGTGGTGGCGATTTCCCCGTGGAACTGCTGATCTGTTCAACGGCCGAGCCGGAGCAGATCTTGCAGTTCGCCCAGCAACTCCAGATGAAAGCGGCCACCAATGGCATGTTCGCGTTCCCGCCGATCATCGACACCAAAGTGGATCAACCGGAAGTTGAACTGGTGCTGGACCACGACAAGGTCGCCGCCCTCGGCCTGAGCATGCAGCAGGTCAGTGCCGATCTCGCCGCACTGGTGAGCGGCAACTTCGTGAACCGCTTCAACCTGGCGGGCCGCGCCTACA
>CALMQM010000104.1 GCA_937871435.1 uncultured Bacteroidota bacterium | reverse complement strand
GCATGCCGTCATAACCGAATTTGTCTCAAAAAGGAAAAACATTTCCCTTGCCAAGTTGAAGGAATCATTTCCGGACGAACTCTTGCAAAGATTAGGGGTAGTTCAGGAAATTGCTAAGGCGAAACAGTTCGCTTCCGGAGGAAGAGACCGATACTTCATGCAAGATGAAAGGGTAATCAAACTCAAAGACAAGAAAATTGTTGTCTGCAACCAGTGGACTTCGGAAAACATCAAACCCTTCCTTACGGCTGCCAGGAAGCTTGGATTTGACATCCGGTAAGAATTTAGTTTGTTAGTGCCATAGTTTTTGCCTTCCTGGGCTCATTAGGTCATTCCTGGTGAGCCCATTTAGTTTTCTTTATCAAGAATATTTATAATGAATAAAGTTGCCCAGGTGCAACCTGAAATCTTCGTTTTTTTCTTTTAAGGTCGGCACAAGCACCTTACATTACAATTTTTATAGTTATTTAGGTTATTGAAATTTGATACAAAAAGACCATTTTTAGTAATAAGTTTGAAACTTCATTGTGGAGTCTAAATTTTATTCATAACATTGTAATATGAGGAAGGTGGTAGCCACTTTATTGTTATTCTTTTACTTAATCCCTGCAATCGGATTAAGTATAGATGCGCATTGGTGTGGCAAGAAAGTAAAAATTGTTGCGATTGATTCTTCACATGAAAAAAAATGTCCTTGCAGTAAAAAAATGTCTAAAGGATGTTGTAGTGATGTTCATGTTTCTTTAAAACTTACAGATAGCCAGAAAACTTCAACTGAAGTAACTTCTCCATCAAATAGTTTTGTTAAACATATAACTGCAACTATACCTTGTTTAATTTCTCTTAGTCCTAGACATAATTTTGTTTTTAATTTTTCAAAATACCATGCACCTCCTTTTAAAAGCAAAGATCCTGTTTATCTTCTTAACAGCGTAATCAGAATTTGATTTATTAGTTTTTTATTATTTCAGCCGGCAATTTAAAGTTGTTCGGCCGTTTGTGTTTGCGCATTGTCGCGAGTCAATCACTCTTAAAATTAACCATCCAAAAAATAAAAATGAAAAACAAAATCACACTTCTATTAGTATGTGCTTTGAGCATAGTAGTTTCAAATGCACAAACAATTCCAAATGCTAGTTTCGAAAACTGGACAAGCATGGGCAGTTATAACAATCTTGATTCATGGTCAACGCTAAATGACATGACTGCATCAATGAGTACTTTCACTTGTGTCAAAGGCACACCGGGCCAAGTTGGTGCTGCTTATTTGAAACTAACATCAAAAAATGTATCGGGAATGGGAATCATGCCTGGTTTAGCAGTTTGCGGTTCAGTAGATATGGCAACACTACAACCTACTTCCGGATTTGCCTTTACAGATCGGCCGTCAGCGCTGACGGGCAAATGGCAATTCATGGCTTCCGGCGCCGATCAAGGTTTTATTGCAATCGCACTTACAAAGTGGGACAATACAATGATGATGCGCGATACAATTGCATCTGTTTACTATCCACTTTCAGGAATGGCAATGAGTTGGGCTAATTTTTCGATTCCAATTACTTACTTAAATGGAAATGACCCTGACTCATGCATTATCATCCTTTCGGCAAGCCAAGCAAATGGTGCGACAACAGCTGCAAATAGTTACTTGTATGTCGATGGATTAAATTTTACCGGAATAGTAGCCAATATAGCTCACAATTCTTCAAATATGAACTTAGTTATATTTCCAAATCCTACATCTGACAAATTGAATATTGATCTATCAATACTTAACAATAAAAAAGCTACAATAAAAATTGTAGATGTAACTGGGAAAGAAATAAGATCTATTGAAATTCAATCAGTAATTGAAAAAACACAATTAGACATTTCCGATCTGCCAAAGGGGAATTATATTTTAAAAGTAATTTCTTCAGGAGAGGTCATTACGAATAATTTTATTAAACAATAATTACATAGCCTAGGTAACTTTCGGGTTTGTTTGTTATCTAGGCTTAATTCCACATCCAATGAAAAAAATAATTGCGTTAATTCTAGGCTTGTTACCAATTCTGGTCTTCGCTCAAAATCAAATCGTTTTTCCGGATACACTTTCCGGAACATCATTCAATTTAAATATGCACTCTGATAGTGTTCAGTTCCTGCCGGGTACGAAGACATTCACCAATGCATTCAATCAATATTCTTATTTAGGTCCGACTTTAATTCTAAACAAAGGAGATGTTGTTACAATGAATGTTACAGACAACCTTTCCGATACAACTACAGTTCACTGGCACGGATTACATGTTCCGGCAATGGCTGATGGCGGTCCACATACTTTCATTTTAGCCGGAAATACATGGAGTCCTCAATTTACAGTTATGAATCATGCGGCAACGTTTTGGTATCATCCACATACTCACATGAAAACAGGCGAACAAGCGATGCGTGGGGCAGCAGGTCTAATAATTGTGCGTGATTCTGCAGAAGCAACGTTGAATCTACCAAGAAGATATGGTGTAGATGATTTTCCAATTGTCGTTCAATCTCAACAATTCGATTCCTTAAATCAAGTTTTATGGAGAGGAATGCAGGATAGTATTTTGTTAGTCAATGGAACAGAAAATCCAATGACGAGTATTCCATCACAAGTTGTGCGAATGCGCTTGCTTAACGCATCTCAGGAACGTAACTTCAATTTTGGATTTACAGGCAACAAATCATTTTATGTTATTGGAAATGATGGCGGATTATTGAACGCACCGGTCTCAGTAACACGAATTCGACTTTCGCCAGGTGAAAGGGCAGAAATCCTTGTTGATTTGTCAGGAATGTCAGGACAAACAATCTATCTAATGAGTTATGCTTCTGAATTTCCTGTGGGTGTTCAAGGCGGAACGCCCATGCCCGGTATGGGTACAACTATGGCTAGTCCTATCAACGGAATTGACTTCAATATTCTTCAATTGAATATTGGTGCACAAACTTTAAGTCCTATCTTAACAGTACCTACTTCTTTAGTAACTGTCACTCCTTGGCTTTCTTCTCAATCAAACATAACTCGCAACATTACAATTTCTGCGCAAAACATGATGAGCATGGATGGCCCTTTCTATTTTAATAACCTATTATTTGATATGAACAGAATAGATTACACCATTCCGTTAAATAACATTGAAATCTGGTCGCTAACAAATCAAACAATGGTTGCTCATCCATTTCACATCCATGATGTACAGTTTTTTGTATTGGACAGAGATGGCATTACAGTTCAACCTCAGGAAAGTGGTTATAAAGATGTTGTGATGATTGCCCCTCAAGAAACCGTTCGCTTCATAACAAAATTTGAAGATTTTGCGGATGCTTCCATGCCGTATATGTACCATTGCCATATTCTCATGCATGAAGATGACGGTATGATGGGGCAGTTTGTTGTAGTGCCAAATTCAACCGGGGTTATAGAACCAAAAGTAACCGGAAATATATCTGTTTACCCAAATCCAATTTCAGCAAATGAACTAACAGTCACATTAGAAAATTCGATTGTTACAAATGCTACTGTTTCTATTTCAAATATTATTGGCCAAGAATTCATTCATTCAACATCAATAGTTGAGAGCAACTTAATAAAGATCGATGTTTCAACTTTACCAGCTGGTAATTACTTCTTGAAAATAGTTTTTGGAAATCAAACAGCAATCGCTAAAATATTCAAACAATAATAATGAATAAAGAAATGAAAGAACAGCTTCATACTAGTCAATCAAAAAAGTGGCTGAGAATAATATGGAAATTCTTTCGGAACTTTTTCAAAAAAGATTGTTGCAAATCATAAAATGGATAGGAAGGAACGATTACGAATAATAGAGAAGTCCTCCAAGCAGGTAGGGCCCGGTGTGTTTTATTCTACCATCGTTGTAATCACTTCTTTCCTTCCAGTTTTTTTACTCACAGGCATTGAAGGCAAATTGTTTCATCCATTGGCATGGACAAAAACTTTCATCCTGGTTATTGATGCTTTTCTTGCAATTACACTTGCACCTGTATTGATTTCATTTTTTTTAAAAGGGAAATTAAAACCTGAAAGCGCAAATCCGGTAACTCGGATTTTAGAGAGAATCTATTCTCCTATATTGAAATGGTGTTTGCATTGGCGAAAAACAGTTTTGGCAATAAATGTCATTGCACTAATTATTGGTACAGGGATGATGTTTCGTATGGGGTCAGAATTTATACCACCATTAGACGAGGGGTCGATTCTTTTTATGCCAGTAACCCTTCCAGATGTTTCTAACTCTGAAGTGAAACGAATTCTGCAAGTGCAGGATAAGATCATTAAGTCAGTTCCCGAAGTGGAAAATGTTTTAGGTAAAGCAGGAAGAGCAAACACTGCGACCGACAATTCTCCTATAAGTATGGTTGAAACAATAGTGTTACTAAAACCAAAAAAGGAATGGCGAAATGGAATAACCAAAGATGACATCATCAATGAGTTGAATGCCAAATTACAAATTCCTGGTGTTGTAAATGGATTTACTCAACCAATTATAAACCGGATCAACATGCTATCAACAGGTATACGAACCGACGTTGGTTTAAAAATTTATGGACAGAATCTAGACAGCATTTATTCGCTTGCAGTTCGAATGAAAAAAGAATTGGAAGGAATAAATGGTATCAAGGATTTATATGTTGAGCCAATCACCGGTGGCAGGTATGTAGATGTTACCATTAAGAAGCAGGAAATTGGGAAATATGGCTTAAGTGTGGATGACGTTAATATGTATGTGGAAACAGCTTTAGGCGGAATGAACCTCACGACAACAATCGAAGGAAGGGAACGCTTCACAGTAAATGCAAGGTTCGCTCAAGATTTTCGAAATAGCATTGAGGCGATCAGACAAATACCTGTCAAAACGATGAATTACGGAACAATTCCTTTGTCAACTGTTGCTACAGTATCCATTTCAGAAGGTCCTCCAATGATCAATTCCGAAAATGCAATGTTAAGAGGCACAGTATTATTTAATGTTCGCGATAGAGATTTAGGTAACACTGTAAAAGATGCGCAAAATAAACTCAACAAAATGTTTTCAAAGCTTCCAAAAGGTTATAGCTTGGAATGGAGTGGTCAATGGGAAAACCAAATTCGCGCTACCAGGACATTAAAATTTATAATGCCAATAGTGCTCCTTATCATTTTTATGGTACTCTACTTTACTTACAAGTCCTTGAAAGAAGCTCTATTCACTATGGTCACAGTTCCTTTTGCTTTAATAGGCGGGGTTTATATGGTTTATTTCTATGGCGTGAATTTGTCAGTTGCTGTTGCAGTTGGATTTATTGCACTATTTGGTGTAGCGGTAGAAACAGCAATGTTGATGACTATTTACCTTAATGAGTATATGGAGAAATTAGTAGTCGCAAAGGGCAATTCCTCAACTACAATCTCAAAAGAAGATTTACGAAAGTATGTGATTGATGGTGCAGTCCAAAGATTACGTCCAAAACTAATGACTGTTTCTGTATCACTTTTTGGTTTGATCCCAATTTTATGGTCAACTGGTACGGGAAGTGACGTGATGCTGCCAATTACTATTCCGTTAATTGGTGGAGTCATTACATCGACTATTTATGTTTTACTGGTAACACCAGTAGTTTACGAAATGATGAGAGAACGAGAATTGAAAAAATTTGGCAAGATAATTATGCCGGGAAATGATGAATAAACTAAAAATAATTCTTCTTATTTTTCTTATTATTTATAACCTGCAATCTTTTGCTCAGGTGTTTACGCTTGATTCTGTTTTGGTTCAAATTGAGAAAAATAATCCTATGCTCAAAATGTATGATGAACAAATCAATGCAATAGACAACTACTCACAAGGAGCCAAAAGCTGGATGCCACCATCTATCTCAACAGGCCCTTGGCAAACACCTTACAAGAATTTTAATGAAGGAATGTGGATGATTACAGGAGAACAAATGATCCCAAATCCTAAAAAGCAGAATTCCAATTTCGATTTCATGAAAGGAATGGCTAGAGTAGAATTAGAAGGTAAGAATGCAAAGAAAAATGAACTGTTTTCGATGGCAAAACAAATTTATTTTACTTGGTTAGTATCAAAAAAGAAATTTGAATTACTACAAGAAACTGACACGCTATTAAGTTATATCGTCAGTGTATCAAATTTACGTTACACTTACAATAAAGAAAAACTAAGCAATATTTACAAAGCAAAAGCCGAGCTTTTTCAATTGAGAAACATGGAAACCATGATACTCTCTGAAATAGAAATGAAGAAAATAGAATTAGGCGTTTTGATGAATCTTAACAAAAACAGTGTATTTGAACTGGACACTTTACTTGTGCCAAAATATTATGAATCACAATTGTTAGATACAACCCTAATTGCGACATCACGTAGCGATATAAAGCAATTTGATGCGAGCATCGGTCTTTTAAAACTACAGCAACAGTATGAAAAATCAAAACGATTACCAGACTTTGGAGTTTCTTTTAGTCACATGCAATCACTTGGCGAAATGCCAAATTCATTTGCTGCGATGGGAATGATAACTTTACCTATTGCACCTTGGGCTTCAAAAGAATACAAATCGAATATTAAAGGGCTTGCCAATTCCGAAGACGCAATTACTTTTCAAAAGCAATCACTTGTGAATGAATCGGCGGGTATGATCGCGTCTCTTCAAGCGCAGATAAAATCATCTAAGATCCAACTGAACAATTACAATAACAATATTCTTCCTGCTTACTTCAATAGTTACAAGATGTCTTTGATTGGTTACGAACAAAACACAGAAGATTTATATGTGGTACTCGATGGTTTGAAGATGTATTGGATGGCAACTATAGATTCATTTGATCAATTGTATAATTTACTCAAATTACAAACTGAATATGAGAAAGAATTGGAAATACGATAGTCTGATTCTTTTACAAAGAATGGTGACCATGCTACTATTTATGGTCACCCTTTTCCTATCGGCTTGTAATGTAAGGGAAGAACATAAACACATAGCCGACAAAAATGTTAATAGTTTGGATGGTTTAGTTCAACCAGTAAATCAAACTGTATTTAGTAACGTAAAAACAATAACCCCAAAACAACGATCAATTTCACCAATAATATATGCAACCGGGTTAATTTCCTACAACCCGAAATTGATAAATAATATAAGTTCACGATTTAATGGCCGAATTGAAAAATTATACTTGCGTTTTAATTTCCAACTTGTTGAAAAAGGTCAACGAATAATGGATATTTATAGCCCAGATATTTTGGCTGAGCAACAAAATTTAATTTATCTTTTAGATAATTCTAACGATCAGAGCGAAATTATCAAATCTTCAGAACAAAAACTTAGTTTACTTGGACTAACCTCTGACCAAGTTAGTCTGATAGTAAGAACAAAAAAGCCAATCAATCCACTCCCTGTATATAGTCCATACTCTGGACACATTCATGATATTGGATTAGGTAATGGCATAGCACCTACATTGATGAGTTCTACTATGAACACCAATTCAACTGAGGTGGCGAAGCAACCCGAAATAGAGAACCTTCCTGTTTCTCAAACATCGGCACTATCAATAAAGGAAGGAATGTATGTCCAAAGCGGTCAACCTGTTTTTGCAGTGTATAATATTTCTCAGGTGTGGGCTATTTTAAATATCTTTCAGAAGGATGCAGCTTATTTAAATTTAGGTGATCCAGTAACGATTGTTTCTGAAACCAGTCCTGATGGACCCGTTAAAGCTAATATCAATTATATCGAACCTGTTACAGGTTTAAGCAATTCGGCGATTAAAGCTAGAGTCTATCTAACAAGTACACAAAATCATACTTTCCCAATCGGAACATTAGTATCAGCTGAAATTTTGTCCCGTGAAGTTAATGGGATTTGGGTTTCTCGTTCAGCGGTCGTGAATCAAGGAAAAATGCAAGTTGTATTTGTTAAAGTAGAAAACCATTTTGATGCGACAGAAATTCATACAGGAATAGAAACGGATTCACTAGTTCAGGTAATATCAGGTTTAAACGGAAACGAACTGATTGCCGAAAATGCGCAGTTTATGGTAGATAGTGAAAGTTTTATTAAAACAATCGAAAATGCAAAATAGGAGGACTGTTCGATCAATTATGGTTTTGATTATGCTTGCAGCTATCTCATTGTTAGTTTCATCTTGCAATAATCAGAATAAAATTGAATTAGCCGCAAGTGCTGATGAATATTATACATGCTCGATGGACCCACAAGTAGTAGAATATTTGCCAGGGAATTGCCCCATTTGCCATATGAAATTGATAAAAGTTAAGAAAAACAACTTAAAAGAAGGACAAATCAAACTGAGTGAGCAACAAATTAAATTGGCCAATATCACCTATGACACTTTACGAATCAACGATCTCGGCAAAGAGGTTACATTGACAGGAAAAGTAACCATTGACCAAGACCTTACTGAAGCGATCAGTTCCAAAATTGAAGGACGAGTGGAAGTACTTTATGCAAAAAATATTGGTGATCCTATTTTCAAAGGACAAATACTGTATGAAATCTATAGTGAGGATCTAAATATTGCGCAACAAGAATATTTAGCAACAATCCAAAACACTTCCACTTTGGAAGGATTAACCGAGAGCGCAAAAAATAAATTGTATTTGTATGGGATGACAGAACAACAAATTGAAAATATTAAAACCACAAAGCAGATTCTAAATAGAGTTCCTTTCTTTTCAAAAAATAATGGATTTATAAGCGACATTTTAATTTCAGAAGGAAATTATGTTTCAACAGGAACTGTATTATTTAAAGTAGCATCCTTCAATGCCCTTTGGGTAGAGGCTCAAGTTTACCTTCCTTATTTATCATTTGTAAATAACAAAACTGAAGCAACCTTCTCAATTCCTGCAACGGGAGCAAAAACATACAAAGGGAAAGTAATTTTTATTGATCCACAGGTACAAACACCAGAAAGATTTGTTTTGGCAAGATTCCAAATTACAAATGTAGAAAGCGAAATTAAGCCGGGAATGCTTGTAAATATCAACATTCAGTCTTCAAAAATAAAAGCATTGTTCTTACCTGTCGACGCGATTATTCAAAACAGCGTTGGGACAAATGTTTGGGTCCGAAATCGAGATGGTGTATTTGAAAATAAAATGGTAGTGACCGGAATTCAAAATAGCAGTCAGGTTGAAATTAAGAGTGGATTATTTGAAGGTGATGTAGTAGTAATTTCTGGCGCTTACTTATTAAATAGTGAGTATGTCTTCAAAAAAGGCGCGAGTCCGATGACTGGTCATGGTCACGAAAACTCAGAAGAAGTAAAATCACAATCGATGCCGGGAATGAAAATGTAAATTATATAAACTCAAATGTAAATGAAGATATTCTTTAAATTTATTCTAGTAGTCATTGTGGCTACTTCGAGTATAAGTACCTCTGCACATAATCATGGCAAAGAGTCATTGAAAGATAGCCTAACCCAAAATGATGTAATTGTTCTGGATGACACAAGTATGTCTCAAGAAATGGCAGCACATTCGGAGATGAAAGCAATTGATGCTTTCCCAAATTATCACCCTTTAATTGTTCACTTTCCAATTGTGTTACTCATTATTGCAAGTTTAATTCAATTGTTTTCATTTTTTGTTTTCAAAAATGAATTAAGCTGGGTGGCGTTAGCCCTTTTAGCATTAGGCGTTTTAAGTGCATGGCTTTCATCTAACACCTTTCATGCAGATCCTGATACATTAACCGGTAGAGCGAGAGAAATATTTGAAACTCACGAGCGAATGGCCAACCTTACATGGTGGTTTTCATTGAGTGCATTATTATTTAAAATAGCATCTCGCTTCATTTTAAAAAGAAATGTGTGGATGGAAATTCTCGTTTCGATCTTGCTTATAATTTCTACAATTACAGTTTCTATTGCAGGACATCATGGGGCAATGTTAGTTCACATGGAAGGAATAGGGCCTAAAGGGAATCATTTGGATACTCATGATCATGATGAACATGACAAATGATATAATTGAGGTACATACATTTTCAATAGAATATTTAGATAGCAATGAATTCACTTGATCAAATAATTAAACAATATAAAGAAGATGCACAGAGTGTCTTCAATACATGGTTTATTGATAATGATCAACGATTAAAAGCATTTCGTACTATTAGACGAGGCATCTTTCAGGTAGTTGAAGATATCAAGAGCAATTCATTTCCAAACGATTTTAAAGGGAGTTCTTTGGAGTTTGTACTCAACTGTATTGCAGAGCAAAAACAGATTTTTGTTGGGGTCGCCCACCCTTTTTATTGGAAACCAAAATTGAGGATTCCGGATATTTATGAAAATCATAATAATAAAAAGGCATTTGGTCAATTTCTTGAAAATTGTTTAAATGCTAAAACTGAAGATCAGTTAATTAAGGAGATAGTGCGACTTGATACATTAAAAATAAAAGGATTGGGCCCTGCCGTTGGTAGTATTCTATACTATCTGCACCCAACACTCTTTCCTCCTTTTAATACTGCAATTTTAAATGGATTTAATACGCTTTTTAAGGATAAAAAGAAATTAGGGAGTTGGAGTGAGTATTTAAAAATAAGAGAAATCTTAATTCAAACTAACAACAAATACAAAACAGAACTTTCAAATGATTTGGGTGCAATATCAGGGTTATGCTTTGAGATTGGCACTCAGAAAATGTTGATTGGAAGTGATGATTATCTTAGTGAAATTGAAAGAAATAAATTTGAAAAATCGATTGAGAAACGTCAAAGGGAAATCGAAGTTGAAAAAATGGAGGAAAGTCTTCATAGTGAAATGCAATATCATTTACTCAAAATCGGAAGTTCGCTTGGCTTTGACGTGACTCCAGCCATCAATGATAAAAGTAAATCTTTCAACGGAACCAATTTTTCTTTTATTTCATTACAAAAGTTTCCGGAATTACCGACTGATAAAGAAACGCAGAACACCATTAAACTCATCGATGTATTATGGTTTAAGAAGGGCACAAGTAATATTATTGGCGCATTTGAAGTAGAAAAAAGTACAAGCATTTATTCGGGAATACTTCGGCTTTCCGATTTATATTTCAGCATAGCAGATGGTGATGAAGTGTTTTATATCATCATTCCAGACAACCGTGAGAAAGATGTAGTCTTGCAGCTTTCCAGACCTGTAATTAGAAACTCAAAAATAAATATAAGTTACATTTTGTTTTCAGAGCTGCGAAAAAACTGTGATGCAATATGTAAATTTGGAACAGACCTTTCGATTATGAATAAAATTGCAAAATCAATCTAACTTAAAAATAAACACTATGAAAAAAACAGCATTTTTATCGTTAGCAATAATGTCACTCTTGCTAAGTGCTTGTAATAGCACAATGAACAATAACAACCATATCGAATCAGGCGATTCAACTAAATCAAAAGTTTCATCACAAGTTTTCAATTTGGATACTACCAAACTAAAAAGCGGAGATGCTTTTTACCAATGCGAGATGAATCCTGAAGTTTTATCAGACAAACCAGGAAGTTGTCCAACATGCGGAATGGATTTGTCTGAGATCAAAAAGAAATAGACGGGAAAACCATGGTAGAAAGACTTATTTCCTTCTCATTGCGTAATCGATTTGTAGTACTGCTTGTTGCAGCTTGCATGTTCGGCTGGGGGCTCTATGAAGTTAAACATAATCCGGTGGATGCAATCCCCGACCTCTCCGAGAACCAAGTTATTGTCTTTACGGAATGGATGGGCAGAAGTCCACAAGTAATAGAAGATCAAGTTACCTATCCATTGGTATCTAACCTGCAAGGAATTCCAAAGCTCAAAAATATTCGCGGAGCTTCAATGTTTGGTATGAGTTTCGTGTATTTAGTTTTTGAAGATAATGTTGACATCTATTGGGCAAGGACAAGAGTAGCCGAAAGATTAAACTTTGCCCAGAAACTTTTACCGGAAGGGATTTCTCCTACTCTCGGACCTGATGGAACAGGTGTTGGACATATTTTTTGGTATTCCTTGGATGCAAAAGGATACAACCTCGGTGAGCTACGCGCTTTACAAGACTGGTATATCAAATTTTCATTACAAACAGTTCCAGGCGTAGCGGAAGTAGCATCTTTCGGAGGCTTTCAAAAGCAATATCAAATTGTTATCGATCCGGTAAAATTAAATTACTATAATGTCTCAATGATGGATGTATTGAAATCTGTCAAATCAAACAACAATGATGTTGGAGGAAGGAAATTTGAAATGAGCGATAAAGCATACATTGTCCGAGGCTTGGGTTACATAAAATCTATCAGTGAGATAGAAAACATTTCATTGAATACTTCCAATAATGTTTCAGTCCGCATAAAAGATATTGGGTCAGTTCAAATGGGCGGCGATATAAGATACGGTATATTTGACGAAAACGGCGAGGGTGAAAAAGTCGGAGGTATTATTGTAATGCGATATGGTGAAAATGCAGATGCTGTTATTAAGTCTGTGAAAGCAAAAATGGCCGAAGTTCAAAAAGGACTTCCCCCTGATGTGAAATTCCATATTGATTATGATAGAAGTGGTCTAATAGAAGAAGCAATTAGTTCCGTAAAGCAAACTTTAATTGAAGTATTCGTTAGTGTTTCGATTATAGTTTTAATATTTCTTTTTCATTGGAGAAGTGCCGCCATAATTCTTATTCAAATCCCAATTTCAGTTGCATCGGCTTTCATATTCCTAAACGCATTTGGTTTTTCGTCCAATATTATGTCATTGACTGGAATTGCATTAGCAATTGGCGTGATAGTAGATGATGGAATTGTAATGGTGGAAAATGCTTATAGGCATTTGAGTGAAGCGGAAATTGAAAAATAAATAACCGGAATAAAATGGAAATAAATTCAAGAAAAGAACATTGGAATAATGTCTATTCAAAGAAACAACCACATGAGGTTAGTTGGACACAGGACTTGCCAAAAACATCACTTGACTTTATTCACAGTTTCAAACTTGAAAAGTCGGCTAAAATAATCGACATAGGCGGTGGAGATGGTAAATTAGTTGATTATCTTCTTGACGAAGGGTTTGAAAATGTGTCGGTACTTGATATTTCAGAAAAAGCAATCGAAAGAGCAAAACAGCGATTAGGAGAAAAGGCATCTAAAGTCAATTGGATTGTAAGTGATGTGACAGATTTCCAGCCCACCCATCGATACGATTGTTGGCACGATCGAGCCACCTTTCATTTCCTCACAAGGAAGAGTGACTTGAATAAATATTTATCTATCGCCAGGAAAGCAGTAACCTCTTTTATGATAATAGGAACCTTTTCAGACAAAGGGCCCCAAAAGTGCAGCATGCTTGATGTCCATCAATATACAGAAGAAGAATTGCAACAACAATTACAAAATGGTTTTGAAAAAATAAAATGTATAACAGAAGATCATAAAACACCATTCGACACAATACAGAATTTTTTATTTTGCAGCTTTAAAAGAATGACCTAAATGAAACATCAGAGCATATCGAATGACCATACCAAACACAACATGAATCCAACTATGGGGCATGTTGGCCACGACCATCATAAAATGATGATTGAAGATTTTAAAAGAAGGTTTTATGTAACACTTCTTTTAACAATTCCTGTAATGGTCTTTTCTCCTATGATTCAACAATGGTTTCATTTTAAAATTTATTTTGGGGGTTCAATATATTTACTACTAGCACTTTCCACCATTGTATATTTTTATGGTGGCTTCCCATTTCTCAGTGGATTTATCTCAGAATTAAAAAAGAAAACGCCGGGAATGATGACACTAATTGCAGTCGCTATCACAACTGCTTATTCATATAGCGTTGCAACTGTTTTTGGCTTACAAGGAATGGACTTTTTCTGGGAGCTTTGCACATTGATTTTAATCATGCTTTTTGGGCATTGGATAGAAATGAAATCGGTGGCAGGTGCATCAAAAGAATTGGAGTTATTGGTACAAATGATGCCCGCTATTGCTCACAAATTAGACGGCGAACAAGTATTAGATGTTAAAACAGATTCTCTTGTTCAAGGAGACTTGATTTTAATCAAGCCAGGTGAAAGTGTTGCAGCCGATGGAATAATTTCGGATGGAGAGAGTTATTTAAATGAATCTATGCTTACAGGCGAATCAGTTCCTGTAAAAAAACAATCCGGCGAAAAAATAATTGGAGGCTCAATTAACGGTAATGGGTCATTAAAAGTAAAAATAAGTCATGCGTCTAAAGATTCGTATTTATCTAAAGTAATCAAACTTGTAGAAGATGCTCAAAAGACAAAATCAAAAACGCAATTACTTGCGGATAAAGCTGCCGCGATTCTTACAATTGTTGCATTAGCCTCAGGATTTTTAACATTCATTTTTTGGAAATGGATTGCAAATGAAACTTTCGTTTTCGCATTAGAAAGAATGGTAACGGTAATTGTAATATGTTGTCCTCATGCATTGGGACTTGCTGTTCCATTGGTTGTTGCCACCTCAACTTCTTTGTCTGCAAAAAAAGGTTTGCTGATAAAAAACAGAACTACATTTGAGAATGCAAGAAAGATTACAACAGTTTTATTTGATAAAACAGGGACACTCACAGAGGGTAAATTTCAAGTTGTGCGTTACCAATCTTTTTTGGAAAATATATCTGCAGAACAATTGCTGCAATACGCAGCTGCAATAGAACAAAAGTCTGAGCACCCAATTGCTTCAGGAATTGTAGCTAAAGCTTTAGAGCTAAAACTTTCGTTTCCTGATGTTATAGGTTTCGAAGCGATAACAGGAAAAGGTGTGGAAGGAATAATTGATAATCGAGAAATACTGCTTGTTAGTCCTAAATATGTTCGGGAAAAATTCAAAAACTCGCGAATGGAATTAAATGACAAGGCTGATGAAACAGTTATATATGTATTGTTAGACAACGAAGTTGCCGGAATTATTGCTTTGGCAGACAAAATTCGACCTGAATCAAAAGATGCAATACAAATACTGCATGAAAGTAAAATCCGGTCTATATTGCTCACAGGAGATAATTCTAAAGTTGCAAAGAGTGTTAGCGATGAATTGCATATGGATGGTTTTTTTGCAGAAGTTTTACCTGAACAAAAATTAGAAAAGATAAAGGAGTTACAAAGCAAAGGAGAGTTTGTTGCAATGACTGGCGATGGAGTTAATGATGCACCAGCATTAGCTCAAGCTGACGTTGGAATTGCAGTTGGAAGCGGTAGTGATATTGCTGCAGAAACAGCAGGTATAATCTTAGTAAATAGCAATCCAAAAGATATTGCAAATCTCATTCTTTTCGGGAAAGCAACATATAGAAAAATGATTCAAAATTTGATTTGGGCAACCGGTTACAATGTAGTTGCATTACCACTTGCAGCAGGTGTTCTTTATAAATGGAACATATTGTTAAGTCCGGCAATGGGTGCAGTGCTAATGAGCCTAAGTACCATAGTGGTTGCAATCAATGCAAAGAGTCTTAAAGTTTAATTTTCTTCTCAATTTCATCATATGTTTAGTTCAATTTATCAATCCTACCTGCAACATTTTCTAAAAGATCCTTCGTGATCTTGGCATAAACTTCCGTGCTTTTCACTGAGTAGTGGCCCATGAACCGGCTTACAGTTTTAATATCGACACCATTTTCAAGAAGAACAGTTGTAGCGAAAGTGTGCCGTGCAACATGATGATGAACATGTTTATTGATCCCTACAATTTTAAATATCTCTCTCAAGTAGGTATTGACTTTTTGATTGCTCAAACGCGGCAAGACGAATCCGGTAGCTAATCTATGAGCTTCGTATTTATCATAGATCTCCTTTGCTTGCTCAAACATTGGAATCTCAATTGGGTCGTTCGTTTTCTTCTGAGTACTTAGTAGCCATAGTCTGCCTTTCTTTGCTTTTTTTATGTTATCATCTTTCAATGCAATGGCATCAGAGAATCGTAGCCCCGTATAAACACTGAATAAAAAGAAATCTCTAACTCGAATTAAACTTTCGTTTCCGCTAAGATCATGAACTTTTAATTGTTCTAGTTCTTCTGACGTTAAAAAGGTTTTTTCCACTTTTACGTTTTTTATTTTAAATCCATCATATGGATTTGCTGTGATTATTTGTTTCCTGATAGCGTTATGTATTACTGTCTTTAACCTCACCATATATTTGTTTGAGGTGTTTCGATTCATGGCGCGTTTTAGTGTTGGATGAATGTATGTTAGCAGATGATGTTCAAAGCCGTCCAAGTCTGATCGTTTAAGCTGTGAAAGCATAATTTCATCTCTGCCTGTGGACTTTATATAATTTGATAGGTGAATCCGCATAGTCTTATATTGCATAATCACAACCTTGGTCAACTCGCCCTTGGCTTTAGCTTCTTCAATGAATCGATCAATAAAAAGCAAGACGGAGTTTTTACTATGCTTACTCTTACCGGTGAGTCTTTGCATTACAATTTTTGCAGTTACAACTTCTTTCGCTTCTTCTAGTTCCCATACAATTTCGGTGATCTTATTATCGATTTCATTTAAGCTGTGGTTAATAAATCCATCGCTTTTTTTCTGAACGATCACACGCTCCTTATTATCATCCCAGAACTTTGGATCGATATATTGATTGAGAAAGAGCTCTGCTTTTTTCCGGTTAACGTTTATCCGCAAACAGATGGGAACTTTAGTTTCATTCTTTTGTGCCCTGTAATTCAAGAAGAATCGTATGGAGCATAATGTGCCTATCATTTATATTTTCATTTCTGGTTCTTATTCAATAGCCGTTCTAAATCACTTCGCCTGTAAAACAATTTACGCTCTGTAAGACTGGAACTCCTGACTTTTCCGGTATTCCGTAACTCATAAAGTTTAGTCTTACCTAGCCCGGTGATATTCATGGTCAGTTCTTCATTCATCCAATCACCAATGCTTTGTTTTTCGGCGATGAACTTTTCGATGATATTGTAAAGATCATCGATCTTCTTTTCAAGTGACTTGACCTGAGCTTCATTATTGATGTACAGTGTTTCACGGTTCATACGAGTGTAGAATTTAATAGAGTAAGGGAAATAGTGAGTTGTGAAATATTTACGAACGCTGTTGGTTCTGATTTTAATATTTCATGGCAACCGGGTTGTTTCGCCGGAATGAAATGGACAAATTGTCCAAGTGAAGTAACTTCTGTTTATATGAACAGAGGTTGATTGAAACAAGACAGGCGTATGCCTATGAAAGTGTCTGAAATTTTGTAGCTGGTTACGATCAGCTTATGTGTTCATAGGGGGAAAATTAGGGGAAAACTTCTCTTAGCCTGAGCCAAGGGATTCCGGTTACTTCTATACTCGCGTAAATAATCTTAAAAAATTGGCACTTATGAAAATCGAACAGACAAATAGAATGAGTAAGTTTTTTTTACCTCCTACACCTCTTGTAAAGTTGGTGTCAATTGGAGCTTTTTACAAGAACGATTCTGAAGGCGGAATAGGTATTATAATCCCTAAGGACAATTTAGAATTTATAATGGATTTAGTGCTCGACATGCTCGAAGGTTGGGAATCTGACTGGTTAGCTTCAAATGAAAAGGATCGAAATAAATTATACGCCAATGCTGTTGGACAACTTGAACATTGGGGAAGTAGCGGAATTTGGCAAACTCAGGCAGAAGGTGTTTTGGCAATTGCTAACATCGGGTTCTTGGAAAGACATAGCAAAATTCCCGACGACAATTATAATGGGTTAATCCTTCAATGGGAAAAACACTAAAGCATATTTATTTCATTATAAAGATAAAAGTGATACAAGTATTAAATCTAACAAAATATAAAATACATCAAATGAAAAATCAAATATTTATTGTCAAACCAATTTACTCTGCATCTGGAGGCATTCCAGAAACAGCAGTTGTAAACTTAAATGGTAAAGAGGTTGCAAGAACGTGGCATATTCCGGAAATGAAAAAAGAGCTTGCGGAAATAATTCGTAGTGACGGGAAGTCAATGAAGGATATTTCTGTATATTATGAATACCATCGAGCTGCAGGAAGTCCACAAGCTATCGATGGTCATGGTGAATTCCTCAAAGTGAAGGAAGTATACGAAAACCAAGGTATGGTTCTGATGAAAGAGCGAAAAGAAGTTGTCATCGAAGGAATAAAATTGAGGCGGTTAATTTTCCGATACATTGATAACAACAAAGAAACGGAAGATCATTTCGGTTTGCTGTCTGGTTATGTGCAGGCTTCTTGTGAGCATGTAATGTATATGAAGCGGTTTTAAATGGTTGCTTGAATAAAAGAAAAGCAGTATTCAAAAATAATTACGACATGGCATAGCTACGATCGCTATAAAATCAATCCAATAAGGAGTCTCAATTAAATAAAAGCCATTTACTAATAATCAATCCGATGAGGAGTTACAATTAAGCATGTATGGCTAAATTAAAATCAAGCCGTACATGTTTTTTTTTAAAATGTCTGGTAGAGAAATATTTCCCTTTAGATACTTTCTGCTATTTTCACTAAATGAAAACTTTCACAAACAAGACTAAGGCCTGCTTATTCATCCGTGTTTCAACTGCACAGCAAGATTATGATCGGCAGATTTCAGATCTGACAGTATATTGCAAGCAGAAGGGTTATATGATTACAAAGGTAATTGCCACGAAGATTACAGGAACTAAAACACTTGCCGACAGGCAGGATTTGCAGGAGCTTCTTGCTTCTGCTAACCAGAACGAGTTTCAGAAAGTAATCGTGACCGAAATCTCAAGGATCGGAAGAAACGCTCGTGACATCCGAAATACAATAGATCAGCTTCATCGCAAGAAGATAGCAGTAGTTTTTAAAAATATCGGTGGTCTTGAATCTATTGATGAAAACGGAAATGAAAGTTTCGTCACTAACATCATCATTGCTATTTATAGTGAGCTAGCCCAAGAAGAGAAGCGGATACTTTCTGAACGGATTAAATCTGGTCTTGCAGAAGCCCGACGGAAAGGAAAGAGAATGGGAAGGCCAGAAGGTGTGGAAGATATTAGCGACTTGAAGAAGAAGTATCCTAAGTTGATTGCGGATTTGAAGAAAGGGAGTTCATTGACGGAGTGTTGTAAGCTACATGGTGTTAGCCGGAATACCGTGATAAAGGTTAAAAGGATAATGGCCACTTAAATTTGTTCTTTGATTTTAACTATATGCAAACTTTGAAAGTGATTATTTTTAAATTTTCGATTTAGTGCGATTTTTTCTGGAATAGATGTTTTGATTTGCATCTTTTGATTATTGGCCATACATTGTGCTTATGGCTACAAGACAACCTTACAAGTGGACTGAAGAAAAGAAAAACTTTATCCGCGAACGGCTTAATGAAAAGAGAACTAAAGTGAAAAAAGAATTCACTGAGCGTTTCGGAGCAATATCAGTTGAAGTTTTCTATGCTCAGTTTACTCACCTTCGACCCAGTACAGGAATTAGATCACATAATTATACAGAAAGACAAAATCAATGGTTAGAACAGAACTCAAGACTTAGTGTAAAAGAGTTGGAACAAAAATTTCGACGTTCATTCCCAGATACAAATATTAGTGGCCCTGCACTTCTAAGGCAACGTAGTAGAAGGCTTGACCCAAATAGAAATAATGCCGTGCAATGGAACGATGAAAAAGATCTATATCTTCTTGAGAGTATGAGAGATAAAATACCTTCTCGTGAAGCTGCATTACACTTAGGATTGCCGAAAACTATTGTTGAGGACAGGAAAGTACGGCTTAAAGTAGAGTATGGTGAAGACCTTGCAGGAGCAATACGGACAAGACAATTGGGTGTAAGCAATATTCCACCTGCTAGACCAACTAGACAAATTCAAGCAACGCCAACTATAACCACTACAAACGAATTGTTAAAACAGCAGACCGGAATTTCAGCGGAACTTCTTGTTGCAGGCGAGCTTTCACGACGCGGTTTCAATGTTGCTATCACTTTTGGTAATACAAAAGCAATAGATCTTCTAGCAGACAAGGATGGTAGAATGGTTGCAGTTCAAGTAAAAGGCATTCAAAAAACCACATCTATTTGCTGGAATGTTAGCCTAGAGAAAATTAAACAATTTAAAAAAAGATAAGACTTACGACAAGGTGATTTATGTGCTCGTAAATCTTCATGCAGACACTTTAAAAGCTCCGGAATATTTTATTCTTACAAGTCCGGAAATGCTCAAGCATGTCAAGCCGGTAAATTCCGGTCGAGATTACATTGATTACAACTTAGTCAAGAGATTAAAGTTCCAGGACAAATGGCAAAAAGTATGATATTATTCTAATCTTCCCAATTTGAAAATTACAGGTTAGGTAATTCCTTTATGATTATAAAATTCCCAAAATCAATTTCATTTCCAAATCGCTTTACTTTATTATCCACGATAATTTTATCTTTAATCTGCCAACGTATTCTCCAGTCATAATGGCCTGGTTGTATTATTGGCTTTAATAATTCTCTGGTTCCATTTTTAAAAACAATATGCCACTTATAGGTTGGTTGAATATCTTTCGTCCGGTATGGCTCATCATTCCATAATTCAATTGTTTCATAACTTTCGTGATCATGACTAGGCTGAAGAGGTGGGATCAACATAGTGTAAAGCCTCTTGTCTTCGTCAATATAAAACCCATATTTTTCTGGATTGCCTGGGAAATCGATAAAGCCTAAACGCTTCCACACTACTTCTGAATTGGATGGCGAACATTGCAGACCAACAACACAAATATTTCTCTCTTTGAGAAAATGGAATAGCCGCATGATAAGTGCTCTACCAATCCCTTTATTACGATATGTTGGTTTTATTTCTACAATGTCTATTCGTGCAGTCAAGTCTGATGTATAGCTCCAAGTCGCAAAACCAATTGCCTTTTTGTTATGAGTGATTGCAGCTAACTGATTTTTTTGAAATAATGATTTAATAATATTCCAATTGCAATAAAAACCCTCACCTGTCTTTTTTCTTTCAGCGATTAACCACTTTTCGATTTCATCTATTTGATTTATTGTCGGCGAAAATGAAACTTGAATTTTATCTGAGGATATTTCTGCTTCTTTTGTCATATTGTTCTTTTCGGCGGCGGCAAACCTGCCTAATAGTTATTTCATAATTTCAGGAAGTGCTTTTCTGAGTCTGCAATACAAAATTTCTACGTCTTTTCTTTTGTACCTTCTCGATGAAAAGTTCAGTTTGGCGAATGACCAAAAATGTGTAAGTCTCCACTCTAAAGATGATTGCGAACCAATTTATCCATGTTTAACAAAATAGAAAAAGATTACAGAAAATGCAATAATATGAAGACCTCCAGTTCAAATAAATCTAAAGCTTTCCCCGCACCGGCAATCCATTCCTGGGCCATTCTCTGACATTTCCTGCCAAGCCTTTTTCGGACAGGTTTATTTTGAACCGGTTTATGACCTTTGTTCAAGTGAACAGAGGTTCCTTGAACGATTTCACCTTGTCAGGATCTTGGCTGCAATAGTAACGGCATTATTCTCATACCCCTTTTCCGTTAGGCGCAGGATTCGATTTTTGATCTCCGCCGGGCCCCAGAACAACCAACCTTGCTTTTCGAAGTATTTTTGTAAATCCTGTTCACGGTTCCGGTATACTTTGCCGGCAACAAGGCCGAATGAAATCCGTGTAGATTTCTTGATATGGCCTGATTTGCACCAATCAAAATGCAGCCGATTCGCCAGTGTTTCCCTATACTTCTGTGCAGTCAAAAGTTTGTATCGGCCAGTCTGTTGTTCCTGTTCTATAGCTACATCCTCATACACCACGCCCGGACTGTCCAGGAATGACTTCACTTCAAGAAGGTATATGATATCCGTTATAGCACTGTAAGCAACTATGTCAATCTCCGGCCTTGGCGTGGATGGCTTGTTGATGCTCCGCTTTTCTTCCGGTGTGAGATCAATCTTAACGGAATGCCTCACCCAGTATTTCTCTTCTTCAAGTAGCTGGCCAATGATTTGTTCGAATGCGTCCATGTCTTTTTTCTTGCGAGAATACATGGGCGGGCTGACGGGTGCAATGGGTTAGTTGGAAAGTTGGATATTGTTATCGAGCGGGGATTGTTGATATCCTAAAACAAAACCGGCTACTATTACTTGCAATGATTACTGTTCACAAAATTCATCTTTACAATTTTCACTTTCTGTTTCAAATGTAACATGTTGAATATTCATATGCTCAAGCTCGTGTTTTAATTCTGCTTTTATTTTTGAAATCTGTCCTCCACTTAAATCATTTTCTAAAATCAAATGAGCAGTCATCGCATTTTTCGTGGTACTCATTGCCCAAATGTGAATGTGGTGAATGTTTTTTACTGCTTTCGGTTCTAATAATTTGGTTTTTATTTTATCAATATCAATATTTTCCGGAACTGCGTCTAGAGACAATCTTAAACTTTCTATCATCAACGACCACGAACTATAAATTACAACTGCCATGATGATCAAACTAATAAATGGATCAATCCATCCTATTCCCGTATAAGATATAATAATTCCGGCAATTACCACACCTGCAGAAACGAAAGCATCCATAGCCAGATGTAGATAAGCAGATTTAATATTTAAATCTTTTCCTCTGTCTTTGAAAAAGAAAAAAGCAGATATACCGTTAATTACAATTCCGAAACCAGCAACTATAGCAATAACCCCACCTTGGGTTTCTACCGGGTGCATGAATCTTTGAATTGCTTCCCATCCAATACTTCCAACTGCAATCAATAACACTACTGCATTCGCAAGGGAGGCCAATATTGTACTCTTATGCAAACCATAAGTAAATCTACTTGTTGCTTTTGATTTTGCCAAGCGAAATGCAAATAGCGATAATCCCAAACTTGCGACGTCACTCAAGTTGTGGCCTGCATCCGAAAGAAGAGCAAGCGAGTTGAAGTAGAATCCTGCGATAAATTCTACTATTACAAACGTGCTGTTTAGAACTATTCCAATCCAAAAAGCTTTACTAACGTTCGTTAGTTGTGTAGAATGTTGATGATGTTTGTGTTCGTTACTCATTATAAATTGTAGATAAGTTTAATCGTTATGTTCGCCTTCTCCTTTTGTCAACTGACTTAAAAGGTAATACGCTCCGTTGACAACAACTTTCATACTCTCATCCATTTTTTCCGTAGGAGTAATTTCAACAAAACCCATGTCTGTTGTGCCAATTTTCACTTGAATCTGGCGGAATACATTTGTCTCATGTTCAACATAAATATAGTGTTCCTCCCCATTGCTTACAATAGCTGCTTCGGGCAACGCCATCGCTTTATAATTGTCAATTTGAATCCTTGCCTCAACAAACATACCTGGTAAAAGTGCATCATCAACATGGTTTATCTTAGCATGTGCAATTACTGCTTGCGAATTGTCTTCAAAAGCTTTATTGACACTAAATATTGTAGCAGTATGGCTGTTATGAGGATCGTTAATAATTGAGAAAGTTAATTCCTGTCCTTCATGTACTTTAGAAACATCCTGTTCGTACACTGTTAGATCTATATGCAGAAACCGATTGTCCACAATTTCAAATTGCGGCATATTGGGTTCAGCCAACTTTCCAATAAATAGATTTATTCGTTTGATAAACCCGGATATAGGTGCGACTATATTGAATGTTGATCTAATACTTTCAGGAGATATTTTATCAGCATTTACATTGAAGAGTTTTAATTTTTCTTTTAACGAAATAAATGTTGAAAGCTGGAGTTGATATTCTGCTTCTGCTTTTTGAAGGGTCTTTGCTGCGTTAATATTATCTTTTTGCAACTCTTTCTGCCTCTCATATTCGGATTTAGCAAAATTCAAATTCGCTTTAGTGGAAAAATATTCTTGTTGAGTTTGTAAAAACTCAGAGTTTTCAAGTGTTGCCAGAGCTTGGCCCTTATTTACGAATTGTCCTTCCATAACAGGAATTTCTATTACTATCCCACCAACAAGAACGCTCACTTGTGCTCTATTTTGAGGCGGCAATTCTAATCTGCCATTTACCTTCAAAGATGTTTTAAGGTTTCGAAATGATATTTTGTCAATCTCAATTCCTATAGCTTTAATTTGATCGTCTGTCAGTTTAATTTCAACGGGTGATTTCGAATTGGTAGTGTTACTTTGATTTTCTTGTTTGTCAACAGCTTTATTATTGCACGAGAGCAATAAGACTGAAGAAAAAAAGACTGCAATTATTTTTATGGTATTTGATCTTGAGATGTTTTTCATGTGCCGGTTAATTTATTTACTAATGAGGTAGGTAAGATTGATTGCTGACTGATTGTAATTATTTACTGTTTGTAGATAGTTGTTCTGAATTTCGTAAGCTTTGGAAATGCTTTGAATGAATTCAACATAACTTATATCTCCTGCCTTGTACGATTTGTCGGCAACAGTCATGAGTATTGCTGCCATTTGTAACCCTTCTGAATTGTAATATTGAAGCTTATCCTTGTTTAGCTCATACTCTTGAAAAGCCAAATTATAAGCCGTGTTAAGACTTAGGTTAAAATTATCAAACTCTGCTTGAGCGATTTTACTTTGCAATTTTGCGGCGTTTACTCTAGCTGACTGCCCGGTTTTAAAAAGAGGAATTGATGTTCCAAAGGAATATCCCCAAAAGGGTGAGAGTTTATCAATACTCTGATTGAATACACCAAATTGGAAAGACGGGCTCCATTTCGATTTTTCCAATTTCCATTCGGCAATGCTTAAATTGACTCTTTGTTGTTGCAAATTGGAGATTGCATTTTGCTTAAGTGCATTAGTATCTATTTGTGAAAGTGGGGCGACAACCAATAATACATCATCTTTAGTATCAACAGGCATATTGAACCCTGTCCATTGCTGAAGTTCAGTTTGGAAAACAGAGACATCACTTTCTGCCTGCTGTTTTTGTATACGAATTAGTTTAAGTTCCGCTTCTGCTGAAACCTTTTCCAATAAGTTTGTTTCTCCGAGTTGATATTTTCTATTTGCATAGTTGGCGAATTCAGTATAAGTGCTATCCAATTGCTTTAATAATGCTAATCTCCGCTTACCAAAATCCAGCTGATAATAAGCCGAAGAAATCTTTTGTACTAATTCTTGCTTAGTGAGATTTAATTGTGCCTGTGCAGATACAATTTTTAGATTTTGAAACTGCGATTGTTTAGTTACAAGAAACAGATTTGGTATCCCGGTGGATGCACTTAGGTTGTAGTCACTTGATTTACTATTGATTTGCCCGCCTTGATATTGAAGGTTTAGCGGATCAAGAGTAAAGTTAGCCTTCTTTAATTGGATTTGTTGATCTACAGAATAATTCGCGGATTGTATCAACGGATGATTTCTTAGAGCGTAGGAAATACAACTATCAAGCGAACATGCATTTGTCTTTGCATCATGTGGTGCTGTCAGCATTTGTGCTTTTACAGGAATAGCAGAGAATGACAAAATGAAAACAATGCAAAGTGCAGCACCTTTGACTGCAAAATGCTTGTTTCGACTAAACAAAGAATACAAAAGGGGTAAAACTATTAAGGTTAAAAAGGTTGATGTAATCAAGCCGCCAATCACAACTGTAGCCAAAGGTTTCTGAACTTCACTACCAACAGAAGTTGACAATGCCATTGGAAGGAAACCTAAAGAGGCAACTGCCGCTGTTGCCAATACCGGCCTCAATCTTGCTGCTGTTCCTTTTAATATCCGCTTGGTAATATCCGTCTCACCTTCTTGTTCTAATCGGTTAAAGTAGGCTACTAAAACAATTCCGTTCAAAACAGCCACGCCGAATAATGCGATAAACCCAATTCCTGCACTTATACTGAAATTCATGTCCCGTAAATAGAGTGCAAGAACACCCCCTATAGCTGCCAATGGAATAGCAGAAAAAATAATCAATGATTCTTTTATTGACCTAAAAGTAAGAAAAAGTAGCAGGAGTATTAGAAACAAAGCAACGGGCACAGCGACGATCAATCGCCCCTTTGCTTCTTGTAAATTTTTAAATGTTCCCCCATATTCAATGTAATAACCTGAGGGTAGCTTAAGATCTGTATTGAGTTTATTTGCAATATCAGTAGCTACACTTTGAATATCACGGTTACGTGCATTTACTTCAACTACTATTCGACGCTCGCCATTATCACGACTGATTTGAGCAGGTGCTGATTTAAAAGAGATATCTCCTAGTTGTGAAATCGGAATTTGTGTTCCATCTTCAAGTGGGACAAATATGTTTTTAACTTTACTGATATCAGCATCACGGTAGTTGGCATACCTGACAACAAGATCAAACTTTTTTTCACCTTCGTATACTACGCCTGTTTTTCCACCGGCTAGTGCAGAATTTAGCACTTTATTAACCAGTTCTATGTTTAATCCGAATTGCGCTATCCTTTCTCGATTCCATTTTACAACAAGCTGCGGCATTCCAACTATTTGCTCTACTTTAATATCGGCTGCACCACTAATGTTGCTAATGAGTTGTGCCGCTTGGTTTGCTTTATTAAAAAGGGTTTCCAAGTTGTCGCCATAAATTTTAATTGCTATGTCTGATTTTACCCCGGCAATGAGTTCATTGAAACGCATTTGAATCGGCTGTTCAAAGGAGAGATTTACTCCCGGGATTACCGATAATTTTTCATTCATCTTTTCAGCTAAATCTTCCTTATCCTGAGCAGACGTCCATTCTTTTTTATCTTTTAATAGTATAATCAAATCTCCGCTTTCAATTGGCATAGGGTCGGTAGGAATTTCTGAACTACCGATTTTACTTACAGTCTCCGTTACTTCAGGAAAATTCTTCATCAGAATGTTTTCCAATTGTGTGGCCACAACAATTGATTGAGGTAGGCTACTTCCTTGCCTGATAGTAAAGTTTGTAGCAAAATCTCCTTCATCAAGTTCGGGAATAAATTCTCCTCCCAAAGTAGAAAAGAGGAAAATCGAAGAGCACAAAAGAAAAATTGCTGCAACCAATACTGCAATACGATGCCTTAAGAAATATCTAAGTGAAGGTTCATAAAAGTTTTGAATCCTTTTAATAAACCGTTCGCTTAAGCTTTCATCTACTTTTATATTTTTCGAAAGGAAAAGCGAGCTCATAAGAGGAACATAAGTAATGGATAAGATCAATGCTCCAATAATCGCAAAACTTACAGTCAGAGCCATTGGTTGGAACATCTTGCCTTCAATGCCAACCAAGGCGAATATCGGCACATATACTATGAGAATAATAAACTGACCAAAGACTGCGCTGCTCATAATTTTGGATGATGATGAAATTACTTGTTTGTCCATTTGATTTTGATCAAGCACTTGATTCTTGAATTTATCATGTAGTAAAAACATCATACTTTCAACCACGATTACAGCCCCATCGACAATTAAGCCAAAATCAAGCGCTCCCATACTCATAAGGTTTGCTGATATACCAAAAAGATTCATGAGGATAATTGCAAATAGCATTGCAAGAGGAATGACTGATGCCACAATTAAACCCGCCCGAAGATTCCCAAGCATTAAAACCAAAACAAATATTACAATTACAGCACCCATAAATAAATTGTGTTCTACAGTCCCAATTGTACTTGAAATCAATTTTGTTCGGTCAACAAAAACATCTACTGTTACGCCTTCTGGTAAAGTGCGTTCCACTTGCTTCATTCTGTCTTTTACATCTTTGATTACACGAACTGAATTTTCGCCCTTCATCATTAAAACCACTCCTCCAACAGTTTCTCCATTACCATTTCGTGTCATCGCTCCATATCTTGGTGCAAAACCAAATTGCACTCGAGCTATGTCTTTCACCAAGACAGGCATTCCATTCAGCTTTGTTACAATTATATTTTCGATATCATGTAATGAGTTTATCAAACCTTCTCCTCTAATGAAATAAATATTCGGGCCTTTGTCAATATAACTTCCTCCTGTATTTTCATTATTCGAGCTCAATGCTTGATAAACCTGAAGTATGGAAATATTCATGCTTACTAACTTATCCGGATCGACAGCCACTTCGTATTGTTTAAGTTTGCCTCCAAAACTGCTGACTTCAACAACTCCGGCAACTCCAAGTAATTGCCGCTTTACTATCCAATCTTGTATAGTACGCAAATCCATTTCATTGTATTTGCCTCTATGGGCACTATCTACAGCAAGTGTATACTGAAAGATTTCCCCAAGACCGGTAGTGGGCGGAATCAATTCCGGACTCCCATAGGCTTTGGGAATTTCCTCAGAAGCAGATTGAATTCTTTCGTTTACCCACTGGCGAGTTAAACTACCGGCAACCTTGTCTTTGAAAACAATAGTTATTACAGAGAGGCCACTGCGTGAGGTACTTCTTAACTCAACAAGTTCAGGCAAGCTTTTAAATTTTAATTCAAGTGGTGAAGTAATGAATTGTTCAACTTCTTGTGTCGCAAGATTTGGAGAAATAGTAATCACCTGCACCTGATTATTAGTTACATCAGGTAATGCGTCAATACTAAGTTGAGTAAAAGAGAATATTCCCCAGCCTACGAAGACAAGTAATAGTATTCCAGTGATAAGTTTATTATTCACGGAAAATCCGATAATGCGATTTATCATCAGCAAAGACATTTATAAGTAATAAATAATAATAATAGAAATGCAAGGCGCATTTAATCAAAATGCCCTTAATTGTGTCAACACGTAAAGAAAAATTAAACTAGTCGTGGCGGTTGCCAGCAATTATTCAAAAAAATAGAATAAAAAGAATGATTCAACGAAGCATAGGTTTTTGCTTTGATTTGAAAAGTTGTTTTAAGTCTGAAAGAGTGTACTGTAGTAACTAATAATGAACAACATGAACAAGAACACAAAGGTGAACAAAAATCATCCGCTTGATCGTGATGTTCTTGGGCAGCCTGAATTGTAATTATTGAGGAGTGTTGTTTTGCGTCACATGAATCATTGCAAGGCATGAAAACCAATGCAAGCATGTAAACTGCCAATAACCCTGCTATAATATTTCTCAATGATCCCACGGAGCAAGGTTATGAAAAAAATCCGTAAGAAACAACTGCAGTAACTTACACTTTTAAAAACTCGTTAAAATCTGGATATCGGATCAGATTTTAATCCAAGTCATGGAACTATGATGATTTGGATTGTGTGTTGAGAAATAACAATGAGTAGAATCGTGATTTATCAAATCCCAATCATCATCGCATTCCCAAAGCACGGAATTGTCATCACAACCCATTACATGAAAAGTGTACATATAGTGATCACTATTCATACTACTCCAATTGCAGTTGTAACTGTTTGAGTTGTCATGGATAGTCATTGCGCCACTGGAAGTACAGGTAAAAGTATAATTTGTAAGCTGATAGGTAAGGTCAATACTGTCTTTGACGAAAGAACTTACTTTCCAATTGCCAACAATTTGATCAGTTGTCGTACCTGATGTTGGTGAGGTACTATCTTTTTTGCATGATTGGGATACAAAAGTAAATAACAAGATAGCACTTATGATTTTTAGAGATTTCATGATTTATTTTTAACAATTAAGGTTAATTTCATAATTCTTTGAATCGCAATAATTGTATTAAAGGTCTCGTGAATCAACAAAGAATGGAATGACCTGTATCACTTTTGAAAATGACATTAAGCAATTACTCAACTTACTTTAACAAATAAAAATTATGAAATTAAGTCATTTTTAAATTTTTAAATCAATCATTGGATTATGAAAAGTAATTATTGAGCTTGTTCCATCATCCTTTCTTCCGCAGACAACATCATTTAGCGAAACACCCAAAACCCTCCTAGCGAATCGTGAGCGAATCAATATCGGTTCCTAACGGCTCCTAACGGCTCCTAATGAAAACAAAAAAGCCTCATTCTTGCGAAATGAGGCTTAATGGCTTCTAATGAATTGAAATTGGAGGTCCCGAGCGGATTTGAACCGCTGTACAAAGTTTTGCAGACTTCTGCCTAACCACTCGGCCACAGGACCATTTACTCTTCACTATTTACTGTTCACTATTTACTTTTCACTATGTACTCTTCACTATTTCTGAACCGCTGTATCCCGAAGGTTCGGGACAGACTTCTGCCTAACCACTCGGCCACAGGACCATTTACTCTTCACTAATTACTCTTCACTATTTCTGAACCGCTGTATCCCGAAGGTTCGGGACAGAATCTGCCTAACCACTCGGCCACAGGACCATTTACTCTTCACTAATTACTCTTCACT
>CALMQM010000103.1 GCA_937871435.1 uncultured Bacteroidota bacterium | reverse complement strand
AAGATGACCTTTGGATATTGAAACTGGATTCTCTCGGGCAATTGGAATGGGAAAACTCTTATGGAAGTTCAGGGGGTGATTCTTTTGGCGGTGCTTGCCAGACTTCTACCGGGGAATATTATATAGGCGGGTCTATATATTTTGCTGATGGTGATGTTACTTTTTGGCATGGTGGATTTGATGCATGGATAGCCAAGTTAGATCAACAGGGTACAATAATCTGGCAACGTAGCTATGGGGGAACATATGATGAAACAGCCGAATCAATATTACCAACTTTAGATGGTGGATTAATCTTTGCCGGACAGGCTACTTCAAATGATGGTGATGTGAGTGGAAATCATGGGACAGCAGATGTTTGGGTTGTAAAACTTGACTCCAACGGAACCATTCAGTGGCAACATTGTTATGGAGGATCTTCTTATGATTATCCCAATTCAATTCAATCAACTTTTGACGGAGGCTACATCATCTTGAGTGCACCCAATTCTGCAGATGGCGATGTAACAGGATCCCATGGTTTTACAGATTATTGGTTGCTCAAGATTGACAGCTTAGGCGCTATTCAATGGGAGAATTGTTACGGAGGATCCGATGATGAGCAACCTGTAATTGCAAAACAGATTGACAGCACAAGTTTTGTTATGTGCGGAGGTACCTGGTCACACGATGGGGACATTTCCGGAAACCACAATATGTGCCTCAATCCTCCCAATGATTGTCAGGACATTTGGATTGCAAAAGTTAATTTGAACACTCAGACTTTACAGAATGAATTAGTAGCAGGGAATAAAGAAGTAGAAATTAATTCTGATTTACGCGATATTCAAATCAAGTTTAAATCGAACACCTACGAAAAAATTCTTGTACAAGTCTTTGATATGCTTGGAAGTCAAAAGATGTCTGTTGTCAAGGATGTCTATCCCGGACAAAATTACATTACTCTTGCTCCTGGATCAAATGAGTTGAGACCTTTTATGGTAGTAGTAACAACTAACAATTCAATTGCCAATAAACTTGTTGTGTTGAGAGATTAAAACTATGTCTCCTTGATTCTTCTGTTAGCATCTTGAGCTCACAAACGACCTTACACAACATCTCGCCCAACAAATATTTCCTCTCAAAAAATCAATTCAGCATTGAATGAACCAGCAATTATTAAATCTTACTCATCTTGATCTCATCCACCACACCCGGATCCAATAGGGTAGTGGTATCTCCCAGATTTTCAATTTCGCCTTCCGCAATTTTTCTCAGTATCCTGCGCATGATTTTTCCGCTTCTGGTCTTTGGCAGTCCGTTGACGAATTGAATCTTATCCGGTTTTGCGATAGGTCCGATTATTCGTGTTACAGTGAGTGCAATATCCTGTCGTGTCAAATTCTCATCACCATGGGTGCCACTGTAAATCACATAGGCATAAATTCCCTGGCCTTTGATGTCGTGAGGATAACCAACTACCGCGCTTTCAACCACACCTGCATGCATGTTGATCGCGTTTTCTACCTCTGCTGTTCCTATCCGGTGCCCGCTCACATTCAGTACATCGTCCACCCGCCCTGTAATCCGGTAATTGCCAAACTCATCACGCAAGCATCCATCACCTGTGAAATATAAATTCGGATACGTAGCAAAATAATTCAGGCGGCAACGTTCGTGATCTCCATAAGTTGTGCGAATAATTGATGGCCACGGATAACGGACACATAAATTCCCGCTCACTCCATTGCCTGTTATTTCTTTTCCATTTTCATCCACCAATATCGGCTGAACTCCAGGCAAAGGCAATGTCGCATACGAAGGCTTCCCGGGAGTAATACCTGCCATGTTGGAAATCAGTATTCCTCCGGTTTCTGTTTGCCACCATGTATCCACGATCGGGCATTTTTTCTTTCCGATAAATTCATCATACCAATGCCACGCTTCTTCGTTAATCGGTTCTCCTACCGTACCTAAGACTTTTAAAGATGACAAATCTTTATTCTGAACCGGACCAAGACCAAATCCCATCAACGAACGTATCGCCGTTGGTGCTGTGTATAATATATTGACTCTGTATTTGTCAACAACATCCCAAAAACGACCGGCATCAGGCCAGGTTGGAACTCCTTCAAATAAAAGTGTAGTTGCTCCGGCTCCAAGCGGGCCATAGACAATATAACTATGTCCTGTGATCCATCCGATGTCAGCTGTACAGAAATGTATATCGCCGGGTTTATACTGAAATACATTCACAAAAGAATACGTCGTGTACACCATATAGCCGCCACAAGTGTGGACAACACCTTTCGGTTTTCCTGTAGATCCTGAAGTATAAAGAATGAACAAAGGATCTTCCGCGTCCATTTCTTCCGCTGGACAATCCGGGTTGCCCATCGTTTCCACTTTCTTGATTTCATCTTCCCACCACACATCCCGTCCTTTGATCATACTAACCGGAGTTCGTGTGCGGGTAAGGACAATCACACGTTTCACAAAACGACATTGTACAAGTGCATCGTCTATCACTCCTTTGAGAGGAATCTCTTTGTTGCCGCGGTATGCACCGTCGCAGGTAATGATGTATTCCGCCTGCGCATCCTGCAAACGATCCGCAATACTTTGCGCGCTGAAGCCACCGAATATCACAGAATGAACTGCGCCTACACGGGCACAGGCAAGTACTGCAATCGCCAGCTCGGGAACCATACCCATGTACAAACAAACGCGATCTCCTTTTTTGACACCGTTATTCTTCAGGACATTCGCGAACTGAATTACTTTCGTGTGCAAATCACGGTAAGTAATCACACGATGGTGTTCTTCCGGATCATTCGGCTCCCAGATTATTGCAGGCTTGTTACCGATAGATCCAAGATGTCGATCCAGACAATTTTCTGTAATGTTCAGCTTGCCACCTACAAACCATTTGACAGAAGGCTCTGTAAAATTCCAGTCAAGAACTTTGTCCCAACGTTTCCGCCAGTAAAAATTCGCGGCTATGTCGGCCCAAAAAGCTTCCGGGTCGTTGACACTTTTTCTGTAAGCAGATTGGTACTCATCAGCAGAACTGATTTGATAAGGATAGTACATAAGCGTTCCGTTTAAATGCAAAATGAGTTGGATTCAGTGCATTCGTCAGCATTCAATCAATGCTTGAACCAATTCTTTTGCAGAAGATGTTTCAGGTTTCAGGAACCTGAATATGGCTGGTATAAATATAGTGGAATCCTGATTTGGAGACCAGTAATTTAAGAAGAAAATAAGATACTTGACTTAACGGCAGATTACCACTTCAGTTTATTGAGGTGATCAATATCCACAGATCCGGTATTCCTGTAGATCATGGTTAATATGGCAAGTCCGACAGCGACTTCAGCGGCAGCTACAGCCATAATGAAAAAGACAAATACCTGTCCGGATGCATCGGAACGATAAGAAGAAAAAGCTGCCAGCAGAAGATTGACTGCATTCAGCATAAGTTCAATACACATAAATATTACGATGGCATTGCGGCGAAACAACACACCAATCACTCCAATACAAAACAGCAGAGTGCTCAACAGAATATAATAATTCAGCGGAATCAGTTGGATTACCCGTGTTACGTTTTCCATATTATTTTATTTCTTTTTTACCCAACATCACGGCTCCTACCATTGCCACAAGGAATAGAATAGAGGAGATTTCGAACGGCAACATAAAATCTTTGTACAATACCTTACCCAGATTTTTAATCATTCCAATCTGGTTATCGTGTGCTGTTACAGGTAAAGTGTCAGCCGCGGAACGCAATGCTCCAACCAACACTACCATGAGAATACCTCCGGCAACAGTGGCAGCTACTCTGAGCCATTTTCCTTTCTGTGGTTCCGTATCCGCATTCAGGTTTAGCATCATGATCACATACAGGAACAATACCATAATAGCTCCCGCGTAAACGATCACATGCACTGCCGCCAGGAATTGCGCATTCAACAAAACATAATGACCGGCGATGGCAAAAAATGTCATGATCAGGTACAATACACTATGCACAGGATTTTTTGAAACTACTACCATCAACGCACTCAAAACTGCGAGGAAGGAAAGGAAGTAGAACAGGTAAAGGGTCATTGGTTGTTGGTTGTTGGTTGTTGGTTGTTGGTTGTTGGAGTGAGGCGGAATAGTAAAGATTATTTTTACCAACCACCAACCTACAATCTATTATGCGTCAAAAGTTTGTTCTTTTTAAAATCCA
The DNA here is from genome assembly GCA_937871435.1 of uncultured Bacteroidota bacterium. Lineage (GTDB taxonomy): Bacteria > Bacteroidota > Bacteroidia > AKYH767-A > 2013-40CM-41-45 > JADKJP01. Next base: position 184,593 of record CALMQM010000103.1, on the reverse strand, counting down.
AAACTGCTTGTGTCTGACGCTTTGAAATGTCAACACGATTATCAAGCGGTTCAACGAGTTTGTTTTTACCATAGATAAATTCACCGCGTTTGAAGTCTGTGGGTACCAGTTCGTCAGTCAGGAAGATAGCTTCTTTCGGACATGCTTCTTCGCACAAGCCACAGAAAATACAGCGGAGCATATTGATTTCATATGTCACCGCGTATTTCTCCTCTCTGTACAATTTTTCTTCTCCGGCTTTTCTTTCTCCTGCTACCATGGTGATGGCCTCTGCTGGACAGGAAACTGCGCACAATCCGCAGGCAGTGCAACGTTCCGCGCCATTTTCATCACGCTTCAGAACATGTTTTCCTCTGTAGACTTCTGAGAAATCACGTTTGACCTCCGGATAATTGATGGTGGCTTTCTTTTTAAAGAAGTGTTTAATCGTAATTGCCATTCCTCCGAATATAGCCGGGAGATAAATGCGTTCCATGAAAGACATTTCTTTCTTCGTAACGACTTTGCTTCTATTGCTGAGTGATTGCATGTTCTGTGATCTTTCGGAAAATGAATTCAGTGTATGGATCTTTTCCGCCTTTCAGTTTTTTTAGAGATTTTTTTTGAAATAATTTAGTTGATTTCTTTTCTCTAATTATTCCGTCATCTCTTCTTTTAATTCTCCTTTTTTATTGTTGTTTAATCAGCCTACTTTTCCGAAGAACCACATTCCTAAACCTGTGAGGAAGATATTCAGGATTGCCAATGGAATCAATCCTTTCCACCCGAGGTTCATCAACTGATCATAACGGAATCGCGGAATGGTCCAGCGAACCCACATGAAGAAGAAGATGAAGAAGAAGATTTTTCCGAAGAGGAAAGCTGTTCCGACAAGACTAAGTGTATTCGGATCAGTAATAAACCGACCGATGAATGGCATGTTGTATCCGCCGAAATACAAAGTAGAAATTACTGCCGCTGAAATAAACATGTTGATGTATTCAGCGAACAAATAAAAACCGAGTTTCATCGAACTGTATTCTGTGTGATAACCACCAACAAGTTCTGTTTCGCATTCAGGAAGATCAAAAGGAGCACGGTTGGTTTCAGCGAAAGCGCAAATGATAAAAATGAGAAAGCCAAGCGGCTGGTACAATACATTCCAGTGTCCTCCCGGTTGTCCGGCTGCGATTTCGCGAACACTCAGCGTACCTGTCATCATCACCAGCGCGATGATGGAAAGTCCCATCGCTACTTCGTAGCTGATCATTTGTGATGAGGCACGCAAAGCGCCGAGGAGGGAATATTTGTTGTTCGATGCCCAGCCTCCGATCATAATTCCATATACACCAATGGAAACTACACCAAATACATAAAGGATTCCAATGTTTACATCCGCTACCTGCATCGGATAGAAAGTTCCTCCGATAGTGAGTCCGCTTCCAAACGGAATCACAGCGCTGGTCATCAGACAGGTGGCCATGGCCACGCTCGGACCGAGAATAAAAAGCCATTTATTGGAAACATCCGGAATGATTTCTTCTTTCATAAACATCTTCACACCGTCCGCCACAGGCTGCAGAATACCAAAAGGTCCTGCACGGTTCGGACCCAGACGGTCCTGTAAAAATCCCGCAACTTTTCTTTCCGCATAGGTGGAATACATCGCGATCACAAGAGTGACGGAAAATATTACCACGATCAAAATAAAAATATATATCAGTGCCGGAGTAAACATAGAGAATGATTATTTTTTATTTTCCAATTGCCAGTTAGCTGGAACAGCTTTGACGGCATTCAATAATGGTTTGTGCGCAGGTTCCTGCAACACATAATGATTTTGTGAAATCACGGAATGCCTGCTGATTTTACTCGGGCCTTCAATGGTCCAGTCGCTGGTGCTTTTCTTGTCGTAACGACATTCATTGCAAATCCAACCCGGTTTTCCATCCGGTAAATCCTGTACTTCGTTGTACGCGTCTTTTCTTGCAGTCACCCGGAATACTTCAGGTCCTTTCATCCAAAGCATCACACGTCCGCTGCAGGTTGGACAATTGCGGTGTGCATCCACCGGATTCACATTCCACACGCGACTCTTGAAACGGAATGTTTTATCTGTCAGTGCTCCAACCGGACAAACATCAATCATATTTCCTGAGAAATCGTTGTCGATGGCTTTGGTAATATATGTGCTGATCTCAGCCACATCTCCGCGATTCATAACGCCATGTACACGACCATTGGTGATTTGTTCCGCAACTTTCACACAGCGGTAACACAATATGCATCGGGTCATGTGCAATTTGATCTTCTCTCCGATATCAATTTTCTGAAATGTTCTTCTGCTGAATTCGTAGCGCGTCCTGGAAAGTCCGTGTTCATAAGCCAGATCCTGCAATGAACATTCTCCAGCCTGATCACAAATCGGGCAATCCAGGGGATGATTGATCAGGAGAAACTCAACAACACCGGCTCTCGCTTCCATCAAATCCGGAGAAGTTTTGTTTTGCACTTCCATCCCGTCCATAATCGGAGTACGGCACGAAGCCACGGGCTTAGGCATAGGACGCGGATCTTTCTCTGAACCCTTGGTGACTTTAACGAGACAAGTACGGCAATATCCGCCGCTGGTTTTTAATTTGGAATAGTAACACATTGCCGGTGGTACAACATCACCACCAATCATGCGTGCGGCCTGCAAAATTGTTGTTCCATCAGGAACTTCAATCATGTGACCATCAATCGTGACTTTCGCCATACTTTTATTTTTCTATACTCTGCGAACTTTGCGTCTTTGCGTGAAATAATTTCTTGCAAAGACGCATAGTGCGCAAAGAAAATTATGCTTCAACCAGATTATTCAAACGGTAATAATGTTTGACATCTCTGATATTCTTTGGATTTTTAATGTAGTCTTCAAACTCTGAACGGAAATGACGTATGGCTGCGGCAACTGGCCATGCTGCTGCATCACCGAGCGGACAAATTGTTTTTCCTTCTATCTTTCCCTGAATATCCCACAATAAATCCACATCACTCATGCTGCCATGTCCTTCAAGGATGCGATGCAGAATTTTTTCCATCCAACCTGTACCTTCTCTGCACGGACTGCATTGCCCGCAGGATTCATGATGATAGAAACGTGTGAAATTCCAGAGATTCTTGACGATGCTCGTGTCTTCATCCATCACTATAAATCCTCCTGAACCCAGCATGGTGCCGGTTGCAAAGCCTCCGTCAGCCAATGATTCGTAAGACATCAACCGTTTCTCACCCGCACTGGTTTTGAGGATCAGGTGTGCAGGCAAAATCGGAACTGAAGATCCGCCTGCAACAACTGCTTTCAGTTTTTTTCCATTGCGGATTCCTCCACAGTATTCATCGGAATAAATAAAATCTTCTACAGTTATTCCCATTTCAATTTCATACACTCCGGGTTTATTGATATGGCCGGAAGCAGAAATCAATTTTGTTCCTGTGCTTTTGCCAATTCCGACTTTGGCGTATTCATCCCCACCATCATTCACAATTGGAACTACTGCGGCGATTGTTTCTACATTGTTTACCACGGTTGGACAACCATACAATCCTGCAACGGCAGGGAATGGAGGTTTGATACGCGGATTACCTCTTTTTCCTTCGAGTGATTCCAGTAATGCTGTTTCTTCTCCGCAGATATAGGCTCCGGCTCCTACCTGAACATACAGATCGAGAGAGTAACCGCTTCCCAGAATATTTTGTCCCAACCATCCATTCGCATACGCTTCATCTATCGCTTTCTCCAGGATGCGTGCGACGTAATAATATTCACCTCTTATATAAATGTAAGATGTATTTGCCCCTAATGCGAAGCTGGAAGTAATCATTCCTTCTATCAGCAGATGAGGAATTCTCTCCATCAGGTAACGGTCTTTGAAAGTTCCGGGTTCTGATTCGTCCGCGTTGCACACCAGATAGCGCGCAACACCCGGGGGTTTGGCGAGGAAACTCCATTTCATTCCGGTCGGAAATCCGGCACCACCACGTCCTCTCAGGCCTGATTTTTTTACTTCTTCTACCACAGCTTCCGGAGTCATGGTCTTCAATGCTTTTTCCACTGAAGCATAACCGCCTTCTCTACGGTACACATCATATCCCTGAATTCCGGTGATGTGGTCATTCTTTAAAAGTAGTTTCTTTCCCATAATTTACAGACTGCGAGGTTCCGGTTGATCTGTGTATGACTTGCGCTTGCCTTCTGCTTTGAATCTGCTCACCAATTGATCCACTTTCTCCAAATTCAGATTCTCGTAATAGTCGGCGCCTACCTGCATCATTGGAGCTGTTCCGCATGAGCCGAGACATTCCACTGTTTTCAGCGTAAACATTCCGTCAGCACTGGTTTCTCCGACTTTTATATTCAATTTCTTTTCGAGATGACGAATCACATCTTCCGCTCCCAACAACCAGCATGAACTGGTTCTGCATACTTCGATTAAACATTTTCCAACCGGTTTCAGGTTGAACATGGAATAAAAAGAAGCGACTTCATAAACTTCAATCGGTTGAATCTTCATTACTGAAGCGACATAGTCCATGACTTCAGGACTCAACCATCCGTCAAATTCAGCCTGAGCAATGTGAAGAATTGGTATGAGTGCCGATTTGTGTTTCCCTTCAGGGTAACGTTTCATCATGCGCTGTACCAGAGCCATTGTTTCATCATTGAAACGAATCTCTTTCGTCAGAGCCATAGTGTAAATGATTCGAATAACGAATCGTTATTCTGTTAAAAATTTATATTCCATCCCTTCAATCTCCCCTTGTTTATCAGAACTTCTCCCCTGATATCGAATCACTGACATCAGGTGTATCATCACGCATCCAATTCCCCTGCGATCACATTCATCGAACTCATGGTGAGAATGGCATCGCTGAGGAATCCCCCTTTGATCATTTCAGGATATGCCTGGTAATAAATGAAACAAGGTCTGCGCAGATGCAGTCGGAAAGGCTGACGGCCACCATCACTCACGAGGTAGAATCCGAGTTCACCATTTCCTCCTTCCACACAATGATATACTTCACCAACCGGAACATCAGTTTCTCCCATTACAATTTTGAAATGGTAAATGAGTGCTTCCATGTTGTTGTACACTTCTTCTTTTGGAGGCAAATAAAAGCTTGGAATGTCGGCATGGAAAGAAGTTTTATCTTCCAGCTTATCCAGTTTTTCAAGCGCCTGTTTGATGATGCCCAGGCTTTGCCACATTTCTTCGTCGCGCACCATATAACGGTCGTAGGTATCTCCGTGCTGACCAACAGGAATCATGAATTCGAATTCATCGTAAGAAGAATATGGATTCATCGCACGTACATCGTAATCCACACCGGCAGCACGCAGGTTGGGTCCGCTGAAACTATAGCTCAACGCTTTTTCAGCGGTGATAGGTCCGCAACCTATGGTACGATCCATAAATATTCTGTTTCTGTTCAGAAGGTTTTCAAATTCCTTCAGCTTCACAGGAAATTCTTTTACAAATTCCCGGATCTTATACCAGGCTTCTTCAGGGAAATCTTTTTCAAATCCACCGATGCGACCGATATTGGTTGTGAGACGAGCACCGCAGATTGATTCGAAGATTTCATAGATTTTTTCACGCGACTGAAACAGGTACAAAAATCCTGTCATTGCTCCGGTATCCACACCGATTACAGTATTGCATACGATGTGATCGGAAATTCTCGCCAGTTCCATGATGATCACACGCATGTATTCAACACGTTTGGGCAACTGAGCATTGATCAGTTTCTCCACTGTCATATGCCATCCCATGTTGTTGATCGGAGATGAACAATAATTCATCCGGTCTGTGATGGGTGTAACCTGGTAAAAAGGTTTGTGTTCCGCGAGCTTCTCAAAAGCTCTGTGAATGTAACCGATGGTAGGTTCCGAATCGATGATTATTTCACCATCCATCTTCAGCACATTCTGAAATATTCCATGCGTAGCCGGATGCGTAGGTCCCAGATTCAGCGTGGTGTATTGTTTTTCTCCCGGTTTTACTTCTGTATTCAGTTCCATAACAGTGATTCTTTGCCCACACTACAGGCACATGGAATTAGGGAATTAATTTTTTTCTGTTGAAATCGGAAGCGTTTCTTCCAAACATCGTATCGTCTTTGTCAAAACGTGTTCTGTCTTCTATCGGATATTCTTTCCGTAAGGGATGATAATCCATGTCTTCCACGTTCAGAATACGTTTTAAATTCGGGTGTCCTTTGAATCTGAAACCGAAGAAATCAAATGCTTCGCGTTCCATCCAGTTCGCTGCAGGAAATACAGAAGTGATCGAATCAATCTGCAAATCATTTTCGGTAGTAAACAGTTTGAAACGAATGCGCAGGTTGTGAACCAGACTATGCAACTGATACATCATGCCAAATGGCTGAGCTGTTCCGGGATAATGCAAACCACAAAGAGTAGTGAGGTAACCAAACTGGTATCGTTCGTGATCGCGCAGGTAACGAACAACCGGCACTATTGAGTCTTTACTGATTGTGATCGTTCTGTAGTCGTACAACATTTCATCCTGCAGGATCTGCTCGCCGAATTTTCCTTTTAGCGCAGTGATGACTTCGTCAAGATTCGGTTTTTCCATACGTATTATTCAATGCCGTAAGAGGCAAGTAAAGCTTTGTATTCTGGAGAATTGCGACGACGCAAAGATTCACTTCCTACCAGTTTTTGTATATTCAGAATTCCATCTATGATTTGCTCCGGACGCGGAGGACATCCCGGTACATATACATCCACCGGTATAATCTGATCAATGCCCTGCAAAACAGAATAAGTATCGAAGATTCCGCCACTGGACGCACAGGCACCAACAGACAATACCCAACGTGGTTCCGCCATTTGTTCATACACATGGTGAAGGACAGGAGCCATCTTCTTTGCAATTGTTCCCATCACCATCAACATGTCAGCCTGACGCGGAGAGAAACTCAATCGTTCCGCTCCAAATCTTCCAAGATCATAAGTGGATGCCATCGTAGCCATGAATTCTATTCCACAACAAGAAGTAGCAAAAGGCAGTGGCCACAACGAATTTTTTCGGGCAAGCCCAACTACTTTATCGAGCGAAGTCGCAAAAAATCCCGGGCCTTCGTAGCCGTCAGGCGACTTAACTATTTTAATATTCGATGTTTCAATGTCTGACATAATCTGTTTTTAGATTGTAGCGGCAGGAGAAAAATCCCTTACTCCCATTTCAAGGCGCCTTTTTTAATGATGTAATAAAATCCTGTCAGGAGTAGTCCCATGAACACAAGCATTTCCCAGATTCCGGTTAATCCCAGCTCTTTGAAATTTACCGCCCACGGATACATGAAAATTACTTCCACATCAAAGAGCACGAACAAAATGGCGACAAGAAAATATTTAATCGAAAAAGGAATCCGGGCATTTCCCTTGGATTCAATTCCGCATTCGAAAGTTTCAAGTTTTGCTTTCGCTTTCCTTTTCGGACCCAAGAGATGCGTCGCCAGCATCACAAAAATTACGAAACCCAAAGCGACAAAAAATTGCAGTAAAATCGGGAGGAAGTCGGACGGCAGGCTGTTTGTATTCATTTAATTGAAAATCAGCGTTTTTATTGAAATAATAGGCAAATTTATGCTTTTTTTTGAGTTGATATCCGCGTTCCAACGCTTTTTTATTTGTACTATATATATAGAGTAGGAACCGAACTGATGCTTCTTCAAAATTTTCCAGTCAATTTCGAATGCATTCATATTCAAGTATATATTGAATACACTCTGATCTTTTGAGATGCGAAATTATTACACTGAAAATCAGTTGCATATGATATTTAACATGTGTTAAACAGTTGTTTAAATTAAACGTTTGTTTAGTATTGCAGCCCGAATAATAAAAATGACCAAAAGAGAGCAAATATTGGAAGTGGCAGAAGAGCTGATCGCCGAAAATGGATTTGAGGCAACATCGGTTCGTTCGCTGGCTTCCAAAGCAGGAATCAACGTGGCGATGATTTCTTATTACTTCGGCTCAAAGGAAAAATTGTTTGAAGCTTTGGTGGAATACCGCGCGGGATTTTTACGGGAGAAATTTCAGACGTTGAACAAAGAAGTAGAAGACCCGCTGTTGAGAATGGAACAGATGATTGATGCGTACGTCGACAGAATTTTTTCTCATCACCGCTTTCACAGAATTCTCCATCGCCAGATGATGAGTACTAAGAGTACAGTCAGCAATGAAAATATTCTGAACATTTTGTTGAAAAATGCCGGAGAAGTAAAAAAAATGATCCAGGATGGCGAACAGAAAAAGGTGTTTCGCAAAGTGGATATTGAATTTACCATCGCCATGCTCATCGGAACTATTTCTCAGATCGCAGTTTCGTGCCTGCTCACCTCGCGAATCGTAGGTGTGAATCCAAACACAGAGTCCATTCACGATGAACAATACAAAGTGCGGGCGAAAATATTTTTAACCAATTTGATGCGTACTCACCTTACTGGTAAATAAACAGATCTATACCAACCCCTATGATAAAAAATCGTTCACTGATTTTTGTGTACTTATTTTTACTGACAGCTTACCATGCCGGAGCTCAGACCACACTTCCGCTTAGTCTTCAGGATGCGATTGCCAAAGGCACTGAAGCAAGCAAATCAATGAAAGCTTCAGATGCACGTGTGCAAATCGCGAAAGCCAAATATTCGGAAGCAATCGATGGCGCTTTGCCATCCGTAAAACTTTCTGCCGGATACACACGCCTGAGCGACATCGAACAACCAAAGATCAAATTTCCCGGTACGAGCGAAGCCGTTACACTTTTTCCGGTCTACACCAATAACTACCTCGCAAAACTTTCGGTAAGTGAAACGGTTTTCTCCGGATTCAGATTGAAGTACGCGATGGAATCACAACGACTGCTGCAAAAAGCCGCAGAGTATGACAGTGAAAAAGACAAAGACGAAGTAGTATTCGGAATTGTCTCTGCATATTTTAATCTGTACAAATTGAAAGTATCCGGACAACTCATCAATGATAATCTTAATCAGGTGAAAGAACATGTTCGTGAAACTTCTGTCTGGGAAAAAGAAGGGATCGCGACACACAATGATGTATTACGCTGGCAATTGCAGCAATCCAATATCGAACTGACCAAAATGGATATTGAAAACAATCAGGCAATCGCGGAATACAATTTTAACCTGATGCTGGGCATAAATTCAGATACACATGTGGAAGTCGACACAACCGAAGTCGAAAAATTAGTCCCTGCTCTTACATTGAATGAATGTTTCGGAAAAGCCATGGAGAAAAGAGGTGATTTGATGGCGATGGATATGCGTTCCAAAGCAGCCAGCAATGCATTGAAAGTTGCAAAGAACAGTTACCTCCCGCAGCTTGCTGTTGCCGGAAATTATTATGACGCAAGACCCAATTCCCGTGTGATTCCCCCACAGGATGAATTTCGTACAAGCTGGGATGTTGGACTGAATTTTACCTGGGACCTGGTAAGTTTATACAGTAACAAACACGTCGTTTCTGAAGCCAATGGTTTGTATCGCCAGACAGATGAATCAAAAAATGCACTTAGCGACGCTGTGAAGATGGAAGTCAATCAGAATTATCTCCTGTATGTTCAATCCAAATCGAAAGTAGATGTAATGCGGAAAGCTGTTGAACAGGCGGATGAAAACAATCGTCTCATGGATTCGCGTTACAGAAATAACCTGGTTACACTGAGTGATCTGCTCGATGCAAACACTACTCTTCTTCAATCCAAAATAAATCTGGCTCTTGCGAAGGCGGATGTTCAGTTAGCCTATTACCGTCTGCAAAAAGCGATCGGTACAATTCAATAATCAATAAACTATTCATCAATCGTAAATAAACCCTCAGCATATGGAAACTCCTGAAAAAAATTCTAAGAAAAATAAAATGCTCCCGATCATACTCGGACTGGTTGTATTAGTCGCCGTGTATTTTGGAGTCACAAAATACGTGTACGCATTGCATCATGAAGATACGGACGACGCCCAGATCGATGGTGACATCAGTCCTGTTCTTGCTCGTGTAGCAGGATATGTAAACGAAATTCGTTTTGAAGAAAATCAGCCGGTGAACAAAGGAGATACACTGGTAAAACTGGACGACAGAGATCTTCGCATTAAAGTGGAGCAGGCTCAGGCGGCAGTAGAGAATGCAGCTGCAGGCGTATCAGTTGCAAGTGCGAATGTTACCACAGCACAGGCAAATGCTGAAACAGCAAAATTTTCTGTCGAGAGTGCTAAAGTCAGAGTATGGAAAGCGACTCAGGATTTTTCACGTTATGAAAACCTGTTAAAAGATAAAGCGGTAACACAACAACAGTTTGACGCGGCTAAAGCTGAAAAAGAAAGCGCGGAAGCTCAGTTGTCTGTTGCTGTAAAACAACTCAGCGCAGCAGGGATGCAGGTTGAAGCTGCAAACAAACAAGTGGAAGTTGCGAATTCTTTTGTTTCTCAAAAAAGAGCTGATCTTGATTTTGCTTTGTTGCAGTTGTCTTATGCCACAGTGATTTCTCCCGCTAAAGGAAAAGCTTCGAGGAAAAATATTCAATTAGGACAACTTGTTAGTGTTGGCTATCCCATGTTTGCCGTAGTATCGGATCAGTCGCTGTACGTGATAGCGAATTTTAAAGAAACACAATTGGAGGATATGCAGAAAGATCAGAAGGTAGAAGTCGTGGTGGATGCTTTTCCAAATCACCAACTGGAAGGGAAAATCTACAGTATCTCGTCAGCGACAGGAGCGAAATTCAGTTTGCTTCCTCCCGATAATGCTACCGGAAATTTTGTGAAAGTCGTTCAGCGTGTGCCGGTGAAAATTGTTTTAAATACAGATGCAGAAACTGCAGGCAAAATTCGTCCGGGAATGAGTGTCAAAGTTTCCGTACTTACCAATAACTGATTTATCAAAAGGTTTTTGAATAACCCGGTCAACGCAGACGAAAAATTTTATTTCAACTCATCACTCAACTTTCTTAACCCCCATGTCTGAAACAGGAGCGCGTAAATGGATCATCACACTCACGGTCATTCTGGCTTCTTTGCTGGAACTGATTGATACTACCGTTGTGAATGTTTCCCTTCCTCAGATTATGGGCAATCTGGGAGCGACATTGGAAGATGTAGGTTGGCTCGTCACTGCTTATGCGGTAGCGAATGTGATCATTCTTCCAATTTCAGGTTGGCTTGGAGCAAAATTCGGTCGCAGAAATTATTTCGCATTTTCAATTGTACTTTTTACAGTCGCATCATTCTTTTGCGGCAATGCCGATAATATCTGGGAGCTCATCATCTTCCGATTTATTCAAGGAATTGGAGGAGGAGCTTTGTTGGGAACATCACAGGCAATTCTTGTCGAGACCTGGCCGAAGGAGCAACTCGGAATGGCCACAGCTTTGTTTGGTTTAGGAGTGGTAGTCGGACCCACTCTCGGACCAACTTTGGGTGGATTCATCACCGATCATTGGTCCTGGCCCTGGATATTTTATGTGAATATTCCTTTGGGAATAATAGCTGTATTACTGACACTTTCATACATCAGGGAGTCTGCACACCGGCAGAAGGTAGGAGCTGTTGACTGGTTTGGAATTATTTTCCTGACGGTTGGAGTAGGAAGTTTGCAGGTAGTATTGGAGAGAGGTGAAGGCGAGGATTGGTTTGAGACTCCGTACATTATCTGGCTGAGCATACTTTCCATCGCTGGAATTATCGCCTTCATCTGGCGCGAACTTACGGCCGAACATCCTATTGTCGACTTGCGCATTCTGAAGAATCGTTCTTTATCCATCGGAATGTTTACAACATTCATTCTGGGATTCGGATTGTTCGCTTCAGTGTTTGTATTCCCTGTATTCTGTCAGAACCTGATCGGATTTACCGCGCAACAAACCGGAATGCTGCTCATTCCGGGTGGACTGACAACAATATTTATGATGCCAATGGTTGGGCGATTGTTGCAAAAGAAATTTCCGCCGCAAATCATGGCAACCATAGGATTTTTGTTCTTCTTTGGTTTTACTACACTCATGTCTCATTCCAACCTGAATTCAGGTGAATCGGATTTTTATCTGCCTCTGATTCTTCGTGGAATTGGTCTGAGTTTATTATTTGTTCCGCTCACCACATTAGCATTGGGAAGTTTGCCTCCTAAAGATATCGGACAAGGAACCGGACTCAACAACATGATGCGTCAATTGGGAGGCTCTTTTGGAATTGCGCTCATCACAACTCTTATTCATCTACGACAAGGGTATCATCGGGTGAATTTGGTGGAACATATCAATCCTTACAATCCTGCTTTTACTGAACGCTTTAATTCTCTTTCGCAGGGATTTGCTTCAAAAGGGTTTTCAACTGAACAGGCACAGACCTTCGCGATGAAAGCGATGGAAGGCGCTGTAATTAAACAAACATATTTGTTAAGTTATGTTGATGCTTTTTGGTTTGTAGGAATTTTCTTCCTGGTGTGTATTCCTTTGTTGTATTTGCAGAAAATGAAACGAGGAGCACCGGTTGTAACAGATTCACACTAAAATTTCTTTCAGGACTGGTGAAAAAATTTGGCAATATTTCAGTATTTTGCTGAATAAATTCAAACACTATGTATCATCACATTTCAGATTTTCTGACAGACTGGGGACATGAGTCTGCAAGTACAGTGAAGCTCTTCAAAAAACTCACTGACGAATCATTGGATAAAAAACTCCATCCGAAAGTCCGTACTCTTGGTTTTCTTGCCTGGCATATTGTTCACACATTGCAGGAAATGCCTGCACGTACAGGATTGAAAGTCGATATTCCTGATCATCAGGATTACCGCGGGGAATCTGTAAAACAGATTGTTGAAACCTATGAAAAAGGGGCTGCCATGCTTGCAGAGCAAATAAAACAAAACTGGACCGATGCGGATCTTAAAAAAGAAGATGATATGTACGGACAAATGTGGAAACGCGGCACAACTTTGCAGATATTGATTACTCACCAGGCGCATCACAGAGCTGAAATGCTTGTACTTATGCGAATGCTGGATCTACCTGTGGTTGGCATTTATGGTCCTACGCAGGAAGAATGGACACAATACGGAATGCCTGTAATGAATTAATGTGTTTTATTTTGATTAAAGCAATCCATTGTTACTGAGGGCATCACTCCCTCAGTAACAATGAACTGTCGCCATAGCTTAAAAAGCGGTAGTTGTTTTTCAATGCGTAATCATAAACTTTTTTCCAGTCATCGCCGATGAACGCTGATACAAGCAACAGCAAAGTACTTTCCGGTTGATGAAAATTAGTGATCAATCCCTTTACTATCTTGAATTCATATCCGGGAGCAATCAGGATTTGTGTAGATGAAAGCAGGATATTTTTATGAGACATCTTCAGATTCCCGATCAATTTTTCCAACAGAAGTTCAGGCAACATTTCGGATTGAACGGAATCATAAGGTTCCCATTGACCAATTGGTTTTAATTCTCCTGAAGGATTACTCATAAGTTGTCTTCCAAACCAGTACAGACTTTCAATTGTTCTCAGAGAAGTTGTTCCAACCGCGATGATTCGTTGTTTGTTTTGCAGCGCTGAATAAACCAATTCCAGAGTTTCCAGAGGAACGACAATTTTTTCTTCATGCATTTCATGATCTTCCATTGTGTCAGACTTTACCGGTTTAAATGTTCCGGCTCCAACATGCAAGGTGACAAATGCATGCCGGATATTTTTCTGCTCAAGATTTTTCAGAATAGAAGGAGTGAAATGAAGCCCGGCAGTCGGTGCAGCCACTGATCCGCGAGCTTGCGCATAAACAGTTTGATATCGGTCCTGATCATCTTCGTCCGCTTCACGGTTGAGATAGGGTGGGAGAGGTAATTTTCCAACGATATCGATCACTTCAGAAAACGTCAGGTCATTGTTCCAGCTGAACCGGATCACAAATTTTCCGATCGATTTTTCTACTTGTTCCGCACAAAACTCGAATTCTCCGTCTTTGTAAGAAACTTGCTTTTTCAGTAAAGGCTCTTTCCAGCGTTTTGCATTCCCAACCATCGCATGCCAGCGACATTCTTTTTTTTGCTGAAAGGCCATTACAGTTTCTTCTACATCATAAGGCTCAAGGCACATGATTTCAATAGTTGATCCGGATTCTTTCTGAAAAAGAATCCGCGCATTGATCACCTTGGTTTCATTGAAAATGAGAACATCGCCGGGAACCAGGAATTGATCGAGTGATCCAAAAAAGGTATCAAGAATTTCTCCTTTAAGGTAAACAAGCAATTTGCTTTGGTCGCGAACAGCTGTTGGCTTTTTTGCAATTCGTTCTTCCGGCAAATCGTAATGAAAAGAAAGAATGGACAATCTTCTTGGATCTGACTTCATCAGTAGGGTATGGAATGCAAAGGAAGTATTTTATCATCATTAATATCAATGCACTTTCACTATCATTCTGCAAAATTTTAATCATCATTTTACAAAAGTTGATTCAAATGATTTTTTATTTGCTGATTGATAAGTTCATGAATCATAATTAGCGTGAATCAGAATCTGCTTTTGAATGATGACCCGGAATTATATTCAGTGAAATAATAATATTCACTATGACTTTACCTTTAAACATCCTGTTATACTTCCTGATAACATGAAATAAAACTGAATTTGCAGTGGAAATTGTCTTTGGGGCTTCTTGAAATTCTGTGGTGTCAAAAATCTCCTTTTCTTTGTTGCTTATTCCCAGGTATCTTCAAATGACTACTCAGCCCAAGAAAGCACTGCCATTTATTTTTATCACTTTACTCATTGATGTCATCGGACTGGGCATCATTATTCCTGTCATTCCGGGATTAATTCAGAGCATGACCGGAAGTGATATCAGTAAAGCCTCCATGTATGGCGGCCTGCTCACATTTGCCTATTCATTTATGCAATTTTTATTTTCTCCGATTCTCGGAGGCTTAAGTGACCGTTATGGTCGTCGTCCTGTCCTTCTCTTTTCTCTTTTCGGTTTCGGTGTAGATTATATATTCATGGGTCTTGCGCCAACAATCGGCTGGTTGTTTGTCGGACGTGCGATTTCAGGAATTACCGGTGCGAGTTTTACCACTGCAGGTGCCTACATCGCGGATATCAGTGAGCCTGAAAAACGTGCGCAAAATTTCGGGATGATCGGTGCTGCCTTCGGACTCGGCTTTATCATCGGACCCGTGGTCGGTGGTTTGCTCGGACATTATGGACTGCGTGTACCTTTCTTTGCCGCTGCTGGACTCGCTTTGTTGAACTGGATCTACGGATATTTTATTTTGCCTGAATCGTTGAAGCCTGAAAACAAAAGAGCTTTTGAATGGAAACGTGCCAATCCTATCAGCAGTCTGAAAAACCTGAGCAGATATCCGCTTGTATTGAGTCTGGTTGCTTCACTTGTATGTATTTATATTGCAGGACACGCGCCACAAAGTACATGGACATTCTATACAATTGAGAAATTCAAATGGGATGAAAAAATGGTCGGTTATTCACTCGGTTTTGTCGGATTGATGATCGCGATCGTTCAGGGTGGATTGATCAGAATTATTGTTCCGAAACTCGGACAGAAACGATCTGTGTATGTCGGTCTTACTATTTATGCGATTGGTCTGCTGCTCATCTCCTTCGCGACTCAGGGTTGGATGATGTTCGCTTTTATGGTATTGCTTGGTTTAGGAGGAATCGGCGGACCGGCTTTGCAGGGAATAATTTCTTCGCAGGTGCCTCCGAATGAACAGGGAGAATTGCAGGGTGCACTTACCAGTGTGATCAGTATCACATCCATCATTGGTCCACTGCTCATGACCGGCTTGTTTTCCTATTTTACTTCTCCTGATGCTCCGGTTAATTTTCCGGGTGCTCCCTTTTTAATGGGCGCAATTCTCACTCTGATGAGTGTTGGATTTGCGATGCGTTCTCTCGCAAAACAACCGCGGCATTCCTGACTTCAGAAATTTATTCAATCGGCATTCTGAATCATCCTGTCAATAATTTCCAGGTGATGATCATCGTGCTCGGCAACAAAAAATGCCATGTCAACAACACGCATAGGTTGTTTTAACCTTGGATGTTGAGAGGATTGATCAGGTTTTAAAGTTTTCAAATTGTGTATGAAGTGTGAACGTACGGTCTTTAACTCAGCGATTAAGTCTCTGCAGTTTTTTGAATTGTGACCTGCCGAATAAGTTTTTTCATTGCTCATATCAGCCATTCGCAATAGAGGTAAATTGTTTCTGTAATCTTCGATTCGACCTTCGTGCAATGCTTCCAGGTCAATGAGATGTCCGATATGTTCCTTGACACTCCATCCTGAACCAGGTCTGGCTTTGAGTTTTTCGTCAGACATATTACGAGTCATTTCTTCCAACCGTGCTGTTGTCCCTTTCAGGCGAACAAGAATAATCGGCATCATGGAAGTTGGAAAATCAAAATTGAATTTGCGGTCTGTCCATTTAAGCATAACCAAAAATAATTCAGGAAAAGATTGAGTAGATGACTTTAGAAAAATTTAACACAGGTATCAATCCGCGTTCAAAATGAATTCTACAAATTTGATTTCTTGAATAGATTAAAATTTACTTACTGGTTTCTCGGATTTTTCCATCCCTTCTCAAGTCGTTCAATTGTCCCTTCTATTCTGGACGCACGTGTTTCTTCCTTTTTAGCTGTAACAATCCATTCTACATATTCCTTTTTATGAGAATAGGCGAGGGAATGAAACAATGTGTCCAGTCGTTTATTCTTTTTGAGAGCTTTTGCCAGATCGTCAGGGATTGTTACAATTTTCTTGACCGGATCGATATAGTCAAGGATTGGTTTTTCTATTGTTTTGCCAGCCTTTTTAATATCCGATTCAACAGCAATCCTGCATGCGAATGCAGACCAGGTATCATCAAAAGAGATCAAACTTAGCCAATGCAGTTCTTTGTGTGCCAAAAGACTGTCCCAGCCTTTGTCGCGCGTGAGATCTGTCTGCACTCCGGATGTTGATTTGGGATAATAAATCCACAGTGTCATCCTTTCTTTTAGCAGCTTCAGAGTTTTTTCCAACTCTTTCTCCAGTTGTGCTTTGTTTTTTACAAACCAATGCAATTGAGTAGCTCCTTTTGCGGAAGATGAAATGGATGCTCCTTTTGGCAAACTGCCGAGTGTCGATTCAAAATTCTCCGGTGCGTGGATGGAGAAGATTGAATCTCCTTCTTTAATCTTCAGTTTCGTTGAGATGGACATTTTCCTGAACCGTTTTTTAATTTGATTATTCTTCTTTATTCCAAAACTTTTTTCATTCCTTTTAAATCACCTTCAAGCTTGATCAGCTTGGAAAGCAGTTCATCTTTCGCGACAGAAGTATCAGGCAATTCACTGCTCATGTAGTTGCAGAATTTCCAGACTTCCCGGATTTCATTCACCGGAACTTCGTATGGCGGATATGCCGGATTAAGTGATTTCAATGTGAGAGATTTCATTTTTCGCAGTTGATTCACAGCTACTTTAAATACGATGCCTTCGTCCTGTGTCAGCACTATGTAGGCATGACCGTCTTTGATGTCGTACCAGTTTTCCAGATATTCCGCAATGATCCACGATTTATCCGGAATCGGAAGCATGGAATCACCATTGATCTGAAACATTCTGTATTTGCGGTCGCTCAGCAGCAATGGAAGTTGAAACGTAGGAAGTTTCTGGATAAATTCCGGGTCAGCGAAACCAGCCTTGTATCCCGCCTTTGCTTTCAGTGGAACCATTTCTATGTTTTCCCGGTTCTGGCTGTCCACCGTCGTCGCAAGCACACGCAGGCGTGATCCTGTTACATATACATCGTTTCCTTTTTCCAGTTCTGCCATCTGGAATCCGGAAAGTTTACTCATGTCTACTTTTACCAATGTATCGATGGAGACTTTGAAGTATTTTGAAAATGCCATCAACGCATCCAGCGTGGGATTTTTTATACTGCCATTTTCGTAGCTGTTGAGTGTTGAACGGCTAATATCCAGCTCGTTTGCCACAACATCTTGTGTGCGGTTACGACGATTTCTCAGAAGTTTGATGTTGGTATTGAAGAACATTTTGGATTGATGATTTAGGATTTTAGATTATTGATTTTAGATTGGAAGCGGGCATGAATTCATCTTCGCGCTCTTTACTCCCTGTGCGAAAAATCACACAGAGAATGCAGTTGTTTATAAGATTATTTGTTTCCCACATTTCGATTGACTATAATGTAGTCATGCAGAATGATTGTTAAGCAGTCAAAAGTAAAAAGCGAAATTCAGAAATGCAAGAGTTTTTTTAGTGAAGAGTAAATAGTGAAGAGTGAATAGTAAATAGTAAATAGACTTATGCCATGAACACCATCGTCCATATGGACCTTGATTCTTTTTTTGTTTCCGTTTCGTGTCTTGAACATCCAAGGCTGAAAGGGAAACCTGTTTTGATTGGTGGTACCAGCGACCGTGGAGTTGTGGCATCCTGCAGTTACGAAGCCAGAGCCTATGGAGTACATTCTGCCATGCCCATGAAACTAGCACGCAGACTTTGTCCTGATGCGATCATCGTGCGCGGTGATTATGATCGTTACAGTTACTATTCGGATATGGTCACCGACATCATCAGTGAACGGGTTCCGCTCTATGAGAAATCTTCTATCGATGAATTTTATATCGATCTCAGCGGGATGGATCGTTTTTTTGGCTGCTATAGCTGGGCAACTGAACTGCGGCATAAAATCACGAAGGAAACCGGGTTGCCAATTTCTTTCGGGCTTTCGCAGAATAAAACCGTGTCAAAAGTCGCTACCGGAGAAGCCAAGCCAAACGGACAAATGAAAATTGACCGGGGAGAAGAGAAAAATTTTCTGGCTCCTCTTTCTGTCAATAAAATTCCAATGGTAGGGGAGAAGACTTACCACCTTCTCCGCAACATGGGTGTCGAAAAAATTTTCACCCTGCAGCAAATGCCTCCGGAGTTATTGGAAAATGTTCTCGGAGAAAATGGCATCGCGATCTGGAAAAAGGCCAATGGTATCGACAATTCACCCGTGGAACCATACAATGAACGGAAGTCTGTCTCTACCGAAGAAACATTCGATCAGGATACCATTGATGTGACACGACTGAATGAATTGTTGATCGGAATGACAGAGAAACTTGCCTTCCAGTTGCGAACAGAAAACAAGTTGACCGCATGTGTAACCGTTAAAATCCGCTATTCCAACTTTGATACTCACACCATGCAGATGCGCATCCCGCATACGTCCAGCGATCATATCCTGATGACGCGTGTGAAAGAACTTTTCGCAAAATTGTATAACCGCCGCCTCCTCGTTCGCCTGATCGGCGTGCGCTTCAGTCACCTCGTTGGAGGAGGATACCAGATTAATCTTTTTGAAGACAGCGAAGAAATGATCCGCCTCTATCAGGCAATGGACAAAATGCGCCGGCGTTTTGGCGAAAGCTCCGTTCAACGGGCCGTCGGAAATGGAATGCACAGGAGGTCAATGAACCCATTTACAGGGAAATGAAAAACGGGTAAATGCAGAATGGTGTATGAAGAAACAGGAAATTAATCTGCATGATTCATTTGATACATCAATTCTACACAAATTTTCTTAAAATTCAGGTTGTCGATGTCGTATTTGCTGAGAAATTCATAGATTTAAAAACGAATTACTCACTCATCGAATAAATTCACATGAAAAGAAATTGGCTTCCCCTCATCATCGGATTGGTAATGATTCAGCTCTCATGCTCGCAACATGAAGTGCGTCAACAAAACAATCGATCAAGTAAAAATATTTCCGATGGTGAATCGGAAGCAAGAGAACGTCAGCAGTGGGAATGGAAGCGCCTCAGAGATCCTCAGACCGGAAGAATCCCGGCCTTAATAAGGGATAAAGAACTTGCCTACGTTTCTACTCTGCCCAAAGCAACGGAAAGATTTTCATCCTCTTCTGCCAGGACAAATGGCATCTGGGATTTCCGCGGACCCTGGAATCTCGGAGGCAGAACACGCGCATTAGCAATTGATGTTTCAAACGAAAATGTTGTTCTCGCCGGCGGAGTGAGTGGCGGAATGTGGCGCAGTACAGATGGGGGAAGCAACTGGACACGCGTATCTCCCGTCAATGGATATCCGGGAGTGAATGCAGTCGCGCAGGATACACGAACAGGTCATGAACAAACATGGTATTATTTATCCGGAGAAGCCTACGGAACATCTGCAAGCGGTGGTTCTTCATTTTATCTTGGTAACGGTATGTATAAATCTACCGACGGCGGAATAACCTGGTCATCCCTCGTGAGTACATCCTCCGGAACTCCTCAGACTTTCGACAATGTTTGGGATGTTACCTGGAATGTTGCCACTGACCCCGGAACAACAGCAGCGGATGTGGTCTATGCAGCAGCTTACGATGCGATTTTCAGAAGTTCCAATGGCGGAACTTCCTGGACACGAATAAAAGGAGCAGGCGGAACACAGGCAACATCGTCCTATTTCACCGATGTAGCAGTGAGCCCGACAAGTATCGTCTATGCGACGCTAAGCAGTGATGGTCCTCAGAAAGGAATTTGGCGATTGGCTCCCGCAAGTTCTTTCGTTAATATTCTCCCCGTAAATTTTCCACCCAATTACGATCGCCTTGGAATCGGTATCGATCCGAACAATGAAAATGTCATTTACTTTTTCGGTCCTACACCCGGCTATGGAAAAATGAGTACCGATTTTTTAAATGACACACTCTGGAACAGCCTCTGGAAATATGAATATGTTTCCGGAAATGGCAGTGGAGCAGGAGGTATCTGGACTGATCTCTCTTCAAACCTTCCCGGCAACATAGGTGTCTTCAATGGAATGAATACACAAGGAGGATATGATGTGGTTGTCAAAGTAAAACCGGGAAATCCGAATGTTGTCTTCCTTGGAGGAACAAATATCTTCCGTTCAACTTCCGCTTTTTCAGATTCATTGCATACAGATGTAATCGGTGGTTATGCAATCGGTGCAGCGCTACCTTTTGTCGAAGAATATCCCAATCATCACCCCGATCAACATGCTTTCGCGTTCCTTCCTTCTGATCCGAATGTAATGTATGTCGGATGCGATGGTGGTGTTTCACGTACGACTGACAATTCCGCTTCATCAGTAGTATGGCAGGACATGAACAATGGATACATTACTTCTCAGTTTTATACTGTCGCTGTTGATCATGGAAGTTTGAACGATATTGTAATTGGTGGTCTTCAGGACAATGGTACATACTATACCAACTCTACCAATCCATTGAATCCCTGGATTCACTCCTTCGATGGAGATGGTTCCTATTGTCAGATCAGCGATGGTGGGGGAAACTATTATTTCTCAAAGCAACAGGGTAAAATGGCAAAGACTACCGTTGATGCATCCGGACAGGTTACTGCTTACCGTCGCATTGATCCTATTGGTGCGGAAGATTACCAGTTTATCAATCCTTTTGTTCTTGATCCGAATAACAACAATCTCATGTATCTCTGTGCAGGTAAATTTATCTGGAGAAATGATGATTTGTCCGGTATTCCACTCAATAATCAATGGGATTCCATCACCACCAACTGGGTGAAATTCCCTGACTCACTTGCAGGAGCTTCCGAAGGAATAACTGCATTGGCTATTTCACATAATCCTGCTAACAGATTGTATTATGGAACAGACGAAGGAAATTTATTTCGTATAGACAATGCGAACACAGGTTTGCCGGGCAGGACCGACATTACGTTTGCTTCATTCCCTGCAAATGGATTTATAAGTTGCATTGCTGTAAATCCTGACGATGCGGATAAAGTGCTGGTTGTATTTTCTAATTACAGTGTATATAGTTTGTTTTATACAACAGATGGAGGAACTACCTGGGCAAGAGTGGCAGGGAATCTGGAACAAAATGCGAATGGAACAGGTAATGGTCCTTCTCTCAGATGGGCAAGTATTCTGCCTGTAAATGATGGAACGATTTTCCTTGTTGGGACAAGTACCGGACTATTCAGTACCGACACGTTGATCAATAATGCAACTGTATGGTCTCAGCAAGGACCTTCAAGCATTGGTAGTGCTGTGGTAGATATGATTGAAACCCGTACTCTGGATGGTCTGGTGGCAGTTGCTACGCACGGAAGTGGATTGTTTACCACTCACATGACCAGTATAAATGATCTGAATACAAAAGTTGTAAATGCAGACAAAGAAGTGGCTTTACAGGTATTTCCCAATCCTGCAACAAACGTCGTTTCTGTTCAACTGCCACATGCAGTTTCAAATTCAGCAGTAAAAGTGATATTGTTGAATGAACTCGGTAGAGAAATCAGAACAGCCTCTGTCAACCCGGAAAACGGAAAGCTTAATTTCCCGGTGGAAAATTTAAGTTCCGGAATTTATTATCTCAATTTGCAGAGTGATAAAAACGTTTGGAAGGCCGGTTTTATTAAACAGTAAGACCGGTTCCAAATGAGAGGTTGTAGAATTTTCTGACCTTTTTGAATGTGAATAAAATCAACTGAGAAATTTATTGAGATGAATATTCAGGGAAATAATTATAACGCTTCCCTTTAATGATATTTGTATATGCACATTTTTGATAAAGTAAAAGAAACGGTAAAGTTCTATCGCAATTTTTATTTCCTGATTTTTATTCTTCTTGTGCCTGCTCCCTCGCAGGCACAGCGCGATCCTGTACTTCGACAAGCGCCTTCTTCATGGATCCGGCCTGTTCCCTCTGTAGATGGAAATGGAATATCCAATGGTGATGTAAGTAATGGATACGTATATACTTTATACGATATTCAGACAAATCTGGAAACGCAGGAGACTTATGTTCACGAAGTGCGAAAGATTCTTAATGACAAAGGCGTTGAAAATGGATCCGAACTGACGATTGATCTCGATCCGGATTTTGAAAAATGTACGTTTCACAAATTAATTGTTACCCGTGATGGAAAGGCAATGGACAGAACCAGTTCCATTCATTTCAAATCTATCCAACCGGAAAAGGAGATAAACAATCATATCTATAGCGGAGCAATTCAGGCTATTGCATTTTTAGAAGATATACGCAAGGGAGATGTTATTGAGTATTCTTACACATTCCGGGGATTTAATCCTGTCTTCCTTGGTAAATTTTCCCGAACGATTTATTTTGAATCATCTGATGTCATCCCAAGAATTTATCAGCGTATTGTTTTGTCTTCTTCCAGAAAAATTTATTTTAAAAATTACCTGAATGTACCTGAGCCTGTAGTTTCAACAATTGGAAATTTGACTGAATATGTTTGGGAGAAAACGAATGTACCGGCTAAACGAAGCGAGAAGCAATTGCCCAAATGGTACGACGCTTATGCGAATGTTCAGATGTCTGAATTTAAAGACTGGAAAGAACTGAAATCATGGGCGGAACAATTGTTTCATGACAATACTGCGCTTTCGAAAAATGTACTCAACCGTATAAGGGAATTTCAACACGCATTTCCGGATACAGCAGATCAGTTAATCGCGATCCTGAGGTTTGTTCAAAATGAAATCCGGTACACAGGAATAGAAACAGGTGAGTATTCTCACCGACCGCAATCTCCCAACAAAGTTTTTGAGCAACGCTATGGCGATTGCAAGGGGAAATCTGTTCTCTTGTGCAGAATGTTAAATGAAATTGGTGTGCGTGCGTATCCTGCCCTTGTTGATGCCTATGCGGAAGGACATGTGAGTGAATTGCTGCCTTCTCCTTCCGACTTCAATCACTGTATTACCACAGTACATTTTCGTGATTCTGTGTATTGGTTCGATCCTACTATTTCGGGACAGCACGGAACACTTCGTCACATCTATTGTCCGGATTATGGCAAAGCACTGGTGATCGGAGATGATTCAGAATCATTGAGCACGATTCCGGTTTCTCCTCCGGGAAATATTAATGCGGAAGAACTCTTTCTTGTCGGAGATACATTGCAGCTCGCCAGATTAATTGTTACCACAGTATACTCAGGCAGTGATGCCGATGATCAACGTGAACGACTGTCAGGCTCAAGTCTGGATGAAGTCAGAGATTTGTATTTAAATTATTACGGTAAGCTCTATGATCAGATCAGTTCTTCCGCGCCAATTGAAATTTCCGATGACACAATTGCCAACAAACTGACGGTTATTGAATCGTATGAAATCGGAAAAATGTGGAGTCGTCCTGACAGTACCAAGAATGAATACAAAGCAGGATTTACAGCCGGACTTTTTTCCGAAAAATTTTTCGATCCGGGTTCTGTGAAGAGGACGATGCCTATTGGCCTGGCTCATCCGGTGAATATTTTTCAGACAATAAAAATTGTCACTCCCGGTCGGTGGAGTATTGAAGAAGAAAATATTCCGTCTTCCAACGAATGGTTCCGCAGCGGTTATAAGGCAGCATACAGCGGTGATACCATTGTGCTTAGTTATTTTTATGCTTCCCTTAAAGATGCAGTTCCTGTAAATCGTATAGACGATTACGTAAAAGCTGTACAAATAGCGGATGCCAATGAGAGTTATTCCCTCAGTTGGAATCCCTCTGCTGCAGCTGAAACAACAGGTGAATACAACTGGATCATGATCTCCATGGCTATTGTGTTTACAGTCTTGTTTTTCATCATTGCAAGAATCATTCGCCGGCATGATATTCAGGTTTCAATGAATCCGCCTGCCTTACAATTAGGAGGCTGGCTATGGCTCGTTTTGCTGGGCTTGGTTCTTACTCCTTTGAGATTACTTATTGAAATTTTTTCCAATGCATTTTTTAGTCAACGTGCCTGGGCGGCCATTACAGATCCGGCAAATCCAATGTACCATGCACTCTTCGGTCCATTGCTCATGATGGAATTGATAGGAAATATGTTTGTCACATTCATGGCAGTATTCGCATTGATCCTGATGATTGAAAGAAGAACGATTTTTCCGAGAGTGATGATAGTTTACCTCGCTTCCTACCTGTTGTTCATTATACTCGACAGTATTCTGGGAAATTTTATTCCGGCTGTTGCAGAGAATAGCTCCGCTGCTGAAACTGCCCAATCTCTCGGTCGCACTATTGTGTATGCTGGGATATGGATTCCTTATATGGTGTTTTCGTCCCGGGTAAAACAAACTTTTATTCTCCCCTATAATTATTCTGAGCCAACTTCTCCTCATGTCCACACAGTTGCTGAGGGTACTGATGCGGAAGTCATTTCTTCGGAATCTCAACCTGCACTCCCTGAAAAGCCGAAGACAGACCTTCCGGATTGATTATTTTCTTTTCGGAATTTTCCTTCCGTGATTTTTTCTTGCAAATTTTCTCACTGAATTTCAAAGCACTGATTTTCGTTTGAAAAAATAATTTCCTGCAATTCAGCTACTTTCAAAAAGGCCTTTTATCGACCTGTTTTTCGTAGGAAAATGACTATATTATAGACAATCAAAATGATGGTTACGCAATCATATTAAGTGGTTTGTTGAATTACCCTTAAAGCGATACCGTAGTTTTTGATTGCTATGACAAGCAGGTTTTGGTTCCGGGTATGGCTCAGCACCAGCCCGGAACAAAACTCTCAAGAGGGACGACAATAGGGGACGACAATAGGGGACGACAATAGGGGACGAAGGGCGAGTGACGAGGGACGATGACAAGTGACGAGGGACGATTTGTTATCAACCCGAAACTGAAAAAAGGTACCAGGTACAAAGTACAAGGTATTAAGTATTGGAAACTGAAAAAAGGTACCAGGTACAAAGTACAAGGTATTAAGTATTGGAAACCCGAAGCAAATAACCAGGAACCAGAAAAAAATGTTCCTCAACTGTCACACATACTTCAGTCTTAAATACGGCACACTAAGCGTGGAGCAATTGCTTGCGTCTGCTCAGCGTTGTGGTGTGAGCAAGTTGGTGTTGACAGATATTAATAATACTTCTGCTGTTCTTGATTTCATCCGACTGGCGCCTAAATACAATGTCTCACCTGCAGTCGGCATAGATTTTCGTATTGGAGCGAAACAATTGTATGTGGGTATCGCGAAAAATAATGAAGGCTTCCATGAGCTGAATGAATTTCTTACACATTGCCTTCGGCGCGGAACCGCTGAATTGCCGGATATTCCCGAGCTTCCTCCTGTATGCCAGAATGTAAATTGGGTCATCGCCTATGATCGTGTCCGGGAGTCGGATCAAATGCAAAAACGAAAGAGAAAGGAGGAGAACAGTGTAGATTTCCGATCACTCTTAGCGCGGCAAATTTCTCCGGTATTTATCGGTGTGAAGTCAGAACATTTGTCGGGACTTCGTTTTTCAGCATGGAAAAATCAAACGGCGAACATGGTGGTGTTGCATCCTGTCACCTTCAATACCCCCGGCGATTTCAATACACACCGCCTCCTGCGCGCTGTGGCCAACAATACTTTGCTGAGCAAAGTCGCGCAGGAGGAACTTGCTTCCGTCACTGAAGTACTCATCACAGAAGAAGAACTTTCGAAACAATTTGCCGGGTATCCGGAGATCATCCGGAATACACAGGAACTCCTTGAGCCCTGCAGGATAGCGTTTGATTATCACGAAAGCAAAAACAAACAAACTTTTTCCGGAAGCAGATTGCTCGACAAAGATATTCTCCGCCGTGAGACCTACAGGGGAATGGAATACCGCTACGGAAAAGACAATGAAACTGTGCGGCAGCGGGTCGACAAGGAATTGCAGATGATCAATGAGCTTGGTTTTGCCGCGTACTTTCTGATCAACTGGGATATTGTGCGCTATGCACAGCACAAAGGATATTTTTATGTCGGACGTGGCAGCGGTGCGAACAGTATTGTCGCGTATTGCCTTCGCATCACCGATGTCGATCCGATTGATCTTGATCTTTACTTTGAACGCTTTATTAATCCTTTTCGCACCAACCCTCCGGATTTCGATCTGGATTTCTCCTGGAAAGACCGTGACGATCTCACCGATTATATTTTTCGCAGACATGGCCGGGAACATGTTGCATTGCTCGCCACCTATTCCACGTTTCAGTTTAACGCCATCGTACGTGAACTGGGAAAAGTGTTCGGTCTGCCGAAAGCGGAAATTGATGCCATCGCCGAAAGCCGCCTGCATCCGGATACCCCCGATCGCATCACGCATCTGATTCGAACCTATTCCACACGCATCGTTGATTTCCCCAGTCATTTGAGTATTCATGCCGGCGGTGTACTCATCTCTGAGAAGCCACTTACCTGGTACACTGCTACTAATATGCCTCCCAAAGGATATCCTACAACACAATTCAGTATGCTGGAAGCGGAGGATATTGGCTTGTACAAATACGATATCCTCAGCCAGCGCGGTCTGGGACATATCAAAGACACTGTAGAGATAGTCAGACAAAACCGTGGTATTCATATCGACATTCACAACATTGTACAGTTCAAAAAGGATGAGGCCATCAAAGCATTGATCCGCAACGGTCGCTGCATGGGATGCTTTTATGTTGAATCCCCGGCCATGCGTATGCTGTTGAAGAAGCTGCGCGTTGACAGCTATATTCAACTGGTCGCTGCCAGTTCTATCATTCGCCCCGGTGTGGCGAAATCAGGAATGATGCGGGAATATATTTTGCGTACGCACGATCCTGCCCGACGTACATACATTCATCCTCTCATGAAAGAACTGATGGAAGAAACATACGGCATCATGGTGTATCAGGAAGACGTGATCAAAGTAGCGCATCATTTCGCCGGCCTTTCACTGTCGGAAGCCGATGTGCTGCGCAGAGGTATGTCGGGAAAATTCCGTTCGCGCGAGGAGTTCGCCAAAATTCGTGACAAGTTTTTTCTTTCCTGCAAAGACCGCGGTTACCCGGAATCCATCACCACAGAGGTGTGGCGACAAATTGAAAGTTTCGCAGGCTATTCTTTTTCAAAAGGACATTCCGCATCCTATGCTGTGGAAAGCTATCAAAGCCTCTACCTGAAAGCCCACTACCCGAAAGAATTCATGGTTGGTGTCATCAATAATTTCGGAGGTTTTTACCGGACGGAATTTTATGTACACGAAGCCCGTATGTCGGGAGCTGTCGTCCATGCTCCTTGCGTAAATAAAAGCGTATACCTGACAACCATTTACGGAGACAATATCTATCTTGGTTTTATTCACCTTGGTGAGCTGGAGAAAAAAGTGGCAGAACAAATCCTCGAGGAACGTCAACGCAATGGCGAGTTCAGCGATTTGATGAATTTTACCAAACGTGTAAGCATTGCAGTAGAACAACTGCGTATACTTATTCGCATCGGAGCATTCCGGTTTACCGGCAGAACAAAAAAACAACTGCTCTGGGATATTCATATCCTTCTGGGAGCTCAGAAAAAGTCGGAAGCTAAACCGGAATTGTTTGATGTCGGTGTGAAAGATTTTCAATTACCCGAACTGCACCACGGAACCTTTGATGATGCAATGGATGAAATCGAAATACTCGGCTTCCCTTTGTGTTCACCTTTTGCATTGCTCCGCGATCCGATTGCGAGCGACCTTCTCGCATCAGACCTTCCGAAATATGTAGGTAAAATAATTAGCATTGTCGGTTATCTCGTTACCATCAAATATACCAGTACGGTGAAACGTGAAACGATGATGTTTGGTACTTTTCTCGACCTCAACGGATTTTTTTTCGATACCACTCATTTCCCAAAAGTGGTGGAGCAATTCCCTTTCCGCGGTCGCGGGACATATCTCATCAAAGGAAAAGTCGATGAGGAATTCGGTTTCTGCAGCATCACCGTTACCGGTCTTGAAAAACTCGAAACCATGGGCCGCGATGACCGGCCATTGAAATCGATTTCTACAGGTCACATTATTCAGTCCTGAAAAAATTGTTTTGAAATCTCTGCGCTCTTTGCGCCTTTGCGCGAAAAAAAACTCAGATAATTAATTTGAGAATCAAAAGAAAAAAAACTCATTAATCCACGAACACAATACCACTATATCCGTGTTTGATTTTTAATTCATGTTCCAGTAACCACTGCTTTCTCCACAACCCTCCTGCATAACCCGTGAGTGTACCATTGCTACCGATTACACGATGACAAGGCACGAGTATGGCTACCTGGTTTTTTCCATTCGTTGTTCCTACTGCACGTATCGCTTTTACATCACCGATTCGTTTGGAAAGCTCAAGATAACTGACAGTTACCCCATAGGGAATCTTCATCAATTCAGCCCAAACCCTCTGTTGAAAATCCGTGCCCGGTTGAATAACTGGAACAGTGAACTGTCTCAGTTTGCCATTAAAAAAATCTTTCAACTCGCCTATGCATTTTTGCAAAATGTCGGGAACTGAGGTCTGCTCGTGTGATATAGGTCTTTCATTCCGAAAGCTGACCATACATATCGCTTCTTCGGTACATTGAATTTCTATCCATCCAAGAGGTGAATCTATGAATGCGCTTGTTGTCATGCAGGGTAAAGATAGAGCGAAAAAATGTCGACACATCTAAATTCAGAAATCTTTTTTTTTGGATTTTGTCTTTATCCATAATTAAAACGAAGGATGAGAAAAAAAACATCTTCCCTGAATGAATTAGCAAGGGTAAATTTTCGAAATATTAGAATGAAGATGTGGGAAGTCGGGATAACAAAGCCGATGAACAACATTTTGAACAGACTGTCTTCATCTTTCACTTTTCTTTAACATGGATTATCCGAATCCTTTCGTTAATTTACTCCAAAACTCAGCCTTTCCGGTACAAATCCCTTTGGGTAAAACCGTCTTTGCATTGATCCCATTGTATGAAAAGACTTCTCCTTCTGTTTGTTTCCTGCCTGATTTTATTCAGTTCAGCTAAAGTTTCTGCTGATAATTTGAGACGGATATTAAAGGCTGAAAGAATCAATCATGCACCAAAAATTGATGGAATCCTCAACGACAGTTGCTGGCACTCCTCATGTGTAGTAAAAGGATTCACAGAAACCAAACCCGTTGCAGGCCGTTCTGAACGTGATGATCTTTCTACCGAAGTATATATTTCCTACGATGATCTGGCGGTTTATGTCGCAGCCTGTATGCACGATGTTTCTCCGGACAGTATTCACCATGAATTAAGTACACGCGACAATATCGGCAGCGCTGATATGTTTGCAGTTTTTTTCGATCCTTACAATGAAAGGCAAAGTGGATACGGTTTCTTTGTGACACCATCCGGAGTGCAATTTGATGCCCGCTATGCGGCAGAAAATAACGTCGAGGACCCAAGCTGGAATGCCGTATGGGAAAGCTCCACACGTATTGATGGGAATAACTGGTATGCGGAACTGAGAATTCCTTATTCCGCACTTCGCTTCCCGAAAAAAGATGTACAAAAGTGGGCTGTGAATTTTATGCGTACCAGAGATGTGTCCAGTCAGCAAATGTTCTGGAACACTGTTGATCCAACAGTGAATGGTTTTCTCACACAGTGGGGGGAGATGGACGAAGTAAAAAATATTAAACCTCCTGTACGTCTGTCTTTGTCTCCATATATTTCAGCATACCTTGATCACTATCCATACAACACACCCGGATTGAAAAACACCAATACGAACTTTAACGGAGGTATGGATCTGAAATATGGAATCAGCCAGAGCTTCACCCTTGACATGACCCTCATTCCGGATTTTGGACAGGTACAATCAGATAACAGAATTCTCAATCTTTCTCCTTTTGAAATTCGGTACAATGAGAATCGGGGATTCTTTACGGAAGGAATTGAGTTATTCAACAAAGGAGGCTTTTTTTATTCCCGAAGAATAGGAGGACTACCGGTTAATTTCGACAAGCCTTACAATGAAGCAGCTTCAAATGAAAGTGTGATCAAGAATCCTACTGAATCAAAATTACTCAACGCGACAAAAATTTCAGGACGAACAAGCGGAGGTCTGGGCATAGGTGTGTTCAATGCTGTTACCCGACCTATGTATGCAACTTTGGAGAGTACTGAAAATCAAAAACGCGAAGTGGAAACACAGCCTTTGACCAATTACAATATACTTGTGTTTGACCAGGCATTGAAAAACAGTTCTTCAGTTACATTTATCAATACCAATGTTATGCGCAATGGCTCCACCTATGACGCGAATCTTACTGCAGGGATGTTTTCTTTCAATGATAAAACAAATACCTATACACTCACCGGAAAAGCTGCAACCAGCAGGCAATACAACTTCGACGGCAAACTGAATGCAGGTTACCATTACAATGTCGCCGTAGGAAAAACGAGCGGGAAATTCACCATCATGTTCAATGAGTATTTGTGGGATGATAAATACGATCCGAATGATCTGGGAATTCTTTCCAATAATAACGAAATTGACCATGGACTGGATATGAGTTACAATATCTTCAAGCCAAGCTCCTGGTTCAACAGAAACAATACCGGCATTGGAATGTGGTATCTCTCAAGGTATTTACCCCGGGCTTTTCAGAGTTATAATTTGTACGTGTGGAATTATACTCAATTCAAAAACCTGTGGAGTCTCAATGTTAACATTGATATTAATCCTGTTCAGGTGAACGACTTTTATGAACCGCGCGCATCCGGACGGGTTTACCATGAATTGCCTCATCGAGGAATAGGAGTAAACCTGTCAACCAATTATTCGAAAAAATATTACGTGAGTATTTTTTATTATATAAAAGATAAAGATCGTTTCAATGGTTGGGGATATGATTTTGATTTGTATCAGAATTTCAGATTCAATGATCATCTGGCAGTCAGTCTGGAAAGCATTCTTGGCCCACGTATCAATTATGCCGGCTATGCAACTACTGATGAAAATACAGGAGATATTTTGTTTGCAAAACGTAACCGAAATACGGTGGAAAATATTCTCAGCATCAAGTATACTTTCAACAACTCAATGGGTATACAAGTTCGCACCCGTCATTATTTTTCAAATGTCGATGATAAAGAGTATTACACTCTGTTGACAAGTGGTGATCTGGAAAAAAATAATTCGTTTGCAGGCAATACCAACATTAATTTTAATCTGTTCAATGTGGACATGGTATACTCCTGGAGGTTTGCTCCCGGATCAGAATTAAATGTTGTGTGGAAAAATAGTGTTCAGGATGTGAGGGAGGATTTGATTCGTCCATATTTCAAAAACCTTGACAACACATTAGCTGCGGATCAACTGAATAGTTTTTCAGTAAAACTTCTGTATTATATTGACTACCTGAATGTGAAAAAGACCTTCTCCAAAAAGAACGTTTAATTCCTTCGTTCCGGTTGGGTTTGGCCGGTTTTTTTTCATTGAATGAGAGTAGTCAGATTCAAAAACCTGTTTGAGTCTGACATTGCTGTTATGCAATTTTGATCATAATAAAATTTAAGGTCGACCGTTTAAAGTTCACACAGGAGTTTTACTTTTGTGAACCTATGACTACCAGGAAAAAACAAGTTCTTTCACCGGCAACCCGCCCCATTGGTGTTTTTGATTCGGGAATTGGCGGACTGACTGTTGCAAATGCAATTCAGGAAGTGTTGCCGAATGAATCGCTCATCTATTTTGGAGATACAGCCCATCTGCCATACGGTGATAAGTCGCCGGATTCAATTAAATATTATGCTATCAGAATTTCACAATTTCTTCTCAAAGAGAATTGTAAAATGATTGTGATCGCATGCAATACCGCTTCTGCTTTGGCTTACGAAACAGTGAAAGATTTTGTCGGTGGAGCGGTTCCTGTAATCAATGTGATTGATCCAGTGGTGGAACATGTTACGCATGGTAATGCGCATCATAAAATTGGTGTTATCGGAACTAAGGGTACTATCAAGAGTGATATTTACGCGAAAAAAATTCATGCAAAGAATAAGCAAACACAAGTTGCTTCTTTAGCTACACCATTGCTTGCCCCTATGATTGAAGAAGGTTTTTTCAACAACAAAATCAGCCGGACTGTTATCGCTTCTTACCTGGATAGCCGAAAACTTTCAAAAATTGATTCGCTCATTCTGGCCTGTACTCATTATCCTTTGATTAAAAAAGAAGTGGAGGAGTATTACAAGAAGGGTGTGGATATTGTTGATTCAGCAGGTGTGGTTGCCGAAGCAGTCAAAACCATTCTGAAAAAGGAAAAACTCCTTTCTCCAAAAAGAAAACCAATACATCATTTCTACGTCTCTGATTTCACCAAATCCTTCGAAGAAAGCACCCGCTTCTTTTTCAAAAACAAAATCCATCTTGAGAAAAAGGAAATTTGGATGTAATACTGAAGAGTGATTGTAAAATGTGAAATTAGAAATTCAGTCACCCAACCACCAACCACCAACCACCAACCATCAACCACCAACCATCAACCATCAACCTACATCAACCACCCCGCATACATCTCATATCTTCCTGCAAGCTCTTCGAGCAGTTTTCTTTGCTCTGCGGAAATGGCTTTGATTTTTTTGGCGGGTGATCCGGCATAAATAAAACCGGATTCAACACGGGTTTTTTCAAGGACGACTGCTCCGGCTGCTACAATACTGAAGGATTCAACAACAGCATGATCCATCACAATGGCGCCCATTCCGATCAATACATTGTCTTCCAAAGTACATCCATGCACAAGGGCATTGTGTCCGATATTGCAATTGTTTCCAATCACTGTTCCCGCTTTCTGATACGTGCAGTGAACGACCGCTCCATCCTGAATATTCACCTTGTTCCCAATACGAATGGAATGGACGTCGCCACGAACCACAGCATTGAACCAAACACTGCATCCTTCTCCCATAATCACATCACCTAAAATGGTTGCGTTTGGTGCTAAAAAACAGTTTTCTCCAATTTTCGGATGAATCCCTTTGACCGGTAACAGAAGTGCCATAAAATTTGCTTGATGAAAATTTCGTTCAAATATTTTGTAAATTTAGCCTTTCAATTGTAACCATGAAGTACTTACGCATTTTTGCTTTGTTGGTATTTGCAGGAATTGTGACCCACTCCTGCAAGAAACCTGAGGAATATCCGATTATTCCGGCAATCCAATATAAGAGCGCGTATACGACCAAGGATCAACAGGGATTTGATGAGTATCTGTATGTAACAATTTCTTTTACTGATGGAGATGGAGATATCGGTTACAAAAGCAAAGAGTCTGGTGAGAATGATCCAATCTTCGATGATCCAACCAGTCCGTACTACAATAATTTTATTGTGAAAATGTTCATCAAGCAAAATGGTGTGTGGAATTCACTTGATACTCCTGTAAGCTCCAGGATTCCATACCTCACACCGGATGGCAAGAACAAAGCGCTAAAAGGAGATATACTTCGTGAACTCAACCTTCCGCTCGCTTTGGTGAACGATACAATGAAGTACGATATCTTTATCTATGATCGTGCATTACACCAAAGCAATACGATCACCACTCCTGAATACATTTTCAATACTCGTTGATTTTTATTCAAACAAGAATCAGGAATTTTTTATTCCAGGTTGATCTCTTCTAATTCCTTTACCATTTTAAAACCAAATTTGCCGTCAAGGTAACCAGCGAGATATTCCTGTTCAGTTTGCCCGGGAGTAGGGACGAGGTAAGCTCCTTTTTGTAGTTTCCTTAAATCCATTATTCCGGAGTAACCGGATCTGCAAATGATATGTTTTGCATTCAATAAAACGTACTGCATCTCAGCTGTATTCAGATGCGATGCAATCCGAATATTTTCCCGGGATTCACTCACGGATATATTTCCCGGTTTGCCAAGAATCAAAATTGATTTTCCTGATTGTTTCTTTAAAACTTCCAGGCACTTTTTTTCAAATCTTGTACGATGCGGTTCCGGCCCGCTGATTATGGCACACACATCGTAAACTGATTTTTCAAATAATTTATTTTCTTCAAATCCGAATCGCGATAAATTACCTATAAATCTGGCGTTTTCAGGCAGTGGAAATTTATGAGACAAATCCCCGCTCAGATTATTTTCACCTGCGACATCCGGAATCCAGCATTCATCATACCGTGAAACAAACCACTTTACGATTGAATGCAAAGCAGGTTCCAGCCATTTCATTCCTTCCGGACATTTTATCATAAACTGATGAGTAATAAAAATACTCTCAATCCGGTTGTTCCATAAACCATAACAATTGTCTGAAATGACAGAGTTGACCCGGTGTTTTTGAATAATTTTTTTAAGCCAAAAATGTTCACGAACGATATGAAATAGAATTTTAGGTGATTGTAAAAGCATCATCAATGACATGGGCAATAGGGTAGAGTAACGAATTCCATATCCTCTTAAAGGAATTATCTCTAAATCGGGAAATTCAATTTTTAAAAAATCCGCCGCTTTGCCACCAGCCGCCACCACAACAATGTGTCCTTCCTGTATGAGTTTTTTTATTAATGGAACACAGCGTGTAGCGTGCCCCAGGCCCCAGTCTAATACTGCTACTAAAATCCGCTTTTGTTCCTGCATTTAGAATCTAAAGGTACTGGAAAATTTATTTTGCCAATTTCATTTATGCATTGTCAATGAAAGAACCATGGATTCAGAATTTGTTTTCCGGGAAATTCTTCCTCGGGAATCCTGTTTCAAGTCCGTGAAAAGACGTACATTTCGTGCTCCAAATATCGAGTCATGAAAAGAATCTCTACTCTAATTTTTCTGCTTAGCATCGTGCAAATCTCTAACGCACAATGGGTCAATGATCCGATGATCAACACACTTGCCGCTCAGGGACAGGAATGCGTCGATCCAATCGCTGTTGCTGACAGTTCGGGAAATACTTATATCAGTTACCGCTTGCCAAACGGTGGCGGATACAGTGTGTACATGCAAAAAGTAGATGCACAGGGATATGCTCAATGGGGAAGCAGCGGTAAGCTGGTCAGCGATGACGATCACACACAAACTTACACCACCTTTTATGCTACTGCAATAGATCCAACCAATCATGCTATCGTTGCCTGGGAGGATTCACGAACAGGGAATGCCGATATTTTTGCCTCACGTATTTCCCCTGACAGCAACCTTGTTTGGGGAAACAGTGGTTTGCAATTGTCTTTCGGAGCAGCCTTTGACGCAGCCCCGCAAATTTTACCCATGCCGGATTCAACCACAATCATCGGCTGGCAAAGTGAAGATTCTACAGGTATCTATTTGCAAAGAATTTCCCGTGACGGTACCAGAATGTGGGGCCTGAATGCGTTTTTACATTACGATCATACCGGCAGCGCGATGCACTTTTACAGTGTACCCAGATTGGCTTTGTGTAATGATACCAGTTTTTACCTGGTCTTTAAAAGAGCGAACGCTTCCTTCAATGCTTCTCAGACAGCTTTGTCGATTAATAAATTTGGTCTGAGTGGACAAACTCTCTGGGCTTCCAATATCGATTTTCAATCTGCAGGAGCGGTACCGAATTTTCTCACCATGAATGCAAGCGCTGATGGAAATGAAGGCTGCATCGTTTCATGGATGGATTCACACGGCGGAAGTTTTTACCTTGACGGATTTGTTCAGCATATTGATGCGGGTGGAAATTCCCTACTCGCCGCTAACGGACAAAATGTTGTCGCTGTTGCCGGGTCACTTGCTTTGGGAAATATCGCCTCCGCGCAGGATGATGCAGGAAACATTTATGCATTCTACACCACATCTACAGAGTTATATGCACAGAAGATCGATGTCAATGGCAATCTTTTATTCGGAAGTAATGGAGCACTTCTTGCTTCTACATCGAATTCTTTTTCACAATTGAATGCTGTTCGCACGCACCGCGGATTTATCATTACCTGTGCGGAAGATTTAGTCACACAACCGAGTACTTACTTTGCTGCATTGATTGACACAAGCGGAAATCTTGTTTGGTCAACTCCTTTGCTCCCTGTTTCAAGTATTACCAGTATTAAAAGCAATGCTACTCTAACGGAAGAAAAGAACAATCAGGTTGTTCTTGCATGGCAGGATACCCGCAGCGGAGTTTCTACCGATATTTACGTTCAAAATATTTCAGTGGATGGTTTCCTGGGAGTGGGTATGAAAAATATTCAGGCTTCCGGAATTTCTATCTTCCCGAATCCGGTGCAAAATTCCTTTACTCTTAAATTGCCCTTTGCTAAATCCGCGGAAATCAAATTATTTTCTGCTACCGGACAGTGTGTAAAACTATGGCAACAGAATAATCAGGTTTCTCAATACAATGTTGCGAATCTTCCGGAAGGATTTTATTTCGTCCAGCTAACGGATGATCAGGGACAAAAAACATTTCCACTTCAAATAGTCAGATAAATTTTTGTAGGGAGAATTATCACCTGCTGCTTGGAAGAAGTATGGGCAAGAATAAATTAAAACGATTTGCGGAAAATGCTACTTTCCAAAACCTCGTCCAGCCGTACATAACATATCCTTCGCCTGACCATGTCCTGAAAGGAAAATGGCATGAGGATTTTTTTCATAACTCCGCACCCATTGTGCTCGAGTTGGGTTGTGGAAGAGGAGAGTATACGGTAAATCTTGCTGAGAAATTTCCGGAGAAAAATTTTATCGGAATAGATTGGAAAGGTGCACGTTTGTGGCGCGGTGCAAAAACCGCTCTGGAGAACAACATGAAACATGTCGGGTTTCTCCGTATTCAGATAGAAAATATTGCATCCTTCTTTGGCCCCGATGAAATCGACGAAATCTGGATCACATTTCCTGATCCGCATCTTCGTGAAAGTCACGATCACAAAAGACTTACCTCGCCACGATTCCTTTCTTTGTACAGACAATTTCTGAAACCCGGAAGATTTGTCAACCTCAAAACCGACAGCCGCTTTCTCTACGACTTCACACTCGATGTGATCCGTGAACAAAATTTAAAAATCGAAGTTCAGACCGATCATTTGTATCAAAGCGAATACGCGGACGATGTCCTTTCCATCAAAACCACCTACGAAAAAATCTGGCTCAAAGAAGGACTGAATATTTGTTATCTTAAATTCTCCTTGTAAATTCCATTCTTGTTCTCAATTTTCATCTGATTCATGGCCAATCAAAAACCAACCCTCGAATCCTTTTTCGATCAGGTCTACGCGGTTGTACGGCTCATTCCGAAAGGGCGTGTGACTTCTTACGGAGCTATCGCTAAATATCTCGGATCCACCCGCTCCTCAAGAATGGTCGGCTGGGCTATGAACAATGCCCATGTGGTGAAGCCAAAAGTACCTGCCCATCGTGTGGTGAACAGAGTGGGAGTGTTGACCGGCAAACACCATTTTGGTACACCTACTCGGATGAAAGAATTATTGGAAAAAGAAGGGGTTAAAATCAAAAATGATCAGGTGGTAGCTTTTTCTCGTCTTTTTTGGGATCCTGCCGTCGAATTAAGGCTCGAATAGGCAATTCTGCCAGCCTCAAAAGCTCCAAAATCCTCGCGAATCCCTTGCTTCTTTGTACCTTTGCAGGTAAGAATTTACCCTATGCCTATTACAATAGACCAAGTTACCGATGCATTGCGTAATGTGATTGAACCGGATCTAAAAAAAGATCTCATCACATTGAAGATGGTGGAAGATATTGCCATTGATGGTTTGAACGTGAGCTTTACAGTTGTACTCACCACTCCTGCCTGCCCTTTAAAAGATCTGATCCGGAATGCTTGCGTCAACGCAATTGTTCATTTTGTCGACGAGAAAGCAAATGTAACTGTGAATATGACTTCCAGAACGTCCAGCATGCGCGGATCAAATCAGCCTGTCCTTCCGGATGTTCAGAACATTATCGCTGTAGCTTCAGGTAAAGGTGGAGTTGGTAAATCAACAGTTGCCGCAAACCTGGCAGTGGCACTGGCCAGGAAAGGAGCACGCGTAGGATTGATCGATGCCGACATTTACGGTCCTTCGCAACATATTATGTTCGGACTTGAACACGAAAAATTATTTGTGAATGAAAAGGACGGAAAGACCTACATGGTTCCATTGGAAAAATACGGAGTAAAAGTTTTATCAATTGGGATGCTTGTCGATCCGAATCAGGCCATTCCCTGGCGCGGCCCTATGGCTTCCAAAGCACTGAATCAATTGGTCAGTGATGCTGAATGGGGAGCATTGGATTATATGCTCATTGATTTGCCTCCCGGAACAGGTGATATTCATCTCACTCTCGTTTCTGCAGTACCACTTACCGGAGCTGTCATTGTAAGCACCCCGCAACATGTGGCACTTGCAGATGCACGCAAAGGAATCAGTATGTTTCAGATGCCACAGATCAATGTTCCTGTTCTCGGCTTGATTGAAAATATGTCTTACTTCACCCCGGCAGAACTTCCCCAAAATAAATACTACATCTTTGGCAAAGAAGGCGCGAAAAATATGGCTGCTCAATTGTCCGTGCCATTCCTGGGTGAAATTCCTCTTGTACAAAGTGTTCGCGAAGGCGGAGATACAGGTATTCCGATTGCCCTTGATGACCATTCACCTGTGTCCGGTGCTTTCGATGAAGTTGTGGATAATATCGTGCGACAGGTTGCAATCCGGAATGCTGAAAAAGCTCCTACCCAAAGAGTTTCCGCTACCGCTTATTGATCATCATTGTGAAAATCAAAATTACTGTTCACTGGAGTGAATTTATTCAATCATTATAAAATGCAAGATCAATCTCTTCTTTCCCGCGTTGAATCAGCTTTGAACCAACTTCGCCCTTATCTCGAAGCTGATAATGGCAACGTGTCTCTTGTTGATATCACCGACGATATGGTTGTCCGATTGCGTTTTCACGGTGCATGCAGTTCTTGCAGTATGAGTGCAATGACACTCAAAGCCGGAATTGAACAGGCAATCTTAAGAAGTGTACCTGAAATACGCGAGGTGAGAGCAATACGGGAGGACGAAGAGTCAATGGCATAAATAAAAATTTCCATAAAAAAAGGTTTGCAGATATTTCTGCAAACCTTTTTTTATTGTGGAAAATTTTGATCAGGAATTCTATCCGGCAGAAAATTTTCTTAGTTGATTTTGAAAGTTTATCTCAAATTGAATATCCGGATTATTGATTCAGGAATTTATTCACTCTTTCAAAATACGCGTTCTTGTCTGTGTTGAAATTTTCAGCATTCGATGGACTGGCGTTCACCACATAGGTCTGAGACACACATTTGAGTAACTTCATATCGTTCGGATTCAACATTTCATCCTGAGGAGAAACGATGAGCATCACACCTTTTAAACTCGTGCGTGTGCGGTCGCAAGCATACATCGGTTCATAATTCTTGTCAAAACCAAATGGAATAATCAGATCCTTTGATTTTTTCTCTTTGAATTTTTTCTTCATGATTTCAAGTCCTGTCCATGGACCATCAGCAATAATTTTTCTGGTTTCCGGACGGTTTGCGCCAACACCAAGAGAAATACCAGCACCGATATTCTGACCGTACAAATCAAATTTCATGATGGCTCTTGACTTTCTGAGATAATCCAGCATAGCATTCAAATCATTCAAAAACTGTGGATAGATGTAAGTATCCGCATCAATCGCAAACTCACTGCTTGAACCATAACCGCGGTAATCATACAAAGCAACATTCCATCCGGCGGAAAGAAACTGTCCGGCAATTTCAATGTTGTCTGCCATATTTCCGTCTCCACTTCCACTAATGACCATCCAGTTGGATGTCTTTTTCGGAGAATCAAAAAACCAGGCATTTAATGTCGCCCCATCCTTGGTGGCTACCTTTTCTTCTTTGTATGTCATTCCATACTTTTCCGGTTTGGTCTTGTATTCCTTGGAAGGATTGAGGGCGTAACTGCTTACACCTGTAATCAGGGCTGTTGCCAGCAGGAGATAGTGTTTCAATAGTTTCATTTGTTTAGAGAATATGAAGTTGACGAATGTAACGAAATCAATGAAAAATAATTCCCCTGAAATGCAGAAGATTTTAACAAGATTCCACATTCTCATATTTGCTTCAGAATCCTTTAGAATCCAAACAATTTTATATTTTCTATGCTTGTCGCTTGCAAGACTTGAAAATGGATTTTCAGGCGATTTTGTCAAAGAATGATCTTTATATAAACTTCATAAGTTTCTATGCAATAAAAAAACCGGAACATATTTTCGTCCCGGTTTTTTTATTTGCTTCTCAAGAGATTATTTCGTCAAAGTGATCTTACCTTTTTGAATACTTCCATCGTATTTCCGGATTTGATACGTGTACACTCCTGAATTCAATGTACTCAGGTCTAAGCATTGACTGAAATGCTGAATTTTCTTTTTAAGAATGACTTTGCCGGTGAAATCATACAATAGCATTTCAAATTCATCATTGTTGTTACTCAAAAAATGCAACAGACCGGTATTCGGATTAGGATACAAATACACATAAGATGATTGAATGACAGAACTTACACCGGAACAGAAATCAGAAATTACCCTTACTGAATCTGAAGATGAACAATTGTTGGTATCAACCACATACACCCAAAAATCTGCAGTATCATCCGGCACCGGTGTA
The DNA here is from genome assembly GCA_937871435.1 of uncultured Bacteroidota bacterium. Taxonomy (GTDB): domain Bacteria; phylum Bacteroidota; class Bacteroidia; order AKYH767-A; family 2013-40CM-41-45; genus JADKJP01. The sequence goes on along the minus strand of CALMQM010000103.1, from coordinate 143,074 downwards.
TACGTGAAAAACTCTCCGTTACTTCCATCCTGCCAGATGTAATAGGAGTAGCCCTGACCGGCATCAAATTGAATAGTATTGCCTACACACAACAAAGTATCATTGCCCAGATTGATGTCCGGGAGTGGAAAGGCTGTTACACATACCGTATCACTATTAACGGAGCAGCCCCATCTGTTGATGCCATAAAAATGATAACAACCGGTTTGTTTAATCATGGTATTATACGTAGTGTCTCCATTTGACCAGAGATAATGAGCATCTGCGCCCATCAGACCTCCAAACAATTCCGCAGAGTCACCGGTACAGAAACTAAGATCTCCAACAGTGTATACCTGAGGTGATGCTGTCACATCATAAACATTAATGTAATTGGCCACGGAAACACAACCGTTTGAATTTATATCACGGGAGTAATATATACCTCCCTGATTTACATCAATTGAATCATTGCTTGAATTTAACAGAACCACAGGTGAAGCTAAATCAAGAGAATAGTTCCACTGAAAAGTTGTATCAGCACCATGTGCAACAAGCGTAACAGTTTCACCGGAACAAAAATACTCATCCGGTAAAGCCGTTATGAAAGGTTGTGCGGGAAGTGAATTCACATTGACATACACCGAGTCAGTATCCGATCCGCAATTATTACTTTGAATCAGTTTGTACATTCCGGATTGAGTAACAATTACGTAGTAATCACCTGAAATGAACACTCCATCTTTATACCATAAATTCGTCAATGAATGGTGTTGCAGGGAATTGTTCCGTAGCGTGTCATTCGAACAAACAGAAATGCTGGAACTGGATGCAATATCAGCTACCGGAATAGGATCCATGTCTACTCCATACATACCTGTATTTGAAAGCTGACCTGTTCCGTCTGTAACCTGTGCTGTATATCCTCCTGACTGCGTCACTTGAATACTTTGTGTTGTTTCTCCGCTTGACCAATGGTAGGAGGAAGCTGCCGGTGTTATATTAAGTGTGATGGTATCTCCTGCGCAGTATTCATGACCCGGACCATTAATTGAATAAACCGGATTGATTTGTCCGGCAGAATCAGTTCGGATTACATAGGGGTCTCCGTCAGATTCACCAAAAATTATCAGGTCGCCATCATCATACAATCGCAAATTAATTGCGGATGCTCTTCCATATCCATAAAATTTCCTGCTCCACAAACTGTCTCCGTTTTCGGTTGTTTCCATCAGGAAAATGCAAGTTTGTCCTGCGACATTTCCTTCTGTGCAAAGCATATAATAGTTACCGTCCGGACGTTGTTTGATATCTTTTGCGGATAAAAGAAATGAACTGTCCGCGTATGTTCTGCTCCAGTCTATGACACCAGTTGTATTGATTTTTCTTAATTCAAATGTTCCGTTTGAAGCAATCAACATGCATGCACTATCGTTCGTCGCTACGATTGCATCCGGTAAAGTCTGATTCTGAAACAGGAAATCGAGTCCTGTATTGCTCCTGATGTGATATTCGGTTGTTAGAAAATAACTGTTGACTGCCATAAAAGTTTCGCCAAAACGATTGGATGACATCCCGTTCAATCCGATATCTTCTCCATCATATCCCACGATTTGAGAATAGTTCAGATAAACATGGTTGTCTGACGTGTATCCGTCTTCATAAATAAGAAAATTGTACCCTCCCAATCCATTCGGTTGGATATTCATACCAGTAGTTCCCCATCCGTCAAACACAGGATATGGCAAATAGTTAATGATATTGCCATTCAAATCACATCTGCCGATCACTGCTTGCCACTCGTATGCATTGTATTCCGAACCGATAAATGCAATCACTGAATCGCCTTCATGCGCAACAGCTGCCGTAAATTCATTTGTTCCGGTGTGATCAAAACTCCTCGACCAGACTGTATTTCCAAGAGAATCACCTTTTAGAAGGAAGTGGTTTTGATTGGATGTTGCACAAAAAACAAAGCCTCCATCAATTTGTGTAATATCAAGATTGCCGGGATTTCTAATCGGTAAACCCGGATAAATTTTTTCCCAATGTGTCTGCGCGAAATTGATCTTGTACAAACTCAAAAAAACAAGAAGACTAAAAAGTGTTTTTTTCATGGTAGAGAATATGCAATAGTCTATTAAAGGTATACGATTTCCTTGTAAGCTATGTTTAGAAATTGAAAAAATATTTGATGCCTACAAAAAAAGCCTGAACGGTTTACGTTCAGGCTTTGATGATTTAAAGCGTTCACTTAAGTGGAAAAAATGGAATCAAATAAAATTCCATTCAAACCTGCTTTGAAAGCAAGTTGGTTAAGATATTTATTCCACCGTCACGGATTTCGCGAGATTACGCGGCTGATCCACATTGCAGCCACGAAGCACCGCGATGTGATAAGACAGAAGCTGCAAAGGAACAACTGAAACAAGAGGCATCAGGACATCGTCAGTCTCCGGGATTTCGATGACGTGATCGGCCAGACCTTTCACGACAGTGTCTCCTTCGGTAACAATGGCAATGATGATTCCTTTTCTTGCTTTTACTTCCTGAATATTGCTGACAACCTTTTCGTAGGTCTCGTTTTTATTGGCAATCACAACCACCGGCATTTCGGCATCGATCAATGCAATCGGACCGTGTTTCATTTCAGCAGCAGGATATCCTTCGGCATGGATATAGGAAATCTCTTTTAGTTTCAACGCGCCTTCCAGAGCTACAGGAAATCCATATCCGCGTCCCAGATAAAGGAAGTTACGTGCGTCTTTGAATTTTGCCGCAAGTTTCATGATCTGATCGTTGGTCTTCAACACTCTTTCTACTTTGGCGGGAACTGCCTCCAGTTCGTTCATCAACTGATGATAACGTGAGTCTGTAATTGTTCCACGGTGATGAGCAATCTGTAGAGCGATCAGTGTGAGTACTGTCACCTGCGCCGTGAAAGCTTTGGTGGAAGCTACTCCGATTTCCGGTCCTGCATGAGTGTAGGCCCCGGCATGTGTTGCACGCGGGATAGATGCGCCAACTACATTACATACTCCGAAAATTGTAGCACCTTTTGATTTTGCCAATTCAATTGCCGCAAGTGTATCCGCTGTTTCTCCTGATTGTGAAATAGGAATTACAATATCTGTTTCGTGGATAATCGGATTACGGTACCGAAATTCCGAAGCATATTCCACTTCCACCGGAATGCGCGCAAGATCTTCGATAAGATATTCCGCTACCAATCCTGCATGCCATGAAGTTCCGCAGCCGATGATGAGAATTCTTTTCGCGTTGGAAAATTTGTTTTCATACTCCGCCACACCGCCCATACGCAGGAATCCTTTGGTCGCATCAATACGACCTCGCATACTGTCCCAGATGGAACGTGGTTGTTCATAAATCTCTTTCATCATGAAATGCTCGAAACCACCTTTTTCAAGTTGTTCGAGTTTCATTTCCAGTTCGTGGATGTATGGTGTCTTCACCTGATTCTCGATGGTCTTTACCGTAAGCGTACCATTGTTGATGTACGCTACTTCTCCGTCATTCAGGTAAATTACATTATTGGTATATTCAATGATTGGCGTAGCATCTGAAGCGACAAAGAATTCGCCTTTTTCTTTTCCTACTCCCAATACAATCGGACTTCCTTTACGCGCGCAAATCAGTTCATTCGGATGATCTTTGGAGAGAACAACGATAGCATATGCTCCGATCACTTCTCCCAATGCCAGTCGTACCGCTTCATCAAGTGTGACATTCCCATGTTCGAAAATATCTTCTATCAGGTGTACCAACACTTCTGTATCCGTATCACTTTTGAAAATATGACCACGCTTGCTTAACTCAGCTTTGATCGAAGAATAATTCTCGATAATTCCATTGTGAATGATTGCAAAAGCTCCACTTTGTGAATAATGCGGATGCGCGTTTCTGTCATTTGGTTCCCCGTGTGTTGCCCAACGGGTATGTCCCATTCCGATATGTCCTGAAGTATCTTTATCCTTCGCGAAAGCATGAAGGTCACTCACCTTACCGGCTTTCTTAAAAATTTTCAAATCACCATTCAAAATGGCAATACCGGCACTGTCATACCCACGGTATTCGAGTCTTTGGAGTCCTTTAATCAGGATTGGGTATACATCCCTTTTTCCGATATAAGCTACAATTCCACACATAGGTTTAGAATAAGAATTTGTGTACTAAAAATTCCCTGTTGTTGATTTGAATAAAACTCCTTTTCAGGGATTAAGGGAGATGCGTATAATATAATTTCAGTTTCATCCGGTAGTCGGCATTTTTACCGCTTCCCATGATCAGCCTGTTGGCTTGAACCGCTGATCCGAATACCACTGCATAAAGTCCGTCATTTGATACCTGCCCATCCAGGATCCGCTGAATGTGTCGCGTCAGGTTAAAGGTATACGTTCTTCCATCCGCATTGATACTTCCACCGAAATATCCTCCGGTTTCATAGTAATCTATCGGAAAATATGTTCCTCCGACAGAATCAAGGGCCACAACCAGAATTCGGGATGGTACCGGATAATCCAATGGCGTACCTGCCTGAGCAGTAATGGTCAACTCGGCTTTATTCACTACAATACTGCCGGAATCAGTAAAATGTTTCAGAAAAGGGAATGAAATTTTAGTTTTTACACCCGCCATCGATTGTAAATATGCCAGAGAATCTACTGCATTTGAATCCGCGATTTGTGCAGCTATATCTGTCCCTGTGTAATCGTGTGAAAATGAGTTTACACGTGCGCCGGCTAATGTGAATGAATAGGTTCTTGCCACAGTGTCCGTTCCGTGATAATACAAGGTCATTTTAGAAGTGAGAAAATTGAAATAGGCAATACATCCTGTGCCTGATACAGTGGCTTCATCAGTTTTGATGTATAGTCCTTTAAAATATGCATTCCAATTGTCTGAGGTTGATAATTCTGTTCCACCCGACAATGCCATGATTGAATCTGCTAAAGCCAGACTCAATGGTATACGAAGCTGTGCAGACTGTGTATCTCCTCCAACAACTACGGTGTGATTTGGCCAGGCTTTGAAATTTTGCGTTCCAAGAGGTACCGCATCGTAGCTGAAATTTTTATTCGAATAATACACGCTGTCGAATTCCATATCCTCCGTCATGCGGTACACATTCACAGTTTGTGTAAGGGATGTGTCTCCGTAAGCACCACTGTAAAATAGTGTGAGCACAAGCGAATCGGCATGCGTGACTCCGTTGAAATTTGGTACGCCGGCTAATACAGTATGAGCATAGATGGCAGCCTGGTGTTTTCCAAAAACAGGATCGTATACACTGCCCAGTAATTCAACCGACAATTCATCGGTACGCAATGTATCTTCAAGCACAGTACGAGTATAGATAGTACTCGTATCAGATAAGGAGAGTCCGAGAGTATCTGATCCTGGAATTATCCCAAGTCCTATTTCTTCCGGGTCTTTACATGCAGGAACCAGAGCGATCCCGGCAATTATAGATACCAGAAAAAAATATTTCCTCCACGAAAGTGTGGAGGAAATAGTGTTGAAATTTTGCTTGGGATTGTTGGTGGTTTTTCGGAAAATTCGGAAGGCCTGGCCTGCCGCAAAATTTATCTTCATATTAGTCTTGGAGAACGGGTTCCTGTTCCAGCAATTCATCATAAAAATCAGAGCAGGCGTTCACAAATGCTCCTTCGTCGTCAAAGGGTTTATATTCTAATACCGGTTTATTGGATTTTTTAAGATAAGATTCTACAGTCGCATTCTTAGTATCGCAACCTTTGATCACACCATCACTCAGCTTCATGGCTGCAATGTGAATATTTGCCATCGTGGGATCTTTGTAGAGCTTCATGTCATCAGTTGAAACTCCATCCATCTTTAGCTTCTTTGTAAAGTTCGGACTGAAAGTTTCTTCCATATCCTGCAAATAGCTGGAATAAACAACACGGGAGTTCTTGAACATCGGTTCGTCTTTATACCCGGTCTTTACAAAGAAAGGAATCAAGGAAGTCATCCAACCATGACAATGAATCACATCCGGAGCCCAGCCAAGCTTCTTGACTGTCTCAAGTACACCGCGACAGAAAAATACCATGCGGTCTTCATTGTCTTTGTAGAATTTTTTCTTTGCATCACGAAAAACCATCTTGCGCTGGAAATATTCTTCATTGTCGATGAAGTATACCTGCATCCGCGCACTTTGGATCGAGGCAACTTTGATAATCAGAGGGTGATCTGAATCGTCTATAATCAGGTTCATGCCGGATAAGCGGATCACTTCGTGCAGTTGATTCCTGCGCTCATTGATCAAACCGAAGCGTGGCATGAAAGTCCTGATTTCTTTCCCTTTTTCCTGAACGCCCTGAGGAAGAAACCGGGCGATATTCGATACTTCTGTCACATCCAGAAAAGGAGTGATCTCTTGGGAAATAAATAAAACTTTCGCTTTCTTCATTTACAGATCGGATTTATTAATTTGGCATGCAAAGATACGGATAATAAGAGTATCACTCAATAGTTGCAAGTCCTGATAGCGGAAAATTGCAGTTTTTATTGAAATTTTAATGCATTATTAGCTTAATGTTCTGATAATTAGGCATAAAAGGATGATGTAATAAAATTTGAGAATGATAATATAAACAATATTTATGGTATTAATGCAAGTTATTGATAATAAAAGCCTCCTGAGCTCTGAAATTGCTTCATTGAAAAAATCCGGTCTAAAGGTTGGCTTTGTACCTACAATGGGGGCTTTACATCAGGGTCATCTGAAATTGGTGGAAAAAGCGAAGCAGGAAACTGACCGGATAGTAGTCAGCATTTTTGTTAATCCGACCCAATTCAATAATCCGGACGATCTGAAAAACTATCCACGCACAATGGATGCTGATCTCAGAAAATTAGAACAAGTTGGTGCCGATCTGGTTTTTGCACCTTCTGTGAACGAAATGTATCCGGAAGGTCAATTGCCTCCTGTTCCTGATATCCAATTGGGAGTGTTGGATCATGTGATGGAAGCAAGTCATCGCCCCGGACATTTTAAAGGTGTGATGCAGGTAGTCGCTAATTTATTCCGGATTGTTCAACCGGATGCCGCGTATTTTGGTGAAAAGGATTTTCAGCAACTTGCTGTTATACGCACCATGACCAGTCAATTGAATCTGCCCGTGGAAATTGTTCCTTGTCCTACCATTCGGGAATCCGATGGATTGGCAATGAGTTCCAGAAACATGTTACTCAGCCCAACCGAAAGAACAGAAGCTGCACGCATTTCCAAAGCATTATTTTTTATCCGGGATAACTGGTCTCATCACAGTGTGGAGGAAATACTCCTTAATGCCAAAACCATGATTGAAAAAAATAAACTCATGAAAGTTGAATATCTCACCATTGCGGATTCCGTGTCACTCCAACCGGCTGGAGATTGGTATCAGTTTCCTGATGTGAGAGTATTTACCGCTGTCAAAATAGGTGCTGTCAGGCTGATTGACAATGTTGCGATAGAAACCAAAGGCGCATAATTATACCAATCATTGCTTCATTCTATTTGTTTCCTTCGAATGAATGTATTTAGCTGACTTGATTTTTGATTACTTTTTTTGAGATCCTTCTTTAGATACAATCGAACTTTTTGTAAATAGTATTTAGAGGAATAAATCACCGACATGTTAATGTTTTAAAACAAAGAATCAGATTGAAATTTAAGGTGTATTTTGGTTTGAAAAAGGAGAGGCATGTTCGTGTCTTTGTTGTTTAAAGTATCCTCCTGAAATAAGATGTAACACTTAAAGAATCAGAAAATGAAAAAAAAATTACTCCCGCTTTTATGTATTCAGTTCATTCTTATTACTTCGGTAAAATCCCAGGGTCTCACACTTCCTTACGCTACAGGATTCGATTCTCCGGCTGAAAAAGCCGGATGGAATATTTACCGTACTGGTGTCCTAAGCCAATACAGTTGGGGATATTCAGGCGGAGGTTTTTCCGGTCAATGTGTTAGTCATGATTACAACGTTGGCGGTGCATCAACAGATACTGTTGTCGATTGGTTTGTTTCACCTGCCATGAATTTCTCTTCCACAGGAACGGTAGCTCTGAAAGTAAATACAAGCGGTTTTAGTACTCCCTTTCCGGATAATTTTGAGGTGTTATTTAGTTCAACGAATCAGGACCCACTCCTTGGAAACTTTACAGTGATCGGTTCATTGTCTTATATGCAACCCCAGTTCCAATGGCTGGATACAATAATTACTGTTCCTTTTGTTGCTGACAGCGCCTTCATCGCGTTGAAATATAAAACCATCGGAGCCGCATGGAGTACATATTCAGCAGACAATATTCTGATCAGTTTGGATCCGGTTGGAATAAGCAATGGTCCGCAAAAATCAACTTCTTTAAACTGTAGCCCAAATCCATTTACTTCCAGTGCATCCATTGCAATTCCGGATTTGTATTCAGGTAAAATCGGGAAACTGGTCTTTACAGATCAATTGGGTCGTTGTGTAAAAGAAGTCGGTAGTTCAGGACTTTCTTCCGTCAACATCAACCGCGAAGGACTGAAAGCCGGATTGTATTTTTTGTTTTATGAAACAGGAGAAAGCAGAAGCGAAATTTCAAGAATTGTGATTCTTGATTAATTTCAAAAAAGAAGCTCATTTACAGTATTGAAATTTTCTAAACCCCCTATTCCAATACTTCGATGAGCTTTGTCTTCTCTTCTGAAAAAGTCTCTTTATCCGATTATTTGAAAAAGTGAACAATCGGCGTTTTTAAAGACCGACCAATTTTTTTCAGAGTGAGTACGGTGATATTAATTTGACCCGATTCAATCCGGGATAAACTTGATTTTTCAAATCCGCAACGCTTGGCAAGCACTTGCTGTGTCATGTTTTTCTCACTGCGAATAGCTTTGATCTTGGATCCAAGCTGATACAGAAATTTGTCATTATTCATAAAATTTACTCTTCAGGTTCAGGATACGAGTTTACCAATGAAACACAAATCTGAATATGATATGAATCAGTCGGATTTATGATAAAAGTCAGCGTGTGTTTAAAAGAAGAATTTTTTTGGTTCGGGACATGGGAAAGTCATCGTGATGGGGGTTTGTAGGAATCTTTCCGAAAAATCTGTCAGGGAAAATGTTCTGTCTTGCAACGATAAGGAATGACCCTGACATCGCAGATTTGTTATTCAGGATAAATTGTCATTTAGACTCTGCACTTTCATTGTGTTTGTTGAAGTGAGGAGTCTTGAATTTTATTTTATGGTGCCCTGACTGATTCAGGTGGACCAGAATTATGATGTTTGATTAGACGAACTTGAAATGTAAAGGATTTTAAAAATGAATCATTATTCATTTTGAGAGCGTGATCGCATGTATGCTTTGCTGATTTTGTCAATAGCTGTCTGTATTTCCTCAGCTGTTGTAAATCTTCCCAATGAAAAACGCAAAGAAGAAAACGCCACATCATCCGGGACAGCCATAGCTTTCAGGACATGTGAGGGTTCTGGCAAAGCGGATGTGCATGCACTGCCTGTTGCAACGGCAATGTCAAACAACTCTTTAATAAGTACGGAAGCTGAGCAGCCGGTAAATGAGAGATTGCTGGTATTCGGCAGCCGGTGCCGGGTGTTTCCCTGGACAGCGACTCCGCCAAGGTCGAGCAGATTTTGTTCGAGTTGAGTTCGCAATACACTTATTCTGCTGCTATCCTCCCACATTCTGCTTGCTGCCAATTCACAGGCTTTTCCAAATCCGACAATAGCGGGAACATTGAGTGTTCCGCTTCTCAAGCCATTTTCATGTCCGCCACCATGAATTTGCGCAAGTAGTTTCGCTCTGGGATTTTTTCGTCTAACGTACAAGGCACCACAACCTTTGGGCCCGTATAATTTGTGTGAAGAAAATGGAAGCAAATCAATTCCTTCTTCTTCCACATCAACACGTATTTTCCCGCATGCCTGTGTTGCGTCACTCATGAACAACGCTTTTCCAGCATGGGTCAGTTCAGAAAGTTGACGAATCGGTTGAATCACACCTGTTTCATTGTTCGCAAACATGACGCTCACTAAAATTGTTTTGTCTGTCAAATGTTTGCGGAGTTCTTCAGGTTGGATCAATCCATCCGGTTGAACTGGTAACAGTGTTATCCGGGCTCCGTTCTTTTCAAGATAGGAACAGGTATCCAGAACAGCTTTGTGTTCAGTAGATACAGTGATGATATGATTTCCCTTGCTTTTGTATGCTTCAAATACTCCTTTTAAAGCAAGGTTAATAGCTTCCGTGGCGCCAGAGGTGAAAACAATTTCATTGGATTCAGCATTCAGCAGTTTTGCTATATGTTGTCGCGCATCATCCACCGCTTGTTCGGCTACCCAACCATATGCATGAGTACTGCTTGCCGCGTTTCCAAACTTCTCTTTGAAGTAAGGCAACATTGCTTCCAGAACAAGCGGATCAACAGGCGTCGTAGAGTTATAATCTAAATAAATCGGCATGACAGTTTGAAATTGTCCGTATGATTGTTCTTCATTCAAAGGTAAGGTTTGTTGGTAAAAGGGAAGAATGAATTTGGTTCCTCGTTTTTTGTTTCGTGTTTCGTGTTAATAGTTCTTAATTCCATTTACCTAATACCTAATACCTAATACCTAATACCTAATACCTAATACCTAACAACCAACAACCCGAAACCGAAACATTTTCTACTTTTACAAAATAATTTTCATCGCAATAAAATGTCAGAGACAGCAACTCATCATCATCATCATCAGGAAGAACATTTTGAACAAACTGAAACGGTCAGGGATATTGTGATCGGGATGGCAGATGGATTAACTGTTCCGTTTGCATTAGCAGCCGGATTGAGTAGTGCAGTGAGCAGTAATGCGATCATTATCACAGCAGGATTCGCAGAGATAGTTGCAGGTTCAATCGCAATGGGCTTGGGTGGTTACCTGGCCGGAAAAACTGAGATAGAACATTACGATTCCGAGCTTGCAAGAGAATACAGAGAAATAAAAACACATTACGAAACGGAAAGAAGAGAGGTGAAAGAAATTTTTGCCAATTACGGATTGTCGCCGGAATCTCAGGAGACAATCATGAATGAAATGGAAAAAGATCCGGATAAATGGGTAGAGTTCATGATGAAATTTGAACTCGGTCTGGAAAAACCGGATATCCGTCGTGCGAGACAAAGTGCAAGAAATATCGGTTTAGCTTATATCGTTGGCGGGATAGTTCCTTTATCAGCATATTTTTTTACAGATACCCCGCATTCCGGCTTGTTGATTTCTGCAATCATTACCGTTGTATGTCTGATGTTTTTCGGATACTTTAAAAGCAAGGCCACAGGCCAGCAACCATTGAAAGGAGCTTTGCGGACAACCATGATTGGATTGCTTGCAGCCGCGGCTGCTTACTTTTTCGCCAAACTTTTAAGTTGATTCACCCAAGCTTTGTGGCTATCAACATATTAAATGTAGAAATCACGAAGATTTACAATGATTTTACATTATAATAATAGATAAATTCAGGTCTATTCCCTATTTTTGAAGATTCTAAACTCGCCTGATTTGAGTTTTTACAAAGCCTTCTGAATGAGTAGATATATATTCAAACAGTCTCAAATAAAGCTACTTTTCTTTGTTTGTGCCTTGTTTTTTTCTTTGCAATCATCTGGTCAGGTGACGGTCGCGGGGGCTAATCCGTTAACACCAAATGGTGCGTATGCAACATTAACCGCAGCGTTTACGGCAATCAATGCAAGACCTCAGAATGCACTTGTCATTACAATTTCCATTTCTGCCAATATAGTTGAGCCGGGAACTGCATCCCTGATCCAGAGTGCCGGTGTGTGGACCAGTCTCACAATTTCCCCTGTCGGTGGAGCTGCAAGATCAATTACAGGTGCCGTTGCCGGGCCGCTGATTCAGTTGAACGGTGCCGACAATGTAACAATCAACGGTCTTAATTCAGGAGGGAATTCACTTACAATCAGTAATAGCAGTACCTCCAATCAGGCAGCAACAATCAAATTTGTCAACGATGCCACAAATAACCTGATAACCAATTGCACGATTCTAGGGTCATCTCTCGGAGTGTACAATGCAGCCGCAGATGGATCTGTCATTTGGTTTTCGCTGGCAGGTGCAGGGGTCGGAAACGATAACAATACAATTTCCAATAATGATCTTGGACCGGTTGGGGCATCTCTTCCCGGAATTTATATTAAAAGTCACAATACTGTTGCCGGCAAAGACAACAGCGGAATCATAATTAGCGGAAATACCATTCACGATTATTATTCATCCGGACAAATGAGCGCAGGCGTATATGCTTTCACCGGAAGTTCTGCCTGGAGTATTACGAACAACAGAATTTATCAGACAAACACTCTTACTCTGAACATCAGTGGAAATCCGTATCCGGCGAATACATACAGTGCCATTGTCATCAAGGCAGGAACTGGATATACAGTCTCGGGTAATTATTGCGGTTTTGCAAACTCGGCAGGAACAGGATATACGGTGATCACAAACAGTGTTTCCAATTTTGCAGGCTCTGTACAGGCGATCATCATCAACACCGTTGCCGGATCTACTTCCACTGTTTCCAACAACGTAATTGGCGGATACGATTTGACAAGCAGCCGGTCTTCAGGAACAGCCGGATCAGGGATTTTTTATGGGATCTATGTGGAAAATGGCCCAACCAATATTACCGGCAATACAATCGGATCTGTGACCGGTACAAACAGTATTCAAATTAAATCCACGAATAATTCAGTGTTTACAGCGATTGCTCCTGCCGCAGGAATCTTTGTAGCCGGGAATACCGGTGCTGAATCAATTACCGGCAATAAAATCGGAGGGATAGCAATTACATTTCCATCACCCGGATCAGGTGTAGGTGACAGAATCGGTTTTGTAGGCATCTATAACAGTTCTTCAGGGGGTGCCATTACGATTAGCTCAAACTCTGTGGGCTCTTCAACTGCAAACAGTATTAATTCAGTTCATCGAAACGCAAACATTGTTGGAATACACAATACAGTTTCATTGTTCGCTGTTTCCATCACAGGAAATAAAGTGCAGAATATCACGGTCAGTGGTGCTAATACAGGTGTGGATGAACAAGCCAGCATTGTGGGAATATTGGATATTCCTATTGCCGGAACTGCAGCAACGACTATCGCGCAGGATACAGTCTATAATTTGTCTAATACTGCCGCTACGGGCTCTGTTCAAATTCGCGGAATCTTTTGTAAGGGCGGTGCTTCCAATATTAGTACGATATCAAAATGCTGGATCTACGGATTGAGTATAAGCAGTTCTACAAATACTTCATTGATTTCCGGTCTGACTTTGAAAAATGTGAATCAATGTAATGCCTATAATAATTTCATCAGTCTGGGCAGCGGTTTAAACAATGATTTAACCATCAACGGTATTGAGCATGTTGCCGGTTCAGGAGTTTCCTATTTCAATTCTGTACGCATTCTTGGTTCTCCTTCAGGTTCAGACAATACTTACGCTTACAATTACAACACGAGCTCCACATTGCTTTTGTTGAAGAATAATATTTTTTACAATGAACGGAGTGGAGGTTCAGGGAAACACTATGCCATACGTATGTCTGGAAGTTCATCTCCTGCATATTCCGCTGCTCAGGGAACAAATAACCTGTTGTATACTTCCGCTGCGCCACTGGCAAATTATTCGGGTGCCGACTGCGCAACGCTTACTATCTGGAATGCGACCTGTGGCGGAGGTGATCCGGTGACTGCATCTAAATCAGCTACTGTTGCATTTACTTCTGCGACGGATTTACATACTTCTGACTACAATGTTCGTAATGCAGGAATTTCCCTCTCGCCAACTGTAACGGATGACATTGATGTTTTCACACGACCTTCCTGTGTTGATATTGGTGCTGATGAGTTTGATCCGGGAAGCATTGCAGGGTCAACGTATACATGGTTGGGATCAGTAGACAATAAATGGTGTGAGCCATGTAACTGGGACCGGGAAGCGGTTCCTATTGCTACCTCCGATGTTGTTATCAAAGACAACTCACCCAATTATCCTTTGTTGCAGGCCGGAGTAGGTTGCGGAAATGTGACCATTAATAATTTTACGGTTCAGCAAAATGCAGTACCGGCAAAAAGTGCCACCATTGATCTTGCTACTTATACACTTACCGCAACAGGTGATATCACCATCAACGGAACCTGCAGTTGTACAGGTGCCACAGCAGGTGGTGCCATCACCGAAGGTTTGATAGATGTTGCGAGTACAACTCAACAACAGATTCTCGATATCCGTAATTCAAGCGGAACTTACCCCGGAACAATCTGCAGATTGAGAATAAATAAAACACAACCTACAGGAGTTGCATCGAATCGTCATGAAGCCATTTTGCAAGGGAATCTGAATATTTTGTATGCTATGGATTTTACCAATGGCGTATTGCTTTCGCGCAATGGTGGTACTTATGATGCAAACGAAAATACCGGTGTGAATTTCAAAACCATTACACTTCTCAATGATGATCCCGGTTGTGTGACTCGTCAAACTATCGCTGCGCAGAACACACGCAATGGATTTTTTGAAGGACGTATTAACAGGAAAATAATTAATACAGGAACGAAAAATGAATATCTCTATCCGCTGGGATTCCGCACTACTGGAGGCAGTGGAGTAGTAGGAGATTATTTTTATTGCCCGTCTCTGGTACAATTTGCTTCAAATACCAATAACAATTACCTCGTAGGAACTTATCTCAACAACAACAACAACTTTGTGGTGGATGGTATCTTCATTGGAAATACCGGTCATGGCTGCGGCAATCCTTTTGAAATAGATGATCAGGGAGGACAGACTGCAACGACATGTCTCAACCACGAAATTGATATGGTGGGAGATTTCTATTGGGATTTCCAGGAGAATAACGGATCGAATGTGAACGGTGATCCTTCTATTTTCCCGGGCGCACTTGGACCGGTGGATTACAGTATAGAATGCGCAGGAGACAGATTTAATCTGCAGGCTATGGATGGATTGACAGGGTCTGAATTAAGACTGCTGAAGCGCCCCAGTGTCGCGGTTCCTGACAGTACTGGTCAGGGTGCATGGGGAACTACTTATGGCACACATGATGGAGCAGATATCAGTGTGAATACAGGAATCTCTATGTATTCAATTGCATCAGGCAGCTTGCAAGGCGCACGCAGGGATGGACTTTCTTCTTTCAGTGGATTTGCAGGTGCAGGAAACGGACCGTCTCCTTTGCCTGTTGAATTACTTTATTTCACTGCTGAGAAAAACGGTAAGTCGTCAGTACTTTGCTCCTGGGCAACTTCATCCGAAATCAACAACGATTATTTTGAAGTATATGCCGCGCGTGAGCGTGCAGGAGTTTATGGCTATGAGAGAATAGGATTTGTTCCCGGTCATGGTAACACCACTCAGCAAAGCAATTATTCGATTGTAGATGATAAGCCTGTGCAGGGTAAAAATTATTATAAACTTCGTCAGGTTGACTTTGATGGTCAGTCGCGGGAATCGGAAGCAGTAGTAGTACTGTTTAATTCCGCAAAAACTTTTGAGCTGATTGCCGCGTCACCGAATCCATTTGTATCTGATCCTGAACTGTACATTCAAACCAATGAAGCAGGTAAAATGATGGTACAGGTAGAAAATTCTGTTGGACAAGTAATTTACCATGATGATCTCTTCTTATCCAGAGGAAGTCGAACACTGGAATTGCCATTGTCGGCAGATTTGTCTTCGGGTGTTTATTTTGTGCATCTGATTTTTGAAGGAGAACAATTTGTTACCAAATTGATTAAAAAGTAATCTTACTTTTTTCCTACCTTCCTCGCTCTATTTCTCAGTTCCTGATTATGGTAGTAAGCTGTGTGATCAACGGAAATTTATTTCGTGTTGATTTATCTCAACCGCATGATATATCTGTTCCATTGCGTGCGGGCGAGGTAAATGTGAATGCATTTTATGTTCCGCCGGTAAGGATGGAGCCATTTCGGGCCGGTAATTTTATCGGAGATGTCAGCCAGGGTGGATCCTGTAACGTGAACAATATTCTTTTCAATCCACATGGCAATGGAACACACACCGAATGCGTAGGGCATATTTCAAAAGAAGGCCATACCATTAATCAGAGTCTGAAACAATTTTTCTTTCTGGCCGAATTGATTTCAATCACACCTCAAACAGTATTTGAAGATCATATCATTAAAAAGGAACATATTCAGAAAGCACTGGCGGAAAAACAGCCTGAAGCGTTGATCATTCGAACCAGACCTAATCCGGATGTTAAATTACACAGGCAGTATTCCGGAACCAATCCTGCTTATTTGCATCACGATGCGGCAGCTTATATACGTGAATGCGGGATTGATCATTTATTACTGGATCTGCCTTCGGTGGACAGAGAAGAAGATGGAGGTAAATTATTGGCCCACCATGAGTTCTGGAGTTATCCGCAATCTCCGAGAACCAATGCAACGATCACCGAATTGATTTATGTTCCAGATGAAATAAAGGATGGAACTTATCTTCTCAATTTGCAAATTGCCTCGTTTGAAAATGATGCCAGTCCAAGTAAGCCTTTGTTATACAAGTTGATAAAGGGGTAAGACTGTGTTTTTTTAGGATACAATCAATTTTCTTCGTAAAAACTCTTGTTTTATATAATTGATTATCAAGGAAATTATTTTTCGATAAATTTCTTCCCCAAGAATTTCTCATAAATGAAAATTATCAATTAACAATTTATTTATTTAGAATGATTCTATTGTTCAAGCTTATGGCAATGGCATACAATGGGTTCTACCAAGAATTTTCGCAATGTCCTGACCCCGTTAAAAATGGTCAATGTACCGATTTGAGGTTAAAAGCTTTCGGGAATAAAAACAGAATGTGTCCAATAAGAAGCTCATTTTAAATTTTTTTTCACAAATTCTTTCCTGAAATGTTGTTTCTAATAAATTTGCACCCATTCAAAAAACTGACAATTTGATGACCGCCTCAGAGGTCATCGGTTTTCGTTTTTTGCCTTACACGTTCTGAACGAACGCGCTAATTAAACCAACATGAGCAACCGCTACATTACCAGGTACTTTACGTTCCTTGTCACTGTATTTTCTCTCGCGCTCTTTTCATTCACCGTTGCAAATGCACAAGATGGTGAAGCGCTTTTCAAAAACAACTGTGCATCCTGCCATGCCGTAAAAGAAAAGATGGTTGGGCCAGCCCTTAAAGGGATAGCTCAGCGTCGTCCGGAAGAATGGCTGTTGAAGTGGATCAAAAATTCACAGTCTGTAGTGAAGAGCGGAGATGAATACGCAGTAAAAATCTTCAATGAGAACAACAAAGTAGCCATGCCTTCATTCGGTTTGAAGGATGAAGAGATCAAAGCTATTCTGGCTTACGTAAAAGCGGAGGAAGAAAAACCTGAAACTCCAGTTGCAGGAACTACTCCGGGAGGTACTGCACCTGTTGAAGAACAACAGCCGATCTGGATGTATTTGTTGATTGCTATCGCGATACTTTGGTTGTTGAGTTCTGTTCTGGGAAAAGTTCAGCATACACTTGCTCGTACTGTGCGTCACAAAGAAGGTCTTCCTGAGCCCGCACCGATGACACGCAAGGAATCGACAATTTTCTGGTTGCGTAACAACAAGAAACTGGTTGCTGTCATATTGATATTCCTCACTCTTTACGGAAGTGTAAAAGGTTGGTATTCTCTGATGTCAATTGGTATTTCTCAGGGTTATACTCCGGAACAGCCTATTGCGTACTCTCACAAATTGCACGCAGGTACAATGCAAATACCTTGTATTTATTGTCACAGCGGTGCGGAGCGTGGAAAAGTTGCAGGTGTCCCTTCAGCGAACGTGTGTATGAACTGTCACAAATATGTTCGTAAAGGCCCTGAAACAGGTACCGCTGAAATTGCAAAAATTTATAAAGCGCTGGATTACGATCCTGACAAAGGAACATACGGACCAAATCCTAAGCCTATCCAATGGGTCCGCGTCCATAATCTTCCTGATCTCGCTTATTTTAACCACGCGCAACACGTAGTTGTAGGTAAAGTTGCTTGTCAGACATGTCACGGTCCGGTGCAGGACAGCATGACTGTAGCGGGTCAGTACTCACCACTTACAATGGGATGGTGTATCAATTGTCACCGTACTACTAAGGTGAAAATGGAAGGTAACGCTTACTACAACGATTTCCACAAACAATTACTTGCTAAATACGGTGCGGATTCTTTGCTGACAGTTCAAACTATCGGTGGATTAGAATGTGCGCGTTGCCATTATTAAGATCAGTTTAATGTCCGGAAAAATTTCTCACAAGAAAATTTTTTCCGAAACATCAACAAATATTAGCCAAGACCAATGAGCAAAAAATACTGGAAAGGTGTTGAAGAACTTCGCAACGATGCGGAGTTCGTCCGGTTGAAAAACAACGAATTCTTTGAGCCGCTTCCTCTTGATCATGCTATCGAGAAGAAAGCTCAGGATGTGAACACCACGCCCCGTCGGGATTTTCTGAAGTTTCTCGGCTTTAGTGTAGCAGCTGCCTCCCTCGCGGCTTGTGAAGCCCCTGTTCGTAAAACAATTCCATACCTCATTCGTCCCGATCAAATCACACCGGGTATCGCGAACTGGTATGCATCCAGTTATTTTGATGGATACGATTATTGCAGCGTGATCGTGAAGACACGTGAAGGTCGTCCGATTAAGCTGGAAGGGAATACACTGAATCCATTGACTAAAGGCGGGGTGAATGCGCGAGTTCAGGCCAGTGTTCTTTCTTTGTATGACAGTGCCCGTCACAAATCTCCATTGGCAAAAGGGAACCCTTCTACCTGGGCAACGAATGATCAGGCAATCGTTGAAAAATTAACTTCAATTGCTGCCAAAGGTGGAAAGATCAGAATTTTGTCTTCTACCATTATCAGTCCGTCTACTAAAAAAGTGATAGCTGATTTTACTGCCAAATATCCTACTACAAAACACATCATGTACGATGCGGTATCCGCGTCTGCAATGCGTCAGGCTAACCAGGAGAGTTTTGGTGTAAACGCGATTCCTTCCTATAATTTTGATAAAGCAAATGTGATCGTTTCTCTCGATGCTGACTTCCTAGTACACTGGGTGTCACCAATCGAGCACGCGCGTCAGTATGCTATCACTCGTAAGTTGAATGACGGCAAAAAGGAAATGTCTCGCCACATTCAAATCGAATCAGCATTATCGGTTACCGGAAGTAATGCAGATGTTCGTATCGGTGTGAAACCGTCCCAACAAGGTGCAGTTGCTGCTTCCTTATACAATGCTGTTGCCGTGGCAACAGGATCTGCTGCCATTGCAGCCGGTTCATTGGATGCAGAAACTTCTAAAAAAGTTGCTGCAACTGCGAAAGAATTGATCGCTAACAAAGGCAAATCACTTGTTGTTTCAGGAGTTAATAATGTTGCCATTCAGAATATCGTGAATGGTATAAATTCATTATTGGAGAATTACGGAACTACAATTGATCTGGATAACGCCAATAATCTGCGTCAGGGATCTGATGCAGACCTGACTGCGTTCCTCGATGAAATGAACAAAGGCGAAGTTGCAGCTTTGTTTGTCTATAATTCTAATCCAGTCTACACTTTACCTTCTGGTACTGCATTCGCGGATGCCATGAAGAAAGTGGAATTGACAGTATCATTTGCTGATCGTCCGGATGAGACATCTGCAGTTTGCCAGTATGTATGTCCTGATCATCATGCACTGGAATCCTGGAGCGATGCTGAACCCCGCAACGGAGTTTACTCCATCGGTCAGCCTACCATTTCTCCATTGTTTTCAACCCGCCAGGCACAGGAAAGTCTTTTGCTTTGGGCAGGAAATTCAAGCAACTTCCATGATTACATGGCAGCATATTGGAATGCCAGTGTTTTCTCTAAAGCTTCCGGCAGTTGGAACAAAGTACTCCAGGATGGAGTCTTTGAAACACCTGCTGCAGTAGCAAAAAATTATAAGAGTGCCGCCAATCTCAATGCCGCTGCTGATGCATTGAGTAAAATGAACAGCACCGGAATCGAACTCGTGATATATGAGAAAGTAGGAATGGGAAATGGTCAACAGTCCAACAACCCGTGGTTGCAGGAATTGCCGGATCCGATTTCAAAAGTTACGTGGGACAACTACCTCGCAGTATCTCCAAAAGATGCACGCGAAAAAGGTTGGAAGCAGGGCAATGTGGTGACTGTAAAAGCAGGTACTGTTTCTGTGAAAGCTCCGGTTGTAATTCAACCCGGACAAACACCGGGAACTGCTTCTCTCGCCATTGGATATGGACGTACAGTTGCCGGTAAAGTAGCGGATAACCGTGGTGTAAATGCTTATCCTTTCTGTTCAATGTCCGGAGGAAATCTTTCCATGTACGTTAGCGGAGTGGATGTACAGAAGACTGCGGATGATGATTACATGCTGGCAGCTACACAGACTCACCATACTATGATGGGTCGCGCAATTGTGAAAGAAACCACTCTTGCTGAATACATTAAAAATCCGGGCGCGGGCAACGAAGAAGAAATGTTGACTGTGAGAACCGGCAAAGGAGAAGAAGTTAAGAAGAAAGCAGGAGAATTGAACCTGTGGGCCGACTTTGATTCAGGCAATCACCATTGGGGAATGTCAATTGATTTGAATTCCTGCATCGGTTGTGGTGCATGTGTTGTTGCCTGTACAGCAGAGAACAACGTTTCTGTTGTCGGTAAAGATGAGGTGAACAGAAGTCGTGAAATGCATTGGATCCGTATCGACCGTTATTACAGCAGCGATGCAGATCCGAAAGAAGGCGAGAGCGGGGATATCAAGAAGATGGAAGATCCGAGTGATATGCCACGCGTAGTATTCCAGCCGATCATGTGTCAGCATTGCGCGCATGCTCCTTGCGAAACTGTTTGTCCTGTAATCGCGACCAGCCACAGTTCTGAAGGGCTGAACCAAATGACATACAACCGTTGTGTGGGAACACGTTATTGTGCGAACAACTGTCCGTACAAAGTTCGCCGATTCAACTGGTTCCAATATTCTGACAACGCGCAGTTTGATTTCAATATGAATGATGATCTGGGCAAAATGGTTCTGAACCCGGATGTAGTGGTTCGTTCCCGCGGTGTCATGGAGAAATGTTCTATGTGTGTTCAGCGTTTGCAGGAAGGAAAGCTGACTGCGAAAAAAGAAGGACGCAAACTGGTCGATGGCGAAGTCAACACAGCTTGTGCTCAGTCATGTCCTACACATGCGATCACCTTTGGTGATTACAACAACCCTGACAGCGTACTGAATAAAATGTGGAAACCTGAAGAACGCAGTTACCACCTCCTTGGTGAGCTGAATGTTCAACCAAATGTGTACTATCAGACGAAAGTCAGAAATATAGAAGAAGGAAAAGAAGCGTAATCAACTGAAAAATATTTTCAGAAAACCTGTTTCAACAACATGAGCGGTAATCATGAATCGGCCGTCCGGGATCCGTTAATTCTCGGTAACAAGACCTACCACCAAATGACGGAAGAAATTTGCCGTCCGATTGAAGGGAAGGCAAACAAATACTGGTGGGTATCTTTCATCATTGCCTTTACGACAATGATTTGGGGAATTACCTGCCTGTCCTATACCATCGGTACCGGAATCGGAAGCTGGGGTGCAAACAAAACAGTAGGCTGGGCCTGGGATATTACCAATTTCGTTTGGTGGATCGGTATTGGTCACGCCGGTACACTGATCTCCGCGATCTTGTTGCTGTTCCGTCAGCGTTGGAGAATGTCAATTAACCGTTCAGCAGAAGCGATGACCATTTTCGCTGTTGTATGCGCAGGTTTATTCCCGCTCTTCCACACTGGACGTCCATGGCTCGACTACTGG
This sequence comes from uncultured Bacteroidota bacterium, assembly GCA_937871435.1. Classification (GTDB taxonomy): domain Bacteria; phylum Bacteroidota; class Bacteroidia; order AKYH767-A; family 2013-40CM-41-45; genus JADKJP01. Next base: position 121,136 of record CALMQM010000103.1, on the reverse strand, counting down.
ATGCTTCCGTTGCCGAATCAGTTCGGATCCCTGTGGGTGAACTTCAATTCGCCTCTTCTCTGGGACGTATTTGCGATCTCTACTTACTTCTCCGTATCTCTGGTATTCTGGTATCTCGGTTTATTGCCTGACCTGGCAACAGTGCGTGACCGTTGTGTGAATCCTACCAAGAGATTCATCTACGGATTACTTTCATTCGGTTGGAAAGGTACAGCGCGTGACTGGCACCGTTTTGAAGAAGTGTCTCTTGTACTCGCTGGTTTGTCGACACCACTTGTACTTTCTGTACACACCATCGTATCCTTTGACTTCGCGACTTCCATCGTTCCTGGATGGCATACAACAATCTTCCCGCCTTATTTCGTTGCCGGTGCGATTTTCTCCGGCTTCGCGATGGTGTTGACCCTGATGATCATTGCCAGAAAAGTATTGAATCTGGAAGAGTACATCACGAATCAGCACATCGAATTGATGAACAAGATTATTATTCTCACAGGATCTATTGTGGGTGTAGCTTATATCACCGAGTTCTTTATCGCATGGTATTCCGGAGTTCAGTATGAATCGTATGCGTTCCAAAACCGTGCTTTCGGTCCGTATTGGTGGGCATACTGGAGTATGATGACATGTAACGTAATCACACCACAGCTTTTCTGGTTCAAAAAAATCCGTACCAGCGTAATGGCAACATTCGTGATTTCCATTTTCGTGAATATCGGAATGTGGTTTGAACGATTTGTAATCATCGTTACTTCTCTTCACCGCGATTACCTTCCGAGCAGTTGGGTGATGTATTCTCCAACCTATATCGAAGTGGGTATTTTCGTTGGTACGATTGGTTTGTTTTTCACTTTGTTCCTCATATTCTCTCGTGTCTTTCCGGTAATCGCTCTTGCAGAGTTGAAATCGATCATGAAGAAAGTGAGTACACAGTATAAGAAGAAAGGAATCCTGTAATCATGGCAAAAAGAATCTACGGAATATTCGATGACGAGGAAGTATTGCTGGAAGCAATACCTGTCTTGAAACAAAAAGGGGTTGTTTGCAAGGATGTGCAGAGCCCGTTTCCAATCCATGGACTGGATGGATTGATCGGAGTACCCCGTACCCGTATTTCCATTGCAGCTTTTATGTATGGAATCACAGGTACATCGCTTGCGGTATTGATGACCTGGTATATGATGATTTATGACTGGCCGATCAACATTGGTGGTAAGCCGAACTTCATGTTTTATCTTAACCTCCCTGCGTTCATCCCGGTAACATTCGAGCTGACTGTATTTTGCGCGGCTCATGGAATGGCATTGACCTTCTTATTACGCAGTAAAATTCTTCCGGGTGTTACCGCACCTATCCCGCATCCGAGGCTGACTGATGATAAATTTGTTCTTCATGTAGATGTGAAGGATGAATCGAAAGTGAATGAAGTGGCAGGATTCATCAAGGGTTCCGGTGCTTCTGATGTACTGTTAAATTCCATGCAATTTTCGTGAGCAGATCCATGAATAAAATCCTTAAATATATGATCCCGGTTGTGGCCATAGCCATGACATCATCGTGTAGTAACGATGATCCGAAGAAGCCGGGTGTTGAGTACATGCCGAACATGTACCGTTCTCCTTCTTACGAGACCTATTCATCCAATCCGAATTTCTCAGACAGTATGACTGCGCGTCAGCCTGTTCAGGGTACCATTGCAAGAGGGGATGCAATCTTCACGGATATGGACAGAATGCCTTATCCGTATCCAAATACTCCTGAAGGGTATGAACAGGCAGGTGTTGAACTGAAAAATCCACTGGAAAAGACAGTCGCGCACATGGATGAAGGCAAAAGATTGTATCAGAACTATTGCCTGATTTGTCATGGTGAAAAAGGTCAGGGGGACGGTCCTGTTGTACAAAGAAATGGTCCTAAACCGCCGGCATACAATTCAGAATTGCTGAAAAATCTTCCGGAAGGAAAAATGTTTCATACCACACAGTTTGGAAAAAACATGATGGGTTCACATGCTTCACAGCTTACTGCTTCACAGCGTTGGATGATCATTATGTATGTACAAACCATGCAGGCACCTGCAGGTACTGCTGCTGTGGCAGTTGATTCAACAAAAAATGCCGCTCCGGCAAAAATGTAATTTTAATTCTACGCTACAACGTTCGTTACGATGGATAGAAAATACGAGCTTACCAAAAATAATAAGATGGTCCCATTGGTCATGATGGCAATCGGTGTGGTTGCAATTGTGATGGGATTCATGAGCGACAGTACCCGTACCTGGGCGACTTTGCTGCAGAATAATTTTTATTTTACAGCGATGGCTCTTGCCGGAACATTTTTTGTCGCATTCAATTATGTGGCACAGGCCGGCTGGGCTGTTGGAATCAAACGAGTTCCTGAAGCCATGGGAGGATTTTTGAAATACGGTATGGCCGGGATGATTCTCATTTTTATATTCGGTCACCACGATTTATATCTTTGGACACATGCTGAATTGTATGACAAAGCAAGTCCGGAATACGATGCTATCCTTGCAGGAAAGAGCGGATTCCTGAATCTTCCATTTTACATCGTCCGCATTGTTGCTTATGCATTGATCTGGATCGGTTTCACAATGGCACTGAGAAAACATTCACTGGCAGAAGATCAGGATGGAAACATTGAGCATTACAAGCGCAGTGTTGTATTGTCTGCAATCTTCATTGTGTTTTTCGCGGTAACATCATCTACATCCGCGTGGGATTTCCTTATGTCAATTGATGCGCATTGGTTTTCTACTCTGTATGGCTGGTATACATTTGCCGGATTGTTTGTGAGCGGACTCGCTATGATGGCATTGTTTGTTTTGTACCTGCGTGGACGCGGATATATGAATCATATCAATGAAAACCATTTGCACGATGTTGGTAAATTCATGTTTGCCTTCTCTGTATTCTGGACTTACCTGTGGTTTTCTCAGTTCATGCTTATCTGGTACGCGAATCTTCCTGAGGAGGTAGTTTACTATCAATTGCGCTGGGAACAATTCAGAACACTCTGGGTAGCCAATCTCCTGATTAATTTCTGTGCTCCGTTCCTCATTTTGATGACACGTGACGCGAAACGTCAGGAAGGTATCCTCTGGGTTGGCGGAATCATCATCATCCTTGGTCACTGGCTGGATGTATTCATGATGGTTACTCCGGGAATTATGGGCAAAGACTGGCATCTTGGATTTATTGAATTCGGAACAATGATCGGATATCTCGGATTATTCTTCTGGAGTACTCTCCGGGAATTGTCTCAGGCTACACTGGTTCCAAAACACCATCCAATGCTGCAAGAGAGTTTGCACCATCACATTTAATAATATTCGCTTAAGAACAGAATTAAAAGGATAATAGATTTCCATGATAAAGCTACTGACACTGATCGTAATTGCGCTGGCTGCGGTAACCATCTGGCGACTCATGCGGGTACTGGAATTGGTACGGGACCTGCGGGGCGAGGATGAAGAAATTACAGACAAAGACAACCGGATCAATGGCCGATTGTTTTTGTGGTTCCTCGTTATTGGAATGCTGGGCATGATTTATTTTACCATTGACGCGAAGAAATATCTTCTGCCTGTAGCTGCATCCAAACATGGAGCACTTACAGATAGCTATCTGTATATAAACTTTGCACTGATCATTGTTGTCTTCTTCATTACTCAGATCTTACTTTTCTATTTTGCCTGGAAGTACCAACACAAAAAAGGACAAAAAGCATTCTTCTATCCGGTTGATCATAAACTCGAATTTATCTGGACTGTTATACCTGCTGTAGTGTTGATGGGATTGATTGTGTATGGGTTGAAACTGTGGATTAACATCACTGCTCCTGCTCCCAAAGATGCTATGGTGATAGAAGTTTACGGTAAACAATTTGACTGGACTGCGCGATACGCCGGTGGTGATAATGTGTTGGGGCATTCTAATTTCAAGCTAATCACAGACGACAATCAACTGGGTGTTGATTCGACAGATGAAAATGGAAAAGACGATAAAATTACCCGTGAACTTCATTTGCCTGTTGGGTCTAAAGTGATCTTTAAATTCCATTCAAGAGATGTTATTCATAGTGCCTATTTCCCCCACTTGCGTGCTCAGATGAACTGCGTACCCGGTATGACAACCGAATTTTTTGTTGAGCCTACCATCACCACTGATAGCATGCGATTAATTACAGGCAATCCGAAGTTTGATTATGTTCTTCTTTGTAATAAAATCTGTGGCGTTGCCCATTACATGATGAAAATGAAAATGGTGATTGAACCTGCGGAAGATTTTAAAAAGTGGTACAAGGAACAGCAATATGTGTTTGCAAGACCTGAACCTGCTCCTGCACCTTCAGCGAACACTGCAGATACAGTGAAAATTGCTGCCGGGACTGTTCAAAATGGAAAAATAGTTGCATCCAAATAAGATTTTTACCAGCTCATCTGTCGAATTGCGGAAATTTACAATGAGTGGTAATTGAAGAGATACAATAACGTCAATAAACAAGGCTATAATGTCTACCCATTCCCACGATCATGCAGTTGATTCCCATGCGGGGCATGATCATCATGATCACGAACACCACGATTCTTTTTGGACGAAATATGTGTTCAGCCAGGATCATAAAATGATCTCCAAGCAGTTCCTTGTGACAGCAATTGTCATGGCGCTGCTGGCGATGTTTATGTCGCTCATCTTCCGTTTACAGTTAGGTTGGCCGAATCAAAAATTCGCCATCCTGGAAACTGTTCTTGGACATTGGGGAAAAGATGGAAGACTTGATCCAAGTTTCTATCTCGCTTTGGTGACAATCCACGGAACCATCATGGTGTTCTTCGTATTAACTGGAGGATTGTCCGGAACATTCAGTAACCTGTTGATTCCATTGCAGGTCGGAGCACGCGATATGGCTTCAGGATTTCTGAATATGTTATCCTACTGGTTCTTTTTCATTTCCTGTGCGATCATGACTGCTTCGTTGTTCATTCAGGCTGGTCCTGCTTCAGCAGGATGGACAATTTATCCTCCGCTTTCAGCGTTGCCTCAGGCAATACCCGGCTCCGGACTTGGAATGACACTCTGGCTTATCAGTATGGTGATGTTCATCGCATCAGCATTGTTGGGTGGTATCAACTACGTTGTGACGATTCTCAATCTGCGTACAAAAGGAATGAGCATGACTCGTTTGCCTTTGACAATCTGGGCTTTCCTGATCACTGCAATTCTTGGTATTCTTTCTTTCCCTGTATTGTTCGCAGCTGCATTGTTGCTTTTGTTTGACCGTAGTTTTGGAACCAGCTTCTATCTGTCTGATATTTTTATCAATGGTGCGCCATTGGCTCATTCAGGTGGTAGCCCGATTCTGTTCCAACACTTATTCTGGTTCCTTGGTCACCCTGAAGTATACATCGTTCTTCTGCCGGCTCTCGGTCTTGCGTCAGAAGTAATTTCAACGCAGAGTCGTAAGCCGATTTTCGGATACAAAGCCATGATCGGTTCCATGCTCGTTATCGCGTTCTTGTCGTTCATTGTTTGGGGACACCATATGTTCATCACAGGAATGAATCCATTCCTTGGATCCGTGTTCGTATTTACGACATTGCTTGTAGCGATTCCTTCCGCGGTTAAAGTGTTCAATTATCTCGCAACATTATGGCGTGCGAACATTGTACTATCGCCGGCGATGATGTTTGCGATAGGTCTTGTATCGTTCTTTATTTCCGGCGGACTTACAGGAATCATTCTTGGAGACTCCGCTTTGGATATCAATATTCATGATACCTATTTCGTGGTGGCTCACTTCCACATTGTAATGGGTAGTTCCGCCATCTTTGGAATGTTTGCCGGAATCTATCATTGGTTCCCGAGAATGTTTGGAAGAATGATGAATAAACGTGCAGGTTATATCCACTTCTGGCTCACGATTGTTGGAGTCTATGGAACATTCTTCCCAATGCACTTTGTTGGCTTGTCAGGAGCACCTCGTCGTTATTATGCTTACACAGCTTACGAAGGATTTGATGCAGCATTAAATATTAACGCACTGATCAGCGTATTCGCAATTTTGGGTGGATTGGCACAGTTGATTTTCGTAGTCAACTTCTTTTATAGTATGAGCCGTGGTAAAAAAGCCGTTCAGAATCCCTGGGGATCTAATACACTTGAATGGACAGCTCCTGTTGAACATTTGCATGGAAACTGGCCGGGTGAAATTCCAACTGTACACAGATGGGCTTATGACTATGGTAAACCAGGTGCTGACGATGACTTCATTCCTCAAATTGTTCCTTATTCAGAAACGACCAAGTCGAATCTGCCGGGCGAAGTTTAGGTCCGGATAGAATTTTATATAATAAGGGGTTCGAAATTCGGACCCCTTTTTTATTGATTAATATTCCGGTTGAACCGGTTTGTTCTGCAGGATCTTTTCAATCTCCTCCATGACATTTTCCGTCAATAAAGATTGTACTTCTGTTGCATGAAGGTTTTCTTTCAGTTGATTGACATTTGAAGCACCAAGAATAACTGTACTTACATAAGGGTTCTTCAAACACCAGGCAAGAGCCAACTGCGGAAGTTTGATGTTTAATTCATCAGCAATTGCTTTAATTTTTTTTGTTTTTCCTAAGAGGTCTTCACGATACCAACGATCCTTTAACCACTCCAAACCGGCCGCTCCCAATCGCGTTGAATCCGGAAATCCATCCAGGTATTTGCCTGAAAGAATGCCGGAAGCCAGAGGAGACCAAATTGTTGTTCCTAATCCATGGTGTGTGAACAGGTGTAGAAATTCCTTTTCCATTTTCTCACGGGTGAACATGTTGTATTGTGGTTGTTCCATGACAGGTGCGATCAGATGATGCTGCCGGGCTACCAGATGAGCTTCCATGATTTCTGATGCATTCCATTCGGAAGTTCCCCAGTATAAAATTTTTCCCTGCTGAATCAGGTTGTGCATGGTCCACACTGTTTCTTCAATGGGCGTTTGTTCATCGGGTCGGTGACAGAATAGAAAATCGAGATACTCAACTTGTAATCTCTTCAAAGCAGCATGACAACCTTCCACGACATGTTTTCTGGATAAACCATTCTGATTCGGTTTCGCATCTCCGGTTCCGAAAAATACTTTGCTGGAAACCAGGTATGAACTCCTGTCCCAATTTTGTTTGTGAAGAATTTCGCCCATGACAATTTCTGATTTTCCCCTCGCGTAAATTTCAGCATTATCAAAAAAGTTGATACCGGCTTCGTATGCGGTGATCATCAATTCTTCTGCTGTTTCATTGCTGATTAATTTACCAAAGGTGAGCCAGGATCCTAAGGACAATGCACTTATCCGGACTCCGGAATTACCAAGTTTTCTGTATTCCATTGAACTGAGTTTTCTGATTATAAATATTGATCTTGTTGATTTCTCTGACCGGAAAAAACGGTGCAAGAAAGATTGAAACAAAGGTATTTGGATAATGGAGATTTTGAATTGCCTGGCTGATTTCTTCTTACATGTGTTTATCTGAACTGTATGTAAGATCGTAGCAAAATCTTCTCATTGAAGCTCCATTTGAATTGTCAGTATAAAAAAAATCCCCCCGGCCTTCTACACCGGGAGGATCTCAAATCAATCAAACGAAAAACTAACGTGAAATACTTAAAACACTTTGTTGAGCTCCGGAAGCATTTTTAGTTTGTAAAATATAACAGCCCTGAGGGAGATGGCTGACATCAAGACGTTGACCAGAATGATATTGCAGAACATTCATCACTTCCTTACCTGTCAGATCCAGGATTCGAACCTGATCAATCGTATTTCTTGAATACAAGGAAACCGTTTCTTTCGCAGGATTCGGGAAGACATACAACCTTGAAGCTTCCGCGTTTGTATAAATTCCGGTAGTTGAATTATCTACACTTACAGAATCATCTACAGGCATGAAGTTCTCAATTGTTCCATCACTTAATACTCCGCGGATACCGCTAAGATTGAAATTACATACAAGGCGGGCAGAAACATTGTCGATGATTACTACATCAAACAGTGAAATGAGAGAGTCGGTTGAAACATTGACATGATCCGTGCGAACGGCTGCCGCATCAATGAAACCGGCGGACCAGTTTGGTCTCACAAAAGTGAGAAGATCATATCCTGGTGTACCGAGTGATGAATTTACAAACTGGAAAGTACTCAGAGTTGAATCAACTATTGCAGGATCAAATTCAATACGGTAAGCAATACCATAAACAGCATTCACCGGATTGGCAGGACTTCCCAGAAGTGTTTGAACAGTGAAACTGTCATTCGGGCCTGCAGAATCACGGCTGGCGATGAGGTACATGTTGTTGATCGCATCAACAGACGGAATCGGGGCCAGACGCAGGGGGTGAGTCTGGCCATAATTGATACCGATTACCGTTGTGTCATTAGCGTCTACTATTCCATCACCATTGCAATCAGCGTGTTTGTAATCTACGCTGCTGGCAAATGTTTGGCCCCAATCTGTTGCCGCTTGTGCAGTCCATGCAGTTGAAGCACCTGCACGTACAGGTCCACTGGCATTGTACGCGAGTCCGATAGGAAGAAGGTCGTATAAATTGCATGTAAGATCTGAGTTTGCATCACCCGGCCATACATCCTGACTGCAGGCATTCACATAAATCTCAAACGCATATTGTTGTTGTCCATGGAATGGACAAGCATTGTCGCTCACGTTTGCATACACAAGATATGCCTGAGCTGAAATCATTGTTGTGTCGGTGACAACTGTAACAAGAATTGAATCCTGTTGTGCTCCGTAGGATGTAGAACTAACATTCAATCCGGAAGGAGAACTTAGTGAGATGGATGAACTGTCAGTCAGGTCAAGGTCGCTGCTCGCAATGGTAAACTGCAATGTATTTCCGGCACAAACGCTGGTTACGTAATTTCCGGATCCATTGACACCTGAAAGTGTAGGCAGATTGTTTGTCGAATTGGAAATAATTACCTGAATGTCGCGGGAAACGGAACTGATTAATTGTCCTCCACGGTATTCATTCACAGTATATACCACTACATCTACATCCGGTTGTGTCGGAGTTACGAAAATATCTCCTGTAAAAGGATTGATATTCATCGCAGGAGCAGAAAGTATTGGGTTAGTATAGGAATAACCAGGCATGTAAGGAATGGTAGTCGCGAGGTTATCCAGAGCAGGAGCGAGAGTGATCATTAACGAGTCGCCATCAATGTCATGAGCTCCGTTATTGATTGTGTGAGAACTTCCTGCTGATAAGAAGACTACTGGGTCATTTGCAAATGAAGGAGAGTTGTTGAATGGAAAATTCAGGTTATCGAGTGTTGCCTGAATATATATACCAAAACTGGATGCTGCGCTCAGGTTGGTGATCGCGGCGTTACGGCAACAATCAGAAACAGAGAAAACCCAATCGCTGCAGTTGCCCTGAAGTGTATCTATTACCGCATAAGTGTATTTCTGCACACCCATGGTAGTACCACCGTTACATGTGGTTTGTACTCCCGGACAAATTGGGGTGATTTCCTGTCCGCTTCCCGGAACAGTATCCATCTGAACTCCTCTGCTGATACCGCAGGAAGCAGAAGTTATAGATAATGTAACAGAAGTTGCCGCAGGAATCCCGGAGCAATCACGGTACATGTTGAGTTCAAAACGATAGATATTTCCTCCAAGCCACGTATAGCTCAGATCTCCACCCATGTCGTGCGAAGCTTTTGCCTGGAAAGACAGAAGGAAAATAGTCAGTGCGCTGAAGAAGAAGTAGAAGTTTTTTTTCATGACTGAAGGTTAATTGATTTGAGAGATTTTACTGGCCTTCCAAAGAATACAATTACAGCATTACAAACATAGGCTTTTCGTGTCTTTAATAACAATTACAAATATTGGCATTTGCCGGATAATGTTTATTTGGATTATTATCGAAAAAATGCCTAAAAAACCGTTAATTTGATGTATTGATCATTTATATATACACAAATAGTGTAATTTGCCAGACATTTAAAATATGACAAAAAGTAAATTATCCGAACTTCTGGCTTCTTTTGACGGGCACGATTACAACAGGGCAAAAAAATACCTGAGTTCTCCGTTTTTCAATGAGGATCAGGAACTTGTTTTGCTCTTTGACTATTACCATCAAATCTGGATTAACAACGGTGAAATTCCTGAAGATCGTGGCCTGATTTATTCCTCTTTGTATCCCGGAAAAAAATATGATGACAAATATTTTCGCTATCTCCTCTCTGCTTTGACAAAGCATCTTGAAAATTTTGTCACGCACAAATACATGCAGCAATCGCCGCGCAATTTTCTTTTGGAAAAACAAAGAGCGCTGAAGGAAAGACAATGCGGTAAATCATTTCAGTTTGTTTCATCAGAGTTAAAATCAGTGTTGGAGAGCGGGCTACAGGATTCAGGTGTATTGCTTGCCCACCACGATTCAGCATTGCTGGAACTGGAATTCATGACACAACAGAAGACCAGAAAAGCCAGTTTTAATTTCGATTCCATTATCGATGATCTTGATAGATTTTTTGTCGCAAGAAAACTGCAACTCGCTTCAGAGCAAATCAACGCGCAGAATGTACTTGCAGGTCAATCTAAACCTCGCCTGATTGAAGAAGTTGCAGGGCTTGCTAAAGAACCGGCACTCGAAAATATTCCTTCAATCGAACTTTACCGTACAGTATATCTAACATTGACTGAGCCGGGGAATGTTGAGCATTTTGAAAAGTTAAAAGAGCTTATTCTTCATAAAGGAGAAATGTTTTCTGTGAAGGAGCAAAAGGAGATTGTTCAGTACCTGAAAAATTTCTGTATCAAGCAGATCAATTTAGGTAAACCGGAATTTGTAGAGCGCCTTTTTGAAATTTATAAATTGAGTTTGCAAAATAAAAAGGTGTTGCGATCTGAAGCCATGTCACCCTGGGAATACAAGAATATTGTAACCATTGGCTTGCGTATGAAAGAGTTTTCCTGGGTACAAAAATTTATTGAGCAATACATTAAATACCTCGAACCTTCGCAACAAAAAAATGCGTTGATCTACAATACCGCAAATTGGTATTTTTTCCAGAAAAATTTCCGAGAAACTTTGCGGCTTTTTCAGGAAGTGGAATTCACGGATTTGTATTATCAATTGGATGTCAGAGCAATTCTGCTAAAAGCTTATTTTAGTCTGGAAGAAGAGGAAACTTTTTTCTATCACGCTTCCGCTTTCAGATCATTCCTGAGCAGGAACAGACTCGTGTCAGATTATCAGCGAAAGATTTACCGGAATTTTGTGAAATATATCGTGCGTCTGATGAGAGATATGAACAACTCTAAAAAGCTTGTTTCTTTGCTGGCCGAAATAAAGGAGGTGAGACAAATTGCGGATGTAAGGTGGCTGGAAGAAAAAATTAACGAAGCGATAAAACAGGCAGAGTAGTTTTTTTTGGTTGATATATATAACATCGGTGATTTCTATACCAAATTTTTCGATGACATTTCCATGACAAAGGATTGCCGATTTAGGCGAAATCATGAACGAAAGCAAGCAATCAGCATTGCTCCAGAATCTGGGATGATCTTTACTTCATCACCTGACATCTCTCCGTGTGGTTCATGACATGTATCATGTTGCAAGCCCGTGATGTCCGCTTTCTTTACAACTATGATTTTATCCAGGAACTCTCGTGACATTACTATGACAGATAAAAATTCATGGTTGAGACCTTTGCACGCGGAAAAACACGAAATTCCTTTGCATCTGTTAAAGACCATAGCGTTTACTCATCGCCATACTCCGTTAAAAGAGTTAAACAGGTTCTTCCTTCACGAAGAAAACCGCAAAGAACGTCTCGCATTTCTAAAATTCTCTACTGACATCAGTGAAATACTGTATGTTTCCACGTGCAACCGGATCGAGTTTATTTTTACGACACATCTGGATTGCGACAAAAAATTTCTCAAACGATTTTTCCGAAATTTTCGAGTTGACTGGACCGCGGAAGAAGTGGATTTTGCCATAGAACATGCGCAGGTATATGAAGGAGAAGAGGCTTTGCGACATGTTTACCGTGTTGCTTCCTCACTGGATTCATTAGTAGTTGGTGAACGTGAGATCATCACCCAGGTGCGCAAGGCATATGATATGTGTAATGCGGAAGGACTGACTGGCGACTTGTTGCGTCTTGTAGTGAAGAGTACAATCACGACAGCAAAACAGGTATATACTGAAACTAAAATTGCAAACAATCCTGTTTCTGTTGTTTCACTTGCTGAAAGAAAATTGCGCGAGCATGATTTGAGTAAAGATGCACGATTCGTAATTATAGGTGCGGGAGAAACAAATACAAATCTGATTAAATATCTGGTCAAGCAAGAGTTTAAAAATTTCGCCATTTTTAACCGTACTCTGAAAAATGCCGAGATCCTTGCAAAACAAACTGCGAGTAACAGTATCGTTGCAACGGCGCATACACTGGAAGAATTGACCAGTTATTCAAAAGGGTTCGATGTGATGATTACATGTACCGGTTCTGCGACACCGGTGATTACTCCTCCAATCTACGAAGTGCTTTTGCAGGGCGAAAGCAATGAAAAGATTATAATTGATCTTGCGGTCCCCGCGGATATTGCTCCGGAAGTGTTGGATCATTTTGCTGTTACCCTCATCGACATAAACCAATTGCGTTCCATCGCTGAAAAGAACATGGAAGAAAGACAATCGGAGTTCATGTCGGCGGAAGAAATCATTGATGAAAATATCCATGAATTCCGGCATTTGCACAGAACACGATCACTTGAGTTGAAGATGAAAGAAGTTCCTGAAAAAATCCGTGAAATCAAGGATCGCGCACTCAATGATGTGTTTGCCAAGGAGATTGAAGGGATGGATGAAAAATCAAAGGAATTGCTGGGTAAAGTGATGGATTACATGGAAAAGAAATGCATCAGTGTGCCCATGGTTTTGGCAAAGGAGATTATTCTTGAAACGTCAAATTAATATTTCCGTTTTTTTCTCCGTATCTTTTGTTAAGTTTTTGGATTGTATCCGTATTTTTCCTTGCCCAATTTATTTGTCATAATCTTTATGCGTACTCCATTAATAATCGGAACACGGGGGAGCGATCTCGCACTCTGGCAGGCAAATTTTGTAAAAGATTTGTTAGAAGGGATAGGATTGGCAAGTGAAATAAAAATTATCAAAACTCAGGGTGATCTGATCCAGCATTTATCATTCGATAAACTCGAAGGAAAAGGATTTTTTACCAAAGAAATTGAAGAAGCCTTGTTAAATGGCGACACGGATCTTGCGATTCATTCACATAAGGATTTACCAACTGAATCCCCGGAAGAATTGATGATAGCCGCTGTCTCTGACAGAGAAGATCCATCGGAGCTTTTATTGATACGAAAAGAGTCGGTGGATGAGAGTAAAAAATTCGCGCTGAAGTATGGTGCAGAGGTTGGTACTTCATCAGCCCGCAGAAAATCGCAGCTCATGGCTTTCCGTCCCGACATTCAACTGAAAGAGTTGCGTGGAAATGTTCCAACAAGAATAAATAAGCTTCGCGAAAAACAATATGATGCAATTTTGATTGCTGCAGCCGGTGTGGAACGACTCGAACTTGATTTGAGTGATTTTCATGTGGAGAAACTTGATCCGAAAGAATTTATTCCGGCTCCCGCGCAAGGTGTATTGGCAATACAAATTCGCTCATCCGATAAAGACCTGTATACCACATTGCAGAAACTGAATCATACACAAGTTGCAAATACCATCAGTATTGAACGGAAGGTGTTGAACTTATTCCAGGGAGGATGTCAGATGCCGGTTGGAGTATATGCTGAATACAATGATGAACAGGAAGTATATCAGGTGCGGGCCAGCAAAGCGAAAAGCTGGGACGCATTACCGGTTTCAGTATATATGGAGTCTGCTTCTTTCGAAGGAATGGCAGAACGTATAGTCGAAAAGATCGGACAGGTAAAACCTTGCCGTGTTTTTATTACGCGGGATTTAAGACAGGATAGTTATTTCAGTCATGTACTGAGTGGAATGGATTTTCAGGTGGAAGGCAAAGCCATGATTGAAACATTGCCGGTTCCTTTTCAAGGTATTCTGGATTGTGAATGGATATTTTTCAGCAGTAAACAAGCGGTAAAATATTTTTTCAGACAAAAACCAAAAATCGACGCTCAAAAATTCGCGTGCGTAGGTAAACCAACTGCGGATGAATTGAGAAAGTATGGAAGACGCGCGGATTTTATCGGATCTTCAGCCGATACAAAAATGACGGGAAAGCAATTCGCTTCACGTGTTGGTTCCGGAAAGGTGCTCTTTCCGCAGGCTCAGGGAAGTATGCGTTCCATTCAGCAGCAATTTGTGAAAGCGGAACAAGTGATTGATCTGGTGGTGTACGAAACGAAGAAAAAAAATGATGGTAATATGCCGGTAGCTGATATGTTTGTGTTTACATCTCCGTCAAATGTTGAAGCCTGGTTCGAGCGGTTTACAATTTCACCGGAACAAAAAATCATCGCGATGGGAGATGCTACTGCCAATGCGTTACGACAATTCGGTGTGCGTAAACTCACAAAACCGGATACATTTGATGATGCAGGAATTGTGCGTGCGGTTTTTGGTATGAGCGGAAAGTCAATGGATAATTAATTCAAATAAATATTGCATTCACAGGGATTGTCTGTTTCCACACAAGAATTTATTCCCGAAAAAATTTAAAAAAATGTTACACAGACCAAGAAGAATGCGCCGGGATTCCATCGTGCGCGAAATGGTTGCCGAAACAAGATTGTCGAAGGATATGTTCATCTATCCTTATTTTGTCACGAAGGGAAAAAATGTCACTCAGCCGATTGAAGCCATGCCAGGCATTCATCGTTTCTCCACAGACACTCTGCTGAAAGATGCAGAGAAAGGCCTGAAAATAGGAGTCAATAAAGTGTTGCTTTTTGGAGTAGGGGAAGAGAAGGCGGAAGACGCGCATTCAGCATATGATGATCACAGTATCGTTGCAGATGCAGTGCGTGCATTGAAAAAGAATTTCGGAGATGATTTATATGTCATCACCGACATTTGTCTTTGTGCCTACACTACGCACGGACATTGCGGAATTCTGGATCATGATTATGTTCAGAATGATCCTACCCTGGATATTTTGGCTCGCATGGCACTGAAACACGCGGAAGCAGGGGCCGACATGGTTGCACCAAGCGATATGATGGATGGCCGCGTGCTTGCCATCCGGAATAAACTGGATGAACATCATTTTGAAAATACAGCTTTGATGTCTTATGCTACGAAATTCGCATCTGCATATTATGGCCCTTTCAGGGAAGCAGCGGATTCGGCTCCCGGAAAAGGCGACCGTAAATCGTATCAAATGGACTTTCGCAACGCGCGCGAAGCTGTTCGTGAGGCCAAAATTGACGAAACCGAAGGTGCTGATATTGTGATGGTAAAGCCGGCATTGGCATACCTTGATATCATTCGCGCGGTGCGAAGGAACACAACTCTGCCTGTAGCTTGTTATAACGTTTCAGCGGAATATACAATGGTGAAAACAGCTGCAAAAATGGGCTTTATTGATGAACAAAGGATAGTTATGGAAAATATGTATGCCTTTGCAAGAGCCGGCGCTGGTATTATCATTACCTATCATGCCCATGATATTTTGGGTCAAAAGTGGATTTGAAGAAAAAGTGATTCTTGTCATGTTGCCTGTTTTTTCCTGATTTTAATAGCTTTCAGGGCTGTTGACTCTAAACACATGCACGAAAATTCCTATCTTTGCAGTCCTATTTTTTAAACAAATCCCTATACAATTCATATGGAACGTCAGAATGAAGTTCTCGATAATGTGATCATCAAATTTGCCGGTGATTCCGGAGATGGTATGCAGTTGACCGGAACACAGTTTACGAATACTGCCGCTTTATTTGGTAATGACCTGAGTACATTTCCGGATTTCCCTGCTGAAATTCGCGCCCCGCAGGGTACACTTGCCGGTGTATCAGGTTACCAGTTGCATTTCGGCAGTGTGGAAATTTTTACCCCGGGAGATTCTTGTGATGTTCTCGTGGTGATGAATGCCGCTGCGCTGAAAGCCAACCTCAGGAACCTTCGTAAAGGAGGAATAATTATTGCCAACACGGATGGTTTTGATCCTAAAAATCTCCGTCTTGCCGGAATACCGGAAGGTCAGAACGCATTGGAAGATGGTTCACTCGAGAATTACCGTGTGATCAAAATGGATGTGACCAAAATGACACGCGCTGCATTGGCGGAGAGCGGGATGGGAACAAAAGAAATTGATCGCGCGAAGAATATGTTTGTTCTCGGATTTCTCTATTGGATGTACAACCGTCCGATGGAACACACAGAGAAATTCCTCAATGAAAAATTTGGCAAGAAGCCGGAAATCCTGAAAGCAAATCTTGATGTTCTTCGTGCCGGATACAACTTTGCTGAAACACGTGAAGAATTTACGACTCGATATAAAATCGGTCCCGCGAAAATGCAGCCCGGAACTTACCGCAATATCATGGGTAATCAGGCAACAGCGATGGGTTTGATCGCAGCTTCCAGAAAATCCGGATTGCAGCTTTTCTGCGGTACATATCCCATCACTCCTGCATCGGATATTCTTCATGAGCTTTCGAGACATAAAAATTTCGGCGTGAAAACATTTCAGGCTGAAGATGAAATTGCGGCCATCTGTTCTACTATCGGTGCAAGTTTCGGTGGTTCACTTGGTGTAACTACTTCTTCCGGTCCCGGTATTGCTCTGAAAACAGAAGCTATGGGACTGGCTTTGATGCTTGAACTTCCGCTCGTAATCGTGAATGTGCAAAGAGGCGGTCCTTCAACAGGTCTGCCAACCAAGACCGAGCAGAGTGATTTGCTTCAGGCAGTGTACGGAAGAAACGGAGAGTCTCCGATTCCTGTGATTGCTGCGGCAACTCCATCTGATTGTTTCCATATGGCTTATGAAGCATGTCGTATCGCGTTGACATCTATGACTCCGGTTATTTTGTTGACGGATGGTTACATTGCCAATGGTGCAGAACCCTGGCAATTCCCGAATTCATCAGATCTGGCAGAGATCAAAGTAAATTTTGCGAAAGCTTCCGGAGACGGAACGAAATTCCTCCCTTACAAACGCGATGAGTTATTGTCCCGTCCATGGGCGATTCCGGGAACGAAAGATCTTGAGCATCGTATTGGCGGACTCGAGAAGCAACACGAAACCGGAAATATCAGTTACGATCCGGCGAACCATGAATTTATGGTAAGGATGCGTGAAGCAAAAGTTGACAAGATTGCTGACTACATTCCGGATATCGTTCCTGAAGTTGGAACTAACAAAGGAAAGATGCTTGTTCTCGGATGGGGCTCCACATTTGGCGCGATTAAAAGCTCTGTGTTGAAGGCGAGAGCTCAAGGGTATGATGTGAGCCATGCACATTTGCGTTACATCAAACCTTTCCCTAAAAATCTGGGTGAGCTGTTGTATAACTTCGAACATGTATTGATTCCGGAACTCAATTGTGGACAATTGATAAAAGTGATCAGAGACAAATACCTTATTCCGGCGAAAGGCCTGAATAAAGTTCAGGGATTGCCTTTCAGTGCTGAAGAAATTTTCAGCAAGATTGAAGAAACACTGAAGTAAGATTTGTACAGAGATCACTCCACATTCACTAACAAAAAAAACAACACAGAGATAGAACATGGAAAATCCTAACATTCCAGTTGAAAAATTCACCGCCAAAGACCTTACTACTGACCAGGAAGTTCGCTGGTGCCCGGGTTGTGGTGATTATTCTATTTTAAAGCAGGCACAAACAGTTATCCCTGATTTAGGGATAGCGCGTGAAAACATAGTTATCATTTCCGGAATTGGTTGTTCTTCCCGTTTCCCATACTATATGGAAACTTACGGAATGCATTCAATCCACGGAAGAGCTACTGCCATTGCAAGCGGATTGAAAGCCTCACGTCCGGATCTGAGCATCTGGATTGTAACCGGAGATGGTGACGGCTTGTCGATTGGCGGCAATCACACCATCCATTTGCTGCGCAGAAATTTTGATGTCAATGTTTTGTTGTTCAACAACGAAATTTATGGTTTGACGAAAGGTCAATATTCTCCGACTTCAGAGGAAGGAAAAGTAACGAAGTCTACACCGATGGGTTCAGTGGATCATCCATTCAATCCGATCGCGCTTTGCATGGGTGCTGACGCGACTTTTGTAGCTCGTTCCATGGATCGCGATCCAAAACATTTGCAATCTATATTAAAGAGAGCCAATGAACACCGCGGCGCATCTTTTGTGGAGATTTACCAGAACTGCAACGTGTTTAATGATGGAGCTTTTGAAGTATTTACTGAAAAGTCATCCAAGAAAAATGAAACACTGTTCATGGAAAGTGGCAAGCCTTTGATCTTTGGAGAAAACAGTGACAAAGGAATTAAACTGGATGGATTCACACCGGTTGTTGTAAATCTGGGCGAAGGTGTTTCAGCGAATGATTGCTGGATACACGATGAGAGAGATCGTGTGAAAGCAGGAATTCTTTCCCGCTTCTTCGACAATCCGAAAAATCCGAATCATTTGCCGCGTCCATTCGGAGTATTCTATGTGGAGGACCGTGGTTGCTATGAAGAGAAATTACAACAGCAATTGACTGAAGCAAAGAGTAAGAAAGGAGACGGCGACCTCGATGCTTTACTTCGTGGTCGTGAAACCTGGACAATCAATTAATCTTTGAAAAGTTAATTTCAAAAGCGTTCCGATGGGACGCTTTTTTTATGTGGAGCAAGGCAAAAAAAAG
Organism: uncultured Bacteroidota bacterium; assembly: GCA_937871435.1. Classification (GTDB taxonomy): domain Bacteria; phylum Bacteroidota; class Bacteroidia; order AKYH767-A; family 2013-40CM-41-45; genus JADKJP01. Next base: position 102,258 of record CALMQM010000103.1, on the reverse strand, counting down.
ACCCGTCATTGACGAGTCTTTTTTTGTTTGTGAATTTCTGTAATCAGAAGTTGAAGTTGATTCCGATTTTCGCGTAGCAAATATCGTAACCCAGTTCAGCGAAAGCACCTACTGCATCAGCGAAGTTGTATTTAGCTCCAATGAATGCTCCACTGACAATGGATGTACTGCTATATGTTCCATAATGATAACCATAAGTATTGTAGAAATAGTCATCATAGGTGTCTTTGTATGAGTTGAATCGCAAGCCGAGAACAACGCCTGCATATGGGTCAAACTTATTATTTTTTTCTGCAAGGATAGTCAGGTGGTAAGTTCCACGGACTGCAACAATGGTATTTGTCCATTTTGCGGAATAACCACCGGAATATGGATAATCATATTTGGCAGTTTTATATCCGATGATACCTCCGATACCTATTGTACCAGGTCCTACTTCCGGAAAAAATCCGTGATCATATATAAAAGCGAGTGCTGGAGCAGTTGTGGCACCTGAGTAGTAACTATAGCCAAGACCAAAACCAATTCCCAGTCCAATAGTATTGGAACCTTGATCAAATGCAGGGTCAGCAGCAAATACGTGAGTTGGAATTGCCTGCATACCAAGAAGTGCAACAGAAGCAAGCGCAAGCTTGAATGATTTTTTTAAACTGATGAGATTTTTCATGTGTGAATGTATTAGTGTGTTGATAATTAAAATTTGTTAGGTGAACGTTTGGATTTGAGTGAATTGATCAGATCGAAATTATTAAATGCGTTTTGATTCTGTAAATGTAAGAGTGATTGATCAAATTTACCATAAAAACTGTCTTTTTTTATCTTATTCACATATTTTAAGACAGGTATTTTCCAACAATGGGCAATCTTCGACCCATTCCGAAGGCTTTTGGTGAGACACGAAGAATAGGAGGGGTTTGGTAACGTTTGTATTCGTTGGTGTTAACCAGCTTCATTACGCGTCTGATCAATGCTTCGTCATATCCCATTGCAATCAGTTCGGCTGGTCCTTTTCGCTGTTCTATATATTGATAAAGAACAGCGTCTAAAACAGCATAGTCGGGCAAAGAATCCGAATCCTTCTGGTTGGGTCTTAATTCAGCAGAAGGTGCTTTGTTGATAATTACTTCAGGGATTATTTCTTTTTCTGTGTTAATGAATCTACATATGTCGTAGACTTCAGTTTTGTATACGTCGCCAATTACCGACAAACCGCCGCACATATCTCCGTACAATGTTCCGTATCCGACAGCTACTTCACTTTTGTTAGAGGTGTTCAGCAGAATATATCCGAATTTGTTTGACATAGCCATCAGTAATACTCCACGGATCCGAGCCTGAATATTTTCTTCGGCTACATTGAAAGGCAGATTATCAAAGTGAGGTTTCAGAGTTTCAAGATATTGTTTGAATAAAGGAGCAATGGGAATAATTTCATGTTGTACACCGATGTTCTTCACCAATTGAAGTGAATCCTCTACTGAACCAGCCGAAGAAAATTCAGAAGGCAAGAGCAGTACTTTTACATTTTCAGGTCCCAAAGCACGTGTAGCAAGCACGGTCACCAATGCCGAATCTATTCCTCCTGATAATCCCAGAATGGCTTTCGTAAATCCTTGTTTCCGGAAATAGTCTCCGATGCCTGTTACCAGTGCATGGTAGATGCGCTCAGTTTTTGAAAGAGATATTTTTTGGGAAGGATTTGATGGCGTAAGAGCAGTAGCATTCCCGGATGCAGGATCTACATCTATTACCTGAAAATCTTCCTGGAAATAATTCAGTTCATACGTTGTATTACCTTGGGAGTCAAATGCGACTGAACCACCATCAAAAATTATTTCCGTTTGTGCACCGGTATGATTTACATAGACAAGAGGCAAAGAATATTTACGGACATTTCTCAGTAAAATATTTTTTCTGCTTTCCGCATGGCCATAATCAAACGGCGAAGCGGCAATGTTGATCATTAACTGTGGTTGTTCCCGAATCAAATCGTCCATCGGTGAATGAGTGTACATCGGATCATCATCTGCGTTCCACAAATCTTCGCAAATGGTCAGAGCGATTTTCGTTCCGTTTATTTCTACACAATGAAACTGACGATTGGGTTCAAAGTATCTGTACTCGTCAAAGATGTCGTAGTTTGGAAGTAAGGCTTTATGAACCGCGTCAATAATTTTTCCGTCACGCAATACGTAAGCGGTGTTAAAGAGATTTTTTCCTTCTTTCTTTGGATTTACACTTGGCGCACCAACGATGGCTGTGATCCCAATACAAGATGCGGCTAGTTCAAGTGTACTTTGATTGGCTTTGCTGATAAAGTCTTCGAATTCGAGAAAGTCGCGAGGAGGGTATGCGCAGATGGCCAGTTCAGGAAAAACGATGAGGTCGGCTGATTGTTGTTTGGCCTGCTCTATGGAGGCCTTCATTTTGCGGACATTCTCCGTAAAATCACCGATGGTAAAATTCAGCTGTGCAAGTGCAATTCGCATAAAAAAAATCCCGACCGAATCTTCATCGGCCGGGACAAAGGTAATAAACCTTATTTAGAATAATATTCCTACGGTAAGAGCCAGGTAGTTGCTGTTTACTTTCAGGTCGTTACTGTCTTCAACGTCCAGAAATCCATTGTTAAACTGCACTCCGAGTAATAAAGTAGTGGAACCGCTCAGTGTATATTCTACACCACCTCCGATGATCATGGACAGGTTAAATGAGTTGATGTCATCTTTGATGTCAACTTTGTCTTCGGAAGAGGCTACGGTATTTCCATTACTTTGTGATGTAAATTTATTGTCGGCACGCGAACGAATATTGATTCCCGGTGCTACTCCAACCTGAAGAAAATAAGTCAGGTATCCGATCTCGTTAGTTTTGAGTTTTAAAGTCAGCGGAATTTCGATGTATTGAAGTGTAATTGCCTGTTCAATAGTGGTAATGGAATCAGTTCCTAAAGAATTTGGAACTGTATAAATACTTTTCAGTTTTCCACCCCGGTAAGTGACATCGATACCGGTGGCAAATGCGTAACGTTTAGTGAAATTGAACTCAGTCATTAAACCGTAGCTAAAGCCGAATTTGGAACCATCTGCAGAAGCAACTTTTGAATCTGTTCTAAGCCAGGCAAAGGATGGCGCGGCTTTCAGACCAAAATGAAAATTTGTTTCGTCCTGTGCCAGCATCGGGAATGAGCTGATCAGCATTAAGCTGAGGAAAATAATTTTTCTCATATGTAGAATTTTTTTGTGAATGTGATTCTGAGCCTGTCAATTCGGTATTTTTGACCCCGAACCAGATGCAATGTTAATGAAAAATAACCGGTTTCGATCGCTTATCCTTTTTGCCTTTATATACAATTGTTTGTTGATTACTTCATGCACAAACAACTCACAGAAGCCGGATGTATCCGCTGTGGATGTCAAACTTGATTTTCGCAGGTTTGAAAAGGATTTGTTCGCATGTGATACAAGCCGCATGGGATCTTCCCTTACTCAGCTCAAGGAGAAGTATGGAGATTTTTTTGATTTGTTCACTTTTCAAATCACAAGTCTTGGTTCCCCTGATTCAGTCTTAATGCAGAATCGATTCAGGCAGTTTGTGTCTGATACCAACTTATTGGCTGTATACAGGGACATGGAAAAAGAATTTGGAAGCGACGAATTAACGAAACAGCAGTTGACAGAAGCATTTAAATATTACCACTATTATTTTCCTTCAAGGACAGTTCCGCAAATTGTAACAATGCTTTCGGGTTTTTCTTATCCGGTGGTTGCAGACTCTACTCATCTTGGAATCGGATTGGATATGTATCTCGGTCCGTCATACAGATATTACTCAACCATTGAACCTCCATTGCCTCAATATTTGCGTAACAAAATGACAAAGGAATATGTGGTGATCGATGCGTTGAGAGGATGGTTGCAGAGTGATTTTCTTTCTGATGACGGACAATACAAGATGCTTGAGTCTATGATTTCTCAGGGCAGGATTATTTATGCCTTATCAAAACTATTTCCGGATGCACCGGACACACTGAAAATAGGATACTCTTCTGCACAACTATCCTGGTGCAGGGAAAATGAATCCAAAATATGGTCATTCTTTGTAGATCAACAGTTGTTATTTACTACTGATCCGAATTTGCTGATGAAGTATGTAAATGACGGACCTACTACAAATGGTTTTCCAAAGGAATCTCCGGGAAATATCGGACAGTTTATTGGCTGGAATATCATCCGCTCATATGCAGAGAATCATCCGGATATTTCATTGTCGCAATTGATGGAAGAAAAAGATTTGCAGAAAATTTTTCAGGAATCTAAATACAAACCGGCAAAATAAAATTTTGTCTGATTAAAACGTACAACGAATTATGAAAACATCAGAGATAAGATTTATTGTAACCCTGGATGAAGACAAAATTCCGGCTCGATTGGAATGGGAGGCTTCTGACAGCGGAGTGGAAGGCAGGAAGCCGGCGAAAGCGACCATGGTTTCTATCTGGGATCCGAAGGATAATACAACGTTGCGTATTGATTTGTGGACGAAGGATATGTTGGTTGATGATATGAAAAGATTCTTTTACGAAAATTTTGCAACGATGGCAGATACTTATCTGCGCTCTACCAATGATGCGGAACTGGCAGCTGAAATCAGGCAGTTCGCTGATTCATTTGGAAAAAAGATTGCTAAATCCGCGGGGAAATAAATTGTGAGGAATGAAATGGCGAATCAGGAAGGTTTAACAAAAACCGAATTCGTTGCTTCAAGGTAATCAAGCAATTCTTCGCGGCCTTCTTTTTTTTCTGAAGAAGTGATAAAAAGAAGCGGCAATTCTTCCCAGGTTTTTTTTAATTCCTTTTTATATCCTTCAACAGAATACATAATCTGTTGCTTGGACAATTTATCCGCCTTGGTAAAGACAATAGCGAGAGGAATATTATTTTCTCCTACCCATTGGATAAACGCGAGATCAATTTTTTGCGGTTCCAGCCGGATGTCTACCAGAATAAAAACCGTCATCAGGTTGCTGCGTTTATTCAGGTATTCGCGAATCATGGTATCCCATGTGGCCTTCGCTGATTTCGCGACACGCGCAAATCCATATCCGGGCAAGTCTACCAGATACCAGCTTTCATTAATAATAAAATGATTGATAAGTTGTGTCTTCCCCGGTGTACCAGATGTTTTGGCCAGACCTTTTCGTCCGACGAGCATGTTAATCAATGAGGATTTTCCAACATTGGATCTCCCAATGAAAGCATATTCAGGAAGCACAGGTTCCGGACATTTTGTGTAGGTAGTCTGACTGGCAATAAAACGTGCTTCACGAATAGTCATCGGGATGGTCTGAGAAATGGGAGAAAAGATCAGGAATTCTTTGCCGGAGGTAATTTTTTCAGCCAGGCATGAAGGATAGTGTTGAATTGTTCAGCTTGTTCCATCATGGGAGCGTGGCCGCATTGATCGATCCAGAATAAATCACTTTTCGGAAGTAAGCGGTGAAATTCTTCCGCGACATCCGGTGGTGTGATGGTATCCTGTTTACCCCAAATCAGACATACAGGCATGGTCATATCCTTCAGGTCTTCGCTCATATTGTGGCGAATCGCGGATTTTGCAAGACTCAGAATCCGGATCAGTTTTCCTTTGTCGTTCACAATGCCAAACACTTCATCCACCAGTTCTTTGGTAGCAGTATTGGGATCGTAGAAAGTATATTCAACTTTTGATTTAATGAAATTGTAATCCTCTCTCTTTGGAAAAGTTCCGCCCATTGCATTTTCATACAAGCCGGAGCTACCGGTAAGTACCATGGCAGAAATGGTATCCGGATGTTTCTTTACATAGACGAGTGTCACATGTCCTCCCAGAGAATTGCCAATGAGGATTGGGTTTTTGTATTGTTTCCAGGAAATGAAATCGTGGACAAAATCAGCAAGAGCCTTCACGTTGGTGTTCAATACGGGAAGAGTGTAGATGGGCATAAGTGGGATAACCACTGTATACTCTTTCGAAAATTTCTCTACGACATCTTTCCAATTGCTGAGTGCGCCGAACAATCCATGGAGGAGGATTAATGGCGGGCCATTTCCTTCTTCGATGTATTGGAAATTGTTTTCGCGTTTGATTTCGTAACGCATAAGAATTGTTTTTCCAAATGTAGAGAAAAAAAGAAAAATGTGAAGTTCCGGATGAATGTTCGACTCGCAGATGTCAGTTTCTCTGATCATCTTCAAAGAAGAATCTCAGAAAACAAAAAATGTTGCATCCATCTTCATCTAAATAGCTGTTGATGTGAGGCTTTTCACCTCTTTCCGGCACTTCCACAAACTCCCACGGCAGGTAAAAATTTCCTGGTTGTAGGCCATTTTACGGTCCAATTTTTTTGGAAATGACTCCTTCGCACCCTCTGAAAGCCTTGCCAGTAGCGGGGTTCAGAAAGTTTTCAACAAAGTGGTAGAAAGTGGTAGAAAGTGGGAATTTATTTTCTACATTAGCGCATCCAAAAATTCAGCGATGGCGGGGTATATCGGAGAGTTTCCATGTACGATTGATGCGAAAGGGCGTTTTCTGTTGCCGGTTGCTTTGAAGAAGCAAATCCCGGCGAAAGAGCAAAAGCATTTCGTTGTGCATCGCGGAATTGAAAAGCACCTGATTATTTATACCAAGAAGGTGTGGGAGAAGATCAGTGAAGAAGTGAATGAGTTGAACCTGTACGTGCGGAAGAATCGTGAGTTCATCAGGAAGTTCAACCGGGGAGCAACAGAGATAGAGCTCGATGCAACCAACCGTTTGTTGTTGCCAAAGACACTCGCTGATTTTGCCGGTATTGAAAAAGACATTGTGCTCTTTGCATATGGGAACCGGATTGAAATCTGGTCGCAGGCCGAATACGAAAGAATGATGAAGGATGAATCATCAGACTTCGCGCAGTTGGCGGAGGATGTGATGGGTAAGAAGCAACGTGACGATGACGACGTATCATGATCCCGTGCTCTTACAGGAATGTGTGGATGCGCTCCGGATTGTGCCTGACGGAATTTATGTCGATGTCACTTTCGGTGGCGGTGGTCATAGCCGGGAAATTCTGAAACGACTCGGACCTAAAGGAAGGCTCATCGCTTTTGATCAGGACGAGGATGCGCAGAAAAACGCGATAGCTGATAAGCGATTTACGCTGGTGCGACACAACTATCGCTACATCCGTCACTTTCTGCGCTATTTCGATGCGCTGCCGGTGAATGGATTGCTTGCAGATCTCGGGATTTCAAGCTATCAGATCGATGAAGCGGAAAAAGGATTTTCTATCCGCTTCAATGCGCCACTGGATATGCGCATGAACAGAAAGTCTGATCTGACAGCCGCAAAAGTGCTGAATGAATATCCCGAATCAGAATTGCTTCGGTTGCTGTCGGAATTTGGTGAAGTGAGAAATGCACGCAGTCTGGCAAGAAAAATAGCGGAGATAAGAAAAGAAAGGAAGATTGAAGAGATAGATGATTTCAAAGAGAGAATTTCTTCCTGCGTAGATAAACAACACGAATCGCAGTATTACGCGAAAGTGTTTCAGGCAATACGGATTGAAGTGAATGATGAGTTGAATGCATTGAAGGAGTTACTGCTTCGTTCTTCAGAAGTGATTGGTCAACAAGGCAGATTGGTGGTGATGTCTTATCATTCTTTAGAAGACAGGCTGGTTAAAAATTTTATCTCCAGAGGGAAATTCGAAGGAGAGACTGAGAAAGATTTATTTGGAAACAACATACAAGTGCCGTTTCGGGCATTAACAAAAAAACCGGTGGAGGCCGGTGAAGCTGAGATTTCTCGCAATCCGAGGGCGAGAAGTGCAAAGCTGAGAATTGCAGAACGGATTTAGTCTATGGCAGAAAACAAACTCAAGGACGAAGTGCAGGAAGAGCCGGCTCCGTCACCCAAACCGAAAAAGCGTTCATCGCGTCCGGCGCGCCGTCTGGTGAAACTGGTCAATGTTTTCGGGGTTCTTGACAGGAACCAGATTGTTCATGCGATGCCTTTTATCCTCTTTGTCACACTGCTCATCATTGGCTACATCGCCAACAGTTATTATGCGGAAAGAGTGATTCGTGAAATTGATCACACCAAAACAGAATTGAAAGAAAAGAGAGCGGAATATATTTCCACCAAATCCATGTTGATGAATAACAGCCGGCAATCACAGGTGGCCGGAGCCCTGGAATCTGAAAACATCAAGGAAACGACAGAACCTCCGCGAATGATAGTAGTTACAGATCCAGTCCGTACCAAAAAGTAATCCGGCTGAAGAACATGGAAGTAAAAAAAGACATTCTCTGGAGGATTTACCTCGCCTTTTTGCTGATCTGTGTGATGGGTCTTGCCATCATCGTGCAGATTGTGAGAATACAGTTTGTTCAGGGAGACGAATGGCGCGCGAAGCAGGACAGCATGACTTTGTCTTTCGAGCCAATTGAAGCATCCAGAGGAAATATTTTTTCAGATGACGGAAGCTTGCTTGCCACTTCTGTTCCGATTTATGATATCCGTTTCGATACCCGTGCCACTGCGGTTACTGACGAAGTTTTTAATGCCGGAGTAGATTCACTCGCGCAGGCACTGGCTGCGCTTTTTAAAGATAAATCCTGGCAGGACTATCATCATGAAATAAAAGAAGCAAGAGCTGAACGCAACAGATATTATTTGTTGCAGAGAAATGTGAGCTTCTCAGAATTACAACAGCTCAAAAAATTTCCGATTCTCCGAATGGGTCGTAACAAAGGCGGATTGATCGTGGACGAAAAAAACATGCGTCAGCTTTCATTTGGCCACCTCGCTTCACGGACAATCGGAACAGTTCGCGATATCAAACCGGTAGGAGTAGAAGCCTCTTTCAACTCCGATTTGCAGGGTGTGGGCGGACAGCGTTTGATGCAACGAATCAGCGGCAACGTAAAAATGCCGGTGCGCGACAAAGATGAAGTAGAACCACGCGACGGGAATGATTTAATGACAACTCTGGATATCAATATTCAGGATGTCGCGGAACATTCTCTGGAACAACACCTGCGCGAACACAATGCGGATCATGGATGCGCGGTATTGATGGAGGTTTCTACCGGCGCCATCAAAGCCATCGCGAATTTGTCAAGAAACAAGGATGGAGATTATGTAGAGAATTTTAATTACGCGATTGCCGAAGCTTCCGAGCCCGGTTCCACTTTCAAACTGGCGTCACTCATGGCAGCATTCGAAGACGGACTGGTGGATCTCAACGACAGCATCAATGTTGGCAACGGTACTTCTGTGTATTTCGGTAAGAAGATGGAAGATGCGCATCCACCGAAATCTCCAAAGCTTTCTGTTCAGCAGGCGTTTGAAAGTTCTTCCAACGTTGGGATCTCTCGTGTTATTTATCAGCGCTACCTGAAGAATCCTGAAGCTTTCATTTCAAGACTGAAGTCTTTCGGACTTTCAGAAAAACTCGGACTGCAGATTGAGGGAGAAGGTCAGCCATTCATCAAGAGTGTAACAGATAAAAGCTGGTCCGGACTATCACTTCCATGGATCTCTATCGGTTATGAATCCAAACTTACACCGTTGCAAACGCTCACGTTTTATAATGCTGTAGCCAACAATGGCAGGATGGTCCGACCGATGTTTGTGAGTAAAGTACTGAATCATGGTAAAGTCATTCGTGAATTCTCTACACAAGTCATCCGGGATTCAATTGCTTCACCGCAGGTTCTGGCCAAGGCACACACGATGCTTGAAGGCGTAGTGCAGCATGGTACCGCATCCATGCTCAATAAATCTCCTTACAAGATTGCAGGGAAGACAGGTACAGCACAAATTTTCAATAATAAATACGGATACGACAAGGAGCACATGACTTACCAGGCTTCATTCGTCGGATATTTTCCTGCGGATAAACCAAAGTACAGTTGCATAGTGGTGGTGTATGCTCCTTCCAATGATGTGTATTACGGTGGTGCTGTGGCAGCTCCGATTTTTAAGGAGATCGCGGATAAGGTGTATTCAAATCACCTTGATATGAATGAAAGTCCGTCGCATACTGACAGTCTTATTCTTTCCAACCCGCTTGTAAAAGCAGGGCAGCAAAAGGATTTACATAAAGTACTCGGGAAATTAAATCTCAGTGCAGCGTCTGAAAATCCGGATGCATACTGGGTTAGTGTGGATTCCAGAGCCGACCAGATGAAAGCCAATGAACGCAAAACAATTGTGGGCCTGGTTCCAAATGTGGTAGGGATGGGTTTAAAAGATGCTCTGTACCTGCTTGAGAATGCCGGATTGAATGTGCAAATCAACGGGAAAGGCTGGGTTACACGTCAGTCGATCCAGGCAGGAACAAAAATTCGCCGCGGACAGCAAATACAAATCGAACTGAGTTAAGTCGAGTGAAAATATGAACGTACTGAAAGACATACTTTACAAAACAGGCATCGTGGATGTGGCCGGATTTACCGACACGCATATCACTGATGTGTGTTTTGACAGTCGTAAAGTACGCGAAGGCAGTTTGTTTGTCGCTGTCAAAGGTACACAGTCAGACGGGCATACATATATTCCTGCCGTGATTGAAAAAGGTGCTGTCGCGATTGTATGTGAACATTTCCCTTCTGAATTGCAAAGCGGAGTCACTTATGTAAGAGTGGCTGATTCTTCTTTTGCGCTCGCGCAGATAGCTTCTAATTTTTACGGAAATCCATCCGAAAAATTAGAGCTGGTTGGTGTTACAGGTACCAATGGAAAAACCACCACTGCAACATTGTTGTTTCAGTTATTCAAATCACTCGGACATCCCTGTGGATTATTGTCAACTGTAAGAAATCAAATCAATGATCAGGTAATTCCATCTACACATACTACACCTGATCCGTTGCAACTGAATGCGCTACTCTCCGCGATGGTTGACGAAGGATGTTCGCATGCTTTCATGGAAGTGAGTTCGCATGCGGTGGTGCAAAAACGCATTGCAGGCCTTCGCTTTGCTGGAGGAATATTTACCAATATCACGCACGATCATCTCGACTACCATAAAACTTTTGAAGAATACATTAAGGCTAAGAAAGGTTTTTTTGACTCACTGCCGGATACTGCCTTTGCTCTTGTAAACAATGATGATAAAAACGGATTGGTGATGATGCAAAACACCAAAGCCAGAAAGTACACATACAGTTTACGTTCGATGAGCGATTACAAATGCAGGTTAATCGAAAATCAGTTTACAGGATTGCTGCTGAATCTCGATGGACATGAAGTGCTTTGCAGACTGATCGGCAGTTTCAATGCCTATAACCTTACTGCCTGCTATGCGGCCGCTTTGTTGCTGAATGAACAAAAAATGGATGTGCTGACAGCGGTGAGCAGATTAGCTCCGGTGGAAGGAAGATTCGATTTTCTCACTTCACGTGCGAATGTCGTAGGAGTAGTAGACTATGCGCATACTCCCGATGCATTACAGAATGTGCTTTCCACGATTCATGATGTACGTTCCGGACAAGGACGAGTGATCACCATAGTTGGTTGTGGAGGTGACCGTGACGCGGCAAAACGTCCGGTGATGGCGAAGATTGCCTGTGAACTCAGTGATCGTGTGATTCTGACCAGTGATAATCCGCGTTCGGAAGATCCGGCAGAAATCATTCACCAGATGGAAAAAGGAGTTCCGCTGGGAGAAGTAAGAAAAACGCTCTCGATTGTAGACAGAAAAGAAGCGATAAAAACAGCAGTATCCCTTGCGCAACCGGGTGATGTGATTCTGGTTGCCGGTAAGGGACACGAAAAATACCAGGAAGTCAAAGGAGTTCGTTCTCCTTTCGATGATAAAAAAGTATTGCAGGATTTTTTCAACCTCATGAATTGATATGTTGTACTACCTCTTTGCCTATTTACATAAGGAATTTGATTTACCCGGAGCAGGTGTGTTCCAGTATATCTCTTTCCGTGCGGCATTGGCCATTATCACTTCACTGATCATCGCGTTGATTTTCGGAAAGAACATCATCCGTTATCTGCACCGTCAGCAGGTGGGTGAGTTAGTTCGTGATCTCGGACTGGAAGGACAAAAAGAGAAGCAGGGAACTCCTACCATGGGAGGATTGATCATGCTTGGCGCTATTCTCATTCCAACATTGCTGTTCGCCCGCTTACTCAATGTGTATGTGATCATCATGCTGGTTACAACTGTCTGGCTCGGGTTGATTGGATTCATTGATGATTATATCAAAGTGTTCAAGAAAGACAAAGCAGGTCTTGCCGGTAAATTTAAAATCATGGGACAGGTTGGTTTGGGTCTCATCATTGGCAGCACTTTGTACTTCAATCCGTACGTTGTTGTAAAAGAAAAATCGGGGAAAAATGAAATTCGAGTACAGACGGAATCTACGAATGTGATTGAAAATCTCAGGCAGAACGAAAGCATTCTGGTTTCTCCTGTCGCGGTGAAGTCGACTACCACAACAATTCCTTTTGTCAAGAATCATGAATTCGATTATGCTTCTCTGTTAAAATGGATGGGGCCGGGATACCATCGCTGGTCATGGTTAATTTTTATCCCGGTGGTCATTCTGATTATCACTGCAGTCTCCAATGGTGCAAATATCACCGATGGAATTGACGGACTCGCAACCGGGACTTCCGCTATCATCGGAGCCACGCTGGGAATTCTCGCGTACGTTTCCGGTAATACTGTTTTCGCGAATTACCTGAACATAATGTACATACCGAATGCCGGTGAGCTGGTAGTTTTCATCGCGGCGTTTGTCGGAGCCTGTGTTGGATTTCTCTGGTACAATGCTTATCCGGCACAGGTATTCATGGGTGATACAGGCAGTCTTGCATTGGGCGGCATCATCGCCACGTTTGCTATCGCGATCCGGAAAGAATTGTTGATCCCGGTCTTGTGCGGAATTTTCCTCGTGGAAAATCTTTCTGTTATGATTCAGGTGAGTTATTTCAAATACACGAAAAAGAAATACGGCGAAGGCAGGAGGATTTTCAAGATGTCTCCCTTGCACCATCATTATCAGAAGCTCGGATATCATGAAGCAAAAATTGTTTCACGATTCTGGATTATCGGGATTATGCTTGCCATCATCACTGTTGTCACATTGAAGTTGAGATAAAATCATTTGTTGATTATGACTACATCATCTAAAAAAAGAATTGTGATTCTCGGCGCCGCGGAAAGCGGAGTGGGAGCAGCCGTTCTTGCCCTGAAGCAGGGTCATGATGTATTTGTATCCGATGCTGGTAAAATCAAAGATCAATACAAAGTATTGCTTGAGAAGCACGGGATAGCTTATGAAGAAGGGAAACATTCGGAAGAAAAAATTTTAAATGCCGCGGAAGTCGTGAAGAGTCCCGGGATTCCGGATAAAGCTGAACTGGTGAAAAAAATCCGTGCAGCGAAAATTCCGGTGATCAGTGAGATTGAATTTGCGGGAAGATTTACAACGGCGAAAATGATCGGAATCACCGGAACTAACGGGAAGACGACTACCACCTTGCTTGTGTATCACATCCTCCGCAAAGCCGGACTCAATGTTGGCCTGGCAGGAAATGTAGGGAAGAGTCTGGCTCTCCAGGTAGCGGAGCAGAATTTTGATTATTACGTTCTGGAGTTAAGCAGTTTTCAGCTGGATGGCATGTTTGATTTCAAATGCGATATCGCCATCCTCACCAACATTACTCCGGATCATCTCGACCGCTACGATTACGAATTGAAAAATTATGTGCAGTCGAAGTTTCGCATTGTACAGAATCAGACCGCAACAGATGCTTTCATCTATTGTGAAGACGATCCGATCACTGCTCAATACATCAACAACATTCCTATTGCGGCACACAAGTATCCGTTTTCCATTAAAAAGGAAATGACTGAAGGTGCCTGGCTTGAAAAAGAAAACATACACATAAACACACACTCTAACCAACCTCACTTCACTATGCTGATTCATGAACTTGCATTACAGGGAAAACACAATTTGTACAATTCAATGGCCGCCGGAATCGCTTCCCGTGTGCTCGAAATCCGTAAAGAGGTAGTTCGCGAAAGCTTATCGGACTTCAGAAATGTTGAACATCGTCTGGAACATGTTTCTACAGTTCATGGAATTGAATTCATTAACGATTCAAAAGCTACCAATGTGAATTCCACCTGGTATGCGCTCGAAAGTTTCAGCCGCCCTGTTGTTCTTATTCTTGGTGGTGTCGACAAAGGTAATGACTACACTATGCTTCATGATTTGGTGAAAGAAAAAGTGAAAGCCATTGTTTGCCTGGGAACTGACAACAAAAAAATTATCAAAGCTTTCAAAGATGTCGTTGAACAAATCGTTGAAACAAGTAGCGCTGAAGAAGCTGTACAGGCAAGTTACAAACTCGGGAAAAAAGGCGATGTAGTATTGTTGTCTCCGGCCTGCGCGAGTTTTGATCTGTTTGAAAATTACGAAGACAGAGGTCGTCAGTTCAAGAAAGCTGTGAAAGCTCTCTAAGCTTTCGCAATCATTATTAATTTCTATCCATCATTTAATCCACATGCAGGCAACCTGGCTCGACAAGTATTTCAAAGGTGACCGGACAATCTGGCTGATTGTTTTCATTTTGTCCATTTTCTCATTGCTGGCAGTATATAGCAGCACGGGAACACTTGCATATAAATTCAAAAGCGGGAATACAGAGTATTACCTGATGAAGCATTTGTCTATCCTTGTTCTTGGATTGGGTCTGATGTATGCGGCACATGCTATCAAGTATACATACTACTCCCGGTTTTCGACCATTGCATTGATTCTCTCTTTACCCTTGTTGATTTTAACATTGGTGAATGGTACGAATCTGAATGAAGCAAGTCGCTGGATCACTTTACCAGGAATGAACATTACTTTTCAGACTTCCGATTTTGCAAAACTTGCACTCATTATGTTTGTCGCGCGAATGTTGTCGAAAAAACAGGATGAAATAAAAAGTTTCAAATCCGCTTTCTTGCCGATTGTGTTGCCGGTACTTGGAGTGTGTGCGTTAATCCTGCCGGCAAATTTTTCTACCGCTGCAGTCTTGTTTATTTCCTGTTGTTTCCTCATGTTCATCGGACGAATCAACATGAAATACATTCTCGGTCTCGGTGGAATCGCGATCATTTGTTTTGGTTTGTTTGTCGTAACCATGTTGGCCATTGGTAAAACAGGACGGATTGATACGTGGAAAGCGAGAATAGAAAGATTCACCAGCGACGACAATCAGGATAATTACCAGACGGATCAGGCAAAAATTGCCATTGCAGGTGGAGGATTGTTCGGACGTTTTCCGGGAAACAGTAAGGCGAGAAATTATCTGCCTCATCCATACTCTGATTTTATCTATGCGATTATTGTGGAAGAGTATGGACTGATTGGAGGCATTCTCATTATCTTTTTATACATCTGGTTATTCTTTCGTGTCATACGATTCATTCATCATAGTCCTATGGCATTCGGAACATTGCTTGCCATCGGGTGTGCATTCAGTCTTGTATTCCAGGCCATGATCAACATGGCCGTTGCAGTCAATCTCTTTCCGGTAACCGGACAGCCTTTGCCCATGCTGAGTATGGGAGGAACATCTATTTGGTTTACGAGTATTTCAATCGGTGTGGTTTTGAGTGTGAGCCGACAGGTTGAAAAAGAGAAAAAAGAAGGAGGACAGGAGCTTGCAGCAGCCTGAGATACGTGTTGTGATCAGCGGCGGTGGAACAGGAGGACATATCTTTCCTGCAATTGCCATCGCGAACGCGTTGAAAGCGATGAATCCGAAGAATGAAATTCTGTTTGTTGGCGCCAAAGGAAGAATGGAGATGGAGAAAGTTCCGGCCGCAGGATATTCGATAGAAGGATTAAATATCAGTGGCATTCAGAGGAAGTTGAGTTTGTCAAATCTCAAACTTCCTTTCAAAATAATTCAAAGTGTCCTTCGTGCAAGGACCATAGTTCGTTCTTTCAAACCGGATGTTGCCATCGGAGTCGGAGGTTATGCAAGTGGACCATTGCTGTTTGCGGCATCCGGCATGAAGATTCCGTGTCTGATACAAGAGCAGAATTCATATGCCGGCATTACCAACAAAATATTGTCCCGTCGTGTTAGAAAAATCTGTGTAGCCTACGAAGGGATGGAGAAATATTTCCCGAAAGAAAAAATAATTCTTACCGGAAATCCAGTACGGCAGGATATTCAGAATCTCGAAGGTAAACGAGACGAAGCATTAAAATTCTTTGGACTTGTTCCTGAAAAGAAAACGGTGCTGCTTATTGGCGGAAGTCTGGGTGCACGCACATTGAATGAATGTTTGCAGGAAGGATGGAAGAAGCTGGCTTCTGAAAATGTGCAGTTGATCTGGCAAACAGGCAAATTGTTTTTCCCGAGAATTGCGAATATACAGGGAGAAGCGGCGAAAGCGGGAGTGTGCATCACTCCTTTCATTCAGCGAATGGATCTTGCCTATGCTGCCGCGGATGTGGTGATTTCAAGAGCAGGAGCCAGCTCAGTTTCTGAATTGGCATTAGCTGCAAAACCGGCAGTGCTTGTTCCTTCACCGAATGTAGCTGAGGATCATCAGACCAAAAACGCGATGGCGCTGGTGAATGTAAATGCAGCTGTATTGGTAAGAGATGCGGATGCGGGATTAAATTTGATCAATACCTGTTTGTCATTAGTGAAAAATACCTCTCAACAAGAACAATTAAAAAAATCGATACAATCTCTGGCTTTGCCTGATTCAGCAGCGAAAATTGCTGCTATCGTCTATAGCCTCGTTCAACCTTCATAGTTCGTTAAAGTGGATTTTGCAAAACTGAAAAACGTGTATTTCCTGGGGATCGGAGGCATTGGTATGTCTGCGCTGGCACGTTATTTCAAAGCAATGGGAAAACAAGTTAATGGGTATGATAAAACTCCCACTCCGCTAACTGATGCTTTGACGAAAGAAGGAATTCCCGTTCATTTCAAAGATGCTGTTTCGGAAATTCCGGCTGATGTGTTGAATGATTCAAAAGAAAGAACACTGTTGGTGTACACTCCGGCAATTCCAAAAGATCATGCGGAATATCAGCATTTCATTGCTGCCGGTTACAAAATCTGGAAACGTTCAGAAGTGCTCGGGCTGATCACACAAAATGCTTTTACGATCGCTGTTGCAGGAACACATGGAAAAACAACCACCTCTTCGATGATTGCACACCTGCTGCGGTCTGCAGGAGTTGATTGTTCAGCATTTCTTGGAGGCATCACAAAAAATTACAATACCAATCTCCTCATCGGCAAAAATAATTCGAAAAGTATTGTGGTCGTAGAGGCGGATGAATACGATCGGTCCTTCCTGACTTTATTCCCGGATATCGCCGTGATTACTTCCATGGATGCCGATCATCTCGATATCTATGGGGACAAAAACTACATGGAAGAGTCGTATCGGCTTTTCGCTGCTCAGGTGAAAGAAGGAGGTACATTGATCTACAGAAAGGGTTTGGATATTGGCAGCAGCAAAGTCAATAAGAAGACTGCAGATTATTCAGTGCAGGGTAAGGCTGATTTTTTTGCCGGAAACATCCGGATAGAAAATCATCGTTATCATTTCGACTGGAATGAAGCGGGTCATTGTATTAAAGATCTTACTTCCGAGATGCCTGGACTTCACAATGTAGAAAATGCGGTGGCAGCGATCGGGGTAGTAAGACAACTTGGAATTTCCGATGAGCAAATCCGGAAAGGACTTTCCACTTACACCGGAGTGAAAAGAAGATTCGATTATCAGGTAAAAAGTAACAATGTTATTTATATAGATGATTATGCTCATCATCCTGAAGAATTAAGAGCATGTATTGCTTCTGCACGGGAACTGTATCCGGGAAAACGAATCATGGGGATCTTCCAGCCTCATTTGTTTACCAGAACACGTGATTTTGCAGATGGATTTGCTTCTTCACTTTCATTGTTGGATGATTTGGTGTTGCTCGATATTTATCCGGCAAGAGAACAACCGATTGATGGAGTCAATTCCAAACTGATTTGGGATAAAGTCACTCTCAAAACCAAGTCTCTGGCAAGGTTGTCTGATTTTCCGGAAGCATTGCGGCAACATGAATTTGATGTGCTGCTCACACTCGGAGCAGGTGACATTGATCAGTTAGTGAATCCGATCACTGAATATTTACAACAGTCTGAATAATTCGCCTCCATGATGAAACCCTCAATCAATTGGAAAAGAGCCGGGAAAGTAAGCACCTGGGTATTGGTACTGGTAGCATTTGCCATCACAGTTGGCTTTACAGAAAGCAAGCAAGCCAATATGCTTTGCAACGATGTGCGCATTGTGGTGGAAGACTCCAGCGGTTTCGCCTTTGTGGAAGCGGGGGACATCCAGGCTCTGGTTCACGATAAGTTCGGAGAATTGAAAGGGCAAACGATGCGATCTATTAACATTGCTTTGTTGGAAAAAATCATTGATAACAACCCCTTCATTTCAGGCGCTGAAGTATTTTCAACCGTTGATGGAAAGCTCAATATTGAGGTAAAACAACGGTGTCCTGTGGTCAGAATTTTGAACTTCAATCATGAAAGCTTTTATATTGATGACCAGGGAGTATTTATGCCGATGTCAGAAAAATATACTGCACGTGTTCCGGTAGCGAACGGGTATATTTTCGATAAGCAAACTGAAAACAGTGTTCGGGTGATCTCCGAAGATCCTTCGGATACCAGCGTTCACTTGTCACGCATTGAGCAGGTTTACAAAGTGGCGGATTACATTCATCACCACGAATTCTGGAATGCGCAGATCGAACAGATCTATGTGAATGCGAATGGCGATATGGAGTTGGTTCCTCGTGTAGGAGATCATACTATTCTGTTGGGAAATGATCAGCTGATCGAAGAGAAATTTGATAAGCTCTTTACGTTTTATACTGAAGGATTGAATAAATCCGGATGGAATAAATACAAAGTCATTAATCTGAAATACAAAGACCAGGTGGTCTGCACTAAAAAATAAGGATGGAAACGAACGACATCATTGTAGGACTCGACATTGGCACAACTAAAATTTGCACCATTGTTGGCAAGAAGAATGAGTTTGGAAAAATTGATATTCTCGGGTATGGCAAGAGTGAATCTCTTGGTGTTACCCGTGGCGTTGTTACCAATATTGTGAACACGATTGAGTCCATCAAAATGTCTGTGCAGGAAGCATCCGGTCGCTCCAATGTGGAGATCGGAAATGTATATGTTGGAATTGCCGGACAACACATTAAAAGTTTGCAGCACCGCGGTCAGAAAATGCGCAACTCACTGGAAGACGAAATCAGTCAGACAGATATTGACGCGATTGTGGAAGATATGTACAAACTCGCCATGCCTCCCGGAGAAGAAATTATTCACGTGATCCCTCAGGAGTACATTGTCGACAGCGAACAGGGAATTAAAAATCCGATCGGGATGTCAGGTATTCGTCTCGAAGCAAATTGCCATATCATCACCGGCCAGGTTACAGCGGCAAAAAATATTTACAAATGTGTGAACCGCGCTGGTTTGCACACCGAAGGCTTATTTCTGGAGCCGCTTGCTTCCTCCGAAGCAGTACTGACTGACGAAGAAAAAGAGGCGGGTGTGGTGTTAGTGGATATCGGCGGTGGAACTACCGATATCGCGATCTTTCAGGATGGAGTAATTCGCCACACAGCGGTGATTCCTTTCGGTGGAAATGTTATCACTGAAGATATCAAAGAAGGCTGCACGATCATCCGTAGTCAGGCTGAATTGTTGAAAATCCGTTTTGGTTCCGCTCTTGCGAGTGAAAATCAGGAAAATGAAATTGTTTCCATTCCGGGATTGCGCGGCAGAGAGCCAAAAGAAATTTCCATCCGCAATCTTGCCAACATCATCCAGGCAAGAATGGAAGAGATTGTTGAGCATGTTTATTACGAGATAAAAAATTCGGGCTTCGAAAAGAAACTGGTGGCTGGAATCGTGATCACCGGTGGCGGAGCACAACTTCGTCACATCGTGCAGCTGGTAGAATTCATTACCGGTATGGATACACGAATCGGTTATCCGAATGAACATCTTGCAAAAGGTGCTGATGAGTTGAAAAGTCCGATGTATGCGACCAGTGTTGGATTGGTGATCAAAGGATTTCATGAAATGGAAAAGAAAAAACTGGCGCAAAAGAAAATCCGGGACAAAGCGGAATTCGAAAAGAAAGGCAAGTCGGATAAACTCGTTCCGCCTAGTCGCACCGGTGGCGGTTTCTTCGATGCAATCAAAAAGATTTTCGAAGAAGAGCCGGATAATGAATTGAAGTGATCAAAACAGGGAATATTTAAAACTTAACAAAAACTATTTACACATGGAATTCGATCTTCAGAGAGAAAATACCTCTATCATCAAGGTGATTGGTGTTGGTGGAGGAGGTAGCAATGCCGTGAACCACATGTACCGTCAGGGCATTAAAGGCGTGGAGTTCATCGTTTGTAACACAGACGCCCAGGCTCTTGAAATGTCACCTGTACCATCAAAGGTTCAGTTGGGATCAAGCTTAACAGATGGTCGGGGTGCAGGATCCATCGCGGAAGTGGGCAGAAATGCCGCTATCGAAAACATTGAAGACATTCGCAGAATATTGCTGGACAATACGCGCATGGTGTTCATCACGGCGGGAATGGGTGGCGGTACCGGAACCGGTGCAGCGCCTATCATCGCGCAAACTGCCCGTGAAATGGGAATCCTGACAGTAGGTATTGTAACCATCCCGTTTGATTTCGAAGGCAAGAAACGTAAAATCCAGGCGGATGAAGGAATCGAAGCATTGAAACGTAGTGTGGATACTATTCTGATTATCCGCAATGAAAAACTGCGTGAAATGTTCGGCAACCTCAAATTGTCTGAAGCTTTTTCACATGCCGATGATATCCTCACTACTGCCGCTAAAGGTATCGCTGAGATCATCACTGTAACCGGTTACATCAATGTGGATTTTGAAGATGTGAAAACTGCCGTGCAAAACAGTGGCGTAGCCATCATGGGTTCCTCTAAAGCGGAAGGAGAAAACAGAGCAATTAAAGCTGTGGAACAGGCACTCGCTTCTCCACTCCTGAACGATAATAATATCAAAGGTGCCCGTTACATCCTCATGAATATCGCTTCCGGTACTCGTGAGGTAACGATGGATGAAATCGGAGAAATTACAGATTACATCCAGGAGCAGGCGGGATTGACTGCCGACATTATCTGGGGAAATTGTCACGAAGAAGAATTGGGTGATATGCTCAATGTGACCATCATCGCGACCGGTTTTAAAACCCGCGAAGAACTTGGCCATGACCTGGAGATTGTAAAACACAATGCCAAAGTGGTGCATGTTTTAGGCAAAGATGCTCCGGCAGCAAATATTCCTCCGGTTCAAAAGGAACAAGTAGCAGATGTAGTTTCAATGGAGCCTACGCTGATCAAATCATCTGAACCTTTGCATTCGAATGACAACAAAGAGATGATTCAGGAAAACAATGAAATCAGTTTTGAATTCAGTGTAGGAAACACTTCCAAAGAATCTCCCATCGGAACTCCGATTGCGGAAAAGAAAGAAGAGCCGCTGGAACGCAAACAAGATCAGGTGGTATACAACCTTAACGATCACACACTGGAAGAAGATCCGACAGAGGAGCAATTGCGCAAATCTCGTGAACGTATCCTGAAATTGAAATCACTTAGTTACCGTATCGGCAATTCAAATATTACTGATATGGAAAAAGAGCCGGCATACAAACGCAGAAATATCAAGCTGGATTCTGTACCTCATTCAAGTGAGTCCAATGTTTCGCGTTATTCATTGTCTAATGAAGACGAAAAGAAAGCGGAATTGCGTCAGAACAATTCGTTTCTTCACGACAATGTTGATTGATCCGACAAATTTGTCAGGAGTCACCTCTGAAAATAGTTTTCATGTTAAGTTTTGATCCCGAATGCCAACCCTCCCTTTTCCGGGGAGGGTTTTTTATTTGTATGGTCCGGAAAAGAACAGGATAATGTAAAAGATTAATTCAATACCGATTGTGGGATCTTCATCGCGTAGCATTGACAATGAGATTCACTGTCTCTTGTAACTCCGGCATGATTCAGTGAAATTTGTATCTTCGTAAATCAAATCAGGGAAGTCTGTTAATCCCGGAATATTTATTTCAACCATGAACTTTGAAGAGAGAATTAACGCCGAATTGAAAACCGCTATGCTTGCGAAAGATGAAGCAAGTGTGCGTGGCTTAAGAGCGATCAAACAATCGATTCTGATGGCAAAAACTTCCGGTGCAGCTACCATGTCTGCCGAAGATGAAATTAAAATGCTTCAGAAACTGGTGAAGCAAAGAAAAGAATCTGTGGAGATTTATCAGCAACAAAATCGTCCCGATCTGGCCAAACCAGAACTGGAGGAAATAAGTGTTATAGAAAAATTTCTCCCAAAGCAAATGGATGAAGCTGAAATCCGGTCTGAATTGAAACGGATTATCGCGGAAGCTGGAGCTTCATCCCCGCAGGATATGGGTAAAGTGATGGGTGCTGCATCTAAATTTTTTGCAGGGAAAGCCGATAATAAAATCGTTTCCGGACTTGTAAAAGAGCTTCTGGCAGGGAATTAATTTTGATGAGATTTGCGTGTTTGGAATAGATTGCTACCTTTGAAATTCTAAACCCGCATTTGACAATTAATTACTCGCAACGGCAGTTGTCCGCGGGTTGCAGCTGACCCTTGTGATGAAAACCATTACCCAATGAAAACTGGTAAAGTAAAATTCTTTAATGAGTCCAAAGGATACGGATTCATAGTAGCAGATGACAACGCAGCAGAAGTGTTCGTTCACCACAGCGGCCTTGTCGACAAAATACGGGAGAATGATGCCGTAGAATTTGAAGTTATTGATGGCAAAAAAGGCCAGAATGCTGTAAATGTGAGAAAGATCCAGTAAAAAAATATCTGCCGACTACCAAGGGAACCTGAATGGTTCCCTTTTTTTTGTGGTTAAAAATTACTCTACAATAAGTTTCTGTCGGTATGCACTTCGGTTTGATCTTAGTTCAGCGATGTAAAACCCGGGTTTTAAAACATTCGCCGGCATTCGATAGGTAGATTCATTCTTTTGAATAATCTGTTGAAAGAAGTTTTTACCTTCCGAATTGAAAATGTTTAAGGTGAAATTTTGTTCTAAATGTGAATGAAACTCAAAATCTACAATTCCATCAGAAGGATTTGGAAAAATTTTGAAACTAAAATTTTCTACAGGTAAATCGAGTAGATTGTCTATTAAACTATCACAATCACTACCCGGAATTTTGCCTAACCAAAAATTATAAAAATTCGGAATTGTCCAGGCACAATAACTGGGTAATGCAAGAGAATGAAGAGTAACATTACATGCCCTTCCCAGGCTGTCAGGATCGTTGATTACGTGAAATGAGGCACAGGTATTTCCCGGTGCGTAATAAATTTTATTATCCGGACCGAGTTTTGGAATATCGAAAAAGCACCAAAATGGTGGTCCCGGGTCTGCAAAAGTATCGAATTCGGCAACTGTAAGACGAGAGAGAAAAATATTGTTTGCGTGCAAGTCATACTGATAAATTGTGCTATCCGTATTGACATATAAGAAACGATTGTTTGGGGAGAATTCCGCATGGATTGCATAGGTAGGTTGCGGAGCATGAAAATGCACCAGGTTGGAAAGTTCGCCGGTACACCTGTCAAAGTCAAACAAATCAACTTCCATTTCTATATTGCTATGTACGAATTTTGAACCATCTGGTGAAAAAATTGCACCTCCGGTAGATCCATATTGAGAATGACTACCGATGGTCTGATAAAAAGGCCCTTGAATTCCTCCGGATGTAATTAAATACCTTACAAAGGTAGACGAATTCCATCTATGGAATTGAAGCCACCAGTCTCTCCCGTTTGCATGTCTGACGGCGGTAATTGCACCATTCAGAAGGGTATCATGAAGTAAGACATTGTTTTTAGAAGTAACAGCTCCTAAACCACCATTTAGACTCATATCAATTTTCGAATAGTACAATTCTTCAACTTGTGATCCTATGTTGGAATCATAAGTTGCTGTTTCATGAAAAAGGTAATACTCGTTTAAATTTCCAGGATCTCTGATGATGATATCACCTTGAGGAATTCTTAAACCAGCATCTCGAAATGTATTCACATATGGACCTGGATTAATACCTGATCCATTAAGCATGGTATCGTGGCTCGCATCTGCAATGTAGACACCATTGGTATAAAATAGTAAGTTTCCAGCACTGTCATTTGCAATGGCACATGTGAAACGGAAACTCATAGGTATAGTGGTGATAGAAGTGTCAGGAAATCCAGGATTAAAATCTATCATACTAACTCCCCACGGCGGTTGGGGCCCTGCTGGTACGTGGTATCCTGCAAGCCATTTATTTGCTTCTCCTTGGCCAAATACCAGTGTGAATGGAATTAAAAGTTGTAATATAGATATGTTTAGTCTGGCCATCATGGAATTTATTCAATGCATGATAATAAATTTACCCTGCAAGGATTTTTGATTGGAGAAATTTATTTTATACATATAAATTCCATCCTCCAAATTACTGCTTGAAATGGTTGATACCGATCCTTGGATATTTTCAGGAGAGGTAAAAATTAATCGGGAACTTGAATCATATATGTAAATGGTGTATTTCAAATCAATGTCCGGATCAAGATAAAAAGTAACTTCTCCATCAGATGGGTTTGGAGATAAAATCGTTTTGAATGCTGCTTCTTCCTCTGGTTTGATTTTTCTTAAATAGCCATATTGTTGGCATAATTGGATATCGTCGTATGATATGGAAGGATCAATGTAAAACTGAAGAGATCGGGCTTTGTAAACAGCCTCTCCGCCTTCGAATGGACACAAGGAGGCAATTTCATCAATAATGATCTTTTCAGACTCTGTAAATGTTTGATCAGATCTTAATCTAAAATTATCAATGATGTCATTAATATTTTTTAAATTATTAATGATCAAGTCACCAGAAGATATGCTTGAGTTAATACTCAATGCATCTATCAAGTGAATTTTTGATATTGAATCAAGACTTGAAAAGAGTATGTGACCTTCATTCTTCAATACAGTTTTTAAGTCAAGAAAATAAGAAAGCTGATTATTTAAAAATTGAGTTTGAGTACCCGAAGTGTCACTAACAATGAGGTAATTTAAAGAGTCAATGATATTTGTATAAGCCGAATTTAAACTGTCATATGTACCTAATTCCACCAATGAAAGTGAATCTGCTTTGTATGAGTCAATCATCTTATCGTGGACTATTTTTACTGAAGCAACTGATGAATTAGAAAAAGTATTATAGAATTGATGGTAGATCGTAGAGGAAAGAAGATCTGTGTTGTTGTCGAGTTTACTGTACAACAATAGTCTTGCGGCTGTCTTTGTTTCGTCATTGTAGTCAAAAAAGGATACAAGATTTTGTGCAACTGCTTCGTCAAAATCACTGGTACCTTCACCAGGAGGATGATCTTGAGTGGCACAAACAATTCCTAATGCACATTCATTGGCAGGTGGATTGGTGGAATTGGAGAACCAGTTAAAACTAGGCTGAACATTTGAAGGTGACAATGCAAAATTTGTTGAACTGTTTGAACAGTCCATCACCTGATTAACATAAATTTCTGAAGAATTTAAATTTGGCAAATCCTGATTTATCGCTTCAAACCCACTTCCAAATGGTAAAGCGCAGTCCCATAAATTTCCCATACTGAGTTGCACTCCAATGACAGCGTTTGAATTTAAATATAAACCACACCAATTGGTGCTCATGATATTTTCCTGGAAAATAGAATTGTCGCATATATCATCAAATTCAAATCCAAAATGAGTGTTACTTTCGATGTTACAAGAAACCAGGGAATTGGGGCTTTTATTAAAAATATAGCCTCTTTGCTTTGACGCTGAATTGCTTGATGAACCTACCACTGTATTGCATTCGACAATACTGGATTCATTATTATATAGACTTATGCCGTAATAATTGTTAATGGCATCATGAAGTGTAACATTATTCTCCAACACTTTTGCTTTGCTTGCATTTATTAATGTTATACCGCCCTTGCAATTATTGGCTTCAATGATATTTCCATTTACGAATATTCCACTATTAATAATATTTGAATCGTCAATTCGAATAGCATTCCCGGAAGGGTTGAATCCAGGACTTCCAACATTGATAATATTTCCTATAATTTTCTGGCTGGTAGAACCGATATTCATCCACAGTTCAATTCCATGGATATTACAATTCAGATTGGAATGAGCAATCAATGAGGAAAGGCCATATTCATTTCCCTGAACCCAAATACCGAAATCTGTGTTGTCTATAGAAATGGATTCTATTTCTACACCCATATGGTTTGTGCGAATTCCATTGTCCGAGTGATCAATTGAAACAGGCTGTACTCCACCAGAAACAGATAATTTATAACCTCCCCCTGAGCCATTTGCTTGAATTGCATAACCATTTAGAGAATGGGATGTTATTTCATAGTCCTTTATTTGATCAAAGCTACAGCTCACTATCTGCATATCAGTTTCTGAAAGTACTATCCCATTATTCAGGTTTGAAAAAACACATGGTGCTCCATAGGGATCAAATGGAATTTGGAGCCCATTTAATTCAATTCCTGCAGATGGATGAGTAAGGTTTAATCCGGATGGATCGATGATATTTTTTTTCAGATTAGAAGTACAAGTAAAAGTATTTCCTAAAATGTAACCAATAGCTACCGAACCTGGATTATCATTTCCATAAATACTAACTGTATTATTTTCAAAGTTTGTGTTCTTAATATATGCATAGCTTGAGTTGGATAATTCAATTGCATGATTGGCATCCCTAATGATTGAATTCTTAACGTCAACTTCGCTGAAGCTTCTGGATACAATTCCACTCCACATATAATTACATTCTGAATGTAATATTGCACCATCTGAAATAGCCAAAGAGCCGTTTTGTTCAACCGTTATTGATACACCTCCTCCGAAAGCTATATCCGCATGATTTTTAATTATCAAATGTCCGCCTTGTTTGACGATTACATTGTGCTCAATAATTTTATCAGTGTCCCAAATCTCAGTTTGGGTAATTTCCCTGGCAAGATTAGGTACCATTGGGCTTTCCCATATTCCTGATCCATAAGTTGCTGCTCTGAGAATTCCTCCACATGAATTAATATCGAGATCTGTTACCATATTGCAGGGCATTCCGTTGTTGAAACAGACCCAGTCTGTAAGGGTGTTATCGATGTAGTAGACACCTTCATCTGTGCCAGCATAAATTCCATCATTTGAATCTTCCTGATATTCGAGACAATTGATTGGACTTTCAGGCAGATTCTGACCAGAGATATCGTTGAAGGTAAGTCCAGCGTCGCTACTATAAAAAATCTTTTTTTCATCTTTATTGAAACCACTAAATGATACCCAAATTTTATTAGGGTCATTCGGGGAAATCACTATATCCGAAACACTCCGGTCATTGAAAACTGAAGGAGGATTGGTATAAACTGGAAAATTTGAAGTTATGTCATTCCAATTCGCTGCATTGTCATAACTAATCCATATTTTATATTGAAGTTGCGATGTAGTTCCACCATATGCAAAAATAATTGTATCGTTATTACCTGCCGTTACATCAAATGCTGTGATTAAGCCTAGTTTATCAAAATGAATATTTGGGTCTGAAAAAGGTATGTTGTCATTTAATATATCAATAGTGTTGGCGTTATCAATGACAGGATTTTTAAATAAAACCTTACAAGCTAAGTAGGGAATATCATTTCCGTTAATATTGTGTATGAACTTTATCCGCACTTGATTATCGTCTCTAATATCTGCATTATTTGGATAGGGCATATTCATTGCGGAGAAAGTATTGTCCGTATAAGGCAGTCTCGCATTACATTGGCCAAGCCATAACTCAGGATATGTTGTATGGAGTCCAGATATGTTTTTCCCATATTTATATTCTAATCCATCTCCGCAAATAGAATTATACCAGGATCCATTGTCATATATCCAAGACCCATTGTGAAATGCTCCGAACATAAATTTATCCGGCTCTGTAGGTGGACTGTCAATTCCGAGTAAATCTGAGAGTGCCAATCCTTTGCCATTCAAATTTGTTTCAGTGAAAGATCCACCTGAGTAGTTGACTTTGGTTACTCCACCGTCGGTGGCAATCAACCAACCTGTGGAATTTGGAATTTGTTCAATGTCTCGTATATCTGCATGTCTCTCAGAAGTGTTGTAGCCACTTTCAAAGAGAGTACTACCATTATCATTTGAATATTGCCCTCTTGTTCCGCCCACTGCCATCAAAGTGGCATCTAGATCACATTGCTTATATTCCAATGAGTTTTTAGATATTCTCCATTTAAAATGCGAAGTACCTTCTGCACCAGAATTACTTGGATAATTATTGGTTTGGAGGTTTGTCCAAATGCCATTGATGATGTCATACTGAGCAAGCACATGTCTGATTGGGTAAATAATTTCAAAAGGTGGGTTAATTGAATTGTTCAAGGTGGCTATACTGATAGGAGTTGAATTTGACCAATGCGTTGATGAGTTGTTATCGTTATCAACTAACTGCAAAGATTCTGAACTACTGGAAAAATAGAGACTATTCGGAAAATCCCAAGATGGGTAATTCAGACAACTCTGATTGATTGAATTTTTAACCGGCAGATTTTGCAAATCGTTTAGATCAAATCCTGCAACAGATACCAGGTCAATCAATCTGCCAGTAGAATTATCGAATAAAAGATACAATGCCTTGTCACTGTTACTCAAGTTACTGAAAGGTATTTGACTGGCAGAAATTTGTGTTGAAAAAAATAAAGGTTGGCTTGATGATGTATTTACAGATTGAAGACAAATAACAGCAACATCTCCGCCATTAAAATAGACATCAACATCAGCAAATTTATATTCTTCAATTATGGGCGAACCTGAGTTGTTTGGAAGTATTCGTTGTAGAATGTAATTTTTTAAATTCGTTAGGTCGTTTAATGGTTTGAAATTTGTTAACTCCACATAGTCATATTGGCCAGTTCTGTCTATATAACTAGGCAATGAAGTTGCATTGTCAAGATCATGAGCTATTTCAGTAATTTTTATCGTAGGTCTGTTCACTACGTACAATGCTTTGAAATTATCTGGGGCATTTCCTGAAACCTTAGCAAAATCCAGATTAATTCTTTCTATATAAGGTTCAGGAGTTATATAAGTCCAGGGAGTGGCACCCTCGTCCAATGTCATTTGAATAAATCCACCTTGATTTCCGGCATTATCATCATTGGCAGAAACTACTATTACTTTTGAGTGGTTTGTATTTGTTGGAATAATTTCAATATCGCCAAGAAATCTCTTTGCCCAATATGGATTTATTGGAACTTGTGGGCCATATTGTGGAGAAGAAAGTTCCGAAAAACTCTGTCCGCCATCTGCAGACTTATACAATTTACCCTTATTTTCAATTGCCCATATTGTATTGGGTATTGCTGGGTCGTATCGTACTTGTCGGAATTGAGTTTGTTGGACAGAGGATTGAAGATTAAAATTGGAAATGTCCCAGCTAGATCCTCCATCTGTACTGTGGATTATCCCTACGCTATACGCATGTTTGCCGCCAGTACTTGCGACCATATTATTGGAATTATTTGGATCTATTTGAATATCCATTATTCCTAATCCAGGAACTTCTAATCCATTCGTTTTATTTTCCCATGTTTGTCCTCCGTTCACACTTTTAAATAAGCCACCATTTTCAGAACCAGCATAAAGTATTTGTGAATTTGTAGGATGCATTGCAATACTTTGAACAAAACCTAATTTTTGCTCAGGATACTCACCCGGACCTAAAGATTTCCAATTTGAATTCAATTGACCGCTATTGCAGTTACTTGTTCTATGATTTCCAGTATTAATAAATCTGGAATAAAGGGTGTTATAAAATCCGGAGTTTTGTGTGTTTAGTCCTCCTATACGATTTTCCCAGAAATGTTTCCACCTGCTATATTCCATGTAGTTGTCTTCATATTCTTCTTCATTAAAATCCGGTGACTCCAGAAGAGGCTGCCATAAGGAATCAAGTTTATGAACAAGTGTATCATAATTCATGTTTTCCATCAACATAGTGTTTTCACAGCTTGGAATTTGGTATTGTGCCGTGCAAATGTTATACATGAAAAGAAATACAACTACAATGAAATTTAGTTGAGAAAGAATGGGGTGTCTTTGAAAAGTAACCATTTTGTTGAAGTTTTGTGGATGATTTGAATTAAAATAAAAAAAGAATTTAAAATAAAATATTCATAAAATTTGAATATAAAAATATACAATTTATTCTTGACTAAGATTTTTTGGAGAAAAATAATATTGAGTATTAACAAATCAGTGAATTATGAAGAAAAAAATAAGGTTTAGAGTTCTAAAAAAATTGTTATATTTGAGATGAAATGTAAATACAGTTTATTATTCTTCGCATGAAAACTCTAAAGTATATATTTTGTCTCACTGTTTTTATTGTTCACTCAATCAGTTTTCCGGGTTTTGCTTCTTCGTTTTTTCTCACCGAAAACAAAGGACAAATATGTGATGATAATTTTCGCTCTTTGCCTGATGTGTTATTTACCGGTAATTCCAAGGGGATCAATTTGTTCATTACTAATAATGGAATTACTTATCAGTTTAAACGCAGACTTGGAGAAAATAAAGGGGTATATCCGGGTATCGGACATGAGAAGGATAAAAAAGGTTCTGTTTTTTTTCAACGTGATGAAATTGAATTCAGGCTGTTGAATAGCAATCTTTCTCCTCAAATTTTCATGGAAGAGCCGGAACAGGCAGTGAATAATTATTATTTACCTCAATGTCCGAATGGTGTTCTTGGTGTAAAATCATTTAAGAAAGTAATAATCGCAAATGTTTACCCGCATATTGACTGGGTTATTTATTACAATGAAAAAGGATTCAATCACGATTTCATTGTGCATCCGGGAGGAAATCCAGATGACATACAATTTGTATATAAAAACTCATCCGGTTTGACGGTTTTGCCGGATGGCCGGCTACGCATCAATTCCCGTCTTGGTGTACTGGAAGAATCCGCGCCCTACAGTTACCAGGAGAATGGAGCGGCAATAGGAAATTCATTTGTGATCAGGAAAAATGTGGTGTCGTTCAAATTGCAGGCGTATGCTCATGATAAGGATATCATCATTGATCCCGGAGTTGTGTGGTCGACTTACTTCGGAGGAACCGACTCGGAATATGGAAAAGCCGATTCCGATTTACATGGTAATGTGTTTCTGTTCGGAACAACAGAAAGTGTTGGACTTGGAACAGGGGTGTTTCAGGATTCTTTGGGTGGCGGACAAGATGCTTATGTTTCAAAATTTGATGCAAACGGAAACAGATTGTGGACAACGTATTTTGGAGGCAGGGCCACTGAACAAGGTATTTCAGGTTCGACTGATCCGGCCGGAAACATTTATTTGTGTATGTTAACAGCCAGTGACAGCCTTGCATACAATGGCTTTCAAATGGACCCTGGAATATTCGTAATCAATTTTGTTAATTTATTAGTAAAATTTAGCGACAGCGGGCAGCGACTTTGGGCAACATATTATGGGCAACCTGAGGCGTATGCAGTTTTTTGCAAGACTGATCTATCAGGAAATATTTACATGACCAGTTATACTCAATGGAATAATGGGTATACCACGCCAAACTCATTTCAGGAATTTCTTTCCGGTGGGACAGATATTTATCTGGTAAAATTTGATAGTTCTGGAAGTCGATTGTGGGCTACCTTTTTTGGAGGCTCTGAAACTGAAGGTGTCTCCGGGATCACAACTGACAGGTACAATAATGTTTACTTGTCAGGGGACGCAGGAAGTAGTGGTCTTGCCTATCATGGATTCAGGGATAGTATTATTAACTCACATGATTTATTGTTAGTTAAGTTTGATTCTGCCGGTTCAAGAATATGGAGTACTTACTATGGTGGAACTTTTTATGATATCAGTGTTGGATGTATTGTTGATTCTACATGTAATGTCTATTTAGCTGGCGTAGCATCTAGTACAGATCAAATCGCTTATAATGGATTTCAGAATAGTTTCCATGGCTTGGGTTCCGTTGACAGAGATGGTTTTTTAGTCAAGTTTGATTCTACGTGTCAACGCATGTGGGGAACCTATTATGGAGGGTTTGATTGGGATGGGATTTATTCCTGCTCTGTGGATTTGGAACAAAATGTTATCGTATGTGGAGATACCTACAGTGATTCCATATTTGGATACCACGGGTTGCGGGATACTTTGTTTTCCGGTCCGCCTGATCACGACGCATTTCTGGCATCTTTTAGTCCGGATGGAAGAAGAAACTGGAGTACGTATTTTGGAGGGGAGTTGGGAGATGGTGGCTGGTCATGTTTTACAGATCCATCAGGTAATATTTATTTAGCAGGCGGGACAATGAGTCAAGCTGGAATCGCGCAAAACGGATATCAAAATACGTATGCCGGAATGGGTGATGCATTTCTGGTCAAATTCAATTGTCCCGGTTCGAATTCTCCCGTGATACAAGGTGAGACAGCTCCGGATATTTTTTCGACTTATATCTACTCTACTGATACTACAGGGGTACTGGCATACGATTGGGAGATAGTTGGTGGTGAAATTCTTTCCGGGCAGGGTACAGATTCTGTGCAAGTGCATTGGGATTTGATTGGCACTGCGGAGATCACTGTATATACTATGTATTCCCCGGGCTGCTATGAAAATACCTCGCTGAGTTTATTGGTGAACAATATTCAATCTGTACAAACAAAATTATTTTCAGCTTTCCCAAATCCATTCACAGATCAGTTGCACATTGAAGGGGAGAATATAGGCTTGATTCAACTTACAGATGTATGCGGCCGCCTTGTTGTTGGGAAAAAGGATTCAAAAGAGTTGAACACAGCCAATATTCAGCCGGGAATTTATTTTTTGTCTGTGTTTAACTTGAAAGGTGAATCACTGGGAGTGCTGAAGGTGTGTAGAGATTAATTGTACTTTATACGTATTTGATGAATTTGGATGTAAGGAAACTCATTTTAAATAAAAAGAAACTCCCGACAAATCAATTTGTCGGGAGTTTCTTGTATTGACAATATCCATGATAAAATGCTTCTCCCAATCATCTCACGTATGTTCATGTGTGCGCATAAATTCATCCGCTGAATATTTTCCGGATCCAAAAATCAGAAAGAACAACAGCAGGCACAATACGAGTACGGATAAACTCAGCTCTGAATGCAAACTGAAAAATCCTTTTTGAGCATTCACAAATATTATTGCACCGATCAGGATAGGAAGCTGGAACAATACCGCCACTCTCGTCAGCAGTCCGATAATAATCAGGAATCCTCCCATCAGATGAGCAAGTGCTACATAGTGTGCCAGAAAAACAGCATACAAAGAAACCGCACTGTTGGCAATCATCGCGTTTATTGCATCGGTATTCTGAATGAAAACAATGCCTTTGAAAAAAATAATCAGTCCGAGGAATAATCTGAGAATGGCAAACCATTTTGCCTGGTGGTTATCACCCCAGGTTTCAATTTTGTGGATCAGATTCATGATTGTATGATTTTATGTTTAGCACTCTACAAAGTTTACAAAAAATAACGCCTGGGTGTACTGCATATTGTATTGAAAATAAGGATTGTATATAAAATTCAGGGAATATTCCAATTTACTGAAAGAGCTCTTTATGAAAGTGATTGCAGGCATTCCCATATCAACTTTAATTCCTTGTCTTCTCAGGAATAATTACTCTCTGATATTTGATGCCCTCAATTTTTCTGTACTTTGCTTACCGGAAAAATTCACCTGTAAGTAGGTGATTGAGTATATGCAAACAGTCACTTTAGGAGTTGATATAGGAGGCACCAATACTTCTTTTGGTCTGGTAGATCGCAAGGGTCAGATTCTTTCTAAACATAACATCCCTACTCCTGATTTTCCGGAAGCAAAAAATCTTGCGGCAGAAGTTTCCAGATACGCATCAGAGCAAGTGTCACAATTAAAGTTTGAAGCACGCATTGTTTCAGTCGGAATTGGAGCACCCAATGGAAATTATTTTAACGGCACAATAGAATTTGCTCCCAATCTCAACTGGAAAGGTGTGATTCCTTTAGCTGCATACTTCGCGGAGCAATTGAATGTTCCTGCTGTTCTGACTAATGATGCCAATGCAGCCAGTCTCGGAGAAATGTACTTTGGCGGAGCAAAGGGAATGAAAGATTTTCTTTTTATCACTCTGGGTACCGGCCTCGGAAGCGGCATTGTTGCCAATGGTGATCTGATCTATGGACATGACGGATTCGCGGGAGAGCTGGGACATACCATCATTATTCAACATGGAAGAATGTGTGGTTGCGGACGAAGAGGATGTCTTGAACAATATTGCAGTGCTACCGGTATCGTGAAGACTTACCTCGATATCGTGAAGGGAATGGATGGACACAGTATGGATGGTGATATTCCAAATGCAAAAAAAATTTACGAAAAAGCAATGGCAGGAGAAGAAGCTGCGTTTTATGCATTCAATTATACAGGAGAGTTACTCGGGTTCGCATTGGCAAATGCCGTTGCCTACACGAGTCCGGAAGCAATATTTCTTTTTGGCGGACTTGCTGAAGCGGGTGAATTGCTTTTTAACCCAACCATTCTCAGCTTTGAAAAAAATCTGCTGAACATCTATAAAAATAAAATCAAAATTCTTCCTTCTTCTTTATTGGAAAATGATGCGGCAATTCTTGGAGCTGCATCATTGGCATGGAAAGAAGTGGATAAAAAAGTTAATGATCTCTGAAAAATGATGAAAAGTGTGTCTTCATGGTTGGTTTTGTTTTTTGTTCTCATCAGTATGGACAATTTTGCACAAGACAAGACGGATAATTACGCACTCATTCCTAAGCCCGTTTCTCTGACTCCCGGAACCGGTAATTTTCAGCTCACCACAGCGACCGGTATTCTTGTCAATTCAGAGCAGGCAAGAAAAGATGCAAATCTCTTCAATGCTTACCTGCTCGAACATTATGGCTTCCTGCTTTCGGTTACACAGAGCTCGAAAGAAAAGAAACAATGTATCTCCATTTTTCGTGATACCACAGATACCAAACTGGTAGCGGATGGCTATCGCCTGAATGTCACACCCGACAAAATCACTCTCCATGGAGGAGAAGGTGCGGGAGTCTTTTACGGATTGCAAACCTTGCTTCAGTTGTTGCCGGCCGGACAAGTGAAAACACCTTATATTCCTTGTCTCACCATCGAAGATCATCCCGGTTTTTCCTGGAGAGGAATGCATCTCGATGTGTGTCGTCATTTTTTTTCAAAAGACTTTGTAAAAAAATACATTGATCAGCTGGCTCGCTACAAAATGAATACATTTCACTGGCACCTGACGGATGATCAGGGCTGGAGAATTGAAATCCGAAAGTATCCGAAACTTCAGGAAATAGCGGCATTCAGAAAAGGAACACTCATTGGACATTATGGAGAAATTCCGGAGCGCTATGATACCATTCGCTACGGTGGTTTTTATACACAAAATGAAATCCGGGAAATCGTGGCCTATGCGGCTCAAAGACATATCACCATTGTTCCGGAAATAGAAATGCCCGGACACGCTCTTGCCGCTCTTGCCGCTTATCCTCAATATTCCTGTACAGGCGGACCATTTGAAGTCGGAAAAACCTGGGGTGTTTTTCAGGATGTCTTCTGTCCGAAAGAAGAGACGTTTGAATTTTTGCAAAATGTATTGTCAGAAGTATGCGAATTGTTCCCCGGTCAATACATTCATATCGGAGGAGATGAATGTCCGAAGGACAGGTGGAAAAGCTGTGAACACTGTCAGCAACTTATGGCTCAACAAGGATTGAAAACAGAGCATGAGTTGCAAAGTTATTTTGTACAGCGAATGGAAAAATTTCTCAGTACAAAAGGAAAAAAAATAATCGGCTGGGATGAAATCCTTGAAGGAGGGTTAGCGCCGGATGCAACAGTCATGTCATGGAGAGGTTACAGCGGTGGCATCGAAGCCGCGAAGCAACAACACGATGTTGTGATGACTCCTACGGGAACCTGTTACTTCGATTATTATCAGTCGAGGGATGCAAATGAACCGCTCGCGATCGGAGGCTATTTACCGCTCGACAGAGTGTATGGATTTAATCCTTACCCTGATGTTCTCACGGAAGAAGAGCGGAAACATATTTTAGGAGCTCAGGGAAATCTGTGGACGGAATACATCCCCACACCGGAACAGGCAGAGTATATGGTGAATCCCAGAATGGCTGCATTGGCTGAAGTGTTATGGACACCAGTGGCAAATAGAAATTACAAAAGTTTTACTCACCGACTTATTGGTCATTTTAAGTTGCTCGATTATTTGAAAATAAATTATTCCAAAGCAGTCTTTGATGTCAATTATTTCGTCTATCCGAATGGCGGCGCAGAAGGCGTATCCTTGGAGTTGAGCTCTTCCTTTGAAGGCGGCGTGATCCATTATACAGATGACGGATCTGTTCCCGGATTAAGATCACCGGTGTATACCGGAAGAATTCCATTGGGACAATCTACTGTCGTAAAAGCCGCGGTGTTTGACGGGCAATTCAAAAGAGGTCGGGATTTTTCTCAAATGTTTCGGTTGAATTTTGCATCCGGAAAAGAAGTTTTGCTGAAAGATCTGCCACATGAAGAATATTGTCGTGGTGGAGGATTTTCACTCGTGAATGGCGTTATCGGTAACCTCCCATGGAACGGTTCCGATTGGCTGGGATGGAGTGGAAAAAATATGGACGCAAGTATTGACCTTGGTAAGCCGGTTACATTTACAAAGGTCAGTCTGGATGTATTGCAGGATGAAAGTTCCTGGATCTATCTCCCGCGTTCCTTGGAAGTTTTTGTGAGTGAGGACGGAATGAATTATACTTCCCTCAAAAAAGTTTCTGATTCAGAAATTGTTTCCGGACAAAGGCTGATCACATTGAAAGTTGGAAGAACAGTCGCACGATACATACGAGTGGTTGCGGAAAACCTTGGCAATATACCCGCAGGTAAAGCCGGTGAAGGAAATCCTGCCTGGCTCTTCGTGGATGAAATTCTTGTTGAATAATACTCTACACATGTCAACTAAAAGCAGAAGAGATTTTTTGAAAATCTCAGGTATCGGTTCGCTTCTATTTATAAACCTTCCAAAGAGTTTTGCATTCCGTCGCCCGAATGTTGATCCCGGCGCGATTGTCTTGTCTACCTGGTCGCATGGTGTACCTGCCAACATAGCTGCCTGGGAGATACTTTCAAAAGGAGGAAGAGCATTGGATGCAGTGGAAGCAGGAGTGAAAATTCCGGAAGCAGATCCTGCTGTATCTTCTGTTGGCTATGGAGGTTTGCCTGACCGCGACGGAAGAGTCACACTCGATGCCTGTATCATGGATGAGAAGGCAGGCTGCGGATCTGTCGCTTTTCTGGAACATATAGTTCATCCGATCAGTGTCGCGCGCCTTGTAATGGAAAAAACTCCACATGTAATGTTGGTCGGCGAAGGAGCGCTGAAATTCGCCCTCGATCAGGGATTCAAAAAAGAAAACCTGCTGACACCAGAATCAGAAGCAGCCTGGAAAGAATGGCTGAAAAAGTCGGAATATAAACCTGTAGTCAATTGGGAAAATCACGATACAATTGGGATGATTGCTCTGGATCAACAGGGGAATTTATCCGGAGCCTGCACAACAAGCGGAATGGCTTACAAACTGCACGGGCGTGTTGGCGATTCTCCAATCATCGGCGCGGGCTTGTACGTAGACAATGAAGTTGGTGCCGCTACTTCTACAGGAGTCGGCGAAGAAGTCATCCGCATTTGCGGCTCCCACCTTGTAGTGGAATTGATGAGACAGGGAAAAAGTCCGGAAGATGCATGCAGAATCGCCGTAGAAAGAATTGTAAAAAAGCAACCGCAAAAATCAAAAGAGATACAAGTAGGATTCCTCGCATTGAATAAACATGGTGAATATGGATCTTACTGTTTGCAAAAAGGATTCAATTACGCTGTGCGTTCACAGTCTGTGAACAATGAATTGATAGACGCAAAGAGTCACTACTGAGTTCGTTTTTTCACACATGAATTTCATTCGGAAAAAATTACTGAGTGATCCAATAAACTTCAGATTTTGAAAGTCGAAATTGTTTGCACGAGTCTGGAATCTGTTCATGCAGCCATTACAGGTGGCGCTGACAGGATTGAATTGTGCGAACATCTGGAAGTTGGCGGAGTTACTCCCGCATATGATTTCATAAATCAGGCAGTTTCGCTGAGTCCCATTCCCATTCACATATTAATTCGTCCAAGGGGAGGTGATTTTGTTTTCACAGAAAATGAAATTTCTCAAATGGAAAAAGACATTGAATATTGTCTCCGGATTCAAAGTGCAGGTGTGGTCATCGGATGTCTTACTTCTTCGGGAAAAATAGACCTGAAAAATACTCAAAGACTTGTTCGCGCTGCCGGAAAAATGGCAGTTACTTTTCATCGTGCATTTGATATGGCAATACATGATCCGAATGTGTTGGAAGATGTTATTGCCACAGGTTGTTCGCGTTTACTCACTTCCGGACAAGCTGCAAATGCGATTCAAGGAAGCGCCGGAATCAGGCAGCTCATTCAACAAAGCAATGGGCGTATCATCATTCTGCCGGGGGGAGGAGTCAGGGAAAACAATGTGGAGGAACTGATTCGCATAACAGGTGCAACAGAAGTTCATTCATCTTGTCTTCATTCTCAAAAATCGGATAATTCCTTTTCTCAAACTGCAACTTCTTTAAGCCAGATACCGTTAGTTGATGATATTCGACGCTTGAAAAACAGAGCCGACAGAATCGAACAATTAATGCGCACCAAAAATGATTAAAAGAATTACCATTTTACTTTTTATGCTGATTGTCGTAGTACATTCAGCACATGCGGGTGATGTACTCAAACTTGATTCAGATTGGAAATTTCGTAAATCAGGTTCTGATACCTGGATGAATGCGGTTGTTCCTGGAACCGTGCACACTGATTTGTTAGCCAATCAACGTATTGAAAATCCTTACTTGAAAGATAATGCAAATTCGCTCGGGTGGATTGACAGCTCGGATTGGGAATACGCTTGTACATTTGATCTTAGCACAGACTTTCTTCGCAACCAGCAGGCTGAGCTGACATTTTACGGACTCGACACTTATGCGAAAGTTTACCTCAATGATTCGTTGATACTCACAGCGGATAACATGTTTCGAACATGGACCGTTTCCTGTAAAAAATATTTACGAGCAGGTAAAAATCAACTGCGCGTTAATTTTGAATCTGCCTTAAAAAGAGAAAACGCAACAGCAAAAAATCTTTCCTATACTCTACCGGGAGAAGATCGTGTGTTCAGCAGAAAAGCTGCTTATCAGTATGGCTGGGATTTCGCACCGCGATTTGTAACATGTGGAATCTGGAGGCCTGTTGAAATAAAATTCTGGAGTCATTTTACTATCCGTGATATCAGAGTAAAAGTGAAAGAGATGAGCCTGCGAAGAGCGGTACTGCAAATGAACATCGATGTGGATGCCACGGATAGCGGATCAGTAAACATCAAGATGATTAATAAATCCACAGGTCAAAGGCTTGGCAAAGATGATTCCTTCAAAAAAGGATTAAGCACCTTGTCCTTTGATTATTTTATTTATGGTCCGAAGAAGTGGTGGTGCAATGGTTACGGTGAACCTTATGTCTATCATTTGTATTTTGAGCTGAATGATTTACAAGGCAGCATTGAAAGGAAGGAACAGAATTGCGGAATCCGCACAATTGAACTTGTGCGCGACAGAGATTCCATTGGACAAGGATTTTATTTCAAGCTGAATGATGTTCCGATTTTCGCCAAAGGAGCGAACCTTGTTCCTACAGATATGTTCCTTCCATTTGCTAACACGACTGTCACCGACAGTCTGGTGAATCAGGCTGCAGCAAGCAACATGAACATGTTACGTGTGTGGGGTGGAGGCGTTTATCCTTCCGATGCATTTTACAATCAATGCGATGAAAAGGGAATTCTTGTTTGGCAGGATTTCATGTTTGCCTGTTCGATGGTTCCTGGAGATGCGACTTTTACGGAAAATGTAAAGACGGAAATACGTGACAATGTTCGCAGACTCAAACATCATCCTTCTTTGGCATTGTGGTGTGGAAATAATGAATCGGAAGAAGGTTGGGGAAATTGGGGGTGGCAGAAACAATACAAATACTCTACTGCTGATTCATCAAAAATCCGAAACGATTATCAAAATTTATTTTACAAAATCATTCCCGGAGTAATTGCTGAAGAAGATCCGGATCATGCTTATTGGCCTTCATCGCCTTCAATAGGTTGGGGGCATCCGGAAAGTTTGTTGCAGGGTGATTCTCATTATTGGGGAGTATGGTGGGGAAAAGAACCGTTTGAGACTTATACAAACAAAGTTGGCAGGTTTATGTCAGAGTACGGATTCCAGGCTATGCCTTCGGAGCTGACTTTGCACTCAATGGGTTTAAAACCTGACTGGACAATGGACAATGCG
Source organism: uncultured Bacteroidota bacterium (assembly GCA_937871435.1). Lineage (GTDB taxonomy): Bacteria > Bacteroidota > Bacteroidia > AKYH767-A > 2013-40CM-41-45 > JADKJP01. The sequence continues at coordinate 61,493 of CALMQM010000103.1, read as the reverse complement.
ATTCTGAAGTCACATCAAAAACATCCAACAGGATTTGAAACCATTAAAGAGTACATGGATCGCGAATATCCGATTGCGGATTCCCCGGAAAAATTCCGGATGTATTCTCAGTTGGTACAGGCTGATGGTTTGCAAACAGCTATTGAAGCGCATCGCAGAAACAAACCGCGTTGCATGGGTACATTGTTTTGGCAATACAATGATTGCTGGCCATCGGTTTCGTGGAGTATAAAAGATTATTCAGGGTACAACAAGGCAGCAGCCTACATGGTGAAAGACAGATATAAGATGATGATTCTTTCTACGGTAGTGGAAGGTGATAAACTCAATACCTATGTCATTTCAGATTCTGTGAATGATGTGCCTTGTGTAGTGGAGTTACGTTTGTTTTCATTTGATGGCAGGGAAAAATGGTTTCACAAAGAAGAAGCTGTAATTAAAGGGAGCAGCAGTTCAATTGTTTATTCTATCGATACTGCATTCACAAAACAAAGAATAGATCCTGCAAAAGGGTATCTCCTTGTCACCCTCATTTCAAAAGGAGTTACACTGGATCAGAAGATTGTGTATTTCCGAAAACCTGCAGCGTTGGAATTGTTGAAGGGAAAACCGGAGATGAAACTGGATAGTAGTGCTACTATGTTAAAAATACGATCGAAGGTTTTGTTAAAAAATCTGTATCTTCAGATCAACGGCAACGATCAATTCAGTTTGAATTATTTCGATGTCTTGCCAAACATAGATTACACTGTTGGATTGCCACCCGGAATGGTGGGTACCAATGCCAAAATAGAAACGTATAGTCTGAATGATAAAAAATAATTTCCATCCGCATCAAAAACTTCATTCGGAGATTCTTCGTCTTCACTTCGTCTTGTTTTTTCTTCTTGCGGGAAATACACTCTTGGCGCAACCGGATTATGCCGGTCTGGTAAATCCATTCATCGGTACAGGCGGTCACGGACATACTTATCCGGGAGCTACCTTACCATTTGGCATGGTACAGCTGAGTCCGGATACACGGACTGATGGCAGTTGGGACGGATGCGGCGGATATCATTACAGTGATTCTGTTGTGTACGGATTTTCTCATACACACCTCAGTGGAACAGGTTGTTCGGATTATGGTGACATCCTGCTCTTGCCATTTACAGGGGAATTTACCTCAGAGAATAAAATGTTTTCGACATTTTCTCATGCTACAGAAAATGCATCGCCGGGATTTTATTCTGTAATGTTAAATTCATCCGGTATTTTTGCGGAACTCACTACCACACTACACGCGGGATTTCACAAGTATACATTTCCCGAAAAAAATTCTGCTTCCATTTTGCTTGATTTGGCGCACCGGGATGAAGTGCTGGAATCAGAAATGGAAATAATTGATTCAACGCATGTGCGTGGATTCCGTCGTTCCAGTGCCTGGTCGAAAGATCAGATAGTGTATTTTGCTTTGGAGTTTTCTCAACCAATTCTTGGATATACAACAATTGATGAGAAGAAGAAACTGGTTTCCGGTACAGGAGTAAAAAAAGTGAACTCCAGAAATATTCTCTGCGCGTTTCGGTTTAATTCATCACAAAATAAAACGGTATATGTGAAAATCGGAATCTCTTCTGTTTCAGTTGAGAATGCACAACTCAATCTTGATACCGAGATTTCTACCTGGGACTTTGAAAAAGTAAAAACAGAAGCCCGTGCAACCTGGAATAAGGAGCTCTCAAAAATTGAGATCAGTGGTGGTACGAAAGAACAGCAAACTGTTTTTTATACTGCATTGTATCATTGCATGGTAGTCCCAAATTTGTTCTCAGATGTCGATGGTCGATACAGGGGAATGGATAAACAAATTCATCAGACAAAGGATTACTCACACTACACTGTTTTTTCACTGTGGGATACTTTTCGTGCCTGGCATCCTTTGATGACAATCATCGATCGGAAACGAACATTGGATTACATCCGGACATTTTTATCCGACTATGATGAGGGCGGATTATTACCTGTATGGGAACTGTCGTGCTTCGAAACAGAATGCATGATAGGTTACCACGCTGTGCCTGTAATCCTCGATGCGTATGTAAATGGAGTGAGAGGATTTGATGAATCGAAAGCGCTGAGTGCAATGAAGAAAAGCGCTGAGACTACTTCCAGATATGGCCTTGGAGCCTATATCCACAATGCCGGTCTTGATGTGAACGATGAGCCGGAATCTGTAAGTAAGACTCTTGAATATGCCTATGACGATTGGTGCATTGCAAAATATGCTTCGTTGCAATACAGTTTTGAAGATGCCAAACGTTATTATCATCGTGCTCAGTTTTGGAAAAATTCTTTTGACCGATCAACACGATTCATGCGACCGAAAAAGAATTCAGCCTGGAGTGAACCCTTTGATCCATATCAGGTGAATAACAATTATACGGAAGCGAATGCATGGCAGTATAGTTTTTTTGTTCCACAGGATATTCCCGGGTTGATCATGGAGATGGGCGGACCTCTGAAGTTTGAAGCACAACTTGACAGCTTGTTCACGACGCATTCCAATACCACCGGTAGAGAACAAGCTGATATCACCGGAATGATCGGACAATACGCGCATGGCAATGAACCGAGTCATCACATGGCTTATCTATACAATTATGTTGGCAAACCCTGGAAAACCCAGCAGCGTGTTCGGGAAATTCTCGATGGCCAGTATCATGCTGCGCCGGATGGATTGAGTGGAAATGAAGATTGCGGGCAAATGAGTGCCTGGTATGTGATGAGTGCCCTCGGATTTTATGCAGTCACTCCCGGAGCAGGTTATTTGTGCCTCGGAACACCTTTGTTTCCCAAAGTGATTATACATCTTGAAAATGGTAAAGATTTTACCATACTCGCGCCCAACGTTTCTTCGGAAAATTATTATGTCAGCGCTGTGACATTGAATGATCAGCCATATAAATACAACTGGATAAAACACGAAGCTGTTCGATCAGGTGGAAAAATAGTTTTTGAAATGAGTTCGGTTCCGGAAAAAATGTTTGGTATGGATCCACCTCCGTCAACAATGCCGAACGATGTTCAACCTTTGGTAAAAAAACCTGTGTACAATGATCCGGGTGTTACATTTAAGGACAGTGCAAGAATTGAACTCAGCGCGGAATATGGATCGGAAATTTATTATACAACTGATGGACTCGATCCTACAGGTGCTTCCGCGCCTTACAAAAATCCGGTGTTGATTACAGATGATACGACATTTAAAGCGATTGCGATTAAAAACGGTTTTGGCAGTGAAGTGGCAACAGCTACATTTTTCCGCAACCGTCATCCCGATTGGAAAATAAAAATTCTCTCTCACTACAGCAGACAATACACAGCCGGTGGAGACGAAGGAATTATTGACGGTAGAAGGGGAAGTACAGATTGGAGAAAAGGATTTTGGCAGGGATATCAGGGCGAAGACTTCGAAGCAATAGTGGATTTAGGGAAAGTGCAAACTGTTACGGAATTGGGAGCAGGTTTTCTTCAGGATGTAAGTCCATGGATTTTGTTTCCAAAGAAAGTTGAATTCTTGCTTTCAACAGATGGCAATAAATATTCGAAAGTATTAACTGTTCCGAATACAATTCCTGATACAGATATGAAAGCTCAGGTGAAAGATTTTGCCGGAAAAATTTCTGCTACACAAACACGCTTTGTAAAAGTCAAGGCTACCACCTACGGAGTCCTACCTTCATGGCATCCCGGAGCAGGATATGACTCTCATATTTTCGTGGATGAAATTTTAGTTAAGTGATTGATGGGTTTCGTGTTTCGGGTTGATGTTGCCTGTTTCCTCCTTCACCTCCTTCGTCCCCATTTCCCGTCCCTCGTAACTCTTTCTTGTCCTTTGTCACTCTTTCCCGTCCCCCGTCCCCATTTCCCGTCCCTCGTCACTCTTACATGTCCCTCGTCACTCTTTCCCGTCCCTCGTCACTCTTTCCCGTCCCTCGTCCCTTCATAAAGTATCAATAATTAAAATACCTGCTATTCCAACTCATTGAACTAAAGCTTTTGTCGAATGAAATTCCTATCCAGAGGCTGAGTCCAAAAATTCCGATGAAAGTGTGGAGAGTAAGCCAGGCTCTCAGATAAAATTCACTTTGAATACCCCAGATGTTCATGATAGAAGAGGGGAGAATACATGCGAAAGCTGTAGCAATTAGAAAAAGTGAAATAAGGTAAGTCCGGAAATTTTGTAAAGGCCACAATACAATTCTTTTGTACCAGGCAAGATCTTCGCCCCATTGATGGATAAGATAAAACGTTTGATCATTTAGTTGTGCAAACAACAAAGGGTCTTTGTTGATATTTTCTAAATTGAATGTATGATCCGGCGCGATGATTTTAAACTGGCCGATTTTCAATCTGTAATCTTTTTCAAATTGTTTAATCTGAACTAAAGCTTCATAAGGATATTCAGATCGAAAATAATGTGAATCCAGAAAGCGAAGTCGGTATCGGATGCAAATCGTTTTTATTTCTTCAATCGAAAATATTCTGTCCTTATCCTTTTCCGAAATTCGAATACCAAGATGTTTTTCCGCGGAAGTTGATTGAAGTCTGTCAAGAATTTCTTCATCCGTAGATTTCGCGTCTTCCAGGATATCATAAATTTCATTCAGTAAACGTTGTTGTTTACTTCGTTCACGCGTAAGCTCCGATTGAAGGTTTATTTTTGAAAAAATCATCTCGTTTATTATCCTGCCCTAAAGATATTCATCAAACCTTAGATTTTTTTGAGTGAAATAATTGCTTTTCAGGTACTATTCAGAGAATTTATTGTCTTTGAAAAGGAAGCTTTCTCAAGAAAAATTTGACGATCAGAAAATGATCAATTAATTCCGGATTTAGTCATCAGCATACTTCGTCAATGTAATCACCGACTTGTTCGGATTGATAAAATACAGTTTGCCTTTATCTAATTTATATTTCACTTTGTAAATGACTTTTTCCTGAGGAGATTTTTCAACAAAATACAAGATATCATCTGATGTATACCAGGATGTGTGTTTGTCGCGTCGGATAATCAATTTTTCCTCCGGCATTGAATCTTTGCCCGGTAAAAATGGATGTCCGGTTGCAGTACCACAATCTCCATCTTTATAAAAAGCATAAACTGTGAGCACCTGCCTCTGACTCAATGGAGCTTTTCGTGTGTCATCTTTCGCAAAATATTGCCAGCTTCCGAAAAGCCTTTGATCCAGTTTATGTTTGACAACATCATATCCTTCTGCTTTCGGTTTATTTACCGTGTCAGAAACAATAATGAGAGAACTGTCTACCGGTTCAATAATTTCCTGTTTGTAAAAGTCAACAGATATTGGTTTCCTGTCGGCGGTATTCAGATCCAATTGGTCAAAACTGATAGTCAAACGATCACTCAGGAATCTTCCCCTGAAATTCTGATCATGAAATTTCCTGTGCACCCGCGCACTCTGAATTTCATTTCCGTTGATAGAGCCTTCCAGTACGAAAGTGCCGGATTCATCCGTCAGTCTTCCTTTGATGGAAGAACCACTTACCTCCTCAATAACAATATGAATACTTTCTCCTTTCATCACGCCCTGATAAATCCCCGGGAAGGAGCCCTGGCCCTGCGCTGAAGAAATGCGCAAGAAGACTAAAATAAAAATGAGGAAGTTGATCCGCCGCATGGTATTCGTTCTCAAAGTACAAATATAATTTTCTCAAAAAAAAGAGGCTGTCCATCGGACAGCCTCTGAAATTCACGGGGTAATGGAATTTTTAGTAATCCATTCCGCCACCCATGCCGCCTGGCATTGCAGGAGCCGGTTTGTCTTCTTTTATATCAGCAAGCACGCACTCAGTAGTGAGCAACATTCCTGCGATTGAAGCAGCATGCTCAAGAGCAACACGTGTCACTTTAGTAGGATCGATAACGCCTGCAGAGTACAGGTTTTCGTATTTGTCAGAACGTGCATTATATCCGAAATCTTCTTTTCCTTCACGCACTTTCTGTACAACGATTGAACCTTCAATACCTGCGTTCGCTACAATCTGACGAAGAGGCTCTTCCAACGCACGTTTCACGATCATGATGCCGGTAGTTTCGTCGTCGTTATCTCCTACCATTTTCTCGAGTGTATTGATGGTGCGGATATACGCAACACCACCACCCGGTACGATTCCTTCTTCAACAGCCGCGCGGGTTGCATGTAATGCGTCATCAACACGGTCTTTCTTTTCTTTCATTTCAGTTTCAGTAGCGGCACCAACATACAGAACAGCAACACCGCCTGCAAGTTTCGCCAAACGCTCCTGAAGTTTTTCGCGATCGTAATCAGAAGTAGTAGATTCAATCTGCGCTTTGATCTGATTCACACGAGCGGTGATATCCGCTTTTTTGCCGGCACCTCCAACGATAGTAGTATTGTCTTTGTCGATGGTGATCTTTTCAGCTTTTCCGAGGTAGCTCAGGTCAGCATTCTCCAGTTTGAAACCACGCTCTTCGCTGATGAGTGTTCCACCGGTAAGAATCGCGATATCTTCCATCATCGCTTTGCGGCGATCTCCAAATCCCGGAGCTTTTACTGCAGCAACTTTCAAAGAACCACGGATTTTGTTTACCACCAGAGTTGCAAGTGCTTCACCGTCGATTTCTTCAGAGATGATCAGAAGAGGATTTCCGGTTTGAACTTGTTTCTCAAGAATCGGCAACAATTCTTTCATGTTGCTGATCTTTTTATCGTAGATGAGAATGTGCGGACGCTCCAATACAGCCTCCATCTTGTCTGCATTCGTCACGAAGTATGGAGAAATGTATCCGCGGTCAAATTGCATACCTTCAACGATCTCAACAGTGGTCTCAGTTCCTTTCGCTTCTTCAACTGTGATGACTCCTTCTTTTTTCACTTTCGCCATCGCGTCAGCAATCAGCTTACCGATTTCATTGTCGTTGTTCGCTGAAATAGAAGCAACCTGTTCGATCTTTTTGTTATCGTCGCCAACTTTCTTGCTCATCTTGTGGAGCATTTCAACAACTTTTTCGACAGCTTTGTCGATTCCGCGCTTAAGGTCCATTGGATTCGCGCCTGCTGCAACGTTTTTCAAACCTGCAGTCACAATAGCTTGAGCAAGTACAGTAGCTGTAGTTGTTCCGTCACCGGCTACATCAGCTGTTTTGGAAGCAACTTCTTTCACCATCTGAGCACCCATATTTTCAATCGGGTCTTTCAGTTCAATTTCTTTTGCTACTGTTACACCGTCTTTCGTGATGGCCGGTGAACCAAATTTTTTATCAATGATTACATTACGTCCTTTTGGACCAAGTGTAACCTTTACTGCGTTTGCTAAAGCATCTACACCTTTTTTCAGGCGATCGCGTGCTTCGATGTCAAATGTGATATCTTTTGCCATTGTTAATTTGAGGTTAGGTTTTTAATTTTTTAAATAAACAGAATCGGATTCAGGGGTAAATTCTGTAAAATGATTTGATTTACAGTACTGCGAAAATGTCTGATTCGCGCATGATAAGATATTCGCGGCCTTCGATGTTAATTTCAGTACCGGCATATTTTCCGTAAAGAACAGAATCACCAACTTTTACTGTCAGGGGCTCATCCTTTTTACCTGTACCTACCGCGATTACTTTGCCGCGCTGTGGTTTTTCCTTTGCAGTATCCGGAATGATAATTCCTCCTGCTGTTTTTTCTTCTGCAGGCGCAGCTTCAACAAGCACGCGGTCTGCTAACGGTTTCAATGCTACTTTAGCCATTTTGTATGTTTTTAAATTTAGTTAATAAAAGATCTGATGAATTTGGATTCGCTTCGCGACGGTCAGAAATGATGCCAGCAGCGCGGTTTTGCGGGCATTCTGACAAGATTTCCTTTTCTCCGCCCCGATTGAAAATAGTGTCAGTTTTCAGGTGACACCGTGACATTTTCAGCTGATTTTCTGTCTTCCTTCAATAGTAAATATTCTCTGAATTCAGGGATAGGAGATAAGAAAAGCCCCTCTTGCGGAGGGGCTTTTCAGGATTGAAAATTATTTCTGCTGCGGCTGCGCGGGTTGCTGCTGAGCCGGCTGTTGTTGTGCGGGTTGTTGCTGCGCCGGAGGCAATGTTGCCGGAGCCTTGGTAGGAGTTGATCCGGCATCAATCTGCTCTTGCATAGAAGAACCTACTGTTCGTTGATCTTTATTCGGCAAGGAAAAACTAGCCACCAAACACAATATCACAAGGGATAAGGCAAGCCCCCAGGTCAGTTTTTCAACAAAATCGCTGGTTTTCTTCACCCCCATCAATTGGTTGGAGCCAATAATACCGGATGCTATACCGCCTCCTTTTGGATTTTGTACAAGTACCACCAATACAAGGAGTACACAAGCTAAAATGATCAATACAGTAATTACAGTATACATTACAGGTCTTCTTTATTCAGATTATTGAGTTGCTCGTCGATTTCTCTGACAAGGGCGGCAAAGTAACTGCTTTTTTCGGGATGAAGCAAGCTTAATTTTTCATAGCACCAACGCGCCTTTTGGTGATTTCCTTGTTGGAAATAGATTCTTGCAAGTGTTTCAGAAACAAGATCTTCGTGCTCTGCAACACTCTTTTTGGCCTGACTGGCAGGAGAGAAAAACTCTGCTTTAGACGGGATAATCCTGGGCTCAGTTGCGATGAATTTGTCAATCAATGCGGCACTTGAATCGGAGTTGCCTGCTGTTTTTTCAATGTTTTTAGAATCAGTGGATTCTATATTCTGTTCGATTCCGGCAAATTGTTCGGACCGGATTTGTTCCAACTGTGTCGGTTCTGAATTCTCGATTGAATCAGGACCATCATAAGCATGGACTTCCTCCGTAAAACCAAAATTTGTTGTTCGTTTCAGCTTCAGCCAATCAGTGAATGAACGCTTGGAACTCTCCGGTTGAATATCCATACCAACATTGGCAGCAACAACAGGAGTAGGGATGGATTTATCTTTTTCAATAACCGGAAGCTGCTCCAATGAATGCAATAAGGTTTCTTCGAGAGCATGTTCCAATTCCGACTTCTCGATATTGTCAAGTGGTTTGTTCAACTCAGCCGTGAGATCTTCTCTGACAAAATGATCTTCTTTCTTTTCAGTATATTCCAAAGCAAGACCATGATCCGTCTCCTCATTTTGTTTCTCGATAGAATGAACTGCAACCGGAATTTCTTCCTGTATCTGTTTGATTGGAGATTCAGAATTTTTTTGTTCAGTCGCTATTGAAACGCTTGTTGGAATTTCAGGTGCCAAAGAAGCAGTGGTATCAACCGGATTTTCTTCTGGTGATCGGCTTAGTATTTCGGCCAGTCTTCTTTTTATTATTTCTCTTGGATCAAGTTTCTTTTCAGGTTCCGGAAATGAAGATTCGGAATCAATGTCAATTGCTTCTGTGTATCCTGTAGAAAAAGTAATTTCCTTTTTAATTTCCGCTGAAGTGTCAGAAGTTTTAGCAACAATTTGTTCAACTTCAGGACTCTTCTCGACTAAATCCACTGTGTTGTAATTCTGGGATTCGATGAAGGGATGAACCTCGGCATCACTTTCAGCAACAGATTCTCTTTTATTTTCATCAATCATAGTTGAACCAGAATCCAGAATAAAAGGGGAATCCGCTTCCTGATTTTGATTGAAGAATTTGCCGGAAACAAAAGTTTTATCATGCAAATGATCATACAGAATTTTTCTGTCACCTGCATACAAAGCGGCAATCTTCAATTGCTTGTCGTAACGAACATGTTCCTGATCGTGATATGCTTTTGCAAGAAGAAAGTGGGCAGATTGAAAATAGGGATATTCCCTGCTGAGTTCCTGCAAAGAAGTAAGTACTTCTTTACCAACCAGCTGTTTGCTGTCCATTAATCCTTTGAACAAACGTTGATCCATTTACCAGTTTATCACTGCTTTGTTAAATATATCATCAACCAACTGGTCGTCAATTTCTTTGATCAGCTGATCTTCAACAGAGGAAATATTCTGCGAACTTTCGAAATCCGCATAGCGGGTAAATCCTGTTTCGAAATTCTGTTTTTCATCCTTGATATTGGTGAATTTTACATTCACTGTAATACTCAAACGGTTTTTCGCGGCGGTTTCATTAGCCTGAATTGCCAATGGCTGAATTGTATAGTTGGAAATACTTCCTTCGAACGTAAGATCTCCTTCCCGGTCTACAATACTAAGATTTGTTTGTGAAATAAACTTGTCTTTTAATGCTTCTGTAAAAGTCTGACTCAATGAAGCCGGACCGAGAGCAGCTGTCTTCTGAAAAAACTTCACCGTAAGAGTTTTTACATCCGGCGAAATGGATGCACCACTCAGTGAATAATTCACCTTGCATGATGTAAACCCCGCAAACAAGAGAAGTATGATCAAACTTTTTTTCATCAAACTATTAGTGGTGAATGGTGAAGAGTGACTTATTTTATTTTTAAGCGGGAACAAGAAACTGGTTGTTGGTTGTTGGTTTGTGGTTGTTGGTTTTTGGTTGAGGGTTTTTGGTTGTTGGTTGGCTGGAAAACCAAAAACCCGAAACCCGAAACCCGAAACCCGAAACCCGAAACCCGGAACCTGGAACCAAAGCTCAATGCAAATTATACTCATTCATCTTCCTGTACAAAGTCCGTTCGGAAATACCGAGTTCTTTTGCTGCCATTTTTCTACGGCCTTTGTGTTTGGTCAATGCTTTTTGGATAAATTCTCTCTCCTTGTCTTCAAGCGACAATGATTCTTCCACTTCTGTGTGTTGTTCAATCGGCGACACCGTTACATTGGATTGAATACTGCTTGGTTGAATGGTTACATTCGGATTGGATGTTGGAAAGATAGTCGAGGAAGGTTCTGTGTGAATGGTGTTAATCAGGTGAGCATTTCTTTCTTTCCATGAAGGATCGTTTCCTGCTCCTTTCATGATTTCACCAATAAGTGATTTCATGTCGTTCATATCCTTCTTCATTTCAAACAACACTTTGTACAACAGTTCTCTTTCAGAAAATTCCTGTCCGTTTTTTGCTTCATCACGCAACAGCACAGGCAGATTACTCAGTGGAGCAGGAGGTAAGTAAGTGAGTAAGGTGTCTGCACTGATTTCACGATTCTTCTCCAGGATAGACATTTGCTCCGACAGGTTTTTCAACTGACGGATATTTCCCGGCCATCTGTATTCAACAAGTAATTTTTGTGCATCGGGTTGCAGACTCAGAGCCGGTACACGGTATCTCTCGGCGAAATCATGAGCGAATTTTCGGAACAACAACAAGATGTCTTCCTTTCTGTCGCGAAGTGGAGGGACACGGATCGGAACAGTATTCAACCGGTAGTATAAATCTTCACGGAACTTTCCATGTTCAATTGCCTGCGCAAGATCAACGTTTGTTGCTCCAACAACACGCACATTTGTTTTTTGAGATTTGGAAGAGCCGACTTTAATAAACTCTCCTGACTCAAGTACTCTTAGCAATCGAACCTGAGTGTTCAATGGCAATTCTCCTACTTCATCAAGAAAAATGGTACCGCCATTGGCTACTTCAAAATATCCTTTTCGTGCTTCATGCGCTCCGGTAAATGATCCCTTTTCGTGTCCGAATAATTCTGAATCAATAGTTCCTTCCGGAATTGCTCCACAGTTTACAGCGATATATGTTCCATGTTTTCTCGCGCTCAGCTGATGGATGATTTGAGGAAATACTTCCTTACCCACACCGCTTTCTCCAAAGATCAGAATGGAAACATCTGTTGAAGCAACTTGTCTGGCTACATTGATAGCATGTTCCAGCAACGGAGAATTGCCGATGATACCAAATCGCGCTTTAATTTCGTTGATCGTCATGATGCTATGAATTAATATCTGCAGCCGAATCCATTTCTGCTTCACCGATGAGTGTACCGGCAGTGCAGTCGGTGATGCGCACATTCACATAGTCGCCGGGTTTGAAATGTTTGCGGGGGAACACAACTACTTTCGCCTGACTGCTTCTTCCTGATAAAAAATCTTCGGAACGTTTGGACGTGGATTCAACCAATACTTCTACCAATTTTCCAAGATCTTTCTTGTTGCTTTCCAACGAAAGTTTCGATTGCATATTGATGATCTCCGATAAACGCCGACTCTTTATTTCTTCCGGAATATCATCAGTATACTTTCTTGCAGCCAATGTCCCCGGGCGTTCGGAATATTTAAACATGTACGCGTAATCATAACCAGACCATTCCATGATACTCAAAGTCTCGGCATGATCTTCTTCTGTTTCTCCGCAATATCCTGTGATGATATCTGTAGAAAGGCTGCATCCGGGTAAAATATTTCGGATGGATTCAATTCGATCCATGTATTGTTGCCGGGTGTAACCACGGTTCATCTTGTCAAGAATCATTGTACTGCCACTTTGAATCGGCAGGTGAATGTATTTCGCAATATTCTCGTGACGCGCCATCACATGCAACACTGCATCTGTCATGTCGCGCGGATTAGATGTGGAAAAACGAATGCGTAGTTTAGTGTTCACACGCGCAACTTTGTCAAGCAGGTCCGCAAAAGTGGTGAACTGTTGTTGCTGCTCTTCCGGCAAACTGTGTGAAAGAGCCGCATGCGCTGTTTCATCCGGAAGATCTTTTTTCGGACCACCGCCCCACCACAAATATGAATCTACATTCTGTCCGAGGAGTGTTACCTCACGGTAACCTTGATCGAATAATTCTGCAGCTTCTTTTACGATACTCTCCGGATCTCTGCTACGCTCCCGACCGCGGGTAAACGGTACAACACAAAATGCGCACATGTTGTCGCATCCTCTGGTAATAGAAATAAAAGCAGTGATACCATTAGAACCCAATCGCACCGGACTGATTTCTGCATAGGTTTCTTCTCTTGAGAGAAGTGTGTTCACGGCTTTTTGTCCGGAGCCTGCTGCTTTTACGAGATTCGGAAGATCGCGGTAAGAGTCAGGGCCCACAACAATATCTACCAGTTTTTCTTTTTCCAGTAATTCTGTCTTGATCCGCTCCGCCATGCATCCCAAAACGCCAACAATCAGATCCGGATTCTTTCTTTTCTTCTGACGAAAATCTTTCAGGCGTGCCCAAATTCGCTGTTCAGCATTGTCACGGATCGCACAGGTGTTCAGGAAAATTACATCGGCATCATCAGTTGTGGCTGTTGTCTCAAAGCCGATACCGGACATGATGGATGCAATGATTTCACTGTCTGAAAAATTCATGGCACATCCATAACTCTCCAGATAGAGCTTCTTGCCGAAACCAGGACTCTTTTCCATCAACAGCACTTCACCCTGCCTTGATTCATCAATTACTCTGTTGTTATCGCTTTCCATGCTTTCTTTTTGGGGAATGCAAAGATACAGCTTAGAATGGTACGTGACAAGATGGCAGGGAAAATACATTGATGTAATACGCCTTCGTTATTATTGTAAAAGACTGAAAGACAGAAATATAGCATATACTTGAATAATCCTGATGTTTGAAAAATTTGTGCCTCTTCTGCAATTGGAGGTTCTTTTAAGACAAGCTTGAATTAGAAGATTCTGTTTTTAGCAATATATATATGTGTATTTTCATTGTCAGATGAAGAGTCTTCAATTCTCATTCAGCATCAATTAATTCAGTTTGAATAAATTCTTTTATAAAGATTCAATGATGAACAATACATTGGATGCCTATACCCGGAAGGAAAATTTGAATGAAAAAATCTACGCTTTTTTGGTTTGTATTTTTGATTCTAACCAACCTGATAATTTCAGGACTGCAGTATTCTGAAGCGCAGGATGTATTAAAATATGATGTACTTACGGGTGGTATTCTTCCTGCAAACAAGCATGTTGACGTTACGAATCTGACTGCTGATCCTCAGGAAGATATTCTATGCCGGGAATTTCACTTCTGGACAATTAACGGGAATGGAGAGATCATTGAATGGGAATACACTCCAACAGCGATCAATTTTATTGATACTATATTTCCATCATCGCCTATGTTGTCACTCGCTTATGTCGATAATGTAAATTCAGGTACGTCGGTTCGAACATTCTATGGATCCAATTTGAATTCAGGACGTGACGTGTATTATTTTAATGGACAAAACTGGGACACACTCTTTTTTCCTTCAGGTCCGGCTGTTCCGAATTCCGGAGGGGTTCCATTCTTATTTATATTTTCAGTGTTTAATCCATGGTGGCCTTTGTGACGGAATCCTTCGGTTCGATGGTACGAACTACGACACTATTTATGCTATGCCTCCCAATCGAAATTTCACTATTGCAGATATAGCCGTTGACGCGCAGGGAAATATTTGGTCGCTGGACGGTTCAAGTCCCACACAATCTGATTCGGTTATCGTGATTAGTCCGGGAGGAAATGTTCTCGCGCACTTCGCGCTGAGTCTGAACACTCTCCATGCATATGGATGCTTTCTGTTAAACAATGAATTTTACATTGTATTTGGTAGCGTAAATCCTACTTATCCTTCTTCAGTTGTGCAAATTGGATTTAGTGGAAATCAGGCATTTGTTCAAACTGTAACACCCTTTCCAAACAATGATAATATGGATGTAGCCAGCTGTGTTCCTGGCATTCCACAAATAATTTTATCAAATCCGGAAGATCCGGAACGAAATTCTGAAATCACAATCTCTCCCAATCCTTCAACAGATTTTGTGCGCATTAAAATTCCGGAAGCAGCATTCAACAAGGCATCTGTTTGTGTTTTTGATTATTCGGGAAAACTAATTTTACATCGAACATTAAAAAATCGATCTGAACAAATGGATCTGACGAAGCTGGCGAATGGTTTGTACTATTTAATAGTGGATTCAAATAACAAACGCGTGATGAAGAAAATTGAAAAAATATATTAGTTTATACCTTAAGTGTTTTAAATTCAGGAAATTGTTTGAATAAAGTTCAGCTGATCCCGATAAAGAAAATTGTTAAGATAAATTTTCTACCCCCTGGGGGAAGATTGGGAACAGACTGATATATTGCAGTACCAAAAATAATCTATTTAAAGATTTTTTATGTCCATCAAACTTGAAAGCCTTTGCCTCGCAGTGAGTACAGATAATAGCGAATTTGCAGACTGCTTTGAACTCACTTCCATTGCCATTCAGAATGCTTTGATGAATCAAAGATCAGAAATTGATATCATCTCTTCTTTTGTTGAATCTGCACGAAATCTTGTCGACAATGGTAAATTCAAAGCCTACAGAATTCGTATAAAATGTAATGATAAATGGTTGTATCTCTCAGATATCTGGGGAGGTGAAAATTAATTCAACCAACAGGCCGGATTTTTCTCCGGAATAAAATTTTATTCGCGTCATTTTTTTTGTAAAAACGGAATGATAGAAAAATTTCTTTGTGTAGGGGGCTTTCGAAGAAATTAAATAGAACATATTAACTGCGTGAGAAGAAAAATTCTCTTCTCATTTTATAATAATAAACTGCAAACAAGAATTGTAAAGTCCGATCAAATAGAATTTCTTCGTTGCGGAATTTTGAATCTTCGTTTCGAAAATTGTTAACACAATCCGGCATCATTTCAAATCAGTCGATTTTTTTTCAACCGCCTGATTTCCGCTGTGATAAAGCATTCTCAGAGGTTCTCAGTTCACTTCCGGGACATTCGATTTGTTCAATTAAAAAGAAAATTCTTTTATTTGCGCCCATTGAAAACTAAAGGATGGCAAAAAATCTTGTAATCGTTGAGTCACCTGCAAAGGCAAAAACCATTGAAGGATATCTCGGAAAAGACTATACCGTGAAGTCCAGTTATGGTCATGTGCGTGATCTGGTGAAGAGTGGGATGGGGATCAAAGTGGAAAAAAACTTTGAGCCGGTGTATGAAATCAGCAAAGACAAAGAAGATGTAATCAATGAGTTGAAGAAGCTGGTGAAGAAAGCCGATGTGGTTTGGCTCGCAACGGATGAGGACCGCGAAGGGGAAGCCATTTCCTGGCATTTGTTTGAGACACTAAAGCTGGAAGAAGAAAGTACAAGAAGAATTGTGTTTCATGAAATTACTAAAAAAGCCATCACAGAAGCTATTAAGCATCCGCGAAAGATTGATAAACACCTTGTTGATGCACAGCAGGCTCGTCGGATTCTGGATCGACTGGTTGGTTTTGAATTGTCTCCTGTTTTATGGAAAAAAGTTCGTCCGCAATTGTCTGCCGGACGTGTTCAATCAGTTACTGTTCGGTTGATTGTGGAACGTGAACGCGAAATTGACGCGCACAAAGTTGCATCTTCTTTTCGTGTCGTAGCAATTTTTGAAGCAGAGGGGAAATCATTCAAAGCAGAACTCCCCAAACGTTTTAAAACACAGGAAGAGGCTGAGAAATTTCTCGAACAATGTATCGGAGCAAATTTTTCCGTAAAAAATCTGGAAATAAAACCCGGCAAACGTTCTCCTTCAGCTCCATTTACTACTTCCACTTTGCAACAGGAAGCCAGCCGTAAACTTGGATTCAGTGTTGCCCAAACAATGGTGCTTGCACAACGACTCTATGAAAGCGGTAAGATCACATACATGCGTACCGATTCTGTGGCTTTGTCGCAGGATGCTTTGACGATGGCGGAAAATGTGATCACAAAAAACTACGGCAAAAAGTATGTTGAGATTCATCAGTATAAAAACAAAATAGCATCCGCCCAGGAAGCTCACGAAGCCATCCGTCCTACTGATCTTGCAGTAGAAGAAGTTGATGCGGACTCTCGTGAACAAAAATTGTATAGTCTGATCTGGAAACGAACTATCGCCTCTCAAATGGCAGATGCGCAACTGGAAAAAACTGTTGTCAATATTTCTGCTCCAAAAATTAAAGAAGAGTTTGTTGCATCCGGTGAGGTCATCAAATTCGACGGTTTCCTCAAAGTATACATGGAAAGTACCGACGATGAATCTCAGGAAGATCAGGAAGGAATATTACCTCCAATGAAAGTGGGCGATAAACTGAAGCTGAATGAAGTCACCGCGACTGAACGCTTCACTTATCCGCCACCGCGTTATACAGAAGCTTCTCTCGTAAAAAAACTGGAAGAGCTTGGAATTGGACGTCCTTCCACGTATGCTCCTACCATTTCTACCGTACAAAAAAGAGGGTATGTTCTGAAAGAGGAACGTCAGGGAAGGGAGCGCCCATACCAGGTTTTGACCTTGAAGAAAAACAAGATCAGCGTTGAAACAAAAACAGAAATTACAGGAGCTGAGAAAAACAAATTATTCCCGACAGATATCGGAATGCTCGTGAATGATTTTCTCGTTTTGAATTTTAAAGACATCCTCGATTATAATTTCACTGCATTTGTAGAAAAAGAATTCGATGACATTGCCAATGGTGAACTGAAATGGCAAAAAATGATCAAGGAGTTTTATGGTCCTTTCCATGTTACCGTAACTACAACTGAGAAAGAATCAGAACGTGTTACAGGCGAACGTATACTTGGTATTGATCCCGCCAGTGGTCATACGTTGCTCGTTCGCGTGGGACGTTTTGGTCCGATGGCTCAGATTGGAAAAACCGAAGAGACAGATAAGCCGCGTTACGCAAAACTCAGAACAGAACAGCGTTTGGATACCATCACATTCGAAGAAGCGATGGATTTGTTCAAAATGCCACGTAAACTGGGTCTCTTTGAAGACACTGAAGTGCAAATTTCCATCGGTCGCTTTGGACCCTATGTTCGTCTGGGTGATTTTTATGTTTCGATTAAAAAAGAGGAAGATCCTTATACCATTACGTACGAGCGGGCTGTTGAATTGATTGAAGAAAAGAGAAAAGCCAATGCAGAAAAAATCATTCAGACATTCCCGGAAGATAAAACTGTCCAGGTCCTGAATGGTCGTTGGGGCCCGTACATAGTGTATGGAGACAGGAATATTAAAATCCCGAAAGACAAAGACCCTAAAGCACTATCTCTCGCGGAGATCCATGAAATCGCCGCTTCCACTCCGGTGACTCCCAAGAAAAAAGGAGCATTCCGCAGAAAAAAATCCTGAGCTTAATTTCTGATGAAGCAAGGAATGCTCTCTGTGAAGTGCAATTAATTTACAAAAGGGTTTCTTCTACTTTCAATAATTCGTATCAATCCCAATACCGGACATGGAATTCTCGGAATACTTTCAGCCACTGAGCAAAGACAGGTTTGGTGCATTTGCTGAGCAAAAAAATTCCCTTGGTTCAGTTGTAGAAATGCATATGGAAGAAGGAGGATTTCCTGATTTCAGTGGATCTCACATTGCGATTATAGGTGTTGGAGATGACCGTGGCGCGGTGCGTAATGACGGATGTGGAAGGGCCCCGGACATTATCCGTGAAAAATTGTATGCGCTCAAATTGGCGAGACATCCATACAAAATTATTGATCTTGGAAATTTACGTACAGGTGCTACACTGGCAGATACCTATGCCGCTCTGTCGACTGTGCATGTGGAGTTATTCAAAGAAGGAGTTTTGCCGGTAATTTTAGGAGGCTCACAGGACATCACCTTTGCGCAATATGTCGCCTATCAAAAGCTGGAAGAAACTGTCAATATAGTTTCGGTCGATTCAAGATTTGATCTGGGTTCATCTGAAGAACCGAATAATTCTGATTCTTATCTCGGAAAAATTGTGTTGCATGAACCCAACTTCCTGTTCAACTTCAGCAACATCGGGTATCAAACCTATTTTGTTGGTCATGAGCAAATTGACCTGATGGAGAAATTGTATTTCGATGCGTACAGACTTGGACAGGTTCGCAGGGATATGGAAGAAGTAGAACCGATCGTACGAAACGCGGATATATTATCGTTCGATATCACTGCTATTCGCCAGAGTGATGCTCCCGGAAACGGAAATGCAAGTCCGAATGGTTTTTATGGAGAGGAAGCATGCCAGATTCTGCGCTATGCCGGCATGAGTGATAAGCTGACATCTGTCGGTATCTATGAAATCAATCCGCTTTTTGACAATCACGACCAGACTTCTCATTTGGCAGCGCAAATGATTTGGTATTTAATTGACGGGTATTACAACAGGAAAAAAGATGTTCCTCTGAAGAGCAAAACTGAATTTGTAAAATACAGAGTGAATATCAAATCATCAGAGCAGGAAATTGTTTTTTACAAGAGTAAAAAAAGCGAACGTTGGTGGATGGAAGTACCTTATCCTGGCAACAAGATCCGCTATCACAAACACCACTTGGTACCCTGTTCCTATAAAGATTATGAGGCAGCTTGCAACGACGAGATGCCGGAACGCTGGTGGCAGGCTTTTCAGAAATTGAGCTGATTATATTCTCTTCCTGTGGTAACTTTTGTCGTTCCCATTCGTGTAAGTTTCGGGTCAAAAAGTGAAGAAAAAATCCGGTAGAATATTAACAACAGACTACTCAAAAAAATTTTGTTTATAGTTTTATTTTTTCATTACTTTACCCGCTCAACTTGATTTAGGAAGCAAAAAAGAGCTTTCTGTACAAAATCCGAAGATGCGTAAAACACTTACGGTTGCCTTTTTTATTGCCTTTCTGGGGAGTAGCCTGGCTACTCTTGCACAACAGGATCCACAGTTTAGTCAGAATATGTTCACCAAACTTTCGGTGAACCCGGGAGTAGCAGGTTCAAATGATGCAATCTGTGCTACTTTGCTCTATCGTAACCAATGGACAGGCTTTGGTGGTGAACCAAAGACCATGTTATTCACTGCGGACATGCCTCTTGATCTGTTACACGGGGCAGTAGGGCTTTCGGTTTACGCAGCGGATAATTTAGGAGTGGAAAAAAATCTTAACCTCAGAGGTGCTTATGCCTACCGTGCGGATCTTGGTTCAGGACGAATTGGTGTTGGGGTAGATTTAGGTTATCACCAAAAATCAATGGATGGTTCCAAATTCGTTTACAACGATGTAGGAGACCAAAGCATTCCTCTTAATTCCGTGAGTGGCGGTACTTTCGACTTAGGTTTTGGTGCATATTACAATACTGATCAACTGTATGTCGGTATTTCTGCTCAACACCTTACAGAGGGCGATATTAAATACAGCAATATCACAACCTCTCTGGCACGTCATTATTATCTGATGGCCGGATACAATGTTGACCTCACTTCTTCGTTAACACTAAAACCAATGGTGATGCTGAAGTCTGACGCGGTGTCCACGCAGGCGGATTTTAATGCGAACCTTTGGATCAATAACCGTTTCTGGGTTGGGGGATCATACCGTTTACAAGATGCTATCGTTCTCATGGCTGGATTAGAAATTATTCCTAATCTTAAACTGGGATATTCTTACGATTTAACAACTTCTGATATTAAAACATATAGCAGCGGATCGCACGAGGTGATGCTGGGATATTGTTTTAAAACCAATAAAGTGGTGAAAAGGCAGTTCCACAGGAATGTAAGATTCCTGTGATTATTGCCCGGTGCTGAGGGAAATGATTGCTTAGATTTGATGAAACCAATGGTGTAGTCACCCGTTAAAGGATGTCACGCCTAATTGGCTTTAATTGAGTGCAGTGCTAATTGTTTTAGGAAACATCAATTACTCATAAAAAAATGAATCTCAAGACCTTAGGGATTAAGAAATTTGGTTTTCTGTATTCCATTGTCCTGTTGAGCCTGGCGGGCTGCGGGAGCGGGAACAAGGGTGAACTCACCGGCGTTCTCCATCGAGAAAAGTGGTACCAGGCTGATCCGTTCGGCATGGTTTACATTCCTGCGGGTTCTTATAACATGGGACCAAGCGATCAGGATGTACCTTATGCAATTACTGCACAAGCGAAAACTGTGACGATTCCGGCATTTTACATGGACAATACGGAAATCACCAATAACGAATACCGCCAGTTCGTGTATTGGGTTCGTGACTCCCTGGCTCACCGACTAATAGGTGGTGAACACCTGATCGAAGAAGGTGAATATGGTGAACGAATCAACTGGAGAGAGAAAATCAAGTGGGATGATGATCAGAATGAAGAAACTCTTGCCGAGTTGTTCCTTCCTGAAACAGAGCGTTTCTATCGTCGTAAAGAAATTGATACCCGTAAACTGAATTTTGAATATTACTGGATTGACCTCCGCAGTGCCGCAGCGAAAGAAAATCGTGAGCAGGGAATGCGTGACAGGTCTGTCTTCATTAAGAAAGATGTTATCAATGTATATCCCGACACTTTAGCCTGGATCCATGATTACACGTATTCTTATCATGAGCCTTTAACACAAATGTATTTCTGGCATCCGTCCTATGATGATTATCCTGTTGTAGGTGTTTCCTGGAAACAAGCACGTGCATTCTGTATCTGGAGAACTCAATTGTTGAACAGCTATCTTGCTGACAACGGTGGTTCTTTTGTTCAGGATTTCCGTTTGCCTACAGAGTCGGAATGGGAATATGCCGCTCGTGGCGGACTGGATTTGTCTCCATATCCTTGGGGAGGTCCGTATATCCGGAACAGCCGTGGTTGCTTCCTGGGTAACTTCAAACCGATGCGCGGAAATTACATGGATGATGGCGGTGTATATACTGTAAAAGCTACATCCTACTGGCCAAATGACTACGGTCTGTATTGTATGGCCGGTAACGTGTCAGAATGGACAAGCAATGCTTTTGATGAATCTGCGTATAGTTTCACACATGATGTCAGCACGGACTATGAATACGAAGCGAAAGATTCCGATCCTCCTGCTTTGAAGAGGAAGGTTATTCGTGGCGGTTCATGGAAAGATGTCATGTATTATCTGCAAACAGGTTCCCGTACTTTTGAGTACCAGGATACTGCAAAATGTTATGTCGGCTTCCGTTGCGTGATGAGTTTCCTCGGACGCGACAAGGCGGATTATTAATTCTCCGGTAAATACCCGATCCTCCCGTTCGGGCATTTTGCCTAAGTGTATGACTATTGACCAATAACCATCCTCGATAAACTAATCAACGTCTAACCAATAAATCAATTCGAAACTATGGGACTTAGCGAATTAACACAAGGAAAGAAGTTCAAACAATTCATGGCCAGATTATATGGATGGGGAGCATCCATTGTAATCGTCGGAGCCCTTTTTAAAATTCAACACTGGCCTTTTTCAGGATTCTTCCTGGTATTAGGTCTTGGAACCGAGGCGGTGATCTTCTTCTTCTCCGCATTTGAGCCACCACACGAAGATGTGGATTGGTCCCTCGTATATCCTGAACTTGCCGGAATGGATGATGATTCACATGGCAAAAAGGAAAAGAAGAAAAAAACAGATCCGGTTGCACAACAACTGGACAGACTGATGTCTGACGCGAAAATCGGTCCGGAACTTATCGAAAGTTTGGGATCTGGTCTTCGTTCACTCAGCGAGAATACAGCTTCCATGGCTAACCTGAGCAGCGCTTCTGTTGCAACAGATGATTATGTGAAGAATGTATCGAAAGCTGCTCAGTCAGTTGACCAGCTCAGTAGCTCTTACACAAAAGCTGCTTCAGCTGTTGAAGCATTATCGAATTCCACCGAAGAAGTACGAGTGTATAAAGACCAGGTTGTAACTGCAGGTAAGAATCTGGCTTCTTTGAATGCGGTGTATGAACTGCAATTGCAGGACAGTAGTGAACACCTCAAACAAACAAGCCGCTTCTATGAAGGTATCAACGAGCTTATGTCTAACCTGAATTCTTCTCTCGATGATACAAGAAAGTATCGCGAAGAAGTGGCGACATTGGCGAAGAACCTTTCTCAGCTCAACACGGTTTATGGCAACATGTTGTCTGCAATGACCCTGCGTAGCTAAGCAAAGCAGCCAGAGAACAACTAACCAATTACACTTAACCAGCAAAACACAAACCGACTATGGCAGGTGGAAAATTGACACCCAGGCAGAAGATGATCAACATGATGTATCTCGTGTTGACTGCCCTCCTGGCGCTGAATGTCACGAAGGAAGTAATCAATGCCTTCGTTACAATCAACGATAGTGTCCAGTTATCAAAAGAAAATATCGACAAAAAGAATGCAAATACCTATGCTGCCTTCGCTCAGGCGATGTCAGTAGATGCAGTGAAGTACAAGGATGTAAATGACAAAGCAAACAATGTCAAGAAAAGCGCGAACGACCTTGTGAAAAAGATCGAAGATCTCAAACAAGACCTGATTCGTAACGCGGACGGAATTGACAAAGGAGCTGCAGTACCTTCACTGAGCGAAATGGAAGCAAAAGAAAATTATGACGTACCTACGTTCATTATGTGTGGCGACAATGCAGATGGAAAAGGCGCGAAAGCATCTGAACTTAAAAAAGACATGGAAGCTTTCAAGACTACCATTCTTGCCAATGTTCCAGCTGCTTCCAAAGAAGGATTCAAAAAGCAATTGGAAATTCTCCTGAATACTTCCGATCCTGTAAAAGCAGAAGACGGAAAACGTACCTGGGAAATGAACAGTTTCTATCACAATCCGATTGTTGCGACAGTTGCTCTTCTTACCAAGATCCAGAGTGATATCCGCAATGCGGAATCACAAGTGATCGACGATTTGATTTCATCTGTGGATAAGAATATCATCAAGTTGGATAAACTCAATGCTAAAGTCATCGCGAACAGTACCGTTGTAACGATTGGTTCAGACTACCAGGCTGATGTATTCCTGTCTGCTACTTCATCTACTATGGCTCCTGAGGTTTTCATTGGTGCTACGTACGATTCTGTTTCAAAACAAATGCGTGGTGGTAGCGACAAACCTCTTCCTGTTGAAGGCGGTTACGCGAAATACAACGATCGTCCGGGTTCAGAAGGTGAGAAAAAATGGGGCGGTGTCATCCGTGTGAAAAAACCGGATGGAAGCTATGAATACTACCCATTCAGTCAGTCATATGTTGCTCAGAAACCAAATTCTGTTGTCTCTGCCGACAAGATGAATGTGTTGTATATCGGTGTGGATAACCCAATGTCTATCTCAGTTCCTGGTGTATCCAACGATAAAGTAAAAGTGAGTATCGAAGGTGGAGGTGGTGCATTGAAACCTAATTCTGCATTGGGTGGAGGTCACTATACTGCTACAGTTTCAAGTGTGGGTAAGGCGAACATCAAAGTGTCTGCTGAAATTGGTGGTAAAGTAATGCCAATGGGTACCTTTGAATACCGCGTGAAACGTGTACCTGATCCGGTAGCAACAATCTCCAACAGCAAGGGCGGTCCGATCAACAAAAATCTGTTGATGGCCGGTACATTGATTCCTCAGCTCGAAGGCTTCGATTTCGAATTGTTCTTCAAGATCACAAATTTCAAAATGTCTATCTCCGGTAAAGGAAAAGATCCACAGGATTTCGAATCACAGGGGAATCAGTTGACACAACAAATGCGTGATGCCTTGGCTAAATCAAGGGCTGGAGACAAAGTGTTTTTTGAATACATCAAAGCAAAAATGGCAACAGGTGCGGATCAGTCATCCCGCAGTTTATCACCAATGAGCTTTGTCATTCAATAAGTTCAACCTAAAGGTTATCAAATGAAAATCAGACTTCTCATGACATTCTTCGCTTCCCTGCTTGCAGGAGCGGCAATGTCGCAGAACGTACTCGACGGAGTTTATGTAAAAGAGCATACAGTCACCCGTCAGGTGATTCCGTATCCTTATTTACGTGAAGCCGATGTAATGTGGTCTAAAAGAGTTTGGCGTGTGATTGACTTGAACGAGAAGATCAATCTTCCGCTCAAATATCCTTTACACGATGCTACCAAAGACCGCAAAAATCTGATCGATGTACTGATGGATGCCATCACAGAAGGATCTCTTACTGCTTATGGTTATATCGATGATCAGTTTACCCTGCCTATCACACTGAAAGAAATTGAGGCTCGTGGTGGTGCGCGTACTGATTCTACAAAAATGCAACGTCCGGATCCTCCGTACGATGAATTCGATACCCTGATCGTAAAAGAATTTTCTCGTGACAATGTCATTGGTTATCGCGTGAAGGAAGATTGGTTCTTCGACAAACAACGTTCAGTAATGGATGTTCGCATAATCGGAATTGCACCACTCATTTATGACCGTGATGAATTCGGAAATGTCCGTGAAGGCAATATCAAGAAACCACTGTTCTGGATCTACTATCCTGAAGCTCGTAAGTTGCTTGCTAACGCAGAAGTCTTCAACAGACAAAATGATGCGGAACGGAGATCATTCGATGACATCTTTCAAAAGCGTCTGTTTGGCTCTTATATTTACAAAGAAGCCAACGTGTATGATCGTTTGATATCTGACTATCGCCAGGGCCTCAGTGCTCTCCTCGAGGCAGAACGCATCAAAGACGACATCACCAATTTTGAACACGATATGTGGGAATTCTAATCTCCCGAGGAAATATAAAAAGACCCTTGCAATCAGCGAGGGTCTTTTTTTTGTATGATGCAGGGAGAGGGACAAGGGACGTGAAAGAAGGGACGAGGGGCGTGAAGGAGGGACAGGGGACGTGAAAGGGGGACGAGAGACGTGAATGAGGGACAAGGGACGTGAAAGGGGGACGAGGGACGTGAAGTAGGGACAAGGGACGTGAAAGAGGGACAAGGGACGTGAAGAAGTGACAAGGGACGTGAAGCGAGACGAGGGATTTAATGAAAGAAACGGGTAACAAAACCCAAAACCAGAAACCAGGAACATGGAACCCGGAACTAGCAACTCAAAACCCGCTCTCTCACTTCCTCCATCAACCACATCGGTGTAGAAGTAGCGCCGCAGATTCCAATTTTTTCGTTGGGCTGAAACCAGCTTTCACAAACTTCATCAGGACTACTTAAAAAATAACTTCTGTTATTGGTGGCTTTGCACACTTCAAACAATACTTTTCCGTTGGAAGATTTTTGTCCGGAAACAAAAAGGACCACGTTTACAGTCTTAGCAAATTCTCTCAGCTGTAAATCTCTGTTCGAAACTTGTCTGCATGTAGTATCATTCAGTTCAACATCGATTCCTTTCGCAACCAGCTCCTGGTAAATCTGATAAAATTTTTCTGTGCTTTTGGTTGTCTGACTATAGAGAGAAATTTCATCCGGAATATTTTCCGGATCGAGTTCATTGAGATCCTGGAAAACCACTACATCCGATTCTACCTGTCCGATCAGGCCTTCAACTTCTGCATGTCCTCGTTTTCCGTAAATGAATATTTTCTTATTCTGATCGGCTGTTTGCTTCACCCGGTTTTGCAATTTCAACACTACGGGACAAGAAGCATCAACCAGATTGAGGTTATTTTCCATTGCCAGCGCATAGGTAGATGGAGGTTCTCCATGCGCCCGAATTAATACCTGCTCATTGCGGAGGTTTTTTAGTTCAGCGTGAGTAATAATTTTCAATCCTTTTTTTCGGAGACGATCGATCTCGGCATCGTTATGAACGATATCTCCAAGGCAATAAAGTGATCCGGTTTCATTCAGAATTTCTTCAGCGAGGTGTATAGCATACACAACACCAAAGCAAAACCCTGATTGATGATCTATGATGACATCAAGATTTTTCATGACCTGATCGCTGCATAGTTGAAGAATTCGAATGAAGGAATCCGGAAATAAGTGAGAGTTGTTCTCAGTATTTTTGAGAATTACCCCGCCTACTCAGATATTTTCAGTTTCTTTTTAAAGTATTCATACCAGCAAACATTCATCAACAACAGGAGCAAACTGTACTGTGTATCTTCGACAGGAATTGTTCCCAGTCGGATCCCCAGATTTTCCTGGTCATTGTATAGAACAACCGGCAAGGATGTCAATAATCCATTTACAATGAAGAACGGAATCATACTGATCAGGTAAGCCCGGTAAAATTTTCCCATGAAAGGATAATCTTTAAGCACTACCCAAATGAGCAAGAACGCTGTTAATGAAAGTTTAATACCGGTGTAGCTTTTGTCCATATTGAACAGCGCTACAACAATGAGGATAACAATCAAAACTTTAGAAATGTTTTTTGAAATAGGCTGAAAAGGATCTTTTTTAGAAATAAAATTCACACTCTCATAGATAAAAAGACAGGAGTAGGGAATGGTAATAAAGAAAAGCCATTCTTCCACAGGTAAATCCCAAAGAATATAGCCGGTAATGAAATCCGGATTGAATGACCAGACCTTCCATACTGTGAGATAATGATCCCAGACAATAAAAAATATTCCTGTGATCAAAACTGCGGGAAATAGAGCCTTCCAGAATTTGAAAAATTGCAAACGTCTCTCAAAGGAAAAAAGAAGAGGAACCAGGATAGAGAAAAAGTTAATCAGCAGGTAAGTGTATTTCATGCCATTTGCTGCTTGGGTGCTTTCGTACACATTTTTCTGATCTCAGCGATATGCAAGTAATGTTGTTTTTTCCTGTTCCGAACAAGTTGTATTCACCAGAAGATAATCAGCAATTTTTTTATTCATGAGCTCATTGTGTGAGAACTTCAGGTTTTTCAAAATACATGCTTTATCCGATTCAATATCACCACTCATATTCAGAATAGCCGGCAAATGAATTTGAATGGTAATCCGCAGATAGCGAATTTCGATATTCTCTGGTTCAGCGGCTACTGCTTTTTCAAAAGTTCTCATGGATTGTTTGCACCAGGTGTACTTAGACCATGGTACACCGGCAAATTTTCCCATTAAAGCTTCTGTTGCGCCACGGTATGCCAGTAGGATCGGTGTGAGATTTGAATCGTTCAGATTATTTAATAATTCCGTCGTTTTATCTTCGTTGGTCGCGGCTATTTCAAAAGCAATTCTGGCTTGATCCACCGTGTAAGTCGATCCGTAACTTATAACCGGCATAGATAACAACAGGAGAATGAATCGGACGCCTTTCACTCAGATGAGATTTAACTGGAATCGGAACCAGGTTTTTATCAATAAAAATAATTTTTCCGAATCAGGAACCCGGATGCGTTCTTCCAAAATTACAGCCGGAGAAGTAGATTTAATTTTACGGAACAGGGAGCAATAATAAACATATGCTACAGATACTCCAAGCCGGGAACCGGAAGGCAAGGAGCGAATCCCCTGGAGACTGTCGTCCAGATCTTTTTGAATATCTGCTTCAATTTGTTGCTTGCTGGTTTGTGAAAAATTTTCGAATTCGACTCCAGGGAAATAGGTGCGTCCTCTTTCCTGAAAATCACTTTTCATGTCGCGGAGGAAATTGATTTTCTGAAATGCGGATCCGAGGCTCCTTGCCGGCGCAAGCAATTGATTGTACAGCTCCCGGTTGTTTTCACAAAATACATTCAAACACATGAGTCCGACTACTTCTGCGCTTCCATAAATGTATTCAGAATAGGATTGCTCTGCATGTTTTTTTTCAATCAAGTCCATTTGCATACTGTGAAAAAAAGCTTTGATCAGATCCTGCTCTATAGAATACTGATGGACGACTTCCTGGAAAGCATGGAGAACAGGATGAGCACTCACTTTCTTTTGAATTGCCTGGTGTGTGTCATCAATAAATTTCATGAGCAGATCTTCCTGAATAGAATCAGGGAAACTGTCCACAATTTCATCCGCACATCGAACAAATCCATAAATCGCATAGATCGGATTGTGATATTTCTTGTGTAGCATACGAATGCCAAGCGAAAACGAAGTGCTATACCTCTTCGTGATCAGCCTGCTGATTTTGTAGCTGGTGCTGTTATACAAAGTGATACTCATGTTCGATTCTTTCTGTAACAAGTTTGGAGCTGATGACCACCATCGGCAAGCCTGTGCCGGGTGTAGTAGAGGCACCTACATAATATAAATTATCATATTCTTCGTCTTTGTTGGAAGGACGCATTCCCCCAACCTGATTCAAACCGTGTGCAAGTCCGAGACCGCTGCCTCTGTACAAATTAAACTGATTCTGCCAGTGAATAGGATTGAGAATAGTCTTTGACACGATATGTTTTTTTACATCAATTCCGATGCGCGTGGAAAAATCAGTGAGAATAGTATCAGTAAATTTCTCCGAATCACTCCATTCAGGTTTGTGACGCAGATCCGGAACCGGACAGAGAATGAAAATATTCTCACATCCTTCGGGTGCACATTCAGGATTCGACTTACTGGAAACGTTTACGTAATAATATGGTTTTTCAGGCGTTACGGATGTACTGAAAATTGAATCCGCATACTGTCTGAAATTGCTCCCAAGAAAATAGTTGTGATGAATGAGGTTTGGAATTTTTCTGTCTAAGCCGAGGTAAATAGTGAAAGGTGCCAAAGTCCAATCCATGGCATCCAGTTTCTTTTCAGTGAACTTTTTTCGCTGAAGTATTTTTCCGCGAAAGGATGCCGCATCACTGTTCGATACAAAAATGTCTGCTTTCCATTCTTTTCCGTTTTGATCTACAAAAGATCTGATGTTCCCGAATTCAGTTTGTACAGAGATGATTTCTGTGTTGTAATGAATCCTGACATTTCTTTCATCAAGCAGACGAAGGAGTTCTTCCACAATCTTATACATGCCTCCTTTTACATTCCAGTATCCGTCATGTTCCAGTTCCGTGTAGGTAAGCAAACTGTAAACCGCCGGAGTTTGAAATGGTGTGGCTCCAAGGAAAAACGCAACCAATGAAAAAATAACTCTGGCCTCTTCCGACTCAAAGGTTTTGCTGAGTTCAGTCCACATGGAGCGAAACATTTTCGGACTGTGTTTCAAAGGTACACGTGTGAGTTGAAGCAGATAATCAAGTCTTGAGCTGAAGTTTTTACGGATCACTATATCTTCTGTATCATGAAAAATAGTCCTCGCTCCCTGAAGATATTTTTTTAATTTATATTCAAAGTTGTCTTCCAGACCTTTGAATTCGCCGGCAAGTTTTTCAATGTCCTTGTAAATCATGAAAGGTTTTTCACGGTTTGAAAACCGAACAGAATATACCGGATCCAGTTCCTGCAAAACCAGTGGATTGGCCATGTTGCATGATCTGAACAGTTCGTCGAATTCATAACTCATGCTGAAGAAAGACGGACCCATGTCAAAAGTAAATCCATCTTTTTCAATAAGGTTTAGTCGTCCGCCTGCTCTGTGGTGTTTCTCTACCATTTCTACACGGTAGCCTTTTGATGACAAACGCAATGCAGTTGCCAACGCTCCCAGACCTGTACCTATAATCAATACACTTTTAGACATGTGTGTAATTCGATATTATTCCGGAACAGTCTGAATTAATTATTGTTCAATCCAGACATAAAAAATCAGGGACGAAAATGTTTACGTTTAAAAAGCAAAAGTCCGAATTCTTCAGCGCCCTCTTTGTCGAGACACTTGTGGTGAACTTTGTGTGCCTTTCTCATTGCCTGAAAATAACGGGAGTTTATTTTCTCCAGCCATTTGCCGCGACGATGAATGAAAACATCGTGTAGGAGAAAATAAGTGAAACCATAAGCAGTCACTCCCAGACCCATCCAAAATCTGTAATCCAGCTGTTCGTAACCGAAGTACATCAGACATATTGCGATGCTTGCATAGATGAGGAAGAAGAAATCGTTTTTCTCAAAAGCACCTTTATGCGGACGGTGATGTGATTCATGAAGGTTCCAGAGAAATCCATGCATCACATATTTGTGTGTTGTCCAGGCCACTCCTTCCATAAGCGAAAAAGCACCGACAAAAGACAAGAAGTTGATTATCAATGTATTTTCCATGACTGCAAAGATAGCTTAAGATCACAATTCTCAACAATCAGAATGCTTGATTGTTTTTAGCTTTTGTATTTCTTCTGTTAAACTAACTTTTATTTCATATGAAATCCAAAATAAATTTTGTTTTTTTAACGCATTATTATTTCCCAATGAATTTGAATAAGCACGTCAGGAAGCCAGAGTATTTCGATAAGTTAATTGAGCATCGTACAGATGCATTTTTTGTGGTGGATGAACATGGTTTCGTCCTTTATGCAAGCCCAACTGTCAACAAACTTTTTGGATTTGATCCGGAAACCCTAATCGGTAAATCCGCGCTCGAATATATTCATCCGGATGATCACCATGCTGCCAGGCTTCGCCAATCAGTGTTGCTGGTGTATCCCGGAAATCGTGTAACAGCGGATTACCGGATACGCAATGTACATAACGAGTTTGTGTGGATGGAATGCATCTTCAACAACATGATCAATATATCTCAGGTGAACGGAGTGATGGTTCAGATGCGTGAGATATCTGAAAGAAAATCCTTTGAACTTCAGTTGGAAGAAAGCGAAGAACGATTTCGTATATTCATGAATAATGCGCCCGGCGCAGCCTGGATTCGAGATGAACACGGAAAATATGTTTTCATGAATGAGGCATTTCAACAGATGACTAACCGGAAGATGGCTGACCTCATAGGTAAAACGTACGATGCTATTTTTCCGGATAAGGCAGAAAACATCCGCGACACAGACAAATTGTGTCTGGATTACGGCAAGTCTGTAGAATATCTTGACAGACTTTCTTCTTCTGATGGAATCGAAAGAGATTGGGTCATTCATAAATTTCCTTTGCCGCAGTCAAATGGAAAAGTATTCATTGGTGCTTTCGCGTTTGATTACACAAAAATTCTTCGCGCAGATCAGAGTATTCGTGAATCTGAATCTCGTTTCAGACATATTTTTGATCACTCCCCGGATGCCTTGTTTATCGAAGATGAAAATGGTGTTATCCTTGAAGCCAACGCCAAAGCAGGTGACCTTCAGGGAGTCCCTGTTTCTTCATTGATAGGTGCGAACATGTTGGATTTGGTTCCGGAAAACAGAAAAGCTGAAATAAAAGACATTCATAGTAAATTTTACTCTGGACAAATTTCCAAGTACTCTGCTTGTGTGTGGATGAAAGACGGAAAAGAAATTCCCGTTGATCTTAGAGCAAGCTTTATTCAGCACAAAGGAAAAAAAGCATTGCTCTTCAGTTTACGGGAGAAATAAACACACTCAAATCAGGATAATTTCAAAGCGGTCATGGTTAATTCCGGATCGCTTTTTTTCTTCCTTAAAAGATAAATTTTCACCTGTTCGACGATTCAGTTTGCACTCATAACACATGAAAATGAGTTACACATAACTTCATACTAAAAAAGAAAAAACCATGTGTAATTTACTGAATTACACATGGTTTTAGTCGATTGCGGTCTCACTAGGAATCGAACCTAGATCTCAGGCTTCGGAGGCCCACGTACTATCCGTTGTACTATGAGACCATAAAAAATTGGCGCTGCAAAGGTAGTACAGAC
Organism: uncultured Bacteroidota bacterium; assembly: GCA_937871435.1. Taxonomy (GTDB): domain Bacteria; phylum Bacteroidota; class Bacteroidia; order AKYH767-A; family 2013-40CM-41-45; genus JADKJP01. Next base: position 29,291 of record CALMQM010000103.1, on the reverse strand, counting down.
GAGGGAATATCAAAGGAAATAGCCGATTAGCCGAATATGTCAGGCGTTCGCATCAGGAATTATCTTCATTTGTAAATGAAATCATGCCTTTCAGATTACAATTGGCAAGGGATGGAATATCATTGAGCAGAACAGAAAAGTCCGATGGATTTCTATTCTACGATTGAAAAAAAAGAGCAGATTTTTTATTTCTTCGGTGAGAGTACCAAAGCATCTCCACTGATGTGAATGATTTCTTCCTGGTTCATCATCTCCTGTCGGAACTGTCCGGTAACATAAAGTGCGCATTGATCACCATAATGCGGACTCATAAAATTTCCACTTTGTCCGGAAGGATTGATGCTCACACCATGTTCAGTGTCGGCGAAATCAAGTATGCGTCGCAAAGCAGGACCAAGATTCACTCTGCATCGATAATCAGCAGTCAGGTTGAAGCTCTGGTTATTCACAGTTTCTATTCCGCCCATCTCAGCATAGGGACCAAGGTTGAACACACGATCCAATGGTTTTTGTTTGCCTAACGGATGTTCCAGTTCAAGCGTATGGACTGACTTCCAGTTCCAGTTGGAAAGGTTTGTTCCGAGATGTTCCGACAGAGTGCGAATAGCCGCAAGAAATGATTCGTTGATAATATCTGATTTACTTTCAATTTTATTCGCTGTGTTTTTATTGTCCCACCACAACGATTCTTTCAATTTCAGAAATGGAGCCACAGAGCATTTCTCCACATGTGTCTTCAAAAAAGCGTCAAAATCTTTTTCACCAAGCTCATCAGCAAAGGTTCGGTGCAGCACTTCATACAACCATCTGTAATAAATTGTTGGTGCAATGTCATCCAGTTGATGTGAGCCTTTCCATTTTTCCAGTATTTCCGCGGCTGTTTTGTTTACAGGCGATGATTCCCGGATTTCCCGTGATAATGCTGCAAGCAATTGTCTGCTGTTTTCTGCGGCTACAGGATTGATTACATCTGTATTCAGCTGCTGGAAAGATTGTATATCAAATACTCCGTGCGAATTCAGATACTGAGTCACACGTATGGCTCTGTCTTCTGGTAAGTAATATCCAGGATACAGAATATGGTTGACAGAATCCGGTTGATTGTTTGTAGAATAAACGTATCCATTCGGAGGATTTTCGGAGCGTGGATTTTCGGAGAATGAATAATATCCGAGCCATTCATCATTCCCACTTGCCCCATCTAATAACATTGCAGGATTAGAATGTAAGGGCCTCTTGACAATTTTTGCTGCTGTCCACCAGGCAATATTGTTTTCGCTGTCTCCGTAAAGTACATTCAATCCGGGTGCAGCTATTTGTGAAACAGCTGCACGGAAATTGTCCATGGAAGTAGCATGTGCGAGATCATAAGTTACTTCGAGAAGATTGTTTGGTTCCCGAAGAAATGTCCAACAAACAGAAACAGGTTCATCACTAATATCCCTGAAATCGCGCATTACATCACTGCAAATCGGACCATGATGAGAACTTCGGCAAAGTAATTTTATATCCGAGCTATCCTTCACATGAATAATCTCATCCCGGAGTTTCAACTCTTCCCAGTGATCTTTATACCAGATTTGATTGGGATGCGAGGAGTCGCTCTTCTCTATGAAAAAATCAAGATCATCATTTTCGAATATGGTCAAACCCCAAGCATGTCTTCTGCTATGACCAATAGGAGCGAATGGAAAACCCGCCAAAAAATTTCCGTAAAAACTGAAGCCCGGACATTCTAGATGTGCTTCATACCACACTGCTGGCTGCTGGTGACCGATGTGTGTATCATTCGCAAACAATACCTTTCCCGACGAGGATCTGTTGGCAGAAACTACCCAGGCGTTACTCCCCATCCAGATTTTGAAAGGCAGTGCATTTTCAACATCATCAAAACATCCGATCAATGTTGAGTCCGCTTTTTTTGCTGAACTGTCTGAAGGAAAATATACCGGTTCAGTTTGTGTTCCGGGAACATATCCCAGTGCGAGATCTTTCAAATAATTTTCTCCGAGATTTTTCCTGATCCTGCTCATGAGAGGATCGGTACGAAATCCCATTTGAAAATTAAATGACATGTAATCCACAATCAGATACAGATCCTTTACTGTGAATTTCTCTTTCTTAATTCCAATCAACCGAAATTCAACAGGTGTTTTTCCATTTTCTATATATTCGTTCAATCCTTGCAAATAGGCCAGGGCAGCCCGATGACTGGAGCTTGTAGTGTCTTTGTAAAATTGTGCTGCAGCAATTTCCGCATGTTGCGAAATTCCCAGCATCCTGAAAAAACAATCTACATCCAGCAATCTGCTGCCAAACAATTCGCTTAGTCTTCCGGCACTGACACGACGCAACATTTCCATTTGAAATAGTCTATCCTGTGCATGGATATAACCGAGTGCGCGAAAAACATCTTCTTCATTTTCACCATAAATGTGCGGGATACCATAGTTGTCAAAATATGCCTCTACAGGTTCAGACATACCTTTCACAGTAACGTTTCCGGAATAATCAGGTTTGGTAGTCCAGAGATAAATACCGATCGCAGCTGCAAGAAACAAGACGATGCCGAATACAATAAAAAAGAATCGTTTGAATGCCTTCACGCTGACAATTTCAGAAATTTGAAAATACAATCAAAGTGAATAACCAAAGCGACGCAATTTATTTTCGCTTTTCCTCCAGTCCTTTTCTACTTTGACAAAAATTTCAAGGAAGACTTTTTTTCCAAGGAAACGTTCGATGTCTTTTCTTGCTTCGGTGCCGATTCGTTTAATCGATTCTCCGCCCTTTCCGATTAGAATTCCTTTTTGAGAATCACGTTCAACAAAAATGACAGCATTGATCCGGATGATTTTGTTTTCTTCCTTAAATTCTTCTATTCCAACTTCAGCAGAGTAAGGGATTTCCTGTTGATAGTGCATGAAGATTTTCTCACGAATGATTTCAGAAACAAAAAAGCGCTCCGAAGCATCGCTTAAGTTTTCTTTTGGAAAAAATGGAGGCGATTCAGGAATGAGTTCCAGTAAACTCTCCCGAACTCTGTCAACATTGAAATCTTTTAATGCGGAAATGGGAATGATAGCGCTCGGATTAAGTTTTTTCTTCCAGCCGTGAACCAGTTTATTGATTTCATCCGGAGAAGAAGTATCCATCTTGTTGATCACCACAACAAGAGGAACTTTGATTTCTTTCAATCGGCGCAACAGATCTTCATCGCCATATGCTTCGCTCAGATCTGTCAGATAAAGAACTGCATCCGCATCCTTTAAGGATTCTGCCACAAAGTCCATCATCTTTTCCTGGAGCAGATAATGAGGTTCCAGGATTCCGGGCGTATCGGAAAAAACGATCTGGTAATTCTCATTATTCAGAATTCCCTTGATTCGGTGACGGGTCGTCTGGGCTTTGGGAGTCACAATAGACAGAGATTCCCCAACTAATCTGTTCATCAGGGTCGATTTCCCCACATTCGGCTTCCCGATAATACTTACAAATCCCGCTTTGTGCCCCATATTTATTTTTAGAAAGATTAGTCAGGTAAAAGAACGAATTATATCTTTGCACACCAAAATTAAGGAAATTAAGTCAAACTAATTGTTTTTCAATAATTTAGTTTGATATTAAAGATGTGAATCAAGAGCCTTACAGCTCTTCAAGATACAGTGCGGGGTGGAGCAGTTGGTAGCTCGTTGGGCTCATAACCCAAAGGTCGTAGGTTCGAGTCCTGCCCCCGCTACCTAAAATGGAAATAGCCGATTTATTTCGGCTATTTCCATTTATAAAAGAATTGAATTCGTTGTTGCTTTCATCCGGAACAGATCTGAATTTCCGGTTCAGGGACATTCTGGAAGTCTTCGAATCAATTCTAAGATAGGCCGATTTGAATCAATTCAAACTGATTTGTTTTCAATCATACTATTTCCAGTTCATCACTTATTCAGTATCAATCCGAATATTCCTTGTCCACAATTGTAGCCATAGTAGGTCGTCCTAACGTCGGGAAATCCACGCTATTCAATCGTCTCACTGAGTCGCGTAAAGCGATCGTGGATGAACACAGCGGTGTTACCCGTGACCGACATTATGGTCATGCCGAATGGAACGGGAAAAAGTTTTCCGTGATTGATACCGGCGGATATGTGCGTGGTTCCGATGATATTTTTGAAGACGAAATCCGTCGCCAGGTTGAAATTGCTATTGATGAAGCAGACATTCTTTTATTCGTCGTAGATGTAGAATTGGGAGTGACAGATCTGGATGATGTGATGGCTTCTGTCCTCAGAAAATCAGGAAAAAAAGTTTTCCTGGTCGCCAATAAAGTCGACAATCCACAGCGCATTCCTGATGCGGCTGAATTTTATAAAATGGGATTGGGTGATCCCTACTGCCTTTCATCTATTAGTGGAAGTGGTACAGGAGAATTGCTGGATGACCTTGTAGAGCAGTTACCGAAAGAATTTTACGATGAAACAGAGGGCTTGCCGAAATTCGCCATTGTCGGTCAACCCAATGTTGGGAAATCTTCTTTGTTGAATATGCTTACCGGAGAAGAACGTAGTATAGTAACTCCTTTAGCAGGCACTACCCGGGATACTATTTACAAACGATACTCCAAATATGGTCACGACTTTTTGTTGGTGGATACTGCAGGTGTTCGCCGTAAAAATAAAGTGAAAGAAGATCTGGAATATTATTCTGTGCTTCGATCCATTCGTGCTATCGAAGAATCCGACGTTTGTCTGTTTATGATTGATGCGCAAAGCGGAATCAACGCGCAGGACCTTGCTATCTTCAGTTTAATAGAAAGGAATAAAAAGGGCGTACTCATTATAGTCAATAAATGGGATCTGATGGAAAAGGATCAAAACTCCGTGAAAAAATATACGGAAATGATTCAGTCGAAAATCGCTCCTTTCACTGACGTGCCGGTGGTATTTACTTCAGTTCATGATAAACTCCGGATTCACAAAGCTCTTGAAATGGCTGTGCAGGTGTACGAAAACAGAATCCGGAAAATCAAAACTTCTGAATTGAATGATTACATCCTTCCCATCATGGAAAAGACACCTCCTCCAACAGTGAAAGGGAAATATGTAAAAGTGAAATACGTAACTCAACTGCCCACGCATACTCCTCAGTTCGCTTTTTTCTGTAATTTACCACAGTATGTAAATGAACCTTACAAACGTTTCCTGGAAAATAAAATCCGTGAACGCTTTAATTTTGCCGGGGTTCCAATTAATTTGTTTTTCAGAAGCAAAAACAAGGACGATAAATAAGCAATAAGTTTCAGGATTCGTTCCTTTCTCCTATTTTTACATAGAGGTGCTAAAATACATTCTATGCATATAATCCGGATATTCCTGTGCTTGCTTTTCTTTTCTGCTCAGTCTGTTATTGCTCAAACAACTTTTCAATTGAATGGAAAAGTTTCAGATGCAAAATCGACTACAATCCAGGTAATGATCAACCGATCTTACTTATTATATAAGCCCGAAGTAATTACTGTTCCATTGCAAAATGGTCAATTCAGTTTTACACTGAATCTTGAAAGAAACAGAATAGTGGAATTGATTTACGGAAGTATGCGTATGCCTTTGTACGCTGCACCGGGTAAAGATCTCAGCGTGGAATTTGCGGATACTTATCCTGTTCAGCTTCAGATCAACGGAAGTGTGGCAGAAGAAAATAGTTTGTTACAGAAATTTTTTACTCAATTTGCAAATGACTTTAATGACAGCCTTCTTCAGGCACGGGCATTATCGAACACTGTGGATGCGTTTGAAATGGATGCATTTGGTCAGAAAAAAAATGAATCGGAATTTTTGCGCAATTCTACTCAGAAGAGTCTCTGTTCTGCTGAATTCATTTCCTTCCTCGAAGATCAGATTCAATATCATTACTGGCATCAGCTATTTGCTTTTCCAATTCTGAATGCAAATAACAACAAGTCGGTAATGACTGTGAGTCCTCTGCCCGAAGTGATGCTGGAGGGATTATCGAAAGTCAAACTGAATAATGACCAGGCTCTGATCAGTGATGCATACAGGGAATTTTTGAAATACTATATCATCTATTTTACATCCAAAGCAAATGGATTCAATAAATTCCAGGATCCATCTCTTTCAGCGGATAAAAAACTTGCAGTAGCAAAGGATAAACTTTCGGGTTCTTCTCTCGCTTATTGGCAGGCAAGATTTATCACAGATGAATGCGAACGATTGTCACCTTTTATGGTGAAGAAGTTGATGAACGAATTGAAGGAGCTGGATCCAAATAATATATACACACCCGCGGTAAAAGCACATTGCGATGGACGAAGTGGTAATGCGGTCGCAAATCAAACCGATAAAGAAAATACAAAACCTGAACAAGCTGCAACAAACGATGAATTGGATTTGACAGATGTGAATGGAAAGCCGGTACAATTGTCGGATTTCAAAGGGAAAGTTGTCTATATCGATTTTTGGGCCAGTTGGTGCGGACCTTGCCGTGGGATGATGCCCTATTCAAAACAATTGCACGAGCAATTGACAGACAAAGAAAAGAAGCAGATCATTTTTCTTTACATTTCTATTGACGGAAATAAAGATGCGTGGCTGAAAGGAATTAAGGACATGGACATTCAGGGGGTAAATGTTTTATCTCCGGGAAACTGGAGTTCAAAAGCCTGTCATTACTTTCAGATTAACAGCATTCCACGTTACATGATCATGAATAAGAAAGGTGACATCGTCAATTTCAATGCCCCCCGACCGGTCGAACCTTCCTTGATCGGAGAGTTGAGAAGATTGACAGCGGAATAGCTGTGTATTCGGGTTTCGGGTTCCTGGTTTCTGATTATTGATTTATGGAATCAGGTGACAAAAAAAATTATCAATCATAATACTTAATACCTGATACTTAATACCTGGTACCTAATACCTAATACCTAATACCTAATACCTAATACCTAAAATCAACCACCACCTATCCAGGAACCCTAAACCCAAACACCATGTTCGAAAATCTGCTTCAACTAATCAAAGAAAACGCCGGGGATGCCATAATTAATAACCCGGCAATTCCTAATGAAAAAAACGATGCTGCGATCTCTGCAGCAGGGGAAGGGATTATGGAACAATTAAAAGGCGCGATGAGCGGAGGCGGGGCTCAGGGCATTATGGAAATGTTCAGTGGAGGTAACCCTTCATCAAGTCCGATGGTAGGTCAAATTTCCAACTCGGTAGCTCAATCACTCATGAGTAAATTCGGGATAGATTCTGGACAAGCAGGAAATATTGTTCAGTCACTCATCCCCACAGTCATGAATAAACTCGTCCACAAAACAAATGATCCGAATGACAGCTCATTTGATATCCAGGGAATCATGAATTCACTTGGTGGTGGTGGTGGGGGAATTATGGATAACCTGAAAAAATTATTCTGATTCTGATACACTGGAATTTTTGCTTACACCATTCTACATTGTCAGAATGGTGTTTTTTTATCCATGACCCTGAAAAAAAACTTCGGTCTTTTGGACATTTTCTTATTTTGTCGACATAAATATCAATCTCATGAGCGAAGAGAAAATTAAACACCCGACAGGACTGCGTTATTTATTTTTCACGGAAATGTGGGAGAGGTTTGGGTATTATCTCATGCTGGGAATTCTGTTTCTCTACATGACAGATACAGCAAAGGGTGGATTGAGCATGGAGAGAAAGGAAGCCGCGGATGTATTCGGAACTTTTATCGCCTTGGTTTTTTTGACTCCTTTTATCGGCGGATTGCTGGCAGACCGGGTTCTTGGCTACCGTACATCCATTACTATTGGAGGAATTTTGATGGGAATCGGATACATGTCACTCGCGATTCCCGGCGTTACTATGTTTTATATTTCACTCTTGCTGATCATTGTCGGCAACGGCTTTTTCAAACCGAATATCTCTACACTCCTCGGTAATCTGTACAATGAGCCTTCATACAAAGGCAAGAAAGATGCAGGCTACAATATTTTTTATATGGGAATAAATGTCGGCGCATTTGTGTGCAATTTTTTCGCGGCTTACCTGAGAAATACTTTTGGTTGGGGACATGCTTTCATGGCAGCCGGAATCGGAATGTTTTTGGGAGTAATTATTTTTTGGATTGGCAACAAGCACTATCAGCACGCTGATGTAAGAAAACCTGCCAACCCTGAAGACATGAGTCTTCCCAAAGTTTTCGGAATCGTCTTACTTCCTGCATTCATCGCCGGTTATTTGGGATGGATGATTCCGGGAAATATTTTTGGATCAGACTCTACGGATGCTTTTATCTTCGGTGCATTGCCCGTCGCTATATTTTACGTGACTCTGCTCACACGTCTGAATGCGGAAGATCGCAGACCCGTTTCAGCACTGCTGGCGATCTTTGGAGTGGTGATTGTCTTTTGGGCGATCTTCAAACAAAATGGTACTGCGCTCACAACCTGGGCGGAAAACTATACCGACAGAAAATTGCCTGAAGCGATTGTCCCTGCGGCTAAAGGCCTTGGAATGGTACAGGAGTTAAAATTGGAAGAGGATACATTTCCAAAAGTTGATAATCAGTTCAGAACACAAAAAGATGAAAAAGGAAATACGATCAGAGAGGTGAGTGTTCCTCATTATTTCATCAATCTGAATAAAGACAAATGGCCGGAGCACGGAGGAACCCTGCATCTTGTTTCCACGGAATTGTTTCAATCCATCAATCCGTTTTTTGTAGTTGCACTTACTCCACTGGTTGTAGCTTTCTTTGCATTTTTAAGAAGAAGAAACAAAGAGCCCTCAACACCGGGAAAAATCTTTTATGGTCTGCTCATTACAGCTCTTTCAACTTTGGTCATGGTCGCAGCTGTAGTAGTGAGTCAAAACGGGTTGGAAAAAAGTTCCGCCATCTGGTTGATAGGAGTTTATTCAGTGATTACTGTAGGCGAATTGTGTTTAAGTCCGATGGGATTGTCGCTGGTATCAAAACTCAGTCCGCCACGACTTACTTCGCTGATGATGGGCGGATGGTTCCTGAGCACTTCTATCGGGAATAAAATGTCGGGAGTATTGGCGGCATTGTGGGATGGATACGAGAATAAAGCGAACTTCTTCCTGGTCAATTTCGTCGTCGTCCTTCTCGCAACCATTTCAATACTTTTCATGCTGAAATGGCTGAAGAGGATTGTTTCGGAGCATGGGGCCTGATGCAGTTTAATAGTTTTGCACATATCAGAATTTCCCCTTTCACTTCCGGCATAAAAAAAATCCCGGCTTCAGATAAAAGCCGGGATTTTTTATTTTAATTAAATTCTATCAAATCAGGATTTCTCAGGCCATTTCAAGAACTGCTTGTTTCGAAGAAGTTTTTTTTGCAGTTCCTTTATCATTCGAAAAAAGATCTTTCAGGCGTGTTACATAGTTTAATTCTTCCCATGGGAATAATTTCACCTTGATTCTTTTCTCGTTCTTCTTGCCTTTGTTGAATACCTTTTCAATTGTTTTGGTCTCGCGGCCCATGTGTCCGTAAGCAGCTGTTTCCAGATAAATCGGAGTGCGCAAATTGAAACGTTGCTCAATCGCGTATGGACGCATGTCAAAAATCTTCCGGATCTTCTGTGCGATTTCACCATCGGATAATTTCACTTTCGCGGTACCATACGTGTTCACATACAAACCTACCGGTTCAGCAACACCGATTGCATAAGCCACCTGTACCAGTACTTCATCGCACAAACCTGCAGCAACCATGTTCTTCGCGATGTGTCGTGTTGCATAAGCCGCAGAACGATCCACCTTGGAAGGATCTTTACCGGAGAACGCTCCGCCACCATGTGCTCCTTTACCACCGTAAGTATCTACGATGATTTTACGTCCTGTCAGTCCGGTATCACCATGAGGTCCACCGATCACAAATTTTCCTGTAGGGTTAACATGGTACTTGATTTTATCGTTGAACAAAGCCTGAACGCGCTTCGGCAATTTTTTCATGATACGTGGAACAAGAATATTGATCACGTCATCTTTAATCTTCTTCAGCATCGCTGCATCCTTATCGAAATCATCGTGCTGAGTAGAAATTACAATTGAATCAATGCGGATAGGCTGATTGTCGTCACTGTATTCAATTGTTACCTGTGATTTTGCATCCGGACGCAGATAGGTCATAATTTTATTTTCTCTGCGGATTGTTGCCAGCTCACGGAGTAACAAATGCGCAAGCTCCAATGGCAATGGCATGTATGTGTCCGTTTCACGGGAAGCATAACCGAACATCATTCCCTGATCACCTGCACCTTGTTTCCACGGATCTTTTTTATCCACACCCTGATTGATGTCAGGTGATTGCTCGTGAATAGCACTGAAAATCCCGCAGGAGTTTGCTTCAAACATGTATTCGCTCTTGGTGTATCCGATTTTGCGGATAACATCACGGGCGATATCCTGAACATCAAGATAAGCTTCGGATTTCACTTCACCGGCAAGAACTACCTGTCCGGTTGTTACCAGCGTTTCGCAGGCAACCTTGGACTTTGGATCATAAGCCAGGAAATAATCAATCAATGCATCTGAAATCTGATCCGCGACTTTGTCGGGATGCCCTTCTGAAACGGATTCTGAGGTGAACAAATAAGACATGGTTCTCTAATGGTTTTTAAGAATGTAGATTTTTTAACAATAAAAGTAGAAGGATCACGGCTGCAAAAGCTCAAAATTTGGCCTTAGCATTTTTTACCGTGGTTGCAATATTATTCCTCCCGAAAGGGCGATAATCAAATCTTTCCACTTGCCCGCAAAAGTAAGAAAATACTTTGATTCAAAACCGAAATTCCCTCTTGAAAATGAAGTCTTCAGTAGTTTTTTCCCTCAAAAAACACCGTCACTGTATTGGTTCCGGTTTCGTATTTCAGGACATTCCCTGTCAAATTGTATTTATTGATGATTTCAAAGCTGGCATTGTACATTTTACCCTGATCAAAATACTTCAATCTGCCACTGTCGTTCAGCCATGCGACCCCGTTGGTTCCGATCTGAAAATCAGCCGGAGTGAAATTCTCCAGGGTAGTGACCTGACCGTTGTAATAGACATTAAACATTCTATTGTATGAATACACCACTACATTTCCGTTCACATGGAAGAAATCCGGTCGGTCTGACAACAAGCGCTTTGTTGCTCCATTTGAAAAGACTCTGAAATTTCCAAGATTGTCAACATAAGCCATAATACCATAACCGACTTTAAACGAATCAGGGGCGTACTCTTCCACAACTGCTGAGTCTCCTTTGTAGAACAAATGAAAATGCTTGTCATAATCATCTGTGTAAGCAACGAGATCTCTTCCGGCGGCATAATCAACAGGAGGGATGTTGCTCATTTCGTGAACTTGTCCCTGATAGAAAATATTGAAGAAGTTACTCTGATTAACCCAGGCGATTGTATTGGATCCCGTTTTTATACTCTTGGGTTTATCCAGAAGAGAAGATTCTAAGACAGCAGATTTTCCCTGGTAATAAACACTCAGATTGTAATTCGAATCATCAAAATAAACAAGCACACTGTCGTTCACCGTTACTATGGAATTGTAATAACTTAATGTTTTGCGTGTGCCATCATCAAAAACATAAAGGACAGAGCCCACCTTGAATGCAACGAGATAATCAGTCATGTAATAAGAAAAGTCGGCGGCATTCACCATAGGAAATTTTTCTCCTTTGTAATAGATCTTGAAATCATTCCTGTTGTCGACATAGGCAATGGAACTGTTTCCGAATTTGTATGATTTCACAGGAAGATATTCCAACTGACGAAAAATTCCATTGTCAAAAGCCTGCAGATAACCCCGGTAATCGGTATAAGCACTGATGTTTTGCGAATTTGCATAAATCAGTTGAAAAAACAGGAAAGAAAAAACAGACAAACGCTTAAGCATATACCTAATGATTTCTGAGAATGGAGGAGGAGTTGTTTAAGCTTTGTTTGTCAGTTGATGGAAAATATCTTCCAGCTTTTGTTCTTGCTTTTGCATGGACAAAACAGTAAGCTGATGTTGAACGGCGAATTGGAAAACGAGCGGACGAATATCTGTTTTCCCATCTGAAATTAATTTCCATTGTGTTTCCGTGATCATTTCAACTGAAGCGACTCCTTCAATGGAAGTCAGTAAATTTTTTGAACACGGTTTATCAAATTCAGCCAGAATAATATCTTCCTGTGATGATGATTTGCGCAAAATGGAGGTAGTTTCATCTGCTACGATGCTGCCTTTGTTGATGATTATAACCCGGTCGCAAATAGCTTCCACTTCCTGCATGATATGAGTGGATAAGATCACTGTTTTTTCTTTTCCGATGGATTTAATCAGGTTTCGGATTTCAGTCAGTTGGTTGGGGTCAAGTCCTGACGTAGGTTCGTCCAGTATCAGCACTTTCGGATCGTGAATCAGGGATTGAGCCAATCCTACCCTTTGTCTGTACCCTTTCGATAGGGCACCGATCTTTTTGTTCTGCTCCAGTTGCAAACCGGTGATCTCAATCATTTCGCCAATTCTTTTCTTCTTAGTCCCGGTAATTTTGTGAAGACCCGCGATGAATTCCAGGTATTCTTTCACATACATTTCAAGATAAAGAGGATTGTGCTCCGGCAAATACCCGACCAGTTTCCGAACTTCAATACTTTGCTCAGTTACATCGTACCCACACACAGTAGCAGTTCCTGAACTTTGCGGAATAAAACAAGTAATGATTTTCATCATCGTCGTCTTACCTGCGCCATTGGGACCAAGGAATCCAACTACCTGACCTCCTTCTACTCGGAAGGAAACATCATTCAGCGCTTTTTGCTGACCATAAATTTTGGTGATATGTTGGATGTGTACAGACATCTGAGACGTATTGAATTTTGTGTTATAGGAATTCTTAAAATTGAGCCGGGTTGAATGTCATGTATCGGCATCAATAGTATTCCTTCCTGAGTTGTGGAAAATTTATTTCTAAGAACAGGAAACTCTTCATCCGAAAATACGAAGCAAATCTAACCTATTTCCCTCAAAAAAAATATCCTGTTTACTCCGTTTGCTTTTTCTATTTTCGTTGCGTGCAGGGAATGATCATTAAATCAACAGGTGCTTTATATACTGTCCGCATGGAGGATGGTAAAAGTCTGATTTGCAGAATCCGCGGGAACCTCAGATTGAAAGGCTTTGAAGCAACCAATCCCCTTACAGTGGGCGATCAAGTGGAAATTGAATGGGATCAGGCACACGAAGTCGGGCATATCACAGAGTTGTATCCCCGTAAAAATTACATCATCCGAAAATCGGTAAAGCTCTCCAAGCAGGTTCAAATCATTGCAGCAAATATCGACAGAGCATGGGTGGTTGCGACTCCGGTTCTTCCAAAAACTTCTCTGGGCTTCATCGACCGCTTTTTGGCTACTGCTGAAGCACACAGCATTCCGGCAGGTATCATCTGGAACAAAGCAGATATCTACGATCAGGATGTATGGGATTTTGTGAATGAATTGGCGGAACTTTATTCAGAAATCGGCTACAAAGTTCTTGCAGTTTCAGCCCTCAGCGGAATAGGTAAAGCAGAACTTGAAGCAGAATTGTCAGGTAAGGTGAACCTCTTTTCCGGACACAGTGGAGTGGGGAAATCGTCTCTGATTAATTCACTCATTCCCGGGTCTGTACTCAAAACATCAAAATTGTCTTCACAGCATCTGAAAGGAACACATACAACTACCTTTGCGGAAATGCATGCATTGCCACAAGGCGGATACATCATAGATACACCCGGAATCCGGGAGTTTGGTACAATTGAATTTGATAAATACGAAGTGTCCCATTTTTTTCCCGAAATTTTTAACTATGGAAAAGGATGTAAATTCAATAATTGCTTACATACAAATGAAAAAGAATGTGCAGTGAAACCTGCAGTGGAAGCAGGGCAAATTGCATTGAGCAGATATGAAAGTTATCTGAGCATCCTGAACAATCAGGATATTTTCAGATAATATTTTGAACAAATAAATATATGCGTGTTGTCATTCAAAGAGTTTCGGAAGCTTCCGTTAAAGTTGAAGGGAAAATAATATCTTCTATTCAGCTTGGGTTGCTTATTTTACTTGGAGTGGAAGATGCAGATACCGACGCAGATGTTGAATGGCTGAGTTCAAAAATTTCCAGGCTAAGAATTTTTGCTGACGAAAATAATCAGATGAATTTATCAGTTGCAGACGTTGCAGGTGAAATTCTTGTTGTCAGTCAGTTCACACTCCACGCTTCAACAAAAAAAGGAAATCGTCCTTCGTTCATCAATGCCGCTCGTCCTGAAAAAGCCATTCCTTTGTATGAATCTTTTTTGATTCAACTTGGTAAGGATTCAGGATTGCGAGTGCTTGCCGGTGAATTTGGTGCCGACATGAAAGTTGCTCTCGTCAATGACGGACCGGTTACCATACTAATGGATTCTCAAATGAAGGAATAATCTTATAGTCTGATGTAGCAATTATTCTCAAATGACTGAAAATATTAACGAGTGTTTGGTACTGATTTAAAATCAGCATCGGAATAAATATCAACGAGCATGTCATTGTCAAATCTTCAAACCAGTGTTGATGACTGGATCAAATTACACGGTGTTCGCTATTTCAATGAGCTAACCAATATGGCTATTCTTACTGAGGAAGTGGGAGAAGTGGCGCGTATCATTGCCAGACGTTACGGTGAACAGTCCGAAAAGGAATCAGATAAGGAAAAAGACCTGGGAGATGAATTAGCTGACGTATTGTTTGTTGTCATGTGTCTTGCTAACCAGACAGGCGTAAATCTGGAGGAAGCATTCGAGAAAAATTTAAAGAAGAAGTCGCTTCGGGATGCAGAACGTCATAAATCCAACCCCAAATTGTAATAATCTATGATTTTTGTTGTTTTTCAGTGGAATGGGCCTGCTTTTTTACCTTTTCCTTCTGTTAAATAATCGGGAAATCCTTATCTTGACTCCTTCAATTAAGAGGTGCTGCCGTACCCTCCAGAAAAAGCTATATGAAAACTAAACTGACCATTCCGGGAATTGTTGCAATTCTAAGTGTCATTTCATTTTCTCTTCAGGCAAAACAATGGATCCCGATTAAGAACCAAACTACTCAGAAAGTTTCCGCAAAATTGCTGCTACAATCTGGTGAGGTCAGCACAATCCAATTCAATGTTCCGGGCTATTCACTGGAAACTATTCAAACTCCTCAGGGTGCTGCTTCTATTCTCTCGGCAGAGAAAGCGACTCCACTTCTGATACCAGGAGCGCCGGATCTTTTAAAGATGACTGCTTCCCTGATTATTCCGGATCAGAAAAACATGGATGTTGAAGTGATCGCTTCTTCATTTCACGATTATCAGAATATTGAGATTGCTCCTTCAAAGGGAAATTTATACCGCACACAAAATCCTTCAGATGTCCCTTTTGTGTACGGACCTGAGTATAATTCTAATCAATTCTATCCCGGCAAATTGGCGGAACTGAGAAACCCATTTGTGTTTCGTGATTTTCGTGGACAGACAGTAGTCGTTTATCCGTTTCAATACAATCCGGTCACTAAAGTTCTGAGGGTATATGACGAACTCACAGTGAAAGTTTCTCCTTCTTTGAGCTTATCTTCTTCGACATCATTTTCACGAACACGTGCGGCAAAGCCAAATTCTGTATTCAGTCCGATTTATCATTCCCGTCTGATTAACTTTAATCAGACTCAATACACACCAACACAGGAAATCGGCGATATGCTTGTCATTGCTGATGCTTCTCTGATGGCAACAATGCAGCCCTTTGTCGACTGGAAAAACAGAATGGGTCAGAAGACAGAAATCGTGGATGTTGCCACCATCGGAACCAATCCTTCGGATATTAAATCTTACATAGAGAACAAATTCAATACGGATGGAATCACATTTGTTTTATTTGCAGGTGATGGTCCGCAGATTCCTCCTTATCCTTCTTCCAATGGACCAAGTGATCCGAGTTATGGTGACATTATAGGGAATGATTCATATCCTGAAGTTATTGTTGGAAGATTCTCTGCCAACACTCCTTCTGAGTTGGAAACTCAAATTGAACGTTCATTGAATTATGAAATGCATCCGGATCCAACCGGACAATGGTATCACAAAGGAGTTTGTATCGGATCTGATCAGGGGCCTGGTGATGACAATGAAATGGATTTTGAACATGAACAGAATATTCGTCAAAAATTACTGTCCTATACCTATACTGACGATGATGAATTGTTTGACGGATCTCAGGGAGGAGTGGATATGTCCGGTGATCCTACACCAATGGATCTTGTGACATCAATGAATCAGGGTCGTGGCATTATTACCTATACAGGACACGGTAGTCAGACCAGTTTTGGAACAACGAGTTTCAGTTCAGGTGATGTAGCGGATCTTACCAATGAAAACATGCTTCCGTTTGTATGGTCTGTCGCTTGTGTAAATGGAGATTTCTCCAATGGAGATTGTCTCGCGGAAGCCTTGATGCGTTCAACCAATAGTTCAGGTGCAGCGACAGGAGCAATTGCGACTTTTATGTCGACCATCAACCAAAGCTGGAATCCACCAATGGATGCACAGGATGAAATGGTAGACATCCTTGTAGAAACGTATCCGGGTAACATCAAGCATACGTTCGGAGGAATATCTGTAAATGGTTGTATGCATATGAATGATGAATATGGATCAGCAGGCGTTGAAATGACCGATACATGGACTTGTTTTGGTGATCCGAGTTTAACTGTACGTACAGCTACACCAGAGCCAATTCCTGTTGCGCATGATGCCACGATCGATGAAAATACAAGTTCGTGGATTGTACAATGCAATGTGGATCAGGCCTTGGTTTGTCTGAGTCATCATAATCAGATTGTATCTACAGGATATGCTTTAAGCGGATCCGCTTACTTAAATATTTCCGGTCTTACTCTTGGCGACACACTGGATCTGACTGTTATAGCATACAACAGAATTCCATATTTCGCAACTGTCATAGTTGTACCCAATGGAACTACCGCAATTTCAGGGTTGAATACAGAGCAATTTGCGTTTACCGCTTCGCCTTTGACTTCTCTGTCTCCTTCACACATTAGTTTTTCTCTTCCTGCTACCGCGAATGTTTCGCTCAACGTGTATTCAAATACCGGTCAGTTGGTGAATCAGATCTTCAACAACCGGAAATTGAACTCCGGCAAACATGAGCTGGTGCAAAATGATACCGGTTTAAGTAAGGGAATTTACCTTCTAAAACTCACTGTCGATTCAAAGGAAATCGTAAAACGGTTGATTGTAGAATAATTCAGTTGAATACCTGGATCGGTACAGAAAAAAATTAGTTTGTTCTCCTGTTGTTTTTACTTTTATTCTCGGGGAAAATATACCTGAGATCGAGAGTCAGATAATTTCCGAGTAATTTTTGCGAGGTGATTTCATCCTTTCCTCTGTATCGGTATTCTATTTTCGTCAGAAAAATATAAGAAAACGGTCTGTGGTAAGAAGCTCCGAGATAGATATAACCACTTTTTTCTGTTCTGTATTCCCAGCCAATATTTGCAAGAACTGACATTTGAAACAGATTTCTTCGGAATGAAACATGCTGGAAGTATTCATCATAGGATTGCACATTGCTTGCAAACATATCGACTCCCGGTCCCATTGAAGCATTCATATATATTTTTTCTCCCAATTGAATATAAGCCAACAAGCTCAATGGAATTTCATATCCAATGATTCGGAATTTTGAATCACCTTTGAAAGAGGAGTCAGTAATACTTAGAGAATAATTTCTTTTTATATAATTGATTCCTGTTTCAAAAGAAAGTAAATCAGTAAAACTGTGGCGAACAAACATGCCGCCGCAAAATCCTGATTTTAATTCTACATCAAAAGAAACTGTATTGGAAGTAGAAGTTTGTTTACCTGTTCCAAGAAAAGCGGCAGGGAAAATTGGTTTGTATTGGATGCCAACAACTGTACTTCCTTTTTGAGCACAGGCAGTCAGTGCCTGCATTAGAAATATAAAAAACAGAAACGTAGCTGTTGCTTGTGTCAGCTTTATTGAAACTTGCCTGTCTGACATTAAAGGGTTTTCATCTTATTTAAGAAACTCATCAGGGCAATCCAATACTCCTGATTGTCCGGTGCTACAGACCAGAGTACTTTTGCTCCATGATTTCCGGGAGTTTTAGGAATATACTGAACCTTTATTCTTGAATTCACATCCTTGAGTAATTCAGTCACACCATTTGCTTCCGCCATTGAAGAAGTGGAGAAAAGTGGTTTATTCAAAGTGCTGATGTTTTTGGATATGTAATTCTTGTCTTCAAAATATTCACCCGGACTGAAAACAGCGAGTCCCAATACATGTGAATTGTTTACTGCGATTTTCAATGCAAGAGAAGCGGAGTAGGAGCTGCCAATAACTATTATTTCTTTCTTGTAGGTATTATATAAATAATCCAGTGCAGCGACAATATCCTGTTCAGCGTCTATGTAAACAGGATTTTTTCCGGCAGCTTTTGCTCTTGCTGCAGTTTCATTTGTTACGCCATTCACTGCATTTCCTACTCTCAAATCAACAGCCAGGCAATTAAAACCAAACTTATTGAGTCGAAGTGCTGTTTCATTGAATTCTCCCCGGCTGAATTGATCCTGGTGACAAAGCAGAATTATTGGTAATTCGGTACTCACCGGATACCAGTCAGCCGTAATGAGCAAACTGTCGGTAGATGGAAATGTAACTTTTAATTGTGCATACGAATTTGATTTCAGCAGCACAAAGAGAATGAAAAGGAAGATAGTTCGTCTGGTGGATTGGGACATGCTTTTGTATAAATGGTTGGGAAAGGTATAAAAAAAACACAGCAGAATAAAAATCTGATTATGCCTGATAAGCTTAAGATGCAGGCTTCAATATCCGGGATTATTTTTTTGAACGTGAGAAAGGTGTAAAAATTGTTTTGAATAAAAATGAAAATATGTATGGAATTTTTCCCGTTTCATGATCTACCTAAAAAATTCAAAGCTATGATACACCAACAATCGAAAACCCTGACATGGGATGATTTAATTTTTGAAAATAGAAATAAAGCTTATGGTGCGTATCAGTTGAGAATCAACTACCATAAACGTGTTGCCAACTCTTTGATGTATTCACTTGCCGGAATTCTTGCACTTTTCGTATTGCCGGTAGTTTTGTCAAAAGTATTCAAGCCTGAAGTAATTACCACAAATCCTAAAATGAAAGAATTTGTTACCGTATTTAATTACGACAAACTCTTAATTCCACAGTTGGAAACGAAAACTAAAGAATTAGCTGCAACAGGAACCTCAAAACCAACTCCTGCTGTTGATCCACATGCTTTTAAACCGATAACTGAACCAGTTCCCGACCCTGCTATCAATCCATTTTCCGGTGAGGATGACGACCCATCCGGCACAGCTGATCCGGGCGGATTAATTGCCGGTAATGTTTCAAACACACAACCTGCCGGTACAACAGTGGATCCGGTTGTTGAGCCTTCTGTATTCAATATAGCAAGTGTGGATGTTCAACCGGACTTTCCTGGAGGACTTGAAAAGTTCTATCAGTTTATCACGAAAAATTTACGCTTCACAGCGCAAGCGAGAGATGCAGGATTGAATGGACATTATTATGTCACTTTTATCGTGGACGAATCGGGTTTGATCAATGATATAAAGCTGATGAGACCAATCGGTTACGGACAGGATGAAATGGTTACCCAGGTGTTGTCAAAATCTCCGGCATGGAAACCGGGATTATTTCACTCAAAACCTTGCAAAACCCAGATGGTGCTTCCTTTGAATTTCAATCTGCTCCAATAAATTATTTAGCACCACGTTTTTAGACTAACACAACGATGTTTAAAAGTAGGGGCTGCTCCCGGCCTGTAAGGGAACGCAGTCCCTACTTTTGTGAGTTATTAATATACAAACAACTCTATGACCTACGGATTCATCCTGCAGATCACTCAATCACTAAGCAATTCAGCTGATTCCCTTGCTCAGGCTGCAACTACTCCCGGTGCTCCACCGGTTGAGCAATCTATTTCACTTTGGGATATGGCTGTCAAAGGGGGACCAATCCTTTTTCCAATCGCGATATTGTCAGTGATGGCTTTCTATATCTTCTTCGAAAGATTGTTCACTATACAGCGATTCTCAAAGATCGATATGAACTTCATGAACCAGATCAGAGATTATGTTCATGGTGGAAATATCGATGCTGCAAAAGCTTTGTGTAAAAACACCAAAAGCCCTGTAGCAAGAATGATCGAAAAAGGATTGATGCGTCTTGGTAAGCCCGTTAAAGAAATTGAAGGAGCAATTGAGAATGTAGGCAAACTCCAGATTTATATGATGGAGAAAAACCTGAATATCCTCGGAACGATTGCCGGTATTGCGCCTATGTTTGGATTCCTTGGAACTATCTTCGGTGTAATCAAAATATTCTATATGATCGCCTTACAAAATAGTTTGGAGATCAATACTATTTCTGGAGGTTTGTATGTGAAGATGATTTCTTCCGCGGCCGGTTTGCTGGTTGGTATGATTGCATACGCTGCTTACCACTACCTGGTTCATCTGATCGACAGAGTGATTAATAAAATGGAAATAAATGCCGTCCAGTTTATCGATCTGCTAGAGGAGCCGGTGAAAAATTAATGGAGAGATAAAAGTGAAGAGTGAATGGTGAACAGTAATTAACAATTAGTGTTCGTCCCCCGTCTCCCGTCCCCCGTCCCTTACAAAAATAACATTAAAAAAACATCCAATGAACCTCCGCAGAAGAACACGAGTAGTAGGTGAAGTATACAGTGCTTCCCTGAATGACATCATGTTTTTCCTCTTGCTGTTTTTCCTGATTACTTCTACAATGGCAACACCGAATGTGTTGAAATTATTATTGCCTAATGCGAAGAGTAGCAGTCAGTCAGTAAAACATCCATTAACCATTTCTGTCACCTCCGATCTTCAGTATGCCATCAACAATGCCCCTATTGACGCGGATCAGCTGGAAGCCGCTATTAAAGTCAACATTGCCGGTCAAACAGATCCGACAGCTTTATTGAAGGTCGACAAGTCGGTACAGGTTCAGAATTTAGTTGACCTTTTGGATATCGGAACACGTTTGAAAATTAAAATGGTTCTGGCAACACAAACTTCAAAGAAATAGTTTTCATATGGATGCTAACATCCGTTCACGTTCCATCATCATTTCAGTTGCGATTCATGCGGGATTATTCCTTGTATTGCTATTCGTAATGGTGAAAACTCAGATTCCTCCATTCCCGGAAACAGGTGGAGGCGGAGGTGTGATCGTGAATATTGGTTATGTGGAAGAAGCTGCCGGTGACGTTCAGCCGATGTCAGATAATACTACCGAAGATCCTGCGTTGACAAAAGTGAAACAGGCAACCCAGCCTGAAGAAAATTACGCCACTCAGGATAATGAAGACGCGGGCGTAGCTAAAGATGTGAAGGATCCAAAGAAAACAGATATTAAAAAGGTTACTACCACAGTCAATACTCCTAAAGATAACAAAAGCGTAGTGCCAGTAAAAACCGTTGACCAAAGAGCTCTTTATAAAGGTAAATCAAATTCCAGTACTTCTCAGGGTACCGGACAGGGTAGCGGTGACCAGGGAGATCCCGGTGGAGATCCCAATTCCAAATACTACGGTAAAAATGGTAGTGGTACCGGACCGGGCAATGGTCCGGGTGAAGGACCGGGAGTAGGACCCGGAAAAGGCGGAGGGGTGAGTTTTAGTCTTGCCGGAAGAAGGATGATCAGAACTCCACAAATTAATGATCGATCTCAGGAAACCGGAAAAGTTGTTGTAGATATTACCGTAGATAAAAACGGAGAAGTAACTGCCGCTGTTCCCGGTGGCCGTGGATCAACCACCACATCATCCTATTTGTATCGTCTCGCCAGAGAAGCAGCCATGAAAGCGAAATTCAATGCCGGTCCGGATGATGCGGATATTCAAAAAGGGACGATTACCTTTGTATTTGTCGTACAGTAAATCGTTTAAACTTCGAGCGAACATCTGTGCGCTTTTTGACTTCAGCCACAGATGAATTACAGAGAAACACTGGATTATTTATTTGAACAACTGCCGATGTTTCATCGCATCGGAGCAGCCGCTTACAAAGCTGATTTGAATAATACACATGCCATTATGGATGTGTTACTTCATCCCGAAAAGAAATTTCATTCCGTACATGTAGCCGGGACAAATGGAAAAGGTTCCACCTCTCACATGCTTGCGGCAATTTTTCAGGAGGCTGGATACAAAACGGGTCTTTACACTTCGCCTCATCTGCTTGATTTCAGAGAGAGAATAAGGATCAATGGTGAAATGATCCCGGAGCAGAATGTAATTGAGTTTGTCAAAAAATACAGACTGAATTTTGAAAAGATCAAACCCTCTTTTTTTGAATGGACAGTAGGTCTCGCTTTTGATTTTTTTTCAAATGAGAAAGTAGAAATCGCAATCATTGAAACAGGTTTGGGTGGTAGATTGGATTCAACTAATGTAATCACTCCGGTGTTGTCAGTTATCACCAATATCGGATGGGATCACATGAACCTGTTAGGGGACAGTTTGCCAAAGATAGCCGCGGAAAAAGCAGGGATCATTAAGCCCAATGTTCCGGTTGTAATTGGGGAGACTCAGGAAGAAACAGCTTTTGTGTTTGCAGACAAAGCCAAAGAAACGGATTCGCTAATTGTCTTTGCTGAAATTGTGTTCAATGCAGTGAAGAAATCAGGGGATTTGGAAAAACAAGTGTTTGATGTCTTCAAAGGCGATGAGTTGGTGTATCCTGATTTGGAACTGGATTTACCGGGAAATTACCAGAGAAAAAATATCCTTAGTGTTCTCACAGCAGTGGATAAACTCAGATATGCCGGATATAAGCTCGAAGATAAACATGTAAGGACAGCATTGTCAAAGGTCCGAAAGTTAACCGGACTGGCAGGGAGATGGCAGGTTATCTCAAGGAATCCTCTTACAATTTGTGATGTTGGACACAATCTAGATGGCATACGGGAAATTGTTCAGCAATTAAATTCAGCTACGTATAATCAGCTTCATATTGTACTTGGAGTCGTGAATGATAAAGATGTGAGTTCCATCTTGCAGTTACTTCCTCGCGAAGCAAGTTATTATTTTTGCAGAGCTGACTTGCCCAGAGCTCTTGCTGCAGAAGAGCTGCAAAAGAAAGCCTCAGCCTTTGGTTTAACCGGAACTGTATTCAATTCTGTGAAAAGTGCGTTCAGTGCTGCACAGAATCAGGCCGGAATAAATGATCTCATTTTTGTTGGAGGAAGTACTTTTGTGGTCGCTGAAGTACTTTAAACCGGGAGCGAACAGTCTTTTTTTGCATTAAAAGTTTTGTCGGGGTTCCTGAACCGGGGTGAATAAGGAATTGGTAGTAAACAACAATCAACCTTCTTCGTTGATATTTTGCGGATAAGCAGTCAATTTACTATATTAATCACCGGAAATATACAGGTGTTTTTTGCTTTGTAATTGTTGAATCTGTCAAAATTTGATTGCTTGAAATTTTTGCTTCGAAAGGCTTTTTTTTTCCTTCTTTATTTATTGCATTCAGTGCTTACTTCAAAAGCACAGGAAATATCTCCGTTATTACTAAACTATACTTCTGAAAATGGACTTCCGAGCAGTGAAGTACATTATATGCTGCAGGGAAAGGATGGCAGAATTTGGTTTGCCACCGACCGCGGATTGGCATGCTACAATGGATATGAATTTAAATCGTATGGAGTTAAAGATGGTTTGTCTGAAATTTCCCTATTAAAATTGGCAGAAGATTCCCGTGGCAGAATTTGGATGGCTACTTTTTCAGGCCGGTTGTTTTATCTTGAGAAGGAAGCTATTCATGGAATTGCCTGCAATGATGAACTCGTCAGGTTAACGAAGCAAAGTACTGTCATTGAAATTGCGATAGATTCACTGGACAATATTTATTGTTCGATTGGTTTTGCCGGTATTGTAAAAATCAACAAGAAGCAAGAGTTGAAAATGGTTTATTCTTTAGAAGAAAGAAAAGCTGTCCAGTATAATGTTCATGAAGTATTTAAAAATCGCTGGTTGGGTATCGAGCAAAGGGTGGCAAATGATTACCTGAATGATTTTTATTTTTCAATAAACGGGAAACTCATTCCCTGGAAAATTTCCTGGAAAGAAGAACATCGTTTTGGTGTATTTACCGGGACAGATGATACATTGATTTTTATGGGTAGAAAAATATGCAGGTACAATAAAACTGAATTAACGGAAACATTTGATGCAGGCGGCCGGATAACTTTCATCAGACAATATGATAATAAAATCTGGGTAGGTACACGAGACGGAGTTCTTTGCCTTGACCGGGTAAATGCGTCGGCTTCGTATGAAAAATATCTCAAAGGATTAACAGTAACGTGTATGGAGAAAGACAAGGAGGGCGGATATTGGTTTACGACCGTTGAATCTGGTGTGACTTATATGCCAATGAAAGCAGTATGTAATATAACATATGATGATCCACTGCGAAAATTTGCATTGGCAATTACATCATCTGATAAGGAAGTGTTTGTGGGTTTTGTCGGTGGTGGTGTTATTCGAATGGAGAATGGGGCAGTCCAATGGATGTTCAAACCGGAAATTCTTGAAAATAAAAGATGGGTGAACTCCTTATACTGGGATAAG
The DNA here is from genome assembly GCA_937871435.1 of uncultured Bacteroidota bacterium. Lineage (GTDB taxonomy): Bacteria > Bacteroidota > Bacteroidia > AKYH767-A > 2013-40CM-41-45 > JADKJP01. Next base: position 4,505 of record CALMQM010000103.1, on the reverse strand, counting down.
CCTAACGATCGACTCTTGGTATGCGGACCTGATACAAGACATTATTTAAATTCCACGGGGAGACATTTTTATAAATCCAAAGCAACGATTTATGAAAATACTTCATCAACAGTCAATGGACAGGGACTATTCTCCAATATTTGTAAAACTCAGGATGGTGAATTATACAACCTTGGGATAAAGTTGATGACTAAAGTAGGATTAGATTCAATTTATTTTGTGAAGTATTTTGGGTACCGTGTGTCCTGTATAACAGAACTTGAAAAAGGGAAATTTTTAATAGGGAACAACGAAGGAGTATTCGTGTATGACCTGAAAAAGGATACAACCTATAGTTTCAGAAAAGAATTGGATGGAGTACGGGTAGATGACTTAGACAGATTGGGAGACAAAATTCTCATTGCGACACAAGGGAGTGGACTGATCGTCATTCAAAATGGTCAACAATTTTCTGTCGGAGAAAAGGAAGGTCTGATTTCTTCTCAGATAAATACGCTTTATGTGGATTCACAAAATGTATGGTGTGCAACCAATAAAGGTTTAAGCAGAGTCAGATTCGAATCAGTGAAAGGAGAATATTCAATTGTGAACATAACCAAAAAACAAGGGTTGCTGGAAGATGAAGTGAAAGAAGTCTCTGTTTGCAAGGATACAGTGTTCGTGGTGTTGAAACATGGAATCTCGTATTTTCATAAACGAACTATTTTTGAAAATTCAATTGCTCCCCCGGTGAGCATTACCACATTCAGGGTAAATAATGAATTGTGTGCTTTAGATTCGGAATTGCAATTTCCGCATACATCTACTTCTGTTTCGATTTCATATTTGGGTTTGTCATACAAAAGCGGAGGCGATATCAAATACAAATATGTACTTGAAGGAGGCGGACGAACGTATGAAGGAGAAACAAAGGATCGTTCAGTTGATTTCTTTTATCTGGAACCGTCCGGTTATAAATTTAAAGTGAAGGCCATGAATAATTCCGGCATCTGGAGCGAGAGCGAAGCGGCTATTAATTTTGTTATTCTTCCCGCATGGTGGCAAAAGGGATGGGTGAAAGGGACAGCTATTTTGGGTTTTATCGGTCTGACTTTTCTGTTTTACAAATCAAGAGTGAGTCGCTTGCGAAAGGGATTTGAAACGGATCAGCGGATAGCAAATATGCAACTTACGGCCTTACGGGCTCAAATGAATCCTCATTTTATTTTTAATGTGATGAATTCTATACGTCATTTTTATAAGAATAACGAACCGGATCAGGCAGATAAATACCTTACTTCTTTCAGTAAATTAATACGTTTTTCTCTTGATCATTCGGATGTTCAGGAAATCTCATTGGATGAAGAATTGAGGGTATTGAAGATCTATGCTGAATTGGAGATGCAGGTACTTGAACAGGATATAGATTTTAGCATACATTGTGATCCGGAAATAGAGTGTGATAATGTAAAACTACCGACATTGATTTTACAGCCCTTTGTAGAAAATTCATTCAAACATGGTATGAGTAACCTGGATGGAAAGGGAAAGATAGAAGTAAGGGTTCGCCAGGAAATAACCGGAATTCAAATTGAAATTCTTGATAATGGAAAAGGAATTAAACAAACTCGGGCTGATAAGGTTTCTCATAGTGAATCCAGAAGATCCATGGGAAATAACATTACTGTGAGCAGAATTCAGGCATATAATGCCGCCTTTAATAAAAAGATACAGGTTGCCATAGAGAATATCCATGATCAGGATAGTACCCAGCATGGCACAAGGGTAATTCTTTCGGGATTTTAAAATTTTGTAAAATGATTCAGGCATTAATAGTTGATGACAAAAGAAAAAGCCAGGAAATATTGCTGGAATTGATTCAGGCAAATTGTCCGGAGGTTAATGTTGAGTGGACTGCAACCTCAATTGAGGAAGCAATAATAGTGATAGAAGAACATTGCCCTCAGTTGGTTTTTCTGGATATCGAATTGAAAGATGGAACGGGTTTTGATATTTTGAGAAAAGCGAAGAATAGAAATTATAAAGTAATTTTTGTTACTGGCTTTTCACATTATGCAATCAAAGCAATTCGTTTTTCAGCGCTTGATTATTTATTGAAACCGGTGGATGCAGATGATTTGAAATTGGCGGTGGAAAAAGCAGTGAATGAGATTGATGCCACTTTGCAACGTCACCCTGTTCAGGAATTAATGAATAATTTGGAGAACGCCGGAATCTATAAATTGGCTATTCCGGTGAAAGATGGCTTTGTGTACCTGGATCCTCAGGAGGTTGTCCGAATGGAAGCTGACGGAGCTTATACACATATTTTTTGTCTCACTGAAAAATACTATTCAAGTAAAAATATTAAGGAATACGAGACCATGCTCGATGGTATGGGTTTCTTTCGGTGCCATCACTCACATCTGATTAATCTTAAGAGGGTAAAGAAGTTCACAAAAATGGACGGTTTTTTCGTCGAGATGGAGGGTGGATCATTGGCGGAAATATCAAGAAGGAATAAGGCTGAATTTTTGACTTTGATGAACAAAAGTTGATGATTCATTTTGCCTTTTTCAATCCTTAGATTGAAAGCCCGCTAAAATGTAACAGCTTTGCAAAGTTGGTGCTCGAAAGTTTATATGTGACGCCTTCCCGTATCACCGCACTGATGGCACGTTTTCTTATGCAGCTTAGGTGCAAATTCTGATGCGGAACAAAATGCAGGTTTCATGCGCGAAATCAATCTATAAATCAATTTCGTTCCACACGATCAGCTTCGCACTATTTTAGGTATCAATTTTGAAGTGCTCTTCAGATACAGAATTGAGTTTAGTGATTGGGAAGTAAATCTTTATTCGCGTTTTCATTTTTCATAATCTGGTCTATCCGTAAAAACACTCTCCAGTAGTGTTCCTTATCCATGTTTTCCCAATGAATCACATTGTAACGATACTGGTAGATTTGTACCTGGTTCATTGTAATAAAAAATATAATTAATGTTCCTATGACGATAGATAGAATTCTTGTTTTGAAAAGTTGAAGAAAATGACAAAAAAGTAATGCGAAAAAAGGGAGGAACTCAATGACCGGGCGCTGACTGAAACTCCCTCCATACCACCACACCGACCAGCAAGAAAGAATATAAATTAAAATGATCAGGAATCCTGAGAGTGTAAACAACTGCCATTTGTTTGTTTTTGCAAAATACCGAAATCCGAAAAGACTCAGGAATAGAAGCGGAGTGTAAATGAATAATCCTTTTTTATAACTGAAAAGAAAATCCACGAAATGCGGTTGCAGCAAATCCAGATGTTCAGAACCATATGTATACACAAAGTAGTGGCCTGTCTGCCAATAAAAGGCGAGGAGTTGAATACCGGGAATGCAAAACAGCAGGAAGAAGGAGAATATAATATAAACTCTTTTTCTTTTTACTGCTGCAATTGCTTCGAGAAATGATTCTTTATTACCTGCGAGGAATGGAAGAGCTAGTATTATGATTCCGTTTACCGGACGTATGAGGATAATCCATGCAAGAAGTGTTGAGAGGAGGAGAATGAGTTTTTCATTTTTATTTCTGAAAAACTGACTTGCCAGAAAAATAAATGCTGAAGTGATTCCGAATGAATACGCGTGTGAAAGCGAAGCGTCATCCACAGTATAATAAAACAAATGTGTCCCGAATGCCAGGCAAAGTAAAGTAATGCTGATGAATCCGGGTTTGAAACTATATTGCTGAAGCCACTTTTTCATAAACCAAAAACCGGCAAGGGTGTAAAAGATGGCCGCGATGTTAATTGCTACCTGGTAAGGGAATGAATATCCGTCTGCCGGGTGATGAAAGATCTTTGCTGTGAAATGTGCAATGATAAAAAATGGTAATTCGGCGATGGCTGTGCCAACGAAGTATTTGTTTAATGTCTGATCACCGGATTTGATCCGGTAATCGTAGCGAGATTAGGGCGGGTAATATATCTCCTCAATTTGATTGTGAAAACTGAAAGAAGAATCATGGTAAATGAAAATTGCAGGCAAATAGGCGTAGTAACCTTTTCCATCTGTCGCGATGATATCCTTCCACCGGTCTTTACCCCAATTAATATTGGATGCGCAGATGATGAAAATTAATCCGATGATCAGGATTTCGAATTTTGCGAAATACTTCAAGGAGAGAAATTGAAGGACTAAGGTATTGAATTTACATTTTCAGTCGTGATTAGAATTGCACTTGAGTAATTTTAATGGAAGATCATCGCAAGTGCGATCAATTTAATAGTGATCTGAATTGTTGCTGTATAATATATAGGCCGTGCAAATAAACGACAAAACCCACCTTGTGGTGGGCTTTGTTTTAGTGTGGGAGCTACAGGGTTCGAACCTGTGACCCTCCCGGTTGAAAACCGGGATGCTCTGAACAAGGCCTACCATTTTTTATTTGATGTGTATTAAAAGAACATGCTTTTAAAATGACAAAACCCACCTTGTGGTGGGCTTTGTTTTAGTGTGGGAGCTACAGGGTTCGA
>CALMQM010000102.1 GCA_937871435.1 uncultured Bacteroidota bacterium | reverse complement strand
CGGAAGTGGAGTAAGTATCATTTACAGAAATGTGAATAGTAACTACACTGTCACATCCAGCAACAGACTGATACGTCCATGTGAAATCTCCTGCATGATCAGCTGAACCTCCCCAAGGAAGCGGATATGATCCACCCTGACAAATCGCGTGCGATTCGGAAGTGGAATAAGTTGGGTTCACACTAAGATTAGTAGTGATCGTACTGTCACATCCTGCATGATTAGGGATGATACTTGTATAAGTACCGGGAGCAGATTGAACTACGCCATCCGGTAAAGTATAAGTCTCATTGTCACAAATCGCAACATTGGCAGTACTGCTGCTGTTTGCTGTTGTTAATGTCACATATGCGGTATCTCGTCCGATACATCCATTATCCGGATTTGTAGCCGTGAGAACATAAGTTCCAATTGCATCTACTGTAGCAGTAGTTGAATTGGCTGAAACAATATGTCCATCTGGAGTAGTCCAGGCGAGAGCAGCACCAGCTATGTTCGATGAACCGGTCAGAGTAGTAGTTCCGGCTACGCAAGTAAACTGTTTGTCAGGTCCTGCATTTGCTGTAACCAATGCCGGTTCTGTAATACTGAAGGAATTTGTCGCGGTACAATTGCCATTGTCTGTAACGGTAACAGTATATGTTCCTGGCGCAAGACCCGTCAGAGTACCTGTTGTTTCTCCTGTATTCCAGTGGAATGTAAACGGAGCTACACCATCAGAAGAAGCAGCAATTTGTCCATCGTGGGCACCATTGCAGGAAACATTTGTTACCTGAGCAGAAACAGAAACAATACGAACTGTTACTACCTGATCCGCGGCACCTGCAAGAATACAGGCATCTCCACCAATGATTCTCCGGAAAAAGGTCTTTTGGTATAAGGCGCCAATAGTTGTTCCCGGAAGATCTTGTGCTGTCGCACCCGGAATTGTTGCCCAGTTCATACTGTCAGTACTTATTTGCCATTCATATGTTGTAGCGGAAGGCAAAGCAGGATACGCTGAGGTGCTGACGTTACGGATAATTGTTGGAAGATTGTAAGCAGGTTCTGATCCTGTCAAATCATCAGGAATAGTACCGGCACAAATGGTTTGGTTTCCGGTAATGGAATTTCCAAGCAGATCCGGAGGATTAGCCCACACTACAAGTCCGGGCTCATATGGAGTAGTACTGATGCGCGAAGTATTGAGCGCATTTTGAGTCAATGGAATATTATTGGATTTCGACGTCACAATAGTATAGATCCGGCAATTGAAAAATTTAATTCCGCGTTCTCCAACAGGATCGTAATCATCACCTGATCCTCCATAATATGTACTGAACAACAAAGAGCTCAGATCAGAATTTATTTTTGTAAAAACTTTGTCATTGCTTCCCAGATTAGTTGATTGAAGCGGAACATTCGGTGAACTGCTTACCGGGAAATTTGTACTGTTGGTATAACCGAAGATGTATACATCATTGTTCAGATCGGTATTCAATCCCATCATGTTTACTTCATTCGAGCTTCCTCCAAGGTAAGTGGATGAAACATAATTTTGATTTGTATCCATCCGGCATACAAAGAAATCATTCGATCCGTTGTTGTATGTTTGATCATACACACCTGATGCTGCAATATTGCTGGCAGCCAAACCACTTGTGATGCCACCAAAATAAAGTTGTGTTTTGGCAACATTGAATTCCATACAAAGAATGGAGGTTGATTTAGTTGCTGCAGACTGGAAATAGGATGACCAGATTACATTTCCGGCGGATGAGAACTTTTGCAAAAATCCGCTTTGTGTTCCACCAATTGTACTCTGACGCGCATTGGTAAGAGGAGTAAAATTGTTAGAAGTAGTATATCCACCAACGAAGATATCGCCATTCACAATATTTTCTACCATGATCGTTGCCTGATCGGTTCCAGTTCCTCCATAATTTTTCATCCATGAAATGGATGATAAGTCCTGGTTTATTTTAAATACAATTGCATCCACGCCACTGTGTGAATTGGTTGCACCTGTACCCGGGTATAAAGTAGCCAGGTTGCTACTCGCGGTATTACCGCAGATTACAATATCGCCGGCTTCTGAAATACGAAGGTCAAATGATCCATCGTCGCCATCTCCACCGATCACAGAACTTTTAATGGATTTACCATCACGCGTAATTTTCATTATAAAAATATTATCGGTAGCCTGTCCGCTTTGATCGATACTGGCTCCTCCGCCTGTAAATGCATTTCCTCCGATAAGAGGAAAATTCGTACTTGCAGTATATCCCGTGATGTACAAATTGCCATCCGGTCCTTGCTCCATTGCATAAGGATTGTCATCCTGGTTCCCACCGATATAAGTTTGCCAGATTCTTGATCCCGGCTCACCAATATTGTCTGGTTCTTTGTACTTACCAACGATCATTTCAAGATTTCCGTTCGCTGACTCATCGAATGCTCCCGGTGTAATCTGATCTGTTGTCCCTACAACACGTGCCACCATATAAATATACCCGCTATCCTGGTCTACCCAGATACAGTGGCCATGGTTGTCATCAGAGGAATTGGTATTCACCCATGTCGCCCAGCGCAGTGCTATCGGGTCAATAATCAAAGGTTCGTTGGTATTGAATTCACCAAGATCAAATCGAACTATGTTCTCATCAGAAACTGAATAGCTGGCAGTTACTTCCTGGTGAACACCATTAATTTTTTGGTACACAACCGGTGCAGGAAAATCAACATTTCCAACACTGGTTTTCATTTGCAAGTGACCATTCGGAAGTACTTCCATGTGTTCAATACCTTCGTATTGAATAGCAATTTGAGATTTATTGAATCCCGGCTTGCAAATGATATCGTATTCCAGTGTTCCTTCTGCTGAAGGATAATAGCGTACATCCACATTTGAATATACATTCGAATACCAGATTTCTCCATAGCTTGTTACATTGGAAACGGATGTGTTTCCTGAAAAAAAGTTGGCCACATCTGCATGCGAGTCCTTACTTTGTATACTCATAGATGAAGAATGATTCAGGAAATTCATTTTCCATCCGTGACCTTTGACTTTAGTAGTCAATGGATGATGAATTCCTGTTTCCTGAATAATCTTTTCAATTTGCTCGCCCTCTTCCTGACGTGCTGTGATATCCGCCGGATCGTACGTCGCGATCATCATTCCATCGGAAGTAACAATAGCTTTTCCCAATGGAAAATCAGCTTTGAATAATGTTTGCTCACGGAATTGCCCTTCATTACGGACAAAATAAATTTGCTTACCGTAATATTTTAGCATCTCCTGGATCTTAGCATTTTCCTCACTATTGCCTTGTGCGGAAACATCCGAAGAGATTGATGCCATAAGGAAACAAAACAGGAGGAATAATCTTCCTGCGGTGTCCAAAAGGAAAGCATCACGTTGAAATCTGGTAATTGTTTTCATGTTGGTTTTAGTTTATTATTGGGGATGATGTATCTGGATACAAATGAAATGTGTACAAATATTCTGATGGATATTATAAAGGGTAAGAAATAATATGGTATCACTATTCCCGGATTGCGGAAATTGAAAACGCAAGCAATCAAACATACTGGAAACCCGTTATTTTGACAGATTTTCAATGTTAAAAAAATGATTATTTTGATGAACAGACTGTTTTGCTTGGTAAATGAACATCCGGAAACCCTTGCCTGTGGCGGATTTATGAAGAAAATGGGAAAAAAACATATAGCCTATACGATAGCAATTGTTAACAATCAGAAAGCAATTAAAATTAGTTTGAAGTAAAAAATTTCAGAACAGGTTGTTTCACTTGATCAATCAAGCTCTAAAAAATTCAATCAAGAAATGGATTGCAATATTTTGGATCATGAATAAATACCGAATCCGACATCGTTTTCAGAAAAGCTACAATTTTCTTCTGCTCATCAGAACTCAAGTGTAAGCCATGATTTCGTGCCGTGCGCATTTTGGAATCGATGTTCGCGCACGGATAAACTTGTTCTGAATAAAAAAGTAAAACTTCTTCAAGAGTACGGAATCTTCCATCATGCATATAAGGTGCTGTGAACACTAAATTGCGTAGAGAAGGAATTTTAAATTTACCATTATCTTCTCTGTTGTGTGTAATTTCTCCGCGTCCCTTGTCGGGGAAGTTATCCGCATTCATAACTGAATCCAATCCATTGTTACTGAAATTGCCTGTAGTCCCGAGAGCATACCCGTCAGTCGGATGGCAATGCAAACAATCTCCTTTTGTTTGTTCATTGGCAAGTACAAAACCCTGATATTCTTCCTTACTGAAATATGCTTTCCCCGCAATTACCTGATCATATTTTGATTCATGTGAAATCAACGAACGAAGAAATTGTGATAATGCCATAGCGATCTGTAAACTGTCAATTTCATTTTTTTGAAAAACTTCTTTGAATTTCTTTTTGTAGAAATAATTTTTATTCAGTCTTTCCGACAAATCATACAAAGAAAAATTCATTTCATCGGCCGAGGTTATCGGATGAAAAATCTGCTCTTCCAGACTTGCTGCTCTGCCATCCCAGAAATATGACTGAAACCACGCAAGATTATACAGTGCAGGCGTGTTTCGTTTCATCAAAGTCCCGTTTCTCCCTTTGCTGAATCGCCTTCCTGCATCACTGAAAGCATGTGATTGCAAATGACAGGAAGAACAAGAAAGTGAACTGTCCTTACTCAGACCCGGATCATAAAACAAGTATTGTCCAAGCCGAACACCTTCAACAGTGACCGAATAATTTTTCGGCAACGGCATTACCGAAAAATATTTCAGCTCAGGAAAAACATAGATAGTTAATCCACTAATAGAGCTAATCAAAAAGATGGAAATGAAGATAAGTAGAAGCCGGAAGTAAACTGACTTTACTCTTTGAGCTCCTCTCATCGGGCAATCAACAACGGTATTGTTTCTGACTCAATGTTCGTTTTTATTTTCAGAAAATATTTTCCATTGGCAAATTTGCTCGTATCAAACCAGAATTTAGTAGGCACGTTCCTCCATTCCTGAACGAGCTCGCCGGTAGAGCTAATCAACTGCATTAATTCTATGATATGGAATCCCTGAATTTTGCGTGCTTCAATATGAACAATGCTGCTTGATGGATTCGGGTAAACATTCAGGTAGTTTTCCTGAGGTTTTTCTTTGATTGTATGAATGATGGTAATTCCCGCAAACATATTGTCTATCATCCAGCCTTCAGAGTGGTTGTCTACCGAATCAGATATCATAGAGAAACGAATTTGTAAAGTGTCAGGGAATGTACTCATCCAGCTTGGGTCAAAACAAAGCCAGAGATTTCTCCAACTTGTATCTCTGCCTGCAAAACCGATTTCTCCATTTTGAAGTGTATCAATATTTGCCGGATCATAACCATAATAATTGTAGACATACGGATTGTTAAACGTATTCTGCCAGGTTTGTCCGCCATCAGTTGAAAATTCTATCGTACCTATATCTCCTGTACTGTCAATATCCAGCTTTTGTAACCACTGAATAGCAACAATGGCAAATGAAAAATCATTGTAAACACTAAATGAAAATCGACTGGTATCATTCACCGGATAAGTGTTGATAGTGTCTGTAATAATTACATTGGGTGTAGATGCTGCATCGTGAAGGAGCGTTTTTTGCGGCGGGCCAATTTGCCATACATTGGTAGCACTTGAATCCAGATGAATAAAAATGGAATTGAATACCGATGTATCAGCGCCATCAAATGCTTGCACGAAGTATTGAGCATGAGAAGCAGAAATTAAAATGAAGAGGAATAAGAAACTGATGTAAAGTTTTTTCATGTGGTTATTTTTCTACTAATTTAATTATTTCCTGAACGTATACTATAGGTTTAACAAAATTTGCTTCTCACATAACCTGATTAAATACGTAGAATGACAACTTATGAAAATTGGAAAATTTCAATAGAATCATTGTATTTCAGATCAAAAATCCAGTACCTTTCGGCAATTACTCCTGCAAGTTCTCGACTATAAGAACGGACTAACCTGATTACCAAATATGAAATCCATCCTGGGGTTGATTTGTCTCTTTTCTTTGTGTATCGCATGTACACCCGATCATTCACAAGAGAAGAAGAGATCCGTGACAAATGCGAGTGCTGATGAGTATGCAGTTGCCCCCGGGAAATTGCCTATGCGATTGCTTACTGATCGCCCGCCCAATCTCGAAACGCCATTAAAATATTTTCTGTTGGATTACACTCCCAACAATGTATTCTTTGTTCGTTGGCACCTTTCAAACTTACCTCCCGAAATTAATCCGGATACTTTTCGCTTGCGTGTGGATGGTCATGTTTCCAATCCATTAGAATTATCTCTCAACGATTTGAAAACAAAATTTCCTGCAGTAACAATTACCGCTCTTGCACAATGTGCAGGGAATTCAAGAAGTTTCAACGATCCACATGTTCCGGGTGGACAATGGAAAAACGGAGCAATGGGGAATGCGAAATGGAAAGGTGTGCGGCTCGCTGATATCCTGAAAATGGCTGAAGTCAAAAAAGGAGCTCTCGATGTTTCCTTCAATGGTATGGATGAAGCTCCTTTGCCTGCTACACCGGATTTTGTAAAATCACTTCGTATCTCCAAAGCACTGGATCCGGATGTATTGGTAGCCTATGAAATGAACGATGAAAACTTACCGATGTTGAATGGTTACCCGCTGAAACTGGTTGTGCCTGGTTGGTATGCCACGTATTGGGTAGGAATGCTGAATGAAATAAAGGTGTATTCAGATACATTCTCAGGATTCTGGATGAAGAAAGCATATCTCGTTCCCAAACAAAACAGAGATGCTAATGAAAACAAAGACAGCTTGTCTCAGAACATGGAGCCGATCAGTAAAATGAATGTGAGAAGTATTTTTGTTACACCGGAACCGGACAGTATCATAGCACTTGGTGCATCTTGCGAAATTCAGGGTTTGGCATTTGATGGCGGTGATGGAGTACAAAAAGTGGAGTTATCTGAAGACAATGGAAAAACATGGAAGGAGACAAAGCTCGACAATTCACTGGGAGTTTATTCCTGGCGAAGATGGCGATATGAATGGAAGGCGACTGTAGCCGGTCAGCATTCATTTCTTGTAAAGGCAACCAATGTTCTTGGTGAAACACAACCGGCGCATCATTGGAACCGCAGCGGATACATGCGCAACGAAATTGAAAAATTAACAGTGGAGGTGAAGTAAGATGATGAAAATATTATTTCCCTTGTTCTCGTGTGTGATTCTCATGAATCTTGGTATTTCCTGTTCAGGTCCTGAAGCAAATGTGCAGGAGCAAACTATTTCAGATCAACCTGTACAACTGAGTGAGGCCGGTTATCATCTCCCGGATCGGACGGGGTATGATCTCTTCCTTTCCAATTGCGGGATTTGTCATTCATACAGATACATTCAAATGCAACCTGCATTCAGCAGGAAAACATGGGAGAAAACAGTTGATAAAATGATTAAAACCTTCGGTGCTCCGATTCCGGATTCGTCCGTTGTTCCAATTGTCGATTACCTCATGGCTGCCCGTGGCAAGAAAGATTGAAAATCTTCTTCCTTCACTCTTCACTCTTCACCCTTCACTCTTTCCATGCCTCACCTGAAACGCGAGCTCTCACTTATACAGGCCACAGCGATCAATATGATCGACATGGTAGGTATCGGGCCATTTATTGTGTTGCCTCTTGTGATTAAAATGATTGGCGGTCCGCATTTTATTTTTGCATGGATCGTCGGAGCACTCATTTCTCTTGTTGATGGAATGGTCTGGGCAGAACTTGGTGCAGCATATCCGAAAGCCGGAGGGAGTTACAATTTTCTGAAAGAAGGTTATGGAAAAAAAGGAGGACGTTTGCTTTCTTTCCTCTATGTGTGGCAAACAATGATTCAGGCTCCGCTCGTGGCAGCAAGCGGAGCAATCGGATTCGCTCAGTATTGTACATATCTCTATCCGTTTTCTCCTGTTGAACAAAAAATTATTTCGGGAGCTGTAGTCTTATTACTCATTTTTCTGTTGTATAGAAAAATCGAAACAATCGGAAAGATTGGTGTAGTAATGTGGGCTGCTGTATTGATCACTATTTCATGGATGATTGCAGGCGGGCTTACCGCGCATTCAATTTCCAACAATTGGATTCCGGATAATCATTCTGAATTGTTCAGCAGTTTGTTTTTTGTAGCACTTGGACAAGCTTCTGTTAAAACAATTTACAGTTATCTCGGATATTACAATGTGTGTCATCTTGGTGGAGAAATCCGGAATCCGGAGAAAAATATTCCGCGCAGTATTTTTATTTCCGTTATCGGGATCGCATTTCTTTATCTGGCGATGAATATAAGCGTTGTCAGTGTTATTCCCTGGCAACAAGCTCAGGATTCTAATTTTATAGTGAGCACTTTCATTGAAAAAATTTACGGACATCAGGCTGCTGTTTTTGCTACCGGACTTGTACTGATCGTTGCTTTTTCTTCCCTGTTCGCTGTATTGCTTGGATATTCCAGGATTCCCTATGCTGCCGCTGTGGACGGACAATTCTTTCCGGTGTTTGCAAAATTGCATCCGACGAAAAATTTCCCGCACATTTCTCTGCTCTTTCTGGGCGGACTTGCATTTATTTTCAGTCTGCTTTTTAAATTAAGTGATGTTATCAGCGCGATTCTGGCAATGAGAATTCTGGTACAGTTTATCGGTCAGGCAATCGGTGTTGTATTGCTGCGAAGACGAAATGGCTCAGGTAATTTGCCCTATAAAATGTGGTTGTATCCCGTGCCCGTGATTCTCGCTATTTGTATCTGGACATTTATCTTTTTTTCCACCGGATTAAAATTTGTCATCTCGGGTCTTGTCATTATATCTGTAGGAATTCTCGCGTATGCTTTTACGCCCTTCAAAACTTTTGAAGAAAAAATGGTGAAGCGCCAAGAATAGAGTAGAAGTTTGGTTCCTCAATAAATATTTTATTCAGGGACATACTTTATTTTGTGCAAGTGAATATGGTTTCTTCAGTGAAAATTATCCGTATTTTGCAGCTCTTTTTTAAATATCTGATTGATAGAATACCTGATGACGACGAAATACAAAATAAAACTTAAAAAGTTTGCCGAAGAGATCCTTCAGCAACGTATTGAGACAGCGAAAATGGCAATGTTGAATGCACAGGATGCCGCTAATTCGGAAGAAAAAAGTTCAGCGGGTGATAAATATGAAACGGCCCGTGCGATGGGACAGCTGGATCGTGAAATGAATGCCAAACAATACGAAGAAGCAAAAAGAGAACTTTCCTTATTGCAAAATTTGTATGTACTCGAACCTTCTTCTGTTGTGATACCCGGCTCTTTTGTAAAAACCAACAAAGGAGATTTTTTTATTTGCTCAGGATTGGGTATTCACAGTGTTGAAGGAAAGAAAGTCGGATTCTTGTCAGTCAAGTCTCCGCTCGCCATTCCTTTACTCGGTAAATCAGCGGGTGATTCTTTTCAATTTCAGGGACAGTCCTGGAAAATAGAAGCCCTTGCCTGACGATTAATTTTACCATTGACTTTTAGAATTTTCTTACAGGATATTTTCATACACAATAAATATTTACCTGTCCCGTTAGAACAGGTAATGGAAAACATCTACGCTTTTTTCAGTTTTATTTTACCACACAAAAACAAAAAGCCGTATGAAAAATTCCATCATTCTCAGTGCTGCATTGTGTTGTTCATTGTTCATCGCTAATGCAGGAACTCCCGCATTTCTTAAAGAACCGGGTTCGGGAACATTTTCTTTAGGAACCAGAAATACCTATAGTATGTTCAATGACATTCCGGAAGAAACCCATGGATTGGGAGTAGGCGGACAGTACCGCATTCAATTTTCTGATCACTTCAATACAGAGTGGTACTTTGATTACATCACTTCTTCCATCTTCAACCGTGCGATACGGAATGATTACCACATCGGTTGGTCGGTCATGTACTATCCCGGTAAACGCGTGGATTTCTCAGGCTTGCTGCAACCATACTTTATTCTTGGTCATTGTTTCGATTATACAAAAGTGTTCTATAAGAATGACAGGAGCTATTACAGCGATCGTGCAAGTCTTGCTACACAGGGAGGATTGGGAACTCATATCAATATTACCAGGAGTCTTGATATCTCCACATCTGTTCAATACATGATGCATTTTGGAAAAGAGATTGAAGTGAGCGAAGAAGAAGGAGTTCTTCATCTTGAACGCAATAAATATTCTTCTCCTGACGGACACTTATTGGCGACTGTGAGTGTAAATTTCAAGTTTGGTAAATTGTGGAACAAGTCCTGAGGAAAAGATCATTTCAGATCCTGATTCCTGCCACAAGCACGTCATCCACCTGTTCGTAACGTCCGCGCCAGGTTTCAAAATATTCATCCAGTGTCTTCTGCTGATCTTTCATCGGACTATCGTGAATGTTCAGCAGAAGTTCTTTGAATTTTTTAGTCATAATTTTCTTACCCTGAACACCGCCGAACTGATCCGCATATCCATCGGAATAAATGTAAAGTGTATCATTTTCCCGAAGCTGTAAAGTTTGTTGCGTGAACACACGGTCTTCATCCGGTCGAAATCCTCCGATCGGGAGTTTATCGGGTTTCAGAGAATCAGCCTGATGATCACGGATAAAATACAATGGTCGGTTGGCGCCTGCATATTTAAGTTCCTTCGTAACAAGATCGATACAACACAAAGCAATGTCCATTCCTGCATGAGAATCACTTTCTTTTTGTTTCAGTGCTTCAACAATTCCATCATTCAATGCTTCCAGAATCCGGGCAGGTTCCATCAGATGTTTCTGTCCTGTGATTTGATGCAGAAGGGAAGAACCAACCATGCTCATGAAGGCTCCCGCAACTCCATGTCCGGTACAATCAGCTATTGCAAGAATGACTTTGTTGTCAAATTTTTCGAAAAAGTAAAAATCTCCACTGACAATATCTTTTGGTTTATAGAGTACAAATGCTTCCTTGAAGTTTCGGGTGATCGTTTCAGTTTTCGGAAGAATAGCTGCCTGGATATTTCTGGCGTAATACAAACTATCTATTATCTCCGCGTTCTGCTGTGATACGGTCAGGTTTCTCCGTTCCAGTTCCCACTTCTGCATCATCACCTGATGCGCCCTTTCACTCAGCTTGTCTGTCAGGTTTTTGTTCTCTTCACGAAAACGTCTGTTAACCCAACGGAAATAAAAAATTCCGCCGATCAGAATGAAAATAATGGAAAAGATCAGAAACCAGGTGATGTCATCACTGAATATCTGGGCATCAGGTCCTTTCGGAGCTGAAGTGTATAACTGAAGTAAATGCTCCACAAATGTTCTGCTCTTTTGACTGAAAAGATAAAAGCTTAGCTTTTTCTAAACTGTCACCGGAGCTGCAAAATAATCAAGAGAATCAATATTTGGTAGTTTCATCGTGAATTCTTCAGAATAATACTCACCTGTATTTCTCTTCAGGACGGTTCAATGGGAATCATTCAGATTTTCAGGCTGTAGAAAATATGTAGGACTATTGCGAAAACCTGATGAATCCTCTACATTTGATTTTTGCGCTTCTATGGCCAACTTGAATATTTATGAGCTCTTTCGCAGGATGGAGGCGGAGGACATAATTTTGTCCTTCAAGGGAGATATCACACAGGATCTCCTTTCTTCAGTATATCAGATTATGGAAGCGAGACTGGACAGCGAAAGAGAAGAGCCAAAACGCAAGAAAAAATTTTATCACATCCTGGTAGAATGTCTTCAGAATGTGTACCACCACATGGTTGATCTCAAGGAAGAACATGGCGCGGAAGCGATGGAAAGTACAGCTATCTTCATGATCGGCTACGGACCCGATAACAGCTACAGAATCGTCACGGGAAATTTCATCTCTGTAGATTATATAGAAGGACTGAGAACAAAACTTGAACACATCAATAAATTATCGCCAGAGGAATTGAAGGCGGAATATTTACAACAACTTAGTACTACCGAATTATCAGAAAAAGGCGGAGCCGGATTAGGCCTTATTGATATGGCCAGAAAATCCGGCCAGAAACTGGATTTCGATTTCTACCACGTATCTGATACCCATTCCTTTTTCAGTCTCGGAGTAACAGTACACTAAAAAATTCATCACATGGATCCCCTCATTATTGAAGAGAGCATTAAAACACCATCAATTACTTTTAACCCGGGAACAGGAACTCTGGAGATTAAAGGAAAATCTATTCCGGAGAATTCTCTGGAATTTTACAAACCTGTTTTTGAATGGCTCGATGCGTATTCAAAATCACCCGCACCGAATACCGAAGTTCATATCCGGCTTGATTACTTTAATACCAGTTCCTCAAAATGTTTGCTCGATATCTTTCGCCGCCTTGAACCCGCCAATAGCGGTGGTTCAAGTTCTGTAAAGGTGCATTGGTTTTATGAAAGCGATGACGAAGACATGATGGAAGCCGGTGATGATTACCAGGCTTTGGTGAAACTTCCATTCACTCTGATTAAAGTTTAAAATTGATGAGAGTATCGAATAAATAAAAAAGGCTCATTGTTGAGCCTTTTTTATTTATTCCATGAAAATTCTATTTCAACCTTTCCTTCGACGGAATCTTTTTCCTGATGAAAGAATTTTTCTAAACCAGTCAAGACTTAGGGAAACATATAAAAATAAAGTCATCATCCAGATGACTGCAAGATTCACACTGTAAGTGCTACAGGATTTTCCGAAAATGTTTTTGACAGGAGCAAAAAACTGACTGCGCAGAATTTTCTTACCAGGTTGGAGGATGAATACCGGTTCATATCGCTGTATAATCTGATCCCTGAAAATCGAAACACGTTCCGTTGTCCTGCTGTTTCGCACAACTTCATCTAATTCAACATTTCGGTAATTTTTTTTCAATTCCTGAAATGCTTCTTCCTTTTCAGGAGTATTTGTCATCACAGAAATCAATTCTTCCTTCCGTTCATTTACAGCATTGAAATCGTCTATCAGTTTTTCATGTAGAGATTTTAAATATTCACGCAGATCACGAATCGTTTCTGTTGTAATCGCATCTGTTGCCATTTTCTGTATTTGTCCGAAACTCTTTTTCGGATGTGCTTCTCCGTAGGCAGTGATTTCGTTTCGGGCCAGCCTGATCGCGGCATCAATCTCTTGCTTTGTTCCTCCCGATTGTAACAGTCGTTCTGTTTTGTCGATACTCTTGCTTACTTCAGAAATCCAGTAATCTTTTCGGATAGTTGCTTCGCTCATAGCGGCTTCCAGTTCGTAGAAATTCTTTTCGTATGCATTATTCCGGAACTGATTCACCGCCAGTGCTTCAAATGCCCAACGGGAAGCCATGATATCACCTACTAATGGAACTTCCTTTTGTGTGGTAATAACCGGATTAAGTTTTTCAAAACGAACGATTACTCCACTCAGTAAAATTTGTGGAATGATGAGGAATGGAATTAAAATGTAAATGGTAACAACCGAATCCAATCCTGCAGAAATATTCAATCCTAACATATTCGCGAAACAGGAAATGGTAAAGAGCACGAGAAAATAATCCACCCACATTCCATGAATTCCCAAAATCAGGTTGCCAATAATCAAAAAAGAAATAGCCTGGATAGCTGACAAAATAAAGAGCAAGGCAATTTTAGAAAAGAGATAACTCTGTTTACTAAGATTCAGAAATTTTTCCCTTTGTAAAATTTTTCTGTCACGAATGATCTCCTCAGCACTTACAGAAAGTCCAAGGAATAAGGAGACAATCACACAAATAAATAAATAAGCCGGAATATTCGGATTGTCTGCAAAGGTATACTCCGCATCCGGTCTCGTATAGCGAAGAATGAAACCAAGAATGGTAGCCAGCAACGGTGCTTCCAGCAGATTAATCATGAGATATTGTCGGTTGCTGAGCTTGCTGAGTAAATCGCGCGTAAAAAATATTTTCAGCTGTTGAATTTTCCCTGCCTTCTTTCCGCCCTGATTCAACATTGGAGGAATATCTGCTTCCTCTGAATGTTGATGACTGATTTCTTTATACAGATTGTTCCACTCGCCCGGTGTAACTTTTCTGTTTCTTGTCTGATTCCCGAATTCATCCAGCTCTTTTAATTCAACAATGTTGAACAGTTGTTCCGGATTAATATTTCCGCATGACGGACATTCGCTTTCTTCAGCATCTGCAAGATTCGCCTGCCTTTTGAAATAGATAAGTGAGTCGGAAGGATTTCCAAAGAAGATAGGATATCCCCCAATATCGAGCAGCAACAGCTTGTCAAACATTCTGAATATATCAGAACTGGGCTGATGAATGACAACAAACACAAGCTTTCCTGTCAGCGCCAACTGCTTGAGCAAATCCATTACATTTTCCGCATCCCTTGATGACAAACCGGATGTAGGTTCGTCCACAAACAAAATTCCCGGCTCACGAACCAGTTCGAGAGCAATGTTCAGGCGTTTGCGCTGACCTCCGCTGATCGTTTTGTTCAGTGGATTCCCCACCTTCAGATCTTTGATCTCCATCAGCCCGAGTGAATCGAGTGTGTGCAGTACCTTTTGACTTATCTCCGGATCAGAAAGATCACCGTAAACAAGTTTTGTATTGTAATACAAATTCTGAAAGACACTGAGCTCTTCAATCAGCAAATCATCCTGCGGAATATTTCCGATCACACCTTCGAGTTGTTGCGGGTTCGCGTAAACATCCGCACCGTTGATCAGTAATTTTCCGGAAGATGGTTTGGCGGTCCCATTCAACACACTGAGCAACGTTGATTTTCCTGCGCCGCTGCCGCCCATCACACCAACCAGTTGCCCGGATTGCGCTGAGAAATTAAGCGAATGCAATCCCTTTTGTCCGCTCTTAAAAGTATATTCAAGATCCACCGCCTGCATGATGAGACGACTCTCTTCTTTCGTTTCCAAAAAAGGACGCAATACATCACTATAGTAGAGCGGCTGAATTTTCTGTCCGCGTAAAACTGCACCTTGTGTAAATACCGATACTCTTTGCTGATCTACAGGCTGACCATTTACTGTGAGTGCATCTTTCCCGATGTAGCGAAGAACAAATATTCCCGCCCGTCTTAAATGCAAAAACCACAGCGATCCTTCCAGGTCGTGATGATGCAATTGCAAACAATGATGCAGATCCGGATTTTTGTTGTGCTGAACCAATAATATCTGGTGAGCATCCAGCTTCTCAGAAGAAGGAACAGGTTCCGTAATGGCCATACAATACGCATGATCATCCGGCTCAATTGTAAATACATTGGCGACTGTCTCAAGGAATTCTCTTTCCGGATCAGTGATGGTTTCGGGAGAACTGTAAATGAACTCGGCAAGACGGATAAAAACAATATACTTCTGACGCGTATTCAATTCTTTGTTGATCTCTGTACAGATGCGCAATGCCTTAACCGAACTCACGGCGAGTTTCTTTTTTACTTTGGTCGGATCGGCGACACCTTCCAGCAAATGCAACTGTTCATCAAACAGGGTCAGGTATTCAGGTACACGTTGTAAACTTATTTGCTGACGCAGAAAAGATTCGACGACAGAACGACTTTGTTGGGTCAGCCTTTCAAGACTTGCACCAATGGCAAACAACTGCATTAAAGCGCGGAGAATTCGTTCAGACATAAAATAAGAAAGATGAAAACATTGTCCGTCAGGAGCTGTGTATTACATACATGTATTCTCCATCAGCGGTCTGAAAGTAGAAATAAAATTTCACATGCCATAAAAAAACCATGAACCTGAGTTCATGGTTTTCATGCGCATTGCACTAAAATATTCTTGTGTTGTCTTACTGGATCATTTCTGCTCTCACTTTGGTGACAGCGGCAGACAAAGTAGCCATTGTTGCTTTGTTCAGATCAGCAGGTGATTTGACTGCATCGAAAGGTTTTTTCAATTCAATCAGTTGCATCTGAAGATTCTTTGAGCTTTGATATTTTTTAAGTTCATCAAATAAACTGATCAGATTTTCCAGGTACAATTTCTGGTTGTAAATTTTTTCGAAAATTCCGGAATTCGCTTTGGTTTGATCCTGATTTTTCATCAGCTCTACGCTGAGGTACTGAACTTCCATGATGCTTCCTGCTAAAACGTGCGCTGCAACTTCCAGACGGTGATTGCTTCTCAGATAAGCATCAGTTTCAGCATATGCACGATCAATCATGGTTACCAGTGAATCTTTGTTGTCGGCATTTTCACGGAAACGCTGAGTAAACATGTCGAACGTTTCCTGCACATTCAGCTTCTCAGAAAGTTTACGTGTAGTAGAGTAGTATTCCAATAAATCCTGATTCTGACCATAGAATGCAGCGTATGTCATATCAATTCCATAGATACCGTAATTGATAGCTTTTTTGTAAGCAGTATTGTATTTCTCTTCGTTCGAAGGAGGATTGAGCAGATCTTTATTGAATGGAACTTCGTTCTGATAAATCAGATTGATCATTTCAGTAGGAACCGGAAGATTTCCTATAGTATAGAAAAACTTGAAGTCAAGCATCTCTTTGGATTTCTTCGAAGCACTGTCTTCTACCATCGAAGTTGAATCAGGCATCTGTGTGGAATCTGTTTCAGCTTTTTTTGGTTCATTGCTGCAGGAAAAAAAGAATAAAGAGCCGGACAGGCTGATCAGGTAAATTACCTTTTTCATAGATAGAGATTTGATGCAAAAATAATAATGATCGCCATATTTCAAAGTTTTTGGACGGAATACTCGCTTCCGCTCAAATTGTTAGATGGTCAGTCTCAGGACATTCCGAAAAAATGAAGAATCGGAAGTGAGGGTGGGACAATTATCCTGACTTCAGCCTGACATAACCACAGCAATTCTCAACTTGCCTGGAAACGCAAGCTTGAGAATGATGATTTTACGGTAATGGTGAAGCCTTCATTCCGTCATGCCTGTTTAAAGCGCTTTCTGTTATCTTTGTCCTTTCAAAACCTATGCACAGTCCTACATTCGACGAAATCTATATGGGTCTTGCCAAAAATCTGGCAAACAAATCCCACTGTGTAAAAATCAAGGTTGGGGCAGTTCTGACCAAGGATACACGAATCGTATCTCTTGGTTATAACGGACCGCCGGCCGGTACACACAACTGTGATCAGGAATGGCCTGAAACCGGTTGTCCGCGCGACAGCAAAGGAAGTTGTTCGCTTGCCTTGCATGCCGAACAAAATGCCATCCTTTATGCCAGTAAAAATGGTGTTCCAATGGATGGAGCCACACTTTATGTAACACTTTCTCCCTGTCTGGCCTGTGCTCGCATCATTTTCACCATGGGAATAAAAAAAGTACTGTACCTTGAATCATATGCCAAATACAAAGGCATACAAAGTGATGAGGGGGTAGACTTTCTCCGAAGATTTGGCATTGAAGTGATGCAATATTCTCTTCCGGAATTAGTCTGAATTCTAACCGTTCTATCCGGATCGTTAAGAGGATCTTAATTTCTCCTTTTTTATACCATCTCATGGGTATTTCTTAAAACATTTTGGAGAAAACGGAGTTAAAAGAAAAACAACCGACACCAATACCAAAGTATCTCTGTGAATAAATTCAAACTCTGGCTTCCTCTCGTATTTGCCGCCCTTCTGGCCGCAGGGATCTACATCGGAATGCGACTCAATGAACCATTCAAAAATAACCGCTCCTTCTTTTCTTTCCGGACCGGACAATTCAACAAACTCAACGACGTAATCAATTACATCAACAATGAGTATGTAGATACAGTGAATCAGAAAACTCTGGTGGAATCTACCATTGAGGACATGTTGCATCAGCTTGATCCGCATTCAGCCTATATTCCATCCGATGAATTGCAGGCAATGAATGAACCACTCGAGGGAAATTTCGACGGAATAGGAGTGGAGTTTCACATCCAGGAAGATACGATCATGGTAGTATCCGCTGTTACCGGCGGTCCTTCTGAGTCTCTCGGCATTCAGGCAGGCGACAGGATTATTAAGGTAGATGGAAAAAATTTCGCTCATATTAATGTAACCAGCTCACAGGTAATGCAGGCTTTGCGCGGTCCAAGCGGAACAAAAGTGAAAGTGACTATCTTTCGTAAAACCAGTGGAGAAACCCGCGATTACCTGATCACAAGAGGAAAAATTCCAATCTATTCTGTGGATGTTGCCTACATGCTCAACAAAGAAACAGGATACGTAAAAGTCAGCCATTTTGCTGAACGTACATATGAAGAATACCTGGATGGCTTTATGAAACTCAAAGAGCAGGGAATGAAAAACCTCATTCTCGATCTTCGTGGCAACCCGGGTGGATACCTTAAAACTGCCATCCAACTGGCCGATGAATTTCTCCCGGATAAAAAACTGGTCGTTTATACACAGGGTCGTTCCAGACCAAAGGAATCTTTCTACGCAACCGAAAGAGGTTTTTTTGAGACAGGCGCCCTCGTCGTGATGGTGGACGAAGGAAGCGCTTCAGCAAGTGAAATCGTTGCAGGTGCTTTGCAGGATTGGGACAGAGCTACAGTTATCGGTCGCCGTTCCTTTGGTAAAGGATTGGTGCAGGAGCAAAGTGAATTCCCTGACGGTTCCGCTATTCGTCTGACAATTGCCCGTTATTATACTCCAACCGGAAGATGTATTCAGAAATCATATGAAGGCGGATATGAGAATTACGAAAATGAATTGTATGAAAGACTCAAGAAAGGCGAACTCCTTTCATCTGACAGCATTCATTTTGCCGATTCATTAAAATTCAAAACTCCCGGAGGCAAAATTGTATATGGTGGAGGAGGTATAATGCCCGATGAATTTGTTGCTCTCGATACAACAGGCAGTTCGAATTATTACGGAGATGTAAACAGCCGAGGACTCATCAATCAGTTTGCGTATGATTACCTGGATAAAAACAGAAAAGCTTTCGAGAAATACAAAACATTCGCGGAATTCAACACTTCTTTTTCAACGAACGAAGAAATCTTCCGTGAGTTTATCAATTATGCGCAGAAGAATGGTGTTGCACCGGATGAAAAAGGTGAAAAACTTTCCGGCAATATTATCCGTGTTCAGATAAAAGCTCTGATCGCACGTCAGATCTGGAAGAATGACGGTTTCTATCCTGTAGTTCATACATTAGATGTAGCGTTGAAAAAAGCGCTCGACATGGTAGAGAAAAAGCAAGTTGCCGTAAAAGGCGATTGATATTTTTCGACCGTTGATGAAAAGCTTGTTTGCATGAGATCAGGAATTTTTATTCGCTTCGTTTTTATTTCCCTTCTCTGGTCCATTACTTCTGCTTCTGCTCAGGTTCCGTTTAAATTGTATAATCCGGGTGATTATTTCGCGGGGGCAGGTATTATTGGAATAAATTTCGGATCCAATGCAGTGTACAATCACAAGTCTCCTCTTACAGACACGGAGATTGCTGCACTTTCTGTACAGAACATCTCCTCCTTCGATCGCTCTGCCACTCGATTTTATTCCCGTCAGGCAGCAAGATGGAGCGATGGTTTTCTAATAGCAGGAACATTGCTTCCTGCCGGATTGTTTATCGCAAAAGAATTCCGTGACGACAATGGAATTGTTGCAGTCATGGCTCTTGAATCCATTCTGCTAAGTAGCGCAGAAGTGCAGCTGGTAAAAGGATTGGTAAAAAGACCTCGTCCATTCGTTTACAATCCAATCGCTCCACAAAGTGAAAAAAGGAAAAAGGATGCAACAGCGTCTTTTTTCTCCGGACATACAGCTCTTACTGCAACAGCTTCCATGTATACTGCTTCAGTATATACGATGACGCATCCCGACAATAAGCGCGATCCGTGGATCTGGACAGGTGCAGTACTTATTCCTCTCACCACAGGATATTTACGCTACAAAGCCGGGAAACATTTTCCTTCAGACATTCTTGCAGGATTCATCATCGGGAGCATCAATGGCATCCTGATTCCTCAGCTTCACAAAAAATAACTTTTTGCCGTTTTATTTTCTAAAGTGATTTTTACATCAATTCGAAAATTACCTCACAAGTTTATTTACCGGAATAATTTTTCAAAATCGCTCTGATTCAGGGTAAAACAATTGGCTTTGTCCGGATGTTAAATGATCGTTCTCCTTCATAAAATAAAACCCTAACTTTGTACATATTTAATTTTTAAAACTACAATCATGGCATTCGAACTCCCCAAATTAAATTATGCGTACGACGCTCTCGAGCCGCACATTGATGCACGTACGATGGAAATTCATCACACCAAACATCACCAGGCATATGTAACAAATCTCAACAATGCAATCGCCGGAACAGACGCGGAGAAAATGAGCATTGAAGAAATTTGTAAAAACATTTCCAAATTTCCGATGCCTGTGCGCAACAACGGTGGCGGTCATTACAATCACAGTTTATTCTGGACCCTTATGAAAAAAGGCGGAGGAGGTGCTCCTTCAGGTGCTCTTGCTGAAGCGATCAACTCTGCTTTTGGAAATTTTGATGAATTGAAAACCAAATTCAACAATGCCGGAGCTACCCGTTTTGGAAGCGGCTGGGCCTGGCTTACTGTTGGAGCAGATAAAAAACTGACCATCAGTTCCACCCCAAATCAGGATAATCCTCTTATGGATATCGCTGATGTAAAAGGAACACCGGTACTTGCACTGGATGTATGGGAACATGCTTATTACCTCAATTACCAAAACCGTCGTCCGGATTACATGAATGCATGGTGGAATGTTGTCAATTGGGATGAAGTTGCCCGACTCTATTCAGCCGCTTTAAAATAATTCCATTTCGTATCTTGCCCGAATGGAAGCATCAGGAAATCAAACTCTCAGTGGGCATCCGAATTTATATTACCTGAGGACATACAATTTTGCCGTCATCATTCCGATGGCAAATGAAGAGCCTGATTTCCATCCTTTCGTGGCGGCTCTCACACAGGTTCTGGATTATCTCCAGTCAGGCAAAGTGTATTTTGTAGTCGATAGTGTATCCAGAGATCAAACCCGGAATCTTTGTCAGGCCGTATCCGACAAAGATTCCAGGTTTGTCACAGTCTGGGCTCCCGAAAATAAAAATGTTGTGGATGCCTACATCCGCGGTTACCGTGAAGCGTGTCCACACCACGATTTTATCATCGAAATGGATGCCGGATTATCGCATGACCCGCGTGCCATTCCCATGTTTTTGCGTGTACTCAATGAAGGCAATGAGTGCGCCTTCGGAAGCAGATTCATGAACGGAGGTTCGATCTGGCAAAGTTCATTCAAAAGAATTTATCTCTCCCGTATCGGTACTATTTTATCCAACATCCTGCTTGGTTCAAGGATGAAAGACATGACTTCCGGTTTCCAGGGTTTTCATAAATCGGTCGTAGAGGATCTCCTCAGCTACCCCTTGCTTTCCAAAGCGCATTTTTACCAAACGGAAGTCCGTTATCTTCTCAGAAAAAAAAGATACATCGAAGTACCAATTCATTACCGTGCGCCTTCCCCTGGCGTTTCCAGAAAAGCCATAGTCAACTCCCTTTCTGTGCTTTTGCATTATTTTATTCAACGCCTTTTGTTTCAGGCTAAATCACTTTAAAAGACAATGTCCACAGCATTAGTTATTACTTCTATCGCGGCTTCAGATCATCCCGTATTAAATCAATATGCAGCACATTGTAAAAAGGAAAACATTCCGTTTTACATGATCGGTGATAAAGCTTCACCGTCCGGTTTCTCTCTGGATGGTTGCGACTTTTACAGTCTTTCAAGACAGCGTGAACTGGATCTTAACATTGTGAAACTCCTGCCTGAAAAACACTACGGCAGAAAAAATATTGGTTACCTGCTTGCCATCCGCAATGGAGCCACTGTGATTCTGGAAACCGATGATGACAATTATGCTCATCCTGAATTCTGGAATGAAAGAACACGTCAGATAAAAGCGCATGCGATTGCCAACAAAGGCTGGATCAATGTCTATGAATACTATACAAAAGCACGCATATGGCCCCGAGGCTTCGCGCTGGAGAAATTGCAGGATGCACTCCCTCCGCTGGAAGATTTTAAGGAAGTATTGACCGATTGTCCGATCCAGCAAGGATTGGCTAACGAAAATCCGGATGTAGATGCAATTTACCGGCTCATCCTCCCATTGCCACTCAATTTTGAAGGAAAAGCAAAGATCGCTCTCGGGAATAAAACCTGGTGTCCGTTCAACAGCCAGAACACAACCTGGTTCAAAGAAGCCTTTCCACTGATGTACCTCCCATCTTATTGCAGCTTCAGAATGACTGATATCTGGAGAAGTTTCATCGCACAACGCATCGCGTGGGTCAATAACTGGAGCATTCTTTTTCATGAAGCTACCGTTTGGCAGGAAAGAAATATGCACAACCTGATGCGTGATTTCAGCGATGAAATTTCCGGTTATACCAACAATCTTCGCATCGCGGAAACGTTAGACAAGCTGGATCTGCTTCCCGGCGCGGATCAGTTGGGCAGAAATCTGATCATGTGCTATCGCGCCATGGTAGATCTCCAACTTGTCGACCCAAAAGAAATTCCATTGGTGGAAGCCTGGCTGCAGGATTTGCGAAACTGAGTATTTATTCACCATTCGGTATTTTAAAAAAAAGCAAGAATTACTTTGCACCGGATTTTATTTTTCTCCAAACGGAACTTGTGAAACTTTTCTGCGTAATGCGCTGGTTATTTTCTTTCCGTATATTCTGTCTCTTGAAAACTAATTTGTTTCTCAGCAACTTATCCCTATCGTTTATCGTAAATAAAGATTAAGAATAGGGTAAGCGGAAGATTGACTTCTTTCATACTGAAAGAAACATCAACACTTATTCCTCTTGTGTTCTCCAATAAATGAATTGACCAGACCGTTTATTCAACACATGTCTTCAGGGGTTAAGCGCGCACTTTTTATTTTTCTGAAATCAACAGCTATTGTTGTACTCGGATTATTGTCTCTCGGATTTATCATCGGTTTGTTTTATGGTGCCGAAATAAAACGGGTGATGCTGTCGCAACTCAACGAACATCTCGCTACTGAAATCAAAGTAAAAGAATTTCACTTTTCGGTGATCCGACATTTCCCTTATGCTTCTTTCGATATGGAAGAAGTTATGACACGGGAAGTGTGTGATAAAAAAGAGAAAGACACACTACTCTACGCGGGAAAAATTTCTCTCCTGTTCAACATCATGAGTGTGTTTGATAAAAATATTGCTGTCAAAAAAGTATTGGTCAAAGACGGATACGCGAATATCCACATTGATGCAGAAGGGAAAAACAATTATCATTTCTGGAAAAGCAAACCGGATTCATCTGCTGAGTCGTCTTCAGTGAATGTTCAGTTAATTTCTCTCGTAAACATGAGGGTCAGGTATTTGAATGAACATGATAACCAGGATTATTTGTTCACTTCAAAAGAATCAGTTCTTAGCGGAAAATTTTCCGATGAGAAATTTACTCTGAATACAAATGCCAAATTGCATGTCAGTCATTTATTCATCAACAATGTAAATTATGTGGCGGATAAACCGGTGATCATTCATTCGGGCTTGTCAGTAAATACCGTTACAGATGATTATCGTTTCGATAAAAGCTCCGTTCAAATCGCCGGTTTGCTGTTCGATGTGGAAGGAATTGTTCATAGTGAAAAAGCGAATACAAGAATTGATCTGGCAGTCTCGTCGCATGAAGCGGACATGGAAGCTTTCATTTCCATGTTGCCTCCTGTTTATGTGAAAACATTTTCTTCCTATAAAAGCACAGGGAAATTTGTTTTCAAATCTACCATTCGTGGTGAAGTGAGTCATGCCACTTCTCCGGAAGTAGCCTTCGCTTTCGGAATCAGAGATGGTTCTCTTTCGCCGGAGAGTCGTGATATTTCTCTTGAAAAACTAAACCTGACCGGGACGTATATCAATCATGGACAGAACGGTAAAGATGAATTGGTAATTCCTGCTTTGTCTGCATTGCTCGGTGGACATCCCATTAAAGCAGACTTGCGAGTTAGTGATCTCCGGAATCCATATCTTTCTTTAAATGCTTCAGCTAACCTTGATCTGTCGCAGCTGCAACATTTCATTAAAAAGGATACGCTCGAATCATTGTCAGGTGAAATGAATTTGAAAATTGCTTTTGCCGGCAAAATCAAAGATATCCCTGCCATGAACAGCGGGCAGACATACAAAGTGAAAGCTTCCGGTGTTATTGACATGAAAAATGTCGCTTTCCAGCTCAAGCGAAATCCCCTGATCTTTAAAAATATCAACGGGAATTTTACTTTGCAGGATAACGATATTGCAGTGAACTCTCTTTCGGGAAACATCTCCTCCAGTGATCTTCGATTGAGCGGCAGGTTCAATAATTTCATCAACTTTATTCTTATCCCGAATCAACCGGCTTTGTTCAATGCCCGCCTGAACAGTACCATGCTTGATCTTGATGAATTGATGGCCAACAAAGCCACCACCACACAGGGTGATACTTCTTATATTTTAAAATTCAACCCGCGTCTTGTCAGTGATCTTGATGTTGCTGTAGCGAATATCAAATTCCGGCAGTTCCGTGCTTCGAGGATGAATGGAAAAATACATTTGGATCATCAGGTCATCACAGGTAAAGGACTCACTTTCGCCGCGATGGATGGAATGGTGTACATGGATGCGACGATCAATGCTGCCCGCAAAGACAGCGTATTCATGAAATTTGATTCGAAAATTTCACGTCTCGATATTACCAAGTTGTTTACACAAATGGAGAACTTCGGTCAGACAACCATGACCGACAAAAATGTAAAAGGAAGTGTAAGCGCGGATGTACAGTTTAGTTCAGCATGGTCAGTTGACCTGAATATTGACGAAGGAAAAGTTCGTTCCACATGTGATATTACAATCGACAACGGAGAGTTGAACAATTTTACTCCAATACTGGCATTGTCCAAATATCTCAAGGTGCCGGATCTGAATCACATTCGATTTTCAACGTTGAAGAATCAGATCTCTATTTCTAACCGAGTGATCTCTATTCCAAGCATGGTCATTAATTCCTCTGCATTGAATCTGACCGCAAGCGGAACACATAATTTTGATAACATCGTCGACTATTCTTTACGACTGATGTTGTCAGACATCCTTGGTAAGAAAATGCAAACTACTTCTGAATTCGGAGAGATCGAAGATGATGGTTTGGGTAGAACACAACTCCTGATCAGTATGAAGGGTCCGGTTGACAACCCTCGTTTTGGCTATGACCGGAAAGGGGCGAAGGAGAAAATCAAAAATGATATTGTGAAAGAAAAGCAGAACCTGAAAGGCATCCTGAAGGAGGAATTTGGAATGTTCAGGAAAGATACATCCAGAGTGGAGAGCAGGAAGAAAAAAGAAGAACTGCAGATTGACTGGAGCAGTAGCGAGTAATCATCTAAAAGTCAGTCTGATAATTTCATTTAATACACTCTTCAGCTTCAGACTTCCATTTTTTCAAGGGACTTAGGGTGGTTCGCGCATGTTTTCTGCGCTTGAGATACCGACATTGATTTGGTCGAAATTTTCGAAATTAAGTGTCATTTCTGATTTCCAATTTCAAGGAAATCTACCATCTTTGTAACGTCTGCGCTGGAAATTTTATCTGAAACCGGCGTTTTTCCTAAACACGCAAGCTGACGTGAATATTTACACCCAAAAACAACGTTGGAAGCTACTGCTGTTGATCGCGGCGTTACTGATCGGGGCTGCTTCACTTTGGTACACCAATAAACTGGTGGACAAACTGGCCAACGAAGAGCACAAAAAAATTGAGCTATGGGCAGAAGCTACCAAAAGGCTTGCTGATGTTTCGGAGGTGAATACAGACATTAATTTTTTGTCGAGTGTTATTTCCAATAACAACACTATTCCGGTCATCTGGGCGGATGAAAATTTCAAGGTAATTTCTTCCCGTAACCTTGATTCACTCCGTGCATTGGATACAGCTTTTCTGAATAAACAAGTCCTCATCATGCGGGAACAGCATGAGCCTATCGAAATCAAAATAGCGCAGAATTTTAAACAATACATCCTCTACAAGGATTCCGAGTTGTTGATTCGCCTGCGTTATTATCCCTATTTCCAGCTTGCAGTGATCGCTTTGTTCTTGTTTGTGTCGTATCTGGCGTTCAGTACGTCAAGAAAAGCGGAACAGAATCAGGTGTGGGTGGGAATGGCAAAGGAAACGGCGCATCAGTTGGGTACTCCTCTGTCCTCCTTGCTAGCCTGGCTGGAATTGTTGAAGATGAAAGGAACGAGTAAGGAATATACCATTGAGATAGAAAAAGATCTGCAACGATTACAAACTATCACCGACAGGTTCTCGAAAATTGGTGCCGCACCGGCTTTGAAAAAAGAGGACGTTTATCAGGTACTTGTTCATTCAGTCGATTATATACGTAACCGGACTTCTGACCAGGTAAGTTTTCATATAGACAAGCCGGTAAACGAAATCTATGCACCTATGAACGTTCCTTTGTTTGAATGGGTCATTGAAAACATACTCAAGAACGCGCTGGATGCAATGAGTGGCGCGGGAATCATTTCCATATCCATTACGGATCAACACCAATTCGTCTACATGGACATTAATGACACAGGGAAAGGGATTCCGAAATCGTCTTACAAAACGATCTTTAAGCCCGGTTACACCACCAAAAGCAGGGGATGGGGGCTTGGACTTTCGCTAAGTAAGCGTATCATTGAAGATTATCACGATGGTCAGATCTTCGTAAAAAGCTCAGAAATGGGCAAAGGAACGACCTTTCGCATTGTACTGAAGAAATAATCCGGGAACACCAGCCTGGAAATTCTTATTCATAGCCATAACGGTGAAATCCGCCATGGTAGCCAAATTCTCAATACTTAATCTGCGAAATTGAGTATTAATATTATCTTTATCATTCAAAAGGAGCGATAGCTCTACTCAAGCGCCATGCCCGGTCTTTATCTTCACATTCCGTTCTGCAAGCAAGCTTGCAATTACTGCGATTTCCATTTCTCTACTACTCAATCAACCAAATCTGCCATGCTCGAAGCAATGCGCAAAGAGATTGGATTGAGAAGTGATTACCTTGGAACAAATCAGCTTAGTACAATTTATTTCGGCGGAGGTACTCCTTCTCTGTTGACCGGTGATGAATTGAAAGGAATATTTGAAACGATACACCGCAATTTTTCTGTTGATCCTGATGCGGAGATTACACTGGAAGCAAATCCGGATGATCTCACAGCAGCACGACTCGATGAAATTAAAAGTGCCGGAGTAAATCGCCTCAGTATCGGAATACAAAGCTTTTCGGATGAAGACCTGAAATACCTGAACAGAGTGCACAATGCGATGCAGGCTTATGATGTGGTCAGACTCGCGCAGGATCGAGGATTCGATAATATCTCTATTGACTTGATTTACGGTATCCCGACTCTCAGTGAAGAAACCTGGGAGAAAAATATGGATACTGCTTTCTCATTAAATGTAAAACATCTTTCCTGTTATTCATTAACCGTTGAACCCAGAACTGCTCTTGCAAAACTTATTCGTGATAGAAAAATTAAAGAAGTCGACGATGAACTGTCCGCTATCCATTTTGCAATGCTGATGGATCGTGCTGCATGGTCGGGGTATGAACATTATGAAATCTCAAACTTTGCCAAGCCCGGAAGTTATTCAAGGCACAATACCAGTTACTGGAACGGTGAGCCCTATCTTGGAATTGGCCCTTCTGCTCATTCTTACAATAAAGTAAGTCGTCAGTGGAACATTTCAAATAATCCTCAATACATCCGCAACATTGATGAAGGCATCGTTCCTTTTGAACGTGAAGAATTATCAGATGAAGAAAAATTCAATGAATATATTCTGACTTCACTTCGCACGATCTGGGGTATCAGTTTGCGTAAACTGTTTCTTGAATTCGGAGAAAAATCCGCGATGGAATTTCAGCGAAATATTATTCCCCTGCTCGACGATGAGCAGATTGAATTACAGGGAGAAAATCTTGTGCTTACCCGAAGAGGAAAATTCTTTGCCGACAGGATCGCGTCAGATCTTTTTTTGTAAGCCTGATACGGTGGACTTTTTACTTTCATTCTGTTCTTTGGGAATGAAAAATAGAATGATAATGTACGCTGTTTTTATTTCCGCGTCTTTAATTTTCCGGACAATTAATAAATTCTAATTCCAATCGGATCACTATTCATTGTCGGTTGCAGTATGCCGGTCTGAATAGACAAATTGAGTTGATATTCTCCCGGTTCAGCAGGTGAATCGATGTGAATAGTATTTGATTTGTTGGTTGACAAATTACTCATGAAAAGTTCTGATCTTTTGGTTTGAAATTCTTTTCCATTTTTGAAAAAACTATAACACATTGTCGCATCCGTTGTACGCATGTATGGAATGTACAATGTGTCCGGAACAACAAGTTGAAAATCCAGTTCGGATGTTTTTCCGGCCTGAAAAGAATACGATGAGTGTTCCGGGATTATTTTTATTCTTCCAAATGAAACAAAGTGGTCCATGATCCGGAAGGAATATTTTCCCCTTACAGTTTGTACGCTGTCGAAAGATCTTTCATTCCAGTTTGGAATGATTGCAACTTCTTTTCCAAGTAATGAGTCTTCTATTGGCCAAAAACTGTATTGATTGTTTCTGAATTTATTGTCGTTTAATGTATAGGAAACAATTCCGCTGTAGAATTGATATTTGGCTGCCATCTGATAAGAATTGAAAAACACTACCGGACGATGTCGTGTCGCGTTTTCAATTTGTGATGACCACAATTTCTGATGATGAATTTCGGAAGAAAGGTTCCAGCCGGAGGGAAGTATGTCAAATACAAAACAACTCAATGCAAACAAATAGGTTGCAAAAGTTGGGATGAAAAGGAAACGAAAATATTTTTGTACGAGACGAAGATTATTTTGCAATTCACCATAAGCCAGGCAAATGAACGGCCCTGACAAAATGTTTGTCCAGTTCGCTTCAATTCTTCTTGAAAAAGAAAACAACAGGAAAAAGCACAAAACTCCGGCAATGTTCCATTTTAGTGATTTCTCAAAACCGGAATCAGCTCTGGTTTTCCACGCTGCATAGAAGATCGGAATTCCTGATAAGCCGAAAAGGATAAATGGCTGCAACAGGTAAGAAAAAAAATAGGAGATTTTGTATACGCTTTGAGTTCTGTCTATCAATTGAAATTTTACCGCTGCCCAGGAGTGAGTGTATTGCCAGTACAAATGCGGAATATAAACCAGGGTTGTAATGAATACGATCCAATAAAAGGACAGGTTTTTCAATAAACGGAGATTGGATAAAAGTGTAAACACGAGGATCAGTATTCCATGGTATTTACTGTAGAGCATTCCTGTCATGGAAATTACCATCCACAGTGAATTGCTTACGGAATCATTTTGCAGGTATTTTTTATAACTCAGGAAAAACAATAAACTGAAAAATACCAGCGGTGTATCCGGGAAAGTTAAAAAGCCATACAAGAGGAAGAAAGAACAGGAACCAATCAGGAATGTAAACAGCAAGAGATTTTTTGGTTGTAGCAGACGATACAAGAGAAAGATGGAAGAGAAGTTAAGGATCAAAAAGAGGATTCGGTTTCCGCCTTCACCAGCGAATAAATTGTTTCCAAGCCTGATAAGAATCGCCACCATCGGCGGGTGGTCAAAATATCCCCAATCCGGATACTGAGAATACATCCAATAGTATGCTTCATCGTGAAAAAGTTCCGTGTTGAATGTTACCAGCAACTGGATAAGAAATAAAATAACTAAGCAGATGACAAAATTTATAAATGATTTTTGCGGAAGCATAGATCGATTCATAGGATCATTAACCTGTCTGAAAATGATGAAATGAACAGTTTCGAACATGAAATGTAATTAAAAATTTCGGTTCAGTGTTCATGACCTATGTCAGTTTACCCTTTATCGATTAACAGTACAGCTGAATAGTATTCTACGAAAGCAGGAAATTGAAACAAGCTTGACAGGAATTTCCTCTAAGCAGACAATATTAATAGCGTTTATTGGAAATCGAAAATACTCTCCTGAATTGATTAGTTGTGACTTACAAAAAATGTTCCGCTACAATGTTCATCTTCGGAATCGACAGCTATTCCATATAAACCGGATGTGAATTCAAGAGTAGAGATTTCAAGATTTTGATTGCTCAAAGCCTGTGATGCATACACAATTTTTCCGGTCATATCGTATAAGCGCACCTGCGGTCTGTTGTTATATAATTCATTAAAGAAAAATTTAAGTAAGTGTTCATGCTCCTGATAATTCCAGGAAATATTCCTGTCACCTTTCATTCTGCATGCTACGATCCTACTGTAATTCACTGTGCCATCGATATCTGTTTGTGCAAGGCGATAATAATTTATTCCCTTCCAAGACTGTTCATCACTGAATGAATATTCTTTCAAGGTTGTACTGTTTCCTGCACCGTTCATACGACCGATGGCTTCAAAAGAAGTTCCATCCTTACTTCTTTCAATCGAAAAATATTGATTTTGAATTTCAGAAGCGGTTGTCCAGTGAAGATCTATATGTTGATCTTTCTTTTCTGCAGTGAATGCTATCAGTTCAACAGGTAAACTGTTTCCCGGACTCACAGACACATCATCAATGTAATAATATGCACCAGTTGTTCCTGTACCGAGAAGGGAAATGCTTGTAAGAGCATTCGTTCTGAAATTGCCAATAGTTATGTATTGATCTGCTGTAGCAGGTGTGTATAAAAATGCGAGACGTTGCCAGGTTGTTGAGTAGAGGATAGCCGATGATTCAAGTTGAGGAACATATGAAATTGGGTTGCCTCCGGATTGGGTGAGTGGAGCAGAAGAAAACGATACTCCAAGGTTATTACATCCATAGCCGTGGATCGTACTCACTCCATTGGTATACCAGAATGAGACTGTATATAACTGCCCAACGATTAAAGGGCTGCTTAATTGTCTGGAAATATATTCCCGGTAATTACCGCTGTACCATGCTGCAAAACCCTCCATGCCGGTTCCGCTGTGAGGAGAAACTGTCGCCCACCATGTCGCTGGTGGTTTACATCCTCCGGTTCCACCGACATTATAATAGTCAGGACTTCCTGTGCCAACAACCAGCGCGCAAATACCGCTGGGACTGGTCCATCCGTTAGCATAGCAGACCTGTGCGTAATTATTGGGCAGGGTGGTGAAAGTGTCAAAATCGCCGTTTGTACACAAATTCTGTCCATTGACTCCAATCACTGAAATCACCCAGACAAATGAAAACCCCCATAAAAATCGCATAACCCCCTCGATTCTGACCCCTAATTTCGAGAATGATATTGGCTATGTCGTGAAGAAATGGATTGTTTACAAAAGTTAGGAAATGGTGAATGGTTGTGGGCATTTGCTACTATGTATTAGGTACTAGGCACTTGGTACCAGGTATTAGGTACAAAGTATTAGGTACGAGGTATTAGGAATCCAAAAGTAGGGACATAGGACGGGGGACTAGGGACGATGCTTCAGGTACCAAGTACTCGAAACACGAAACAAGAAATAAGTTGTTGGTTGATGGTTGTCGGTTGTTGGTTACATCCTACAAATCATGAACACGAAACCTGAAATAAGTTGTTGGTTGATTGTTGTCGGTTGTTGGTTACATCCTACAAATCATGAACACGAAACCCGAAATAAGTTGTTGGTTGATGGTTGTTGGTTACATCCTACAAATCATGAACACGAAACCTGAAATAAGTTGTTGGTTGATGGTTGATGGTTGTTGGTTACATCCTACAAATCATGAACACGAAACACGAAACCCGAAACACGAAACACGAATCCCGAAACCTGAAACCAATAACCCAATCACTCCTTCCCACCCAACACAATCACGATTTCCCCTTTCACAGTTTTAGCTGAGAAATGGGCGTGCGCTTCTTTTAAGGTACCATGGTAATTCTCTTCGTGTAATTTACTTAACTCACGTGTGACGCTTACTTTTCGTTCTTCTCCGAAATATTCAGAAAATTGTTCAAGAGTCTTCACAAGGCGAAAAGGAGATTCATAAAAAATCATCGTTCTTTCCTCTGCTTGTAATGAGGTCAAACGAGTATGACGTCCTTTTTTCTGAGGAAGAAATCCTTCAAAGCAGAAACGATCACCCGGTAAGCCTGAATTAACAAGAGCAGGAATCAATGCTGTTGGTCCGGGCAGCGTTTCAAAAGGAACATCCTGACGAACACATTCACGGGCAATTAAAAAACCGGGATCTGAAATTCCCGGTGTTCCTGCATCGGTGATGAGTGCTATTTTTTCTCCGGCGGAAATTCTTGCAACAATATCTTCCACCACTTTGTGTTCATTGTGGGCATGATACGATTGCATCCGCTTTTCAATACCAAGATGTTTGAGAAGAAAACCACTTGTGCGTGTATCTTCAGCGAGGATGAGATCCACCTCCTTCAAAATTCGGATGGCGCGTAAAGTAATATCTTCCAGGTTTCCAATCGGTGTCGGAACCAGATAGAGTATCGACATGACCCTTAATTAGGTGAGAAACCTTCTTTCAACCAAATCAATGAACAGAGTAACCGGACTGCTGTTCATATCCCATTGATA
This sequence comes from uncultured Bacteroidota bacterium, assembly GCA_937871435.1. Classification (GTDB taxonomy): domain Bacteria; phylum Bacteroidota; class Bacteroidia; order AKYH767-A; family 2013-40CM-41-45; genus JADKJP01. The sequence continues at coordinate 120,666 of CALMQM010000102.1, read as the reverse complement.
TTTGGGTTGCAGAGTAGAATTGACATAGTTTTTTGCTGCATCAACACTCGCACAGGAATTCAGTAGTTCAATGGAATGATGGTAGGTGCCTGCATCTCCGCCAAATAATTGATTGATGAACTGAAATTTCTCATTTAAACCAATTGCCGCTTTCAGATCTTTCACTGCTTTACGTTGCATCTTTTCGCCGACGCGTGTTGGAGTTGCGGATGTGGCAATCCGTTCACCTAATGTTTCATGCTCCTCGAATTTTCCTGCAAGCGTTGGTACTTCATCGAACATCTCGTGCAAGTCCCCACTGATTTTTTTCGGTTTTGGAATTGATTGCGTCGCGGATTCAGGATCTTGTTTGATCCCTCTATCCGATATCAGCTCTTGTATTGCCTGTTGAACAGGAGAAACTTCCTGCCGGATCGTTTTTTCCGCTACAGGCGGAAGTATGATTTCCGGTTTTTCCTCTTTGGTCACTTCTTTCGGCAAGTTAGCAGAGACTTGCACAACAGGTTTTTCCTGTTGAGGTACGACAGTCGTATTTTGTATTTCGGAAACAGTTTCTACCTGAGAAATTCGGTTATTGTCAGTCCCGACGCTTGCAACTTTAACAGCTTCCGTTTGTCTTGCATATCTCTCAGCGATGGCAGCTTCCAACTCTTCCATTGTCCTTAGCGCATTGTGATGGTGGAGGAGGAGTGAAGCCTCATAAAGTTGCCTTACTTTCTGTAGAAAAAGATCAATCTCCGCATACGGAATCGAAGATGCGTGCTGCTGCATTTCAGTCTGTAGATCAAGTAGATGTTTCAGACGACTTTCTATCTGTCGGTGTAATTCTTGAGTTGCCATATGCAGGTTTAAACGGAGCTTTAGGGAAAATGTTGTAAGAAATCATCCGGGACTGATGTAACTATATTTTTATGTGAAAATGAAACCTTTATTTTTTAAGAAATTTGAAAAAATCAATATTCAGGTTCAGAATTGGTGAATTCGCGAACTCCCGTCGACCTCGCGAAACCGTAATTTCTTTTGAATTTTTTATCACCACTTTTTCGCTTACACAGGTAATATCCCATCAAAACGCATAGCTTTGCTCAACAAATTATTACTTCATGTTTTTAGAGAATTTAAATGCCGGCGATCCTCACCGCGGTCACATAGAAGTGATTTGCGGGTCAATGTTTTCCGGTAAAACAGAAGAGTTGATCCGCCGGTTGAAAAGAGCACGCATCGCAAAACAAAAAGTAGAAATATTTAAACCTAAAGTCGATACCCGCTACCACGAAGAAAATGTGGTTTCGCACGATGCGAACTTTATCCCAAGTACGCCGGTGGATTCATCTTCTCAAATTCTATTACTTGCCAATGATGTGGAAGTAGTAGGAATTGATGAAGCACAGTTTTTTGATGAAGAACTTCCTTCCGTCTGTGAAAAACTGGCCAACCGCGGAATCCGTGTAATGGTTGCCGGTCTGGACATGGACTATCTTGGAAAACCTTTCGGCCCGATTCCCGGCCTGGTTGCCATTGCGGAATTTGTGACCAAAGTACATGCGATATGTATGAAATGTGGCAACCTGGCAAATTACTCTCACCGGACCGTTGCAAATTCTTCCAGAATATTATTAGGTGAACAGGAAAGTTATGTCCCTTTGTGCCGCGCTTGTTTTAATGAAGAGCGGGAAAAAAATATGTGATGTTGAATACAGGAATTTCTGAGACATATTATTCAATTGAACAGATTGCTGAAATTGTCGGTGGACAGCTCATCCTGAATGATGCCGGGGACAATCGTATTTCTGATCTGCTTACCGACAGCAGAAAAATTGTTCACCCGGAAAACTCTTTGTTTTTTGCTATCGTAGGTGAACGCCACGATGGACACAAATTCATTCAGGAATTAGTTGTACAGGGAGTACGCAATTTCATCGTTTCCGAATACCGCGAGAATTACAATGTCCTCAAAGCGAATTTTATTGTCGTAAACGAAGCGCTTGCTGCAATGCAGAAGCTCGCTGCTTTTCATCGTCAGCGTTTTCATATCCCTGTAGTGGGCATTACAGGGAGTAACGGAAAAACAATTGTAAAAGAATGGTTGTACCAGCTTCTTCGTTCAGATAAAAATATTGTGCGCAGTCCGAAGAGTTTCAATTCTCAGGTAGGTGTTCCCTTGTCTCTTTGGCTGATGAACGATGAACATCAGCTTGCTTTGATTGAAGCCGGAATTTCCAGACCGGGAGAAATGGAGAAGCTGCAGAACATGATCAAGCCAACTATCGGTATTTTTACAAATATCGGTTCGGCACACGATGAGAATTTTCTCGGCTCTCAACAAAAGGTCGAAGAGAAACTCAAGCTTTTTCTGGGAGTTGACACGTTAATTTATTGCAAAGATTTTAGCCTGATCCACGATACCATTCAACGCACACTTTTTGATCAGGAAAAACTGCGCTTTTTTACCTGGTCGAAAAAGTCAAAAGCGGATTTACAGATTGGCCGCATCACGAAAAGCACCGATGAATCGGAAATCCAGGGTGTTTACAACAACCAGTTTCATACCATCCGGATTCCGTTCACAGACGATGCATCCGTTGACAACGCGATTCACTGCTGGGCGCTCATGATTAATCTTGGCTATGATCAGGATGTAATTCGTGAACGTATGCATTTTCTCAATCCTGTGGCCATGCGCCTGGAGATGAAAAACGGCATTAACAATACTTCTGTCATCAACGACAGTTACAATTCAGATATAGGCTCACTGACGATTGCTTTGGATTTTTTAAATCAGCAAAAGCAACACAATGTCAGGACAATCATTCTTTCAGATATTCTTCAAAGCGGAAGGAATGAAGAAAACCTCTACCGCGAAGTTGCTCAGCTTCTGTCTGCTAAAGGTGTCGATAAAATGATCGGGATCGGTGAAGCTATTGTTCGGCAACAACAGATGTTCAAACTGCCGGCTAAATTTTTCGCATCAACAGATGATTTTTTACGCGAAAGCAGCATTTCAGATTTCCGTGATGAAACCATTCTGTTGAAAGGAGCAAGACCATTCGGATTTGAAAAGATCGGAAAAATGCTTCAGCAGAAAGCGCATGAAACAGTAATGGAGATTAATCTCAATGCGCTCGTACATAACCTCAATTATTATCGCTCAAGAATTAAACCGACAACCAAATTAATGGCTATGGTAAAAGCCATGTCATACGGAAGCGGAAGTTTTGAGATTGCCAATATCCTTCAGTTTCATCATGTCGATTACCTTGCTGTTGCATACACAGATGAAGGTGTCGAACTCCGTGAAGCCGGCATCACCCTTCCGATCATGGTGATGAATCCGGAAGTGCAAAGTTTTGAAGCGATGATTCGCTATCGCCTCGAACCGGAGATGTATAATTTCAGACTCCTGAATCAGTTGAACGAAGTTCTGAGAAAACACGATGGAGATCCGTTTCGTATCCATATCAAACTGGACACCGGAATGCGCCGGCTCGGATTTGAAGAATCAGAAATCAATGAGCTCGTTGTTCGTCTGAGAAACAATAAAAACATCCGTGTAGAATCTGTCTTTTCTCATCTGGCTGCAAGTGATGAAGCGGAACACGATGGATTCACTCAATTGCAATTGGATCGTTTTGTAAAAATGAGCAAAGCAATTCAGCAGGAATTTGAATATCCGATTACACGACATATTCTGAACTCATCCGGTATTCTCCGTTTCAGTGAAGCTCAAATGGATATGGTTCGACTGGGGATCGGTTTGTATGGATTCGCTGCCACTAACAACGAACAACAACAGCTGCAACATGTAGCCACTCTCAAAACGACCATTTCACAAATTAAATCTGTTCCTTCAAATGAAACCATTGGTTACAGCAGAAAAGGAAAACTCACGCGTGATTCTCTGATCGCGACAGTGGCAATCGGATATGCTGATGGTATCAACCGCCGACTCGGAAACGGCGTGGGATCAATGCTGGTAAACGGGAAAAAAGCGCCAATCATCGGCAATGTGTGTATGGACATGTGTATGCTTGACATCACCGATATTCCAGCAAAAGAAGGGGATGAAGTGATCGTATTCGGTGCAGATCCAACAGTTACGGAAATTGCAAACGCACTCGGAACTATACCTTATGAAATTTTAGCAGGAGTTTCGCAGAGAGTAAAACGAATTTATTATCAGGAATAAACTCTTACAGGAAGCGAGGCATTTTGTTGAAGTTCTTCGCACGCTCCCCGCGTTTCACATACATCACATAAGAAAAGTTGATCTCAAAAGCACTTGCAGAACCAGCAAGGTTGGAAAGATTGGATGTATTCAGATCGTAACTGATACCTAAGCCGACCGTGTTGTATTCAAAGCGTGCCGCAAGAATTGCTGCGTCTTTGTACCGGTAAAATCCGCCAAAAAGAAAATACGCTTCTTTCTTGTAATTCGTATAGCGTGATTTAAACTGTACTTTGTTTTTCAAAAATCCACCGGCTACAATTTCTTTTTGTGAACCCTGCAGACTGACAAGGAATCTGGGTTGAAGCCAGGTGAGATTTTCTTTGTTCAAAGACAAATCACCGCTTCCGTGAATATTGAATTTTTTTCTGAGTGGCGCATCCTGACGTATCACAAAACTCACATTCGGACTACCCACGTGCGACATACTCGCGCCAAGAGCAAGTGAATTATTTCCGTCAGGAACATAAAAATACATCAGACCAGCATTGAAGTCGAGGTAGGCGAATTGCTGTAACTGAATCGACTCAAATGATGGCAATGAGGGATCATACGTATCTCCATTCCATTGAGTATCCCAGGTTGTCTTCGAAAGATCAATACTGTTTTGATTTAATCCACCCTGAAAACCAATCGAGAAATAATGATCACCAATATCGTCCAGTGCGGTCACGTAAGACAAACTTCCTTCAATAATTGTGGAAGTAAAACCAGCATCACCGGCTTTGTCCTGATACACCATCGCGCCTACACCGAAGTAATTATTCTTTACATCCGATTTTCCAACAGGCACATCCAATGAAGAATGAATCGTCTTATATCCTTTTCCAAGAGAAGTCCATTGTGTGCGGTAATTGTTGGTGAAACGAAGTTTACCATCGTAGACACCGGTCATCGCAGGATTTACCTGCAAAGGCGTGGAATAGAACTGTGAAAAATGTACATCCTGAGCATGGATTAATTCCCCGCTCAGGGTCAGCAACACAAAAAGAAAGCTATGTAGTACTTTTTTCATTCAATTCTCTTTTGGCTTCAAAGCTTATCGAAGCAAAGTGATAGTGCCTGTTTGTGTGACATTTTTACTGTCATCGTAAATGATGGTCAGCACATAAGTGAATACAGCGGGATCCAGCTCCTTTCCTTTATATCTTCCATCCCATCCTTCAGTTTGATTCACTGTCTCCCATACTTTTTCACCCCAGCGATCAAATACAGTGAAACGTATTCCATATAAATTGTTTCCTCTCACAAACAAATAATCATTGTAGCCATCGTTGTTTGGTGAGAAACTGTTTGGTACAAAGAAATTGTTGTTATGCAAAATAGTAACTGTTACCTGACGGGTCGTTGAACATCCGCTTGCATCTGTGATTACAACTGTATAGGTAGTGGTTTCATCCGGTGTTGCAATTGGATTGCTTCCTCCGATCGTGTCAAGACCGGCAGCAGGAGACCATGTATACGTCATTCCTCCACCTGCAATCAATTGATACGTTCCGCCGAAATACATTGCTGTATCCGGACTTACAAAAGCATTCGGAACACTCTCAACATGGATATAGGAATATTTTACTGTGGTGTCCGATCCGTTCGCATTGGAAACGATAAGTTCTACATCATAAAATCCATCCGCCGGATAACAAATTCCTGTTGGATTTTGCGCGGTGGAAGTATCCGGTGTAGCTCCCGGGAAATACCAACTCCATGATGTGGGGCTAAATGTTGACTGATCAAAAAAGTTAATGCAGGTATTTGAACAAAATGAAGGAGTAAACGTGGCAAAATCTGCTACCGGTAGTGGACAAGTGTTCACATTGATGTAGTCAGTTAAAACCAATGTATCAGAACCAAATTGGTTGTACACAATTTGTGTAACGGAATACAATCCCGGAGTGTAGTAACAAATTTGTTGCGGATTCTGATCAGTTGAAGTGTTCGGAGTTCCTCCCGGAAATAACCATTTCCAGGCATTCGCGCCGTTGATGCTTTCATCTGTGAAATTGATGCAGGTACGCTCACAGAAATTTGTACTGTCTGCACTGAATCCCGCGGTTGGCGGAGTACAGGCATTCACAGTGATGTAATCTGTTTTGGTGAGAGTATCTATGCCCGTTCCATTGCTGACGATCAACTGAACTGTATATGTACCGGGATTGAGGAAACAAACAGTCGTAGGATCCTGAACAGATGAAGTGGCAGGATTCCCTCCAATAAAACTCCATGCCCAGGCAGTAGGGAAGTTGTTACTCAGATCTGTAAAATCAATGCAATCACCTGTACACAACACCGTGTCGCTTGCAGTAAAATCAGCAACGGGAGCAAGTGTTCCTATCAGTGCAATACTGTCAACAGCAAATGATGGATTTACACCCACGCCACCTTCGTCATTAATCCATGTAAATCCGATTTTAACATTCGGATTGTTGTCCGCGCTGGCGCCAAGTGCTACTGCATACTGTGTCCACATTCCAAATCCTTGTCCACAACCCGGATCGGTTTGCGGAGGATCAGCAATGGTCGTCCATGTAGTTCCATCAAAATATTCTACTGATACATCATCATTCCCTGTTGGATCATCCGCATTTTTGAAATATGAGAAATAGAGAATAATTCCATTCTGACCACTGCAATCTATTGTCGGAGACTCTGCTCTTGAATTGGTTTGTACAGCTGTAGGTTGAAATCCGCCTGCATCGTAAATCGCACCACAATCTCCCAATGGACACAATGTGCCGGCATTTGGAGACGAAGCTAAATTACCAACATGTAACGTTCTGTCAGTGTATTGAGGATTGATATAACATCCTTGTGTAGAGCAATCGCCCGCTGCTCTTCCCGGCTCAGTTGCACTGATATACCATTGATTCGGAGTCGGCCCTTCAGGACCAACAGCTGTAACCGTCCAGGTTCCATTGGTGGAAACGAATCCATTTGCCAATGTACCCTGATCACAACTACCGGCAGCGGTGTTGCCAAATGTCTCAACCCAGAAAGCTTGAGCATGCGCCGGATTGGAACCTGCAGTCATGACAAGAATTCCGGCGATAAGCAGGCTGCCAAGGAAATGAAATATATATCCGTCGTCGTATCGTTTGGTCATACGATGTAAAAAGCGAGTCAATTTACGACTATTTTAGAATATCGCAATTTTTCAGTTATTGAATTGATCTGCAAATCGATACAGGTTAAATTGAGGGTCTGAAGCTTGCTCCGCTAAAGCCTCAAACAAGGCTTTTTTCTGTATTGATTTCATCCTTCTTTGTTGAATCAGTCGGTACGCTTTTTCAGCCAACAAATACGTTTTCTTGGTTTGCATCGCACCGGACTGTGCATGTTCCGCAATTTTTGCAATCAATTCGTCCACGCCCTGATTTTGTGTTGCCGCACATTTAATAACCGGAACCGTCCAGTTTTCATGTTTGGGATGTGACATCAGTTTTTTCAAGTTCTGTTGTAAATGTTCAGCTCCTTCCCGGTCTGATTTATTTACCACAAAAATATCCGCGATCTCCATGATTCCGGATTTCAACGTTTGAACTTCATCACCTGATTCAGGTACAACTACAACTACTGTAGTATCAGCCAGACCGGCAATTTCAACTTCACTCTGACCAACTCCTACCGTTTCAACAATAATCAGATCAAATCCTGCAGCACGAATGACATCTGTGATCTCGATTATCTTCTCCGACAACCCTCCCAATGATCCACGGGTAGCCAATGAACGGATGAATACGTTTGGATTGGTAAAATGTTCGGACATTCTTAATCTGTCGCCGAGCAAAGATCCATAATTAAAAGGGGATGTTGGATCCACAGCTACAACGGCAACCTGTTTTCCGGACTCGCTGTAGCTTCTCACTAAAGCATTAATTAATGTACTCTTCCCTGCGCCCGGTGGTCCCGTAATACCAATTACAGGAACCGTATTTTTCCTGGGAAGTGAGAAAAGAATTTCAGTGCAGCCATCCACATCATTCTCCACAATAGTGATAGCCCTGGCCAACGCTTTTCTGTCGCCTTGTATGAGTTGTTGCAGTAGTATGCTTGACTGGCTCACTGTTTTGTCTACAATGTTTCGGACAAAGAAACAAGAAAGAGAGACTGAAACAAAATGAGAATATAAATATACCTAACTTGCAGACGTTGAAAAGTTATGGTTCAGCTGTCTGTCGTCATCATCACCTACAATGAAGAACGAAACCTTGCCCGATGTCTTGAATCGGTAACAGGTGTCGCCGACGAAATCCTTATCGTGGATTCTTTTTCTATTGATAGAACGAAAGAAATTGCAGCATCTTTTTCCGCCCGTTTTATTGAGCATTCTTTCGAAGGATATATTGAACAGAAAAATTATGCGCTGACCCAAGCTCAGCACAATTACATTCTTTCCCTTGATGCCGATGAAGCACTTTCTCCGGAATTAAAAGAGAGTATTCTTAAAGTGAAATCCGATTGGAATAATGATGCATTCCGGATGAATCGATTGACAAATTACTGTGGTCATTGGATTCGTCATGGTGCATGGTATCCTGATCGAAAAGTACGATTGTTCAGACGCGATCAGGGGAAATGGGGCGGCAACAACCCTCATGATCGTTTCATACCGGATAGCCAGGTTCGCATCCGTCATCTGAAAGGCGACATACTTCATTATTCATATTATTCAGTAGAAGGACATATTGCCCAGGGAAAAAAATTTGCTGAGATCGGCGCGATGGCTGCATACCGTGCAGGTAAGAAAGCAAATAACTTCACACTTTTATGGAGACCGGCATTGCGCTTTTTAAGAGATTATATTTTTCTCGCTGGATTCCTTGATGGACTTTCCGGTTTTCGTATCGCGAAAATTACCGCTCAATACAATTATCTTAAGTATGCGCGTTTAAAAGAATTGAATGAGAAAGGAAAATAATTTTTCCCGTTATTTTTGTTTACCAACGAATCGCTCAGAATTGATTTTTCACATCTTCAATTTCTGCGGCATCAGAAGAAAATAAAAACAGTGACCAAAACAAAGCGACAAATGTTGCGCCAGCCTGTGTCTCCAGTGTGTCCTCTGTAAACATGGAAAAAAATGCAATCACCCAGAAACTAATAAAAAGAATATTTTGGTTTCGTAGTGCCTTCCTGATCGGATAGAACAGAGTGAAAAGAAAATAAATCAGAGCAGGAATTCCAAATGCCACGGCAATCGCAAGGTACTGATTGTGCGCACGCAAACGGTATTTCTGCATCAACTGCGTATTCATTTTCTGATATTCTTCACCATAAGCTTCAGGCATATCTCCTGTACCTACTCCTGTCCAGGGATGATCGGCAATGATGGCAGCGGCCGCTCTCCAGAATTCAAGACGTTGCGTAACCGAATGCCCGCTTGGATCACCACCGCGCATGTATTCATGATATTCCCAAAGTATCTGCAACAATCTGCTTTTAATGCTTGAAATGTGTTCATAATACACATTCGCAATTCCTCTTTCTATTGAATGAACTTCTTCATCACTCAGTCTTAAAACCGCGTCACCATCTTTTGTTTCTCCTTTCGAAGCAAGAAATCGAATCAGAGTGGATTTCACCGGTTGTTTCCGCTGATCCAATGAGTCAAAAGGAATAGAGCTTCTTTTGTTCCACTCCTCGCGCATTTCATATTCACATACATAAGCATATACCCTGTAACCGTTTTCTACCTGCGTATTTGTTGTATCAAAAAAATACGCGTTTCCTCGGTTTGTTTTTTTAGTAAAATCCAATTCCTGTGGAGGAGCAGGAGAGTAGGTTTGGACAAAGTTTTTCAGATAGAAGAACAAAGAAAGTGGTATCGCAATCACCAAAACAGCCGATGCAAAACGTAACCATTTTGACTGATGCCGGATCACATTGTACCACAGGAATAGCAGTCCACAGATGATAAGGATGGATATACCTGTTATGGATTCAATGATGAAGAGAAATATCGACAACCAAAGCATGAGTGCGCTCAATAAAAGTTTTGAACCAAACGTTTTTTGTTCTCGTGTGTACATTAACCAACCTACGACGATCACTGCAAGACAGGTGAAAAGCGCAAAACGAATATGTGAAACACCCAGAATGAAAATCTCCCGAATATCATAGATCGGCGCCTTTGTCGGAATAAGTCCATTCAGAACCGCTATGGATACCAGTGATCCGCTAAAAACTGAAAAGACAAAAAGGTAGAGAATAAAGCGAAATTGTTTTGTACTCAATGGTGCAGATCCGGACATCACCAATGGCAAAATCAACAGAGGAAGTTTAATCCGAATATCCTTTAGCCCTTCTTGTATATCTGTTGTCCACAATAAACCTGCAACATGAAGCAACCAGATACCTGTCAACAGCAAAGCACTTCGGTTCGAAATGTATCGTTTTATTTTTGTTGAAAGATCTCCTTCCAGAAAGAAAGATCCTGCAATAAAAAATTGTGATAAACTCGTAAGGAATAATGAAACCGGAAGTCCGGCAACAAGCAGACAGAGCCCGAAGAAAAAAAGATAATTAGACTGTCTTAGTCGGGGAAAAATTTGCATGCTGAATGGAATCTTAAATTGAAGAAAGGATTGTCCCAATTCCCTTGCTGGTTACACAAAAGAATCTGAAATTATTTTTTCCCTGCATCTGCCTTCAATGATCCGTTCAGAATTCCGGTATACCGGACTTTATCCTGAATCACATCAACGGCGTTCTTCAAATCCGGATCATTTTTTAAACTGACTTCAATTCTTCCGCTTTGGAAATAATATCGTGCAATGATTTCTTCTTTCAACAGTTGCAGAATCTCACTTTTATTTTTCTCAACATCTGCCTGCTTGTTGTGAGCGAGTTTGTTTTTCAGTGCATCGTACTCGGTTCGTATATCCTGGAAATACTTTTCGTCTTCACTGTTCTTCTTCAGATCTTCCATCGCTTTTTCGCTCTTGGTAGAATAATCGTATTCTTTATCGGAAATGTAAGAGACGAAATCGTTGAAGTCTGAATCCGTGAGTTCAAAATTATTCACAGAAGCAATTTCAGGATGCAAACGTCTGTAACGTGTCGCATAATCAAAGAGAATGTTTTTGGAAATCAAACTCTGACTGATGTTGCTCAGCTTTTGTGGTTCAGTCACAAGGTCAGGAAGGATGCCCCCTCCATCATACACCTTTCTTCCTGCCCTCGTATTGAAAGCGGAAACCAGTGAGTCCGGAACTTTTCCTACACTGCCATCTTCATTTCTGTGAGTGTAATCCAATGCCTGAATACAGCGACCGCTCGGGATATAATATTTTGCTGTGGTGATTTTCATTTGTGTATTGTAAGAAAGCGGACGTGTTGTTTGTACAAGCCCTTTTCCAAATGTTCTTTGTCCGACTATCACTGCACGATCCAGATCCTGTAATGAGCCGGAAACAATTTCAGATGCGGAGGCTGAACCACTGTTCACCAATAAGGCTAACGGAAGATTCGGATCAATGGCTTCGTTCAGAGCTTTGTACGTTTTATCCATGTCTTTGTACCTTCCTTTGGTACTCACGATATCCTGCCCGCGTTCAACAAATAAATTGGAAACGTTCACGGCTTCATTCAGCAATCCACCCGGATTATTCCGCAGGTCGAATACCAAACCTTTCAATGTATGCTTCGACTGTAAATCTTTCATCGCAGCACCGACATCCTTTCCCGCATTTTCAGTAAAACTGTTCAATCGGATGTATCCTATGTCTTCTCCCACCATTCCATAATACGGAACACTTTTAACTTTAATTTCTTCCCTCACAATTGTTTTTTCGAATGGATTTTTTTCTCCGTCTCTCTGAATCAGCAATCGCACCTGAGTTTTTGGGGAGCCTTTCAACAGTCGACTGATGTCATCTGTTTTTTTATTCTTCGTTGAATTCCCATCGATCTCCAGAATCTGATCCCCTGCGAGTAATCCGGATTTCTGTGCAGGATATCCTTCGTAAGGGTCGCTGATAATTACTGCATCTCCCTTTTGCTTAATTAACGCGCCAATACCTCCATACTGACCTGTAGTCAAAAACCGATAGTCTTCAATATCCGATTCAGGAATAAAATTGGTGTATGGATCCAGTGACTCAAGCATGGAATCAATTCCCTTCTTCATCAGCTTTCCCGGATCAGTGGTATCAACATAAAACATGTTGACTTCACGATATACACTTGAAAAAATATCCAGGTTTTTGGATACCTCAAAATATTCGTCTACAAAACTAAAGCTGATAACAGAAACCACTGATGTTGCTATCACCAGGAGCCACAGTTTGTAATTCTTCATTTTCATTTTCATCATAATTTTTTTTTCAGGGAACAGGATCATAACCATGTCCACCCCAGGGATGACATCTCAGAATTCTTCGTATCGTCAGGTAACCGCCTTTGAAGGGCCCGTACTTTCGAATGGCTTGAATGCCATACGCAGAGCATGTTGGAGTAAACCGACAAGATGGCCGAAGCAATGGTGACAAAGCCCCCTGGTAAAACCGGATCAAACCAATGAACAGCTTAGCCAGAATGTTTTTGAAAATCTTCCACAAAATGTTTAAGGGTTTGCGACATTTTTTGAACTACATCCTGATATCCCGGAATTGTTTTCCCGGTATACACAAGCAACAAAGCCACCTGCAGATCTTTTCCTTTTACCAACGAATAGATCTCTTCTTTATTCTGCCGGTAATATTCTCTCATCAGTCGCTTGATTCTGTTCCTGTCTACAGCCGATCGAAAATTTCTTTTCGGTACACTGAATGCAATCTGCACCGGGAACGGTACGCCTAATGCATGAACAGACCAAACGATCCGGAATGCATTTCCCTGCACGGATCGCCCTTTCGCTATAAGTTGCTCGATGATTTTACGACTGACAAGCCGTTCCGGTTTCCGGAAAGTATGGCGGATGACAGGAAAATCCCCCCTGTTCATTTTGGAAAATTATTTATTCGCCTTCTTAATGTATTGCTCCAATGCCATAGTCATGGATGGAGCCGCCGGTACCGGTGCCTGAATATCAAGGCGTAAACCGGCATCCAATACTGCCTGCGCAGTGGTCGGACCAAATGCTGCAATGCGGGTATTGTTCTGTTTGAACTTTGGGAAATTTTTGAAAAGCGAAGTTATTCCGGATGGACTGAAAAAAACCAGAACATCATAGTTCACATTTGCAAGGTCACTTAAATCACTGGCTACAGTCTTGTAAATGACGGCTTTGGTGTAGTCAATGGATTGAGCATCAAGAGTTTCAAAGATCTCCTGCTTGTGAATATCCGTACAAGGAACAAGGAATTTCTCCTTTTTGTGTTTCTTAATCAAATCCATCAGATCATTGATGGTCTGTTTCCCGAAAAAGATTTTTCGTTTTCTGTAAACGACAAATTTTTGAAGATAATAGGCCGTGGATTCAGAGATACAAAAGTATTTAAGTGTCTCAGGAACCGTAATTCTCATCTCGTTACAAATGCGGAAAAAATGATCCGCCGCATTTCGGCTGGTCAGAATTACAGCTGTGTGGTCCTGTAAATTTACTCTGTCCTTTCTGAAATCCTTTGCAGAAATTGGCTCCACGTGAATGAATGGACGGAAGTCAATCTTCACACTGAACTTTTTGGAAAGGTCGTAATAAGGGGACTTATCAGTTTCAGGTTTCGGCTGTGTAACCAGGATACTTTTAACTTTCAAACTCATGCAGGAATTACCGTTTCTTGAGTAAAATATCAGTTGCACAGATCAGTAACGACGGCAACGCCGACATTACCAACAGGGCTAATTTTCAGGGTGCAAAGATATGAAAAAATCTCTTTTTTAATGCCTGAGTCGATTCTATATGTTGGGGATCCCCGATAAGTCAACCGATAGCAAATTTTTACCTGAATCAAATCAAAAACCATTGTAGATTCTTGTTATCCGGTAAATAAATGTGAAATTTTAAAATTGTTGGTCTTTTTCTCTAAAGAATCAATCTTACCACCACCAGTAAAGGCCCTATTTCAAATGTGAGCAGGAAAATAAGCAGATATATAAGCGAAAATCCCGGAGTCGAAAATCCAATCATCACACCTCTTATCGTCCTGTATAAAAGTCCAATAGAAATCGTTATAACTCCGCAAAGGATGAGCAATGATGACGAAAGCCATTGATTGTAAGCCAGTAATGCGATTATTGGAAGTAAGATTATTCCAACGGCATTATTGATCAGGAAAATATTGAAAATATAAGTCGACATTTCCCTGTCAAGGTCAAACAACCATCCGCAAATTTTCAGCAAAAGAAATTTAAGAGAATAAATGGCGGTAACTATTATCGTAAAAAACAGAAATCGGGAAAAGCCTGCAGTTAGTCCTCCAAGATTCCAGCCTAAATCAATACTCACCAAATACAAAAACAACGCTCCAATTAAGTGGAAGGCCACACTCAGAAAAACAGATGCGCGTTGAACAAGAATATTTTCATCCCTGACAATTTGATTCGTCAGATTATTATTCAGAAGTGCCTGAATCATCTGACTGAAATATTTGGAATAAAAAATTCTGAGCCAGGTGAAAACAAGAATAACCAAAATAATGACCGGAAATAACCAGTCAGGAGAAACATCTTTCCGGATTTCCGGACCCTGGTTCCGTGGAGTCAAAGCATGTCCCTTATACAGGTCCAGAAACTTACTCGTCGGATGAGCAGGAACAATCGGCGATGTAAATAATTGCAGAGGGCCCGAAGTATTTAACGAATCTCCTGTACTGTCTTTTCCGGCCTGTAACCCGGAACGCATCCTCGACAAACTGTCGGCATGCATCGGGATCATTCGTCTCACCGGACGGTGCATGACACTGTCTGTCCCGAACACACGCTGGCTGTCGGTAGCCAAAGCCGGTTGAGTGAATTGGGTTGTGTCCTGGAAATTACTCACACGTCAAAGATACATGAATTGAAAATCACGATTGACATGTTTCAACTGATTACTAACAATTTAATCAGCGGAATTAAAATTTAAACATCCTCGAAATAATGAAACTGAATTTCATTCCTCCCTTCGACCAGGAATCCTCTGTATTTACCATGAAGTCATTTTCGAGAATACCGGAGGCGTTTGTAAACATGATTGAAAAAACGTGTCCGCCCGTTTCAATTTCTATCCCCGCACCGGCCACATCATACACATCCACATTTTTTTTAAATGCATCCCGACCAAATGTGTGTGAATAATCTGCAATGAATGATGCACTCGGGGTAAATTTCCACCTGAAACCTCCACTGACATTCATTACATCGCTTTCGTCATTGTAAAGAACATAGTTTCTGTGCAGAAAACCTCCCGCAACATCAAGAGAAAATTTGGGAGAAAATTTTCTGGTAAAAATAATTTGTCCGAAATAAGTTAATCGGTGAACATCCTTTTCAATAAGTATATCATCTTTCGTGGAATAGGTGGTGTTTCCATAAAGCGTAATACCAATCGGAACCTTCTGGTTGGTGGTCTGCTCAAGCAATTTAAATTTTAATAACAATTCGAGATTCTCCTGTCGCTTGGAACGACTGAATCCGGTCATCAGTCGATCGGTGATACCATAATGCGCGCCTATTCGAATATCCTGACTTTGATCGAATCCGTATAAATTGTGAAATGTCCCACCACTTTCTTTTCCGATACTACCAAAAAGATGATTGATTCGGATATCTAAATTGTTTTTTTTCACAGTTTCATTAGTCTGCACATTGATGATTTTATTCCCTTTGAATGTTGCCAACACAGCTTCTTTTTTTGGAGCAGGTGCTTCCGCCTGAAGTTGTTTCAGCAAATCATCCTGTGCAAACAGTGAAGAAGAAAGAAGCAGGAAAAAAAGAATGGCAGGTATATTTTTTTTCATAAGCTGGAATGATAACAACGGGTGTATCAATCTTTTTTCTGATAAGGAATGTAATCGGTTTTGTATTCTACTTTGATTGTGTCAGCAATATTTTGAAATAATAATTTTGGAATGGAAATTTTAAAATCTGAAATAGCAATTGTCATACTTCCGGACAAATGTGCTTCTTTCCCTTTGATTTCAATATTTCCTTTTTCAGTTACTGTCTTGTCAACACCATGCATAGACAAAGTTCCGGTGGCCGAGACAGGATAAACACCGTCTTTTTTCCAGTCGATACTGTCCTGGATTTTTCCTTTGAATGTTGCCTGAGGATACTTGTCGCTTTCCAGATACTTTTCATTGAAATGTTCTTCCATCAGTTCTTTTTCAAACTTGAACCCACGGATAGAGACAATAAAAGCAATGTCATTGGTGACAGTATTCAAAATAGAATTTACACTGTTATTTTTCGCCGAAATGTTTTCTACAGGCGCTTCTGAGAAAAAAGTAATCTCCGCTGATTTGCTGATCAACACATTTTGGGCGTTGGTAGCAAGTGACAGGCAAAATAATCCCGGAAGAAAAAAGCGGAGGAGCATACGCATAGAATTAGTTATCAGGAAAGCCCTGGATGATCCAGAGTCTCAGCTTGTACAAATCGCAAGGCAACATTTCTGTATGTTCAGGCATATGTAATGGATCTTCAACAGGCAAAGCCAGACGATCCAGCACGCGACCGGCACGGAGACGATTCGCAATTCCTTCGTAGGTGGTATAATCGAATGCTCCTTCTCCTCCCGGACTGTGACATCCTGAAAAACTGCAGTAGGAACTAATGATTGGTTTGATGTCCGAGCCATAATGCATTTGGGTACTGTCACAACCATTCGGTGGTACAAGTACCTGCACCTGAACATCCTTGGAACAGGAAAAAATCACCACAACGATGAAAAGTAAAAGGGGATACTTCATGGCTTTATCTGATTAGCAAATATAAAAATATTCCGAAACCTTCTGCAACATAATCTCAAGACTGATTCATGAATTGGTAATCCTGATTTTGAAAAATAAGTCACTAAGAATTTTACTATTGATGAGTATCAGACTGATGAACAAGTAAATATTGAAAAAAGATCAGATTTTCACTGAATCTTTTGTGTTGATTCAAATTGATTATTGCACTTCAACAAGAATTCTGAATGCTCCGGATGTTAAAAGTCAGAAAAAGATTCACGAAGTTCAAATACAAAAAGCGTTTGTTTCAACTTTTATTTTTAAGCATCAACTGTTTTTGCTAATCAGAATCATCTGATCCATAGTCGGACTTACACTTCCACCTTTGGGTTCAATGGTCACAGCCCACTGTTCTGCAACATTGATGTTTTTTACACGCATCATACTTTGATCTTCCGGGATACTGAAGACGCCTGCATCAGTAGGAATGCCGCCTGCTATCGCCCAAAGCTGATATTGTTTTCCTTCACCCGGATCAGGAAGTGCCAACACGTCAATGTACGTCTCGCTGGTATATTGATTCCAATACACACGCATCTGATAACGTTTCGTACTGTCGATTGGCATTAACATCATCACTTTCGCATCTCCATCGCGCATTACCAGGAGATCAGAATAGGTGTGTTCAAAAGAATTTTTAACCTGATTGTAATTTTCGGCCATCTGATTTTTTTCTTTCAAAACAGCTACATAACGATCCTCTGCATCGTTCCAGTTGTTATAGAAAAACCAGGAGGCGAAAGTACTGATCAGCAAAGCGGCGAGACTCGCAGCAATGAGATATTTGTAGGTGAGCCTGTGGGTAGGATCAAGTGGGATGATATTTCCCTTATCTTTTCCTGCGCTTCCTTTTCCGATAACTTTCTCCAAAACTTCGCCACGTAATTCCGGCCTCGGATTTCGACTGTGACTCTCCGCAAAATTTTCCAGAGTCTCCTGGACACTTCTTAATTCTGCAGCCACTTCAGGGTACACAAGCATCTTCTGCTCAAACTCCTTCTTTTCCTCAGGAGAAAGAGTTCCCATCGCATACATCTCAACGACACCTGATGCTATGTAATCTTTAATATCCATTGATTGAACTAAATTCTTTCAAAATAATTTTTCAACTTTTGCAATGCTGCCCGAGAACGTGTTTTTACAGTCCCAAGTGGAATATTCAATTTCTCCGCGGCAGCAGATTGAGAATAGCCCCCGAAGAACAACAATTCGATAACCTGACGATATTCCGGTTCCAGTTCCTGAACCATTTTTTTGATTCCGATAGTTTCCGGATTGAAGCCTGATTGCAAGTCTTCTCCAGCCGAAAATACGGCCTTTTCAATGTTCTGGTTTTTGTTTCGGTTCACAAATTCCTTCGATCTCACCTTATCAATTGAAGCATTTCTGGCAATATTGATCATCCAGCTGAATAAACGGCCTTTCGCTGAATCATATTGCCCGAAATTGTTCCAGATTTTCAGGAACGTTTCCTGCAAAACATCTTCTGCAATTTCATCCTGTTGCACAATCCTGTGGATCACCCCATATAACGCGGCGGAATAATTATCGTATAGAATTTCAATGCCTTTTTCTTCCCGATTGGAAAGCAACCGGATGAGTTCCTCTTCAGTTATTTTAATTCGTCGAACCAAGTGAATGGAAATGCAGGGGTGAATTCTTACCAGACGTAAAGAAACAAAAATAACAAAGATGCTTTTCGCTTAAGAGAAACTTCTTTCCCACAACATTCCTCCTTTGGCGAGCAGCGATTTCAATTTGAATTTTGTCAATCTAAAGAACTTCGCTTTATTATTTTTTTGAGTTTTAAAAAAAGCGACTTCATTGTAAACCCTTCTAATGGCAAATTCGTAATACCTTCGGGAATAGGTACGTGCAAAATCTATTTGTCTGTCTGTGCTCGTTTCCCATGGCAATTGTTCTCTGAAACCAGACTCGGTTTGCGCATACAATTCCGTCCCTTTTATCGGATACGCAACCGTAATGGTATACAAATCAGGATCCGAAGATTTCAGATGCGCAATTGTCGATTCAATATCTGATTCAGTTTCACCGGGGTATCCTACCATGATAAAAGTTCCTGTCTGAATTCCTGCTGACTTACTTTTCCGGATCATTTCTCCTACCTGTTCCACTTTTACTCTCCTGTCCATCGCGTCAAGAATTGTTTGTGATCCGCTTTCAGCTCCGATCCAAACCCGGAAACATCCGCTTTCTTTGAGTAAACGAATGGCCAGATCATTCATCCTGTCTGCTCGCGTGATGCATTCAAAACGAACAGCGATTTTTCGCCTTACAATTTCATCCCGGAATTCCTGCAACCAGACATGACTGATTGTAAATACATCATCCACAAACCAGATTGTGTCAAATTGGTAAGCAGACTGTAAAGTTTGCAGTTCATCCACCGCCTTCACTGCACTTCTTCGGCGGTAACTTTGTCCGTATACAGCCCGACTGCACCACTTGCATGTATAGGGACATCCGCGCATGGTGCTGACTGAAATCGTACTTTCTCCGTGACGATTTTTCCAGGCATCGAAATACAAGTGCAGATCAATTTTTTTTCTGTTCGGGAAAGGCAGTTGATCCATGTCTCTGAGCAGACTTCTCCCTGGCGTTGTTACTGCATTTTTTTCAGAGTCAATAAATGAAATGCCGGAAATCGTTTTCAACCCGTTTGTTGAATCCGCTTCCCCACTTTTATTTTCTGTAAAATGAGTTACCAACTCAAGCATTGTCTCTTCTCCCTCACCAACAACAATTACATCAGCGCCATACCGTAGAAATTTTTCGGAATGATTGCGGACTTCAGGGCCACCTAAAATTATCCTGGTATGTTTAAGCTCGGAAGAAGTTTTTACAAACTGTATAATTCTCAGGACATTCAATTTTGTCATGAGGTTGGTATAAATTCCGAGAATTTCAGGTTTGACAGAAATCAATTCAGCACATAATTTTTCAAAAGTCGAAAAGGTAGAATCAAAAACACGTGAATTGAAACCATGCTCTTCGAGATATGCTGATATATACAGGATACCCAGCGGAGGATAAGGCTTCATGATCTCCAGTTCCTTAGGATCCTCCTGAAGGAAATATGCGTGAGTAAGAAAAATAGGAGACATGGAGTGAGGGATGACACGAATGTACAAATACTACATCAATCTTTTACTAAAGGCGACCTAAAGTCTTTAATCGTAATTTTAATATAGTCACTGCAATTTGAATTTCAGGATTGTTTTCTGCCGGATGTAATAACAGGATTCATTTTTCCCGTTCAAGATGCAGAATAAAATGATCTGCATAATCAGCAAGAAAACTGAAGGCCGAGAAATGCCGGTCCATTGAGGCTAAAAAACGAAGCAGTTTCGGATGTCGTTGAAAAAAAGTCTGCAAATAGGATGGAGGGACAAAGAATCCGACGGGAAGTTGTTTTTTCATTTGCCACCCATAACCAAAAAGTGACATTATTTCCCGAGGTGAATAATAATATGTTTGCAAAATTGTATTGCCTGCTTTGAATTCAATTCCCCCTCTTTTTCTCCTTCTGAATATACTGGAAAAATTTCCCTTTAAAAGAAAATAGAAATTTTCCCACACACATTTTCTGCTCATCATAACAAGCACCAGCCTGCCTCCGGGTTTTAGAAGCGAAAGCAAATCTTGCGATAGAGCATTCAGTTCGTTTTCCGACAAACAATTTAGTCCACCAAAATTGGAAAAGATAAAATCGAAACGCTGACCGGAAAATTGTTTCTTCAATTCCCGCATATCGCTTACGAAGAAAGTAATATTCTTCGCGCCTGCTCTCTTCATTTTTTCTTCCGCCTTAACTATCATGTTGGATGAAACATCTGTAGCGATTACATTGTGTCCTTTCTGTGCAAGAAGCAATGCATCTTCTCCTGTACCACAATTCAGTTCCAATACTCTGGCTGATGGAAGAGAAAGCGAATCAAGATATTCCCAGACTTTGCCCCGCTGAAGTTTACCAATTTCAGAATGCGTAAAAGTGTCATCATAATCAGATGCCAGCAAATCAAAAAGTGAATCAGTTTCCGGCATCATAAACATGATATCAAATACATTCCTTTGAAAAAATTCAATTTATTCCAACTAAACCGTGTTCGCCACTGATAATTTCCAACTTTGATTTATAGTATGCGCTTCCTGTGGCATGAACAGGAATCGCGGCGATTCTCTTCAGTTGACGAAATGATATCTGAACAGGAGAACTGAATAAATTTTTCATCTCCGTGATTCCTTGTCGTGTACGGTAGGTACGGTGAACATATCGCTGCAGCACTTTATAGAATGATGAAGGATAAGTATTGCTGAACATCATGGCAAGCTCATCGCTGTCAGTCCAGTTGGATTTATCTTTCAATTCTTCTTTTACTTTTTCAAAAAACTTCGTCCCGGGCAGTGGATAGCTGACAGAGATTCCGATATCGTCAGGCATCAATGATTTCACCATTGAAATTGTAGCCTGAATGTCATCCGCGTTTTCTCCGGGATATCCGAACTGAAGAAAAAATGCCGGCTTTATCCCATGTTTTTTCATCAGTCTGGTAGCTGTAAAAATCTGCTCCACTTTGGTTCCTTTATCCATCGCATCCAGGATTTTTTGAGAACCACTTTCAGCACCCACCCAAATCGTATCACAGCCAATTTCTGCCAACAATGCAATCGCATTTTCTTCAAGCAGTAAATCCACGCGCGACTGAATTTTAAATCTGAACTGCAATTTTTCACGCTTTACCAATTCAGCAAAACGGGCAATCCAACCAGGCTTTAAACCGAAGATGTCATCTGTCATCCAGAAATGAGAAACTCCATATGTAGCTATCAGAAATTTTAATTCTTCCACCACCCAATCCGGGCTGTGAACATTGTACCTGTTTCCGTAAATAGGTTTAGCACACCAGTTACAATGAAAAGGGCATCCACGTGTAGTGCTGATGTTCAGAGAAAAATAACCATGTTGTTTCATCCATCGTGACTTGTATTCTTTCACATCGATCAGGTTCCATGCAGGGTGAGGAAAAGTATCCAGTTCGCGTACAACTTCCCGTTTTTTATTTCGGATAATTCCATTGGAAGATTTCAAAATTGTTCCCGGTATATCTGACTTTTTATCTCCGGATTCACTCATCGAATTCAGCACTTCCAGCAGCGTAATTTCTCCTTCTCCTGCCAACACGTAATCAGCTCCCGCATCTAAATATTTTTCACTCTGATCACTTGCATCACTACCGGAAACAATGACATGTATGCCGCTTTTTTTGGCAAGTCCGATCATCACAAATGCGGCTTCACGCATATTCGTGAGACACATTTTAGTGAGGTAGTTAAACCCGTCATCGTAAATAACCAGTACATCAGGTTTTTCACTTTTCAGAACAGGAGAGATTTCTTGTGCGTCCTGAAGAAACATGGTATCAAATAAACTTACTTCATAACCCGCGTTGCGCGTAAAAGCCGCCGCATACAAAGTGCCCAATGGTGGATATGCCTGCTGCAGTTTCCATTGCTTCGGATCAAATCGAAGAAAATAACTATGGGTGAAAAGGATTTTTTTCATTCACTCAAAATGAGACCGTTTGCTACTTCAAACTGACGAATTTTCTGTTCCAGCTTCTCCAATACTTTTTGTTGATATCCCAATGGATGATGTTTGGATTCATTCCTTCCGTTTCTCAACCTGTGATCAAAAGTGGATTCGTCGAAATGACTGAATTTTTTCTTCCAGTGATTCAAAGTAAGACGATAGCAGAATTTATCCAATCGTTCTCCTGTTTTGCCACCAAATATTTTCTCAAGAACGGGTTTCAGGAAATATTTTCTTTTTTGAATGACCCATTCCTTCCCGCGTATTGGAAAATTCGGGTAATATTTTTTTATCCAATTATTTTCTCTAAGAAGCGATTTGTACAATGGGTAGTTGTATGTAGGGACAATGGAACTCATTTCCATAGCAGCGTAAATATTTTGAGTACTCACATACAATGATTCCTCCGTGATAAAGTAGTTAACGCAGAAATATTTTTTCGAGTTCAACAGAAATATTTTCTTAAAAAGTACTAAAAGAGTTCTTGCAACCCACATCCTTCCTGCGGTAGTGATGATGAAATAATCTATATCTGATTTCTCATCCATGTAATATTTAGAAATAGATCCGGATAAGCAGATAGCCCTGACAAAAGGAAAATGCGCGATCAGGGAAGAAAATCGTTTCGCTGTCTTCAAAGATTTTCGCGCAAGCTTTTCTCCGTTTTTTCGTCTTTCAATAATTTCAGGAGAACCATGAATGAGATAATAGCCGTCGCATTTTTTAATGTATCCCTGCTGAACCAATTCTTCAATAACCCTTACTATGTAAGTTCGATCCGTAACCGGAATAGAAAGACAATTTATAATGTCATCAAGAGTCAGGGGGTGACTGAAAATTTCAAAATATAGCAGAGTCCGGATGATGGCGGATTCAGTAGGGGATAAACAGACTTCTGTATCCTGGGGATGAATAGCAGAAGCAATGGCAATATTCATTTACCAAAGATAGATCAAACTGCCTTATGTTTAAGAATTGAAGGGAATTTTACAGAACTATGTAGCAACAACATCTCCGATTTCCGGAGATCGGTTCTTAATTAGAAAGATAAAAATTAAGCAACTTTGATCTGAAAAATAAAGTTCTTTTCAATCAGATTCCGACGTGTCAGTTTTAGACTTAATCTGAGTCCGAATTGTTCCGCGATTTTTTTAATGCGATCGAGATCGCAATCATCAGATAGAATCATTATCGATTCTGTTTCACGGTGCATGAATTCTTTGATTCCGCTAAACAAATGTTCGAAATATTCGAATTCTTCACCGCAATACCAGGCATGATCTTCTGTACGCGTTACTTTCCCTTTGTAATAGGGCGGATTGATCACAATTACATCGTAGGTTCTTCCTTGAATTCCCTGAAATAAATCCGATTGAACTACTTCTAAAGTACCCTGATTTTTTTCAATGTTGTTCAAATTACGGTCCCGGTTAATCCGGATATTCATAACCGATGTACGATTAATATCTGTAGCAGTCACCATTCCTCCTTCAGTAGCTGCCATCACAGAAATTAATCCACTGCCGGCGCCTAATTCAAGAACTTTTTTTCGTTGCAAATTCACAAACTCAAGGTATTCGAGTAAAATTCGAGTGCTGTAAAAAAGTCCGGGATGAAAAACTCCTGGAAGAACAGTAATCGGGATGTTTTTATACGTGTAGGGTCTTTCACGACCCGTATACCATTTTACAATTGGCTTATAAAAAGTGTCCAGAATTTTCTTTTCGACGGTCCGGATAGGGTTTTTTCGCAATTGAGGGCTGTGTATATTTTGCATTTCAAAAGAGGAAGATGAACTAACGAATTCAGAATTTAGGCTAAAAATGATTGATTTTGAGTACAGTTGGGAGTTTTTGTTGCTGAACCGGTATAAAACAACCTTGAACGGGAAGACGATCCGGATGATCCGGCAGGGGAAATCCGGAAATGTTCCCATTGCGAATACTAATATCTCCTTCTTTCCTTAAATGAAGGAGATAATCCACTAAACTCATAGGGGTTGAAAACAGCTTTCGCTGTAATTTGCTAATGGAAAAACTAAAATCCTTCTATCTCCGGTTGTCTGTACTTCCAGATCTTTTGCAAAGCTTTTATTTCAAAAGGATATGAATATAATTTATTCACATAGCGGAAACGACTCAACCGACGCAAGGTCTTTGTTTGAATGGAGGAGAATCGAATATCCGAAACAGTTGGAAAGTACCCATTCAGGACGGTCTCGAAATTTTTAATGTAATCTATCATAGCCGGAGTAAGCCACGGAGTAAGCGGATTCTTTCTCAGATCAAAATTTTCCCAATGAGGGCTAATCCATTCTTCCAGTGTTTCAGGAAAACGAAATCCTGATGCAAGAACTTTCGAATACATTTCGCTTCCCGGTGTTGGAACCGGACTATAGAGATAAATAATGATTTCTGTTTGTGGGTTGATCTCCTTGATTTCCCTTATAAACGCGATGTCTTCCTTAATTTGTTTCCAGACCTGCTCTTCCGAATCACCCGGAATTCCGAGCACAAAGGAATATTCCGGAATGATGTCGAATTTTTTCATCCGCGCTGCGAACTCACGGATCTGTTTTCCCGTTTGTGTTCCGCCCTTGTCCATTTTTTTCAAGACTTCGTCATTACCTGTTTCAGCGCCAAAGAATATCATTTTGCATCCTGACTTTCTCATAGCTGACAATGACTCATCACTGTATTTTGAAATGGTATCAATCCTTCCTTCACCCCACCAGATCATATCATACGGTTCAATTAACCGGGCGAATTCCACCGTTCTTCTTTCAGAAACAAAAAAATTATTGTCGTGAAACTCTATTGCGTTTCCTCCATAGTGATTTTTTAAAAAGAGAATGTCTTTAAAGATGGACTCAGCTGATTTTCCTTTCCATCGAGCCTGGTAAATTGGTACTACGGCACAGAATGAACAGGTAAACGGACAACCAACACTGGAATGATAAGCAATCGTTTTTGTTCCGAGGTAAGTCTTACCCAAATAACGACCAATCGGATAAAATGAATTCAGCTTTTCATAGGGGAGAGGAGGCAATTCATCCTGTTCATACAAATCATCTTTTCTCGTTACAATGAATTTCTCTGTGTCGATACCTGACTTGGTTTTAATCGCTCCGGAACCAGAAAACTTATCGGCCCTGAAAATCAGGTTGCCGATGCTTGCCGGTGAAGGAGACCCTGTGTCAATGGATTTTAGTAATAATGGAAATGCTTTGTCGCCGGGACCATTTACCACTACATCCACGATGCCGGAGTTCAACACAACTTCATATTGATTCGAAGGGAAATATCCTCCCCAAATCACAAAAACTTCGGGAAAATTTTCTTTGATTTTTTTTGTTAGTGGAATCGCCTGACGAAGTTGTGGCCCTGGCATGACCGTACAGGCAAAAAAACGTACAGAACCGGTTTTTAAATATGCAGATAATTTCGGCCAGGGATCTTCTTCAAGATTACCATCCACAAAAGCCCATGAGTACGAATCGTCTATTGAAGCGGCAACAGACAATATGCTGTTAGGCAAGCGAGGCTTCGATCTCGCGGCTCTTGGATTAAAAAACAGCACTGTGGGATTCATCTTTCTGCACCTTTGTACGAAGATACAAATTCATGACCGACCAACAGGAGAATAAAATCCCTCTCAAAAAAATTTACAGAAAAGAAACAAATGAACTGATTCAAAGTGATCAATTCATATTGCTCCAAATGTATTCAGCCAGGAATAGTTTTTTCCAAAAATCAGGAAGCTCTGCTTCAAATAGCTCCGTAAGCTCTGCTTCATAGTTAATCGTCATTTCTTTCAGAGTATTAAACAGCATGTGCTCCAGACTAAACATTTTCGCAGGAGTGTCGCGAACGAGATGATACTTTTCCAACTCTGCATTCACAATATCCATAAATTCAGAAGCGCTTACCTGTTCGGCTGCAAGATGCGAATCCACCTCCGCGCTGCTGTCTTTTTCTTTAAGCTTTGTGAATGATTCTATTTGGACGTCACACAGATGACGGATAATTTTTTCTTCGGTCGGACTAAGATCAACAGACAACATGATTTATTATTTATGGCAGCGAATGTAATTCAGAGAAATGAAACATACAGATAAATTTATCAACCATTTCATTTTTTTATTGGCATTCATTTTAACAGCGTTGTATTTTGTTAAAGAACGTTTAATTGTGCCTTAAAATGAATACAGTGCAGGAGTGCATGTTAACATTCTCATTTTTTTTGACAATAATTTAACAATGAAGATAAGTGCCGAAGAGATACTTCGCCCTGGAGGGATTTATTTCAGCAACTAAATTTTTTAACCAGCTT
This sequence comes from uncultured Bacteroidota bacterium, assembly GCA_937871435.1. Taxonomy (GTDB): domain Bacteria; phylum Bacteroidota; class Bacteroidia; order AKYH767-A; family 2013-40CM-41-45; genus JADKJP01. The sequence goes on along the minus strand of CALMQM010000102.1, from coordinate 93,626 downwards.
CCCGGATACGAATGAAATTGAACACCAGATTTTATCATCTCCCTAAGATCGGAAGAATCCAGATATCCTTTACCGGCCTGAAAGAACAAATCAAAGTTATACTTCTCTTTGTAATAGATTTTTTGTTTCTGAATCTGTGAAGCTTTTTTTACAGAAGCATGATATATCGGTGACCCGATTATAAAAAGTTTGCCTTCCTTGTTTAACTTTTGAATACACTGCTCTATATATGCAATTGGATCCGGAAAAAATTGAAGACAATGATTGAGTATCAGTAAATCGAACTTTTCATCAAGTACGGAGAGATCATGTAGGTCGAGCTGGATCTTTGTGTGCTCAGGAGAATCACTTTTGTAAGTCTGCAAACCGTATGGAGGCGTTCTAAAATAGTCTACAGCAACCAACCGGTGTCCGGCCCCAATGATCTGTTTGCTCAACCAGCCATTCCATGGACCAATTTCAAGCACTGACAATTTTTTATTTATTGAAAGTTGTGGACGTAGGACATCCAGACTTCTTCTTCTGTACGCCCAGTCTTTTTTTAAAGGTCCGGAATACACAAAAGGCGAGCGTGTCAGTTCATCCTCTGAAATAGTAGCGTTTTCTGCTCTGTAAACCCGATCGTAATCAAGCAGAAAATTTTCCAATCGCCGGCGAAATGTATAAGAATACAATTCCACAATACCATCCGTAATTTTCAATTGAAAACCGCAAGAGCATACCTGCTCTGTTGGAATCAAAGGTTTCCTGCACTCAGGACATTTCAAATGCAACATCTCTGAGCAGTTTTTTTTCGAGGATAGAATACATAAGCAGACTCGCTAATTGAACTACTGTTGCCGCCATCAGTGCCCCACTGATTCCAAATGATGGAAGCCAGAATAAATTCAAAAGAAAGTTGAGAATAATTCCTCCAAGGTTGACATACAAAACCCATTGTTCCTTTCCGGTTTTGTATAGAAAATATATTCGAGGCAAATAATAAAACACAGGAAGTACATAGAAAATGCCGGTCAGCGTCATCCAGAGGTTAAATTGTATTTTAAATAAATACGCGCAAACCCACCATACGAGAGGAACTCCAAAACCCGCGACAAGTATACCTGTTCCGAATAATTGTCTTGAAAGTTTCCGTGTACTTTGTATGTTGATTCGATAAATGTTTTTTATAAATGGTTGAAAAATAAAATTGCTCAAAGCCTGTAGATAAATCAGGAAATTAAGCAAGACACTGTATTGAGCAATTTGTACTTTGTCAAGATATACAGATACCATATACATGTCAGTTCTCGAGCCAATCATTCCACTGATTGAAAGCAGGAAAAAAGGGAAAGCTCCTTCGTAAAAAGAAAATTCATGAGTACTGCTTTTGATTCCCTTCAGCTCCGTGAAAAAAGCACTGACAAGCACAAGGGTTTTCAGTATGTCAAGAGTTAAAAATGTGCTCAGCAGCCAGAGTAAGCCGGATGAATCAGATCGTAGATAGAGTAAAATACAGAATGCAATAAAACCAAAAAGTTCCAGCATCACGGTAAGGAGAAATTTTTTTTGAAATAACACCAATGCATCAAAACTGCTGTAGAGAAACCGCACCACAAACCATGCTGCGAGAATTATGCGGATGGAAGAATCGAAAGGAAGAAAAAAAACTACGATCGCTCCTGCAAACATGAGCAAAGCTCTCCACCGAAGAGAATTTGCCCAAAGATGTATTATGTCAGTCGGCCTTTTGCTGAATTCTCTCAACAGGAATTCTTTGTTGCCAAAACCTACCAGCTGAAGGCCGAGAAGAAACCATAGTAAAATTTTGGTGTACGCGCCCCATAGCTCCGGTGAAATCAGGCGGATTACCAGCAGGGAGCACAACATGTTCACCATTGGTGCCGACATGTTGGCAAAAGCATTTAAGACGACAATCTGAACCCGTTTGGCTATTTTATCACTATTCATTCAGGCAGGGGAAACGAATGATTCATTTTTTACTTCTGACATTCTGCTTATCTTATGCAATTGCCAATGCATCAATATATATAATGACATGTAGAGCCATAAGCGGGTGTAAGTAAAGAATAAATTGTACTGAGCAACAGTTAATTTTTCCAGCAAAGGTGGAAGGTAACCAATCAACAGTAAATTGAACAACACCAACAGAATTCCGTTTGTCATTTTACGGTCAATCAATATCCGACATTGGAGTCCGAGAGGGAAGAGTAGTAAAATTCCGTGATAAGTCGCTCCGGCTGGTGAACACAATAACACAGCTACAGATACCATTGCCAAAGAAGCTTCAATAAAGTCAACCTGTTTTTTATAAAGGAAAAAAAGTCTTGCAGTGAAAATGCCCACAAGTAAAGGTATTCCGTATTTGACAAAATAGAAACAAACCAAAGAGTTCATCAATGGTTTAGGATTGAAAACGTCATGGCTTAAAAACAACTGATGCCCAAGTGAATTCCATGATTGAAAACTGGCTGACCAGGAAGACTGTCCGGATAAATTTCCATTTAAATGCTGGAATAAAACATCCAGAATATACTCCTTATATACCTGTAAACCCATAATCCCCATACAAACGGAATGTATCAATGCAATCATTACTGCTGTACTTGCGAGACTCTTCCATCTTTTTTCAGCGATCAGAGTTGGAGCAAATACAAGTGGAAAATATTTTACCGCGATTCCTCCACCCAATAATAATCCTGTACTGCCTGCATTTCCTCGGAGTAAAAAAAAGTACGCGCTCAACAGTATAAAGAGAAGCAACAAATACATCTGCCCGAGCATAAAATTATTCACCAATCCGACTCCACATGAAAGCAACAGGATGAGGCTGCCGGAAATTGACAAACCTGATATCCGGTGAAGCAGCAAAACTATTGGCAGAAGCAACAAAATATTGAATACTAACCAGATGCGCTTCGCACTAAGGGCGTCAAATCCCGCAATAGGAGTGAGAATCAAAGCGGTAGGGGGCGGGAATGGAGAAAATTTTCCCTGCTCAGATATTCCATGTGAATAAATCTGATTTTGAAACCAATCTGCATGATATAAACTGTCTACCGCCTTTCCATTTGCAATCAAATTTGCGGATACATAGTAATTGGGAAAGTCGCTTTGCATTTTTTTCCAACCGGGAATAATACCATAGACAAATGGAAATAAGCTCAAAATCAAAAGCAGACCAATAGATTTTTTGCTTGTTCTGAAAAGTAAGTCTTCCGCGAATTGCATTTAAAAACAAAGGAATGAATATTTACTAAATTCGCAGCGGGAAAGAAAAAGGCTTCCGGTGCTTTCATCGGAAATTGTGACTCAGACACAAGCTTTTATTGCTCATCTGAATATTCCTTTTCCGGTACCACTTGAAATTTGTAAACACGCAATCAATTCATCTATTCATGGCTACAGACCGTTTTCAATACCACGATTATTATCTCGTTGACGAATTATTAAGCGAAGAACATAAACTAATACGCAACAGCGTTCGCGAATGGGTAAAAAAGGAAGTTTCACCAATCGTAGAAGAAGCTTGCCAAACCGCGACATTCCCAAAACAATGGATCAAAGGACTTGCTGAAATTGGTGCATTTGGACCATACATTCCTGCTGAATATGGAGGTGGAGGACTGGATCAGATTGCATACGGATTAATCATGATGGAATTGGAAAGAGGTGACTCCGGTTTGCGTTCTACTGCATCGGTTCAGAGTTCTCTCGTGATGTATCCGATCTACACTTATGGAAGCGAAGAACAAAGAAAAAAATATCTCCCAAAATTAGCATCGGGTGAATGGATGGGATGCTTCGGTCTTACTGAACCTGATCACGGTTCGAACCCAAGCGGAATGTTGTCCAACATCAAAGACAAAGGAGATCATTATGTACTTAACGGAGCAAAAATGTGGATATCCAATGCTCCTTTTGCTGACATTGCTGTCGTATGGGCTAAGGATGAAGCAGGAATTATCCGTGGAATGATTCTCGAACGAGGGATGCCCGGATTCAGTACTCCTGAAACACATGGTAAATGGTCGTTGCGTGCAAGCGCAACCGGTGAATTGGTATTTGATAATGTAAAAGTTCCGAAGGAAAATATTCTGCCAAATGTCAAAGGACTGAAAGGCCCGCTTGGTTGTCTGAATTCAGCTCGCTACGGAATCAGTTGGGGAGCCATTGGAGCAGCTCTCGATTGTTATGATTCTGCGTTGCGTTATTCTAAAGAACGTATTCAGTTTGGTAAACCAATCGGCGCATTCCAGCTCACACAGAAAAAGCTGGCCGAAATGATTACTGAAATTACGAAATCACAACTTCTTACCTGGAGATTGGGAGTATTGAAAAATGAAAATCGTGCTACACCATCACAAATATCCATGGCGAAAAGAAACAATGTGAATATGGCCCTCCAGATTGCCCGGGAAGCCCGTCAGATTCATGGCGGAATGGGTATCACCGGCGAATATCCAATCATGCGACACATGATGAACCTCGAGTCAGTGATCACCTACGAAGGAACACACGATATTCATCTTCTCATCACAGGAATGGATATTACCGGTATCAGTGCTTTTGAATAAAAGGAAACTTCAGGAGATTGTTAAAATTTATTGTAAGCTTCGCTTTTTTCATTGGGTGAATGCAGCATTTAACAGGGTGGATACTCTTATCCATGCCTGATAATTTTTTAATTTATGAGGATAGCGTGTACCACCAATTTAGCTACCTTGCGAATCAATTTTTCGGGTTATAAACATGTTGGACGTAGAGATTAGAGAAAAACGTTGGGCTCTTAAACCACAAGGAGAACCTTCGTTGGTGCAGGCATTGGCAAAGGAGCTGAATGTTAGCCCAACCCTTGCGAACCTCCTCGTGCAACGTGGTATCACTAATTTCAATGATGCCAAAACCTTTTTCCGTCCCAGTCTGAATGATCTTCACGATCCATTCCTGATGAAGGACATGGACAAAGCCATCAATCGTATAGAACATGCGCTGAAGAACAAAGAAAAAATTCTTGTGTATGGTGATTATGATGTAGATGGAACTACTGCCGTCGCTTTAGTCTATTCCTTCTTCAAAACTTTTTATAATGAACTGGATTATTATCTGCCAGATCGCCACAAAGAAGGGTATGGAATTTCTTTCGCGGGAATAGATCACGCGAAAGAAAATGGTTTTAGCCTGATAATCGCGCTTGATTGTGGAATCAAAGCAAATGATAAAATCAGATATGCAAAAGATAAAGGAATTGATTTTGTTATCTGTGATCACCACCGTCCGGGAGATACTCTTCCTGAAGCAAGCGCTGTGCTTGATCCGAAGAGAGAAGATGATACTTATCCGTTTAATGAGTTGTCAGGTTGCGGAATCGGATTTAAACTGATTCAGGCTTATGCCCAGCGTCACAACATGCCTTTTGAAACAATCGAAGTGTACCTCGATTTGGTTGCTGTAAGTACCGCTGCGGATATAGTTCCCATTGTCGGAGAAAACAGAGTGCTTGTTTATCATGGATTACAATGGCTGAATAAAAATCCGCGTCCCGGGATCAAAGCAATTCTCGATCTCGCGCAGGTGAAAAGAGAACTCACCGTGAATGATATCGTTTTTATCATCGGTCCGCGAATCAATGCTGCAGGCAGAATTCAGGATGCCAGACAGGCAGTTGATCTGCTGATCTCAGCGAATGCCGCTCAGGCATTGTTCGAAGGCAAAAATATCGATGAGAAAAATGTTGAAAGACGAAATCTCGACCTGAATATCACCGAGCACGCCCTTCGTATCATTCAGGAAGATTCACTTTTCTCCAAAAGAAAATCAACAGTACTCTTTCATCCGGAATGGAACAAAGGTGTTATTGGAATCGTTGCTTCCAGACTGACCGAGAAATATTATCGGCCCACTATTATTCTCACTGAATCCAATGGACTTGCCACCGGTTCGGCCCGGTCTGTCAAGGATTTCGATATCTATAACGCCATCGAATCCTGCAGTGATTTGCTTGAGCAGTTTGGCGGACACATGTATGCCGCAGGACTTACTCTAAAGCTGGAAAATCTCGAAAAATTTTCTGAACGTTTTGAAGAAATCGTTGCGGCTACAATTGATGAAAAATCACTCACACAGGAAATCGAAATTGATTCGGTTCTCAAATTGAGTGAAATATCTTCTTCGTTTTTTAATGTGCTGAAACAATTTGCTCCTTTCGGACCCGGAAATATGAATCCGGTTTTCCGTACCGAAAATGTTCGCGACACAGGTTTGTCCAGAATAGTAGGGAATAATCACCTTAAGTTAAACCTTGCGGAGGATGAAACAACCCGATTCGGCCTGGATGGAATCGCGTTTCAAATGGGTCAGTATTACGCGTTTATTTCCCGCCGTATTCCTTTTGACATTTGCTATAACCTGGAAGAAAATACATTCAATGGAAAAACAAATATCCAGATGAATGTGAAAGATCTCCGGATGAAATAAACTTTTCTGGTTTTATTTTCCCGAACGTTTCGTGTTTTTCATTGATAACTATTTCTGGTCTTTTGAATTCAGTGAACTAAACACTGATGTTACCGCCGACAAAATAATACTGAACAAAAGTGCGGTCCAGAATCCTTCCACAGAAAAACCATCCACGAGTTTATCTACCAGAAGTATCATCACCGCATTGATCACCAATAAAAATAATCCCAAAGTAAAAATGGTGATTGGTATGGTAAACAATACCAACACAGGTTTGACAATGGCATTGAGTACCGCCAGTACAGCGGCTACAATTAATGCCGTGATAGCTCCGTCAATATGTACCCCGGGCAATACCAGCGAGGATACAATCACCGCAAGAGCACTCATGAAAAGTCTTCCTAAGAATTCCATCTTCAAATTTTTGTTGAAATTATGAAGATTCTTCCTTTTTTCCCCATTTCAGGGTTAAAAATTAGTAGAGGAAAAGTGAATCAGGAGCAAGAAAACTTACCTAAATTTGCAGCCTTCTTTAAAAAAAATCAGAAATGAGCAATGATGTTGAAAATGGCCGGAAATTCTATGATGGTGTGCTTTCTTCTTTTGATAAAGCAGCCGCGTTTACGGATTTTGAGCCGGGATTATTAAACCAGATTAAAATCTGTAATTCCATTTACAAGTTTTATTTTCCATTGGAAGTAGATGGAAAACTGGAAGTTATAGAAGGAATTCGTGTGCAGCACAGTCACCACAGTACGCCTACAAAAGGTGGTATCCGTTACAGTGAATTTGTGAACGAAGATGAAGTGAAGGCTCTGGCCACACTCATGACCTTCAAATGCGCAGTAGTAGATCTGCCCTTCGGTGGTGCCAAAGGTGGCATTAAAGTCAACCCAAGGAATTACACAGATCGTCAGTTAGAGCGCATCACCCGCCGCTACACTACAGAACTGATTAAGAAAAGCATGATCGGAGCAGCGATCGATGTACCTGCACCGGATTATGGAAGCAGTTCACGTGAAATGGCCTGGATTGCAGATACCTATGCTACATTCAAATACGATGATCTGAATGCAATGGGTTGTGTTACAGGTAAACCGCTCGGACAGGGTGGTATCCACGGAAGAACAGAAGCAACCGGACAAGGTCTTTATTTCGGATTGCGCGAGGCACTGAACAACACTGAAGACATGAAGGAAATTGGCTTGACTCCCGGTATCCAAGGCAAAAAAATTATTGTGCAGGGTTTGGGTAACGTTGGATATTATGCTGCTAAATTCTGTTCTGAAGGCGGTGGTATCATCGTTGGAATTGCAGAATATGAAGGTGGTATTTACAATGAAAATGGTCTGGATGTAGAAGCTGTTTTCAAACACAGAAAAGCTACCAAATCCATCCTCAATTATCCCGGTGCCAGGAACTTCACCAATTCCCTCGAAGTGCTCGAAGCGGAATGTGACATTCTGGTTCCGGCTGCCCTCGAAAATCAAATTACCAAAGACAATGCTCCAAGAATCAAAGCAAAAATTATTGCTGAAGGAGCCAATGGTCCGGTAACACCGAATGCAGAACAAATTCTGCTGCAGAAAAAAGTAATGATCATTCCGGATCTTTACCTCAATGCCGGTGGTGTAACTGTTTCCTATTTCGAGTGGTTGAAAAACCTTTCACACGTTCACTTTGGAAGAATGGAAAAAAGATTCCAGGAAATGTCCAACTCTGAACTGATCGGCGCCGTTGAAAAAATCACCGGAAAGAATCTCGAGGCGAAACAGCGTAAAATTCTGACTCATGGAGCGGATGAAATAGACATCGTTCGTTCAGGTCTGGAAGAAACAATGATTCACGCTTACAATGAAATTCGTGAAATCCGTCGTCAGGACAAACGTATCGCTGATTTCCGTACCGCTGCATTTGTGTGTGGTATCAGGAAGTTAGGCGTTGCATACCAAAACCTCGGTATTTTCCCATAAGTAAATCAACATCATAAAAAAACGGCTGCCTTGAGAAAGACAGCCGTTTTTTTGTGTCAATGATGAAATCAAATGATCAGCATCGCGTCACCATAACTGTAAAATCTGTATTTCTCCTTTATAGCAACTTTGTATGCATGCATCACGTGATCATATCCGCCAAATGCTGCAACCATCATCAACAGAGTGGATTCAGGCATATGGAAGTTGGTGATCATCGTATTCGCAACACTGAATTCATAAGGAGGGAAAATGAATTTGTTTGTCCAGCCGTCAAATGGTTTCAATTCTCCCTGCGTTGACACGGAAGTTTCAATTCCACGCATTACAGTAGTTCCAACAGCACAAATTTTCTTCTTTCCAGCCTTCGCTTTGTTCACAATCTCACAACATTCTTTCGGTATGATCACCTGTTCAGAATCCATTTTGTGTTTGGTGAGATCTTCCACTTCTACCGGACGGAATGTTCCGAGTCCGACGTGCAAAGTCAATTCAGCAAAGTGAACTCCTTTCAGTTCAAGTCTTTTTACAAGAGGTAAGCTAAAATGCAAACCTGCAGTTGGTGCAGCTACTGCACCTTCGTGACGGGCAAACACAGTTTGGTATCTTTCCACATCATCCGGTTCCGCTTTACGCTTGATGTATTTCGGCAAAGGAGTGTTTCCCAGTTGAGTGATGGCTTTTTTAAATTCTTCGTAAGGACCATCGAAAAGAAATCTCAATGTACGACCCCTGGAAGTGGTATTGTCAATGACTTCCGCGACAAGCAAATCATCTTCTCCAAAATACAATTTGTTTCCGATACGAATTTTACGGGCAGGGTCCACCAGTACATCCCACAAACGACTTTCACGGTTCAGTTCGCGAAGCAAAAACACTTCAATTTTTGCTCCGGTTTTTTCTTTATTTCCATACAAACGGGCAGGAAACACACGTGTATTATTTACAGCCATCACATCCCCTTCATTAAAATATCCGAGAATGTCTTTGAAATGTTTGTGTTCAATTTTTCCCGTCTTTCTGTCCAAAACCATCAGGCGTGCATCTTCACGATTTTTCGCCGGGTGTGTCGCAATAAGTGAATCGGGAATGTTAATTTTAAATTGTGATAATTTCATTTTTGGTCGATATGTAAAACCCTTTGAAAATCAATAAGGGGCGGCAAAGATAATATACCACTACCCCCCTTGTAAAGGGTTTATGAATAAAAATTTTCATCCACTAACATGACACTAAAGTGCCTGCTTTTCAGCAATTTGCTTCACAAATTCAAGCGGATTCATTGCATTATCCAGTCTGTGTTCGCCAATTCTGGTCCTGCAAAGCGCCGAAAGATAGGCTCCTGTTCCGGCCTTTTCTCCGAAATCAAATGCTAAAGTCCGGATGTAAGTTCCTTTGGTACAAACAATACGAAAATCAATTTCAGGAGATTGTATTCGCGTTATTTCAATGGCTCTGATCTCAATTTCCTTTGGTTTAATCTCCACTTCCTTTCCTTGTCTTGCCAAGGCATAGGCTCTTTTTCCTCCGACTTTAACAGCAGAATGTGCAGGAGGCGTTTGCAATTGTATACCTACAAAACTATTCGCGATTTGATGAATCTTCTGAGAATCAGGAAACTGAAAATTATCTCTTGGAACAATTGCAGTCTCAAGATCATGTGAAGCAGTGTTTGCTCCTAATACCATCGTACCAGTATACTCCTTTTCAGCATCCTGAATTATGGAGATTTTTTTCGTCCATGATCCTGTACACAGAATTAATAGTCCACTTGCCAGAGGATCCAGTGTACCGGCATGTCCGATTTTCAATTTTCGGATTTCTTTCTCGCCGGAATGTGCACGTTTATAAAATGCAATCAGAGCTCCTTTTAATTTTTTGACCACATCAAATGAAGTCCAGGTCAAAGGTTTATTGATTAAAAAAACCTGTCCACTGATAAGCAATTCCGGATTTTCAAGAAAACTTTCTTCCATTCTTTACATCATCGAAAGCTCATAGCCGAGCAAATACAAAATCAGAATAGCGCCACCAACAACAATCCGGTAATAACCGAACACTTTAAATCCATGCTTTGTCAGAAATCCGATGAACGAACGAATGGCGAGTAAAGCAACAACAAATGCGACAAGATTTCCGATCAATAAAAGTTGCAGTTGATTTCCTTCAAATCCTCCTCCTGCTTTATACAAATCGTAAAGATCCTTGACAGTCGCTGCAAACATGGTTGGAACAGCAAGGAAAAATGAAAATTCGGCGGCTGCTTTCTTATTCAATCCTTGTGTTAAACCACCGATTATAGTTGCCGCAGATCTGGAAACTCCGGGAATCATTGCGATCACCTGGAACAGACCAATTTTTACCGCTTTTGTATTGGATGACAATTCAGACGTCCCGTTTTCTTCCGCGGTGGCGAACCATTTATCCAGTAGCAGAAAAATAATTCCTCCGATCAATAATGAAATTGCCACGACCAACACATTCTCCAACATGATATCGATGTACTTTTTTAAAAGTAAACCAAAAACAACGGCCGGAAGAAATGCAAAAGCAAGGCGGACATAAAAAGTAAAAATCTTTTTCCAGTCTTTGTCAGTCGGAATAAATTTTCTCCGGTATAGTACCAGTACCGAGAGAATCGCTCCGAATTGAATCACTACAGTGAATGTCTTGGTAAAATCTTCTTTGGCTATTCCCATAATGGAAGAACCGATGATCATGTGGCCTGTTGACGATACAGGTAAAAATTCTGTAAGTCCTTCAATAATTGCGAGGATGATTGCCTGTAGATAGTTCATTTGTTGGATTTAGATTGATTAAAACAGTGGATTAATCAATCGTTAATTCACTACGGGATAAAAAAAATGTGCAGACATGAAGTGATTCTCCTTTGTCTGCACATCTATGAATAGTTGAAATATTATTCCTTCGATTTTTTAAGTACTGCAACTACAGCCACTACAAATCCTCCGATCACAAGAATGGGAGCAAGGGTGATTCTGCGGAAACTGAAGATAGAAGGATCCCAAACTGCAGGATCTTTTGATCCGCCTCCTGACATGCAAACAAATCCAATAAAGATCAGGGCAATTGCAATGATTACAAGAACATAATTCTCTTTGCCAAATGCAAAGTCAATTGAGGGTTTGTTTTCTTTCTTAGCCATAAATCTGTGGACAATCAAATTGGGAATGCAAGTATACTCTTTTCCATGAATTCCAGCTGAATATTCCTTAGAATAAATAGAAAATATCTCTTGAGAAACCTGATTAGTGGCCTGATATTGAGATAAATAGGCCTGCCTCTGATACATCAGTACAATTCTTCACTGCGCAATCTCAGGTATTTGTTGACAGCAAAAAAAGTACTCAATCCGCTGAGTAATAAACCCAGCAATACAATACAGGCAAAAAGTATCGACAGGATTTTTAAGTCTGAAAGTTGACCAAGCAATGGGAAGCGGGTTTCTACCATATAAATAATTGCACCCAACAGCAAGCTTGCTATTATACCTGCATACAATCCATGCAGGATTCCTTTTTTAATAAATGGCCAACGAATAAAGTTTTTTGTTGCACCGACTAATTGCATACTCTTGATCAAAAATCTTCTCGAATGTATTGATAGCCGGATGGTATTATGGATTAACGCGATAGCAACAAAAAATAACAAAGCGCTAAAGAACAAAATAATCAGGGCAACTGTCCTGAAATTTTTATTCATCCTGCTGATCTCAGTTTCCTGATAAATCACATCACGAACCATTTTATTCTGTGACAGCAATTCACGAATGAGACGCAGACTGTCCGGGTGAGCATATTCCGCCTTCAATCCGATATCAATGGTAGCCGGAAGTGGATTTGATTCCAGCATACTTACCGCACCTTCCCCCAATTCCTTCTTTAAACTGTCCAGTGCTTCTTCCTTCGAAACATAACGTGTGGAGCGCACAAAGGATAAGGATTGCAGTTGCTCACGGTATGCATTGACTTCTGTATCCGGAATCCCGTCCTGTAGAAACACATTCAGCTCAACATGCTCCCTGACATAGTCGGAAATTTTCCGGGCATCAATAATCAACAGTCCAAGTATTCCAAGCATAAAAAGCACCAGTGAAATGCTGATGATCGCCGAAACATAAGAGGTTCGTAAACGCTTGTTATTGTCTTTTTGAGGGTCCTGTTGCATTGAATTCTGATGGACGAAAGTACTAAAAGAATTTCCCGTTCACCTGCTCTAAAAACGAGCTCTCATCTTATTTTTCTACATTCGCATGTTGGCAGTTTCGATGGCCATTTAAAGTAAAATGTAACAGTAAATTGTTTCGTACTTTAACTTACCTATCATTCAAATAGTGAAAAGTGATGAGTAAAGAGTGAATGGTGAATAGTAAATTGAAAATAGTCAACACTAAAATCAACCTCCAAACCCCAACCCCCAACCCCAAGTCAGGAACCCGAAACCCGAAACCCTCACCCATGGAGTACAATTTTAAAGAAGTAGAAAAAAAATGGCAGAATCGCTGGAGAGAGCAGCAGATTTACAAAGCGGAAATTGATTCTTCCAAACCCAAATACTATGTGTTGGATATGTTTCCATATCCCTCCGGTGCCGGTTTGCATGTCGGACATCCTTTGGGTTACATCGCTTCTGATATTTATAGTCGATACAAAAGATTAAAAGGATTTAATGTGCTTCATCCGATGGGTTATGATGCCTTCGGTTTGCCGGCTGAACAATATGCAATCCAAACCGGGCAACACCCTGCCATTACTACTGAACAGAATATTGCACGATACCGTGAACAGCTTGATAACATTGGTTTTTCATTCGATTGGAGTCGCGAAGTGCGAACCAGTGATCCTTCCTATTATAAATGGACACAGTGGATTTTTATTCAGCTGTTTAATTCATGGTACAACCAGGAAAGCGACAAAGCGGAACCTATCGAAACGCTGATTGAAAAAATAAAGTCAAATAAAATTTCCATTCAGACGAATAAAAAATGGGAAGAACTTTCAGAGGCTGAACAACAGGAGATTTTGCAAAATTATCGTCTTGCTTTTTTGAGTGAGACAACTGTAAACTGGTGTCCTGCTCTTGGAACCGTGCTTGCCAATGAAGAAGTGAAAGACGGTGTCAGTGAACGCGGAGGATATCCAGTGGAACGGAAACTCATGAAGCAATGGAGCTTGCGGATCACAGCTTATGCACAACGACTCCTTGATGATCTGGATACCATTGACTGGACGGATTCTTTGAAAGAACAGCAACGTAACTGGATAGGCAGGAGCGAAGGAGCACAGCTCGAATTCAAAGTAATGAATTCTACAAAATCGTTCGAAGTATTTACAACACGTCCGGATACAATTTTTGGTGTCTCCTTCATGACGCTTGCGCCTGAACATGCATTGGTGAATGAAATCACAACGGCGGAACAAAAATCTGCAGTTCAAAATTATGTTGAGGAAGCAAAAAATCGCAGCGATCGCGAAAGGATGACAGAAGTGAAACGTATTTCCGGAGTGTTCACAGGAGCTTATGCGGAACATCCTTTCACAAAAAAAACAATTCCAATCTGGATCGGTGATTATGTGCTCGCCGGTTACGGAACAGGAGCAGTGATGGCTGTTCCCGGACATGATGAACGTGATCATGCTTTTGCAAAACATTTTTCATTACCAATTCTCCAGGTTGTGGAAGCTCCTGCAAGTATTGATATCATGGAACAATCCTTTGATGCAAAAGAAGGGAAATGCATCAATTCAGATTTTCTGAATGGTCTTGAAGTAAAGAGGGCAATTCGCAAAGCGATAGAAGAAATTGAAAAGAAAGGCATAGGTTCAGGCAAAGTGAATTTCAGACTGAGAGATGCAATTTTCGGACGTCAGCGTTATTGGGGCGAACCGATTCCGATCTATTACAAAGACGGGATTCCTTATCCTTTGGAAGAAAAAGATCTTCCTTTAGTTCTTCCGGAAGTCGATGCATATCTCCCGACTGAAGATGGAGAACCACCACTGGCAAGAGCAAGACAATGGAAATACAAAGGACAGTACGACTATGAACTTACTACCATGCCGGGATGGGCTGGTTCTTCATGGTATTTCCTGCGTTATATGGACGCACACAACGACAAAGAATTTGCTTCCAAAGAAGCATTGAACTACTGGCAGGATGTTGATCTGTATATGGGTGGAGCTGAGCATGCAACAGGTCACCTTCTCTATGTTCGTTTCTGGACAAAGTTTCTCTATGATTTAGGTTTTATCCCTGTGCAGGAACCGGCAAAAAAACTGATCAATCAGGGAATGATTCAGGGCCGGTCTAATTTTGTTTATCGTATTAAAGATAGCAACAAGTATGTCTCCTTTAATTTGAAAAAGCAGTACGATACAACACCGATACATATAGATGTGAACATGGTGGAGAATGATGAATTGAATCTTGATCAGTTCAAAGGATGGAGACCGGAATTTGAAAATGCTGAATTCATTTTGGAAAATGGAAGATACATATGTGGTAGTGAAATTGAGAAAATGTCGAAACGCTGGCACAATGTGGTCAATCCGGATGATATGGTGAATCGTTACGGAGCCGATTGTCTTCGTTTGTATGAAATGTTCCTCGGTCCACTCGAACTTTCAAAACCGTGGAATACCAATGGAATCAGCGGGACTTCCAATTTCATTCGCAAATTGTGGAAACTCTATCATCGTCAGGACTCAAATTCCCGTGATCTTGTATGGGATGTTTCAGATGCTGAACCAACAAAAGCTGAATTGAAAGCTCTCCACAAAACAATTAAGAAAATTGTGGAGGATATTGATCGTTATTCATTCAATACTTCAGTAAGTAATTTCATGATTTGTGTAAACGAACTTACTGATTTGAAATGCAACAAACGCGCGATCCTTGAACCTCTGGCAATTATTGTTTCTCCTTATTCTCCGCATATCGCAGAAGAACTTTGGGAAAAACTGGGTCATAAGGAAAGTATAACCAAGGCATCTTTCCCAGAATTCAGGGAAGAATTCATGACAGAAGACGCATTCGATTATCCTATTTCAGTGAATGGGAAAACCAAATTCAACTTGAATATTGCCTTGTCACTTTCAAAAGAAGAAATCGAACGTGAAGTGATGAATGCCGATGAAGTGAAGAAGCTTTTGGCCGGATCGACCCCTAAAAAAGTTGTGGTAGTCCCCGGAAGAATCGTCAACATCGTTGTGTAAAATATATTACCTTTACTTACAGGAGTTTATTCTGATTGTGAATTGATTTTTTGGGCAGTTTCTGCAAAAAAATCTAATTTGCGACATCATTCAACATTCTCCCCTTTAACTCATTATGAATCAATTAAATCAGCATATTGAAGCCCTGATCTTTTGTTCTGAACAAAGCATAGAACTGGAAGAAATTGCCGCTTCATTGAAACTTACTTTTGACTGGGAGCCGGCAGAAGCAGCCATCCTTCGTGCCATCGAAGAGATAAAAGCCAAGTACGAAGGAGAAGAATTTTCTTTTCAACTGGTAGAGATTTCAGAAGGCTATCAGTTCATGACTAAGAAAGAATACCATGCGACAATCAACGCATTGATTCAACATAAATCGAAGAAAAAATTGTCGGTACCACAAATGGAAACACTTTCCATTATTGCTTACCGACAGCCGATCACCAAATCTGAAATGGAGCATATTCGTGGCGTTAGTTGCGATTATGCGATTCAGAAATTGTTGGAAAAGGATTTGATTTCTATCTCAGGAAAAAGTGAAGGTCCAGGACGCCCTGTGCTGTATTCAACCAGTCAGAGTTTCATGGATTATTTCGGAATAAAATCTGTTAAAGATCTTCCTCAATTGAAAGATCTTCACCTGGAACAAAATGAAATCGGTTCTTCCAGTGAATACGCTGATTTAGAATCGGATGAAAATATCTCTCTTTCAGAATCAGAAATGAATTCTGATGAGTCACTTCCATCAGAAATTTCCGCTGAAACAGATTTGCATGAAGTCAATAATGAAGTGGGCAATGGTGTAAATGCTGAAGAAAGTGAATCGACTACGGAAGAGACTCGCAATTCAGAAATTTTGATGGATGGTTCTGAAGAGCATTCAGAGGAATTGAATGCAGTCATCATGGCTGAAGAAAATAATCAACTTGCTGATGAAATACTCCCACCGGTAATGGGGGAGGAGGAAGACCTGCAGATTCCGGATCGGAAGAGCATTTTCATGGAGAACCAGGTCGATCCATCGGATGAAAATATTTCCGAAGAAAAGCCCGATTTCCGCGGGGAAGCCGATCCTTCCTGAGAAATCCATAGAGAAAACACTAAAGCCGGCCGGTTTTCGTTTGAAACGATAAATCAGCCGGCTTCACTGTTTATGTAAGGTTTTGATTGTCAAAAAAATTGCATTCATTGGCTTCATGGAAGCAGTTTTCTCCACTGTATGCATCTCAATGAAAATCAATGTAATTTTGTAATCTCAAGTGAGTTTTTGAATCTTATCATCATACTTAAACAGTAAATTTGCTTCAGAAATTCTGGTCTTAATAAACAAATTCCGTTCAGGTTATTTCTTGGTCTGGTTATTGACTGGCTCCCAATCATGAAAAAAATAAGCATTTTTCTCCTTTTGCTTTCCATCGGTGGCTCTACAGTTGTCGCGGCACAGAAACAATTAAGATCAATCAAAAATGAATCTTTCAAACCGGGAGAAATTCTCAAGTTCAGAATTCACTACGGAATTATGGATGCCGGTGAAGCGATCCTCGAAGTAAAACAAGACATGAAAAATTTTGGAGGCCGGGATTGTTACCATGTTGTTGGAACCGGTAATACTGTTGGAGCTTTCGATTGGTTTTTTAAAGTCCGTGATCGTTATGAAAGTATTGTCGACAAAGATGCCATCCTTCCCTGGATGTTTATCCGACGTGTGAATGAAGGAGGATATATCATCAACCAAAATGTAAGTTTCAATCATTACAAGGATTCTGCTTACAGCGAAAAGAAAACCATCGCGATACCTGAAAATACTCAGGATTTAATCTCCGCTTTTTATTATGCGAGAACCCTGGATTTTACAAATGCCAAAGAAGGTGATGTGTTTCCGATTATGGGTTATCTCGACGATGCCACCATCCCTCTTAACCTGAAGTTTCTTGGTCGTGAAGAAATCAAATCGAAAAAGGGAACATTCCGTTGTGTTAAATTCCGGCCGATGCTGCAGGAAGGACGTGTCTTCAAAGATCAGGAAGACATGACCGTTTGGATCAGCGATGACAAAAACCGGATTCCGGTACGAGTACAAACTGACATATTGATTGGTTCTATAAAAATGGATCTCGTGGGCTTTGAAAATCTTGCCAACGAACCTGCGTTAGTAAAATAACTTGTTTCCAGTCATTCGGTCTTTGAGAGAAAATTTCCTTTTTACCAAAGACCGATTTTTTTTGTAAAAATATTTGTGGAATCAAATGATGATACAGCTACAGTTTATTATTAGTGAAGAGTGAATGGTGAAGAGTAAAGGGAATTAGCCGAAACCCAAAACGCGAAACTAACTGATAGTTCTCATATTTCTCTCAATTCCCCTCTAATTTTCATTGATTTACATCATGTTTTATACGCGCTTCTCAGCGTACTTTTCGTATTGCTGGAAATTAAAACAGCGCGATATTCATGAAACCAGATGTTGAAAAAGTAACTGAATCAAAGAGTGGATTAAAACAAAGCAAAAATGTTTCCATCATGGATGGAAACGAAGCTGCAGCTTACATAGCATACAAGACCAGTGAAGTTTGTGCGATCTATCCAATCACTCCGAGCTCTGCAATGGGCGAGTGGGTCGATGAATGGTCGGCAAAAGGACAAGCAAATATCTTCGGACAGATCCCGAAAGTAATCGAAATGCAAAGTGAAGCCGGAGCTGCCGGTGCCATCCATGGGGCTTTGCAAGGTGGTGCACTTTCTTCCACATTTACATGTTCACAGGGATTGTTGCTGATGATTCCGAACATGTACAAGATCGCAGGCGAACTTACTCCTACAGTTTTTCATATCGCAGCACGTGCTTTATCTACACATGCACTTTCTATCTTTGGTGATCACAGTGATGTAATGGCCGTTCGCTCCACCGGATGGGCAATGCTTTTTGGAAACAACGCTCAGGAGGCAATGGACATGGCATTGATTTCACATGCTGCAACATTGCATTCCCGTATTCCATTTCTAAATGTCTTCGATGGGTTTCGTACTTCACACGAATTGTCAGCAGTAGAAATTATTTCTGATGAGATCATCGATGAAATGATCGATAAGGATGCTGTAAGTGCGCACCGTAATCGTTCACTCTCACCGGATCACCCTTCTCTCAAAGGAACCGCTCAAAACCCGGATGTGTTTTTTCAAAGCCGGGAAGCTGCAAATGTTTATTACATGAACGTTCCGCATGTGGTGCAAGCCACCATGAAAGAATTTGGAAAACTCACCGGAAGAAATTATGAGATGTACGAATACCACGGTCATCCGGAAGCAGACCGCATAATTATTATCATGGGTTCAGGTGCCGGTACAGTGCATGAAATTGTGGATTACCTCAATCCAAGAGGAGAAAAAGTTGGAGTACTAAAAGTAAGGTTGTATAGACCATTCTCGGTGAAAGATTTCATTCAGGCGATTCCGAAAACAGTAAAACGAATCGCTGTACTTGATCGCTACAAAGAACCCGGAAGCATCGGTGAACCATTGTACATGGATACAGTGAATGCTTTCCGCGAAGGAAGAAAATCACAACAAGTTGACATTATCGGAGGTCGATACGGATTGGCATCCAAAGAATTTACACCGGCAATGGTGATGTCTATTTTTTCTGAATTAAATAAATCAGAACCAAAGAATCATTTTACGATAGGAATTGAAGACGATGTCACTTTTACCAGCCTTGACTACGATCCTTCATTTTCAATAGAGAAACAACATTCTTTCAGCGGACTCTTCTTCGGTCTTGGCGCAGATGGCACCGTTAGTGCGAATAAAAACTCTATCAAAATTATTGGCGACAAAACCAATGATTATGTCCAGGGTTATTTTGTGTACGATTCAAAAAAATCTGGATCACTAACGGTTTCGCATTTGCGTTCAGGAAAAAATCCGATTCGTTCGGCTTATCTGATCAACTCAGCAAATTTCATTGCCTGTCATCATTTCAATTACCTGATCAAATACGATATTCTGAAAGATGCGGAAAAGGGTGCTACTTTTCTTCTGAATGCGCCTTATTCTCATGAAGACGTCTGGAACAAACTTCCGGTGGAAATCCAGGAAGAAATCAAACACAAAGAACTGAAGTTTTATGTCGTCAATGCTGGAAAGGTTGCACGCGAAACCGGTATGGGTAGCCGGATCAACACCATTCTGCAAACTTGCTTCTTCGCCATCAGCAATGTGATTCCGAAAGACGAAGCTATTGCCGAAATCAAACAGGCAATCTATAAAACCTATTGGAAAAAGGGAGAAGCTGTCGTCAATAAAAATTATGAAGCGGTCGACAAAGCCATCGAAAACCTTCATGAAATCAATTACGCTGATTTGCCTATTGGCAATCAACATATGCACACAACTTTATTTTCCAAATCACCGGAGTTTGTCAATAGCGTGATTGCCCGCATCATTGCGGGTGAAGGAGATCAGCTTCCTGTCAGTGCTTTCCCTGCTGATGGAATTTTTCCAACGGCCACTTCACAATGGGAAAAGAGAAACATCGCTGATGAAATTCCGGTTTGGGATGCGGAGCTTTGTTCTCAATGTGGTAAATGTTATCTTATTTGTCCGCATGCGGCGATACGTGCCAAAGTGTACGATAAATCAAATTTGTCTTCTGCTCCTGATGGATTTATGCATATAGATCCGATTGGAAAAGAATTTGTGAAAGAGAATGAAGCGTATACTCTCCAGGTTTCTGTAGAGGATTGTACCGGTTGCAATCTTTGTGTGGAGTTCTGTCCTGTTGAAAGCAAGAAAGAGCCCGGACACAAGGCCATCAACATGGTCGACAAACTTGCACTCGAAGAAAAAGAAAAGAAAAATTGGGAATTCTTCCTTGGCTTGCCTGAAATAGATCGTTCCCGTGTGAATCAAAACACTGTCAAAGGAACACAGTTGTTGCAACCACTCTTTGAATTCTCCGGCGCCTGTGCAGGATGTGGAGAAACTCCGTATCTCAAACTGCTCTCTCAGATGTATGGAGAAAAAATGATCATCGCGAACGCTACGGGTTGTTCATCCATCTTTGGCGGAAATCTTCCGACTACACCGTGGACTGTAAACGAAGAGGGCAGGGGACCAGCTTGGGCAAATTCATTGTTCGAAGACAATGCGGAATTCGGATTGGGAATAAAACTGGCAACTGATAAGAAACGTGAGCTGGCGACATATCTGCTGAACAAAATGAAAGATAAAGTTGGAGCGGATCTCAGTGAGGCCATCATCAATACGAAAGAAACCGATGAGAAAGCAATTCAGTTGCAAAGACACCAGATCGCGACATTGAAAGATAAGCTGAAAGAAATCGGAACACCTGAAGCGAAAAATCTTTTTGAACTCGCAGATTATCTCAGTGAAAAATCCATCTGGATTGTCGGTGGTGATGGATGGGCTTACGATATCGGTTTCAGCGGACTTGACCACGTCCTTTCTACAGGTGAAAATGTAAATATCCTGGTATTGGATACAGAAGTGTATTCCAATACAGGCGGACAAAAATCCAAAGCATCACCACTCGGCGCAAGCGCGAAATTTTCTATCAACGGAAAAACTACCGGAAAAAAAGATCTTGCATGGCAGGCGATTGCGCATGAAAAAGCTTACGTGGCGCAAATTGCAATCGGTGCCAATGATGCTCAGACTGTACGAATTCTTCGGGAGGCCGAAGCTTATCCGGGACCATCCATCGTCATTGCCTACAGTCATTGTATCGCGCACGGTTACGACATGTGTATGGGCCCGACACATCAACAAAACGCGGTGAAGACCGGATACTGGCCATTGTTCCATTACAACCCATCCAAACCCAAAGGCGAACGCTTCGTGTTGGATTCCAAAGAACCTTCTCTGCCACTCAGTGTCTTCCTTGACGGCGAAACACGTTTCACCGTAGTCAAAACCAAAGACCCCGAGCTCGCCTTGAGTTTCATGAACCACGCCAGCGAAGAAATCAAAGACCGTTGGTCAAGACTTGAAATGCTGAAGGGAATGTAATATCCTCTTTGCGCCTGTGCGCCTTTGCGCGAAATTATTTCTCGCAAAGACGCAGAGAGCGCTAAGTTTTTTTGGGAACGCACACATTCCTCAATACATTTCTGCCCTGCCAATGCTTCGTTCTCCCGAGAATGAGGGATCTCTTGGCTCAGGCTAAGATTGCTGAGTTATCCCCTCGAGTTTTTCAATTTCCTTTGCGCCCTTTGCGCCTTTGCGCGAACTATTTTCCCTTTGCAAAGAAAGCCCTTGCCTGTTTGCTATTTCCTCAGAGTTTCCGACCTTACACCCATGGAAATGAAACCCGAACTGGTCCAAAAGCTGGAAGCTCTGGAAAAGAAATTTAGCGCAATGGGACAAGATATCCTGTCTTATCTGGATGGATTGCTGTACGCGGATTATCTGACCTATTGGGATTATATCCACGTGGATACCTTACTATCCCTACAAAATCCCAAGACCAGTTTTCCGGATGAGGAAATTTTCATCATGTACCATCAGATTACCGAGTTGTATTTCAAACTTAGTTTACATGAATACAATCAACTGGCAGGAAATTCTGCTCTCGAGGGCAACTATTTTTTATCACGTGTAAATCGTATCAACAGCTATTTCGAAAACCTTGTTCGTTCCTTCGACATCATGGTCACCGGAATGGAACCGGAGCAGTTTCTGAAATTCAGAATGAGTTTACTTCCGGCAAGTGGTTTTCAAAGTGCTCAATACCGTATGATCGAAATTTGTTCTACGGATTTTATTCACCTCGTTGATAAAAATTCCAGAGCAGAATTTGAAAGCAGGAATGCATCTATTCCACAGATGTTTGAAAAAATTTATTGGAAAGCAGGTGCAACAGAACTTGCAACCGGAAAAAAGACACTAACTCTTCAACAATTCGAAGAAAAATATTCAAAAGACTTAATTGAGCTTGCAAGGAAATTCAATTCCTGCAATTTGTGGCAGCTTTATAAATTACTTCCTGAAGCAGATCAGAGCAATCAGCAAATCATCAATGCCTTAAAGATGTTGGATACAAATGTCAATGTCAACTGGCCATTGAGTCATTACAAATCTGCCGTTCGTTATTTGCAAAAAGATCCTGAGGATATCAAAGCGACGGGTGGAACGAACTGGCAGAAATATCTCCCACCACGTTTTCAAAAACGTGTTTTTTACCCTGCACTCTGGAATGCAGAAGAGATGGAGAACTGGGGAAAAGGCTGGGTAGCCCGTGAAGTTTTTGGGATGTAGGTCTTTCAAAATAATCCATTTTTGGTGTTTCTCCGGAAATTTTGAAAACAGAAACTACCCTTAACTAAAATTATTTAATTGAAAATGAGAACTATATGAATATTTATCTCATATTATTATGGTTTATAATATAAACTACTTTATGTTTGTGCAATGAACAGAAAATAGAATGCACGATTTACTCACACTCTTCATTCGATTTATCTGATCACAAAAAAAAATATCTCCGAAAATTATCTTTCAAACTCTCAAAAAAATGGAATCCAAAGAACAACCACTTAGCGAAGCTGAAAGCCTTGCTTTGATTCACAAAATGATTTACTCGGCAAAGAAACAATTTGAAGACAATGGTTTCTTCTATTTACTCTGGGGATGGTTGGTGTTCATCTCTTGTGTGTCTAACTATTTCCTCCTTGAAATAAATTACGACAAGCCCTGGCTTGCATGGATGATTCTGATGCCGGCGGGTGGTGTTATCAGCGCAGTGTATGGACGCTGGCAAGGCAAGAAACAGGTTTACAAAAGTTATCTTGACGAAGTCATGATGTATGTACTCGGAGCGTTTTTATTTTCACTCACTTTTGTGCTGGTCTTCATGCAAAAACTTGGTCTGTATACTTACCCAATGGTTCTAGTGGTGTATGGGATGTGGTTGTTTATCTCCGGCGGAGCAATGAAGTTTAATCCGCTCATTATTGGCGGAGTAATAAATTGGATAATAGCCTGTATAGCTGTTTTTGTGAATTTTGAAACACAACTGATTCTGTTGGCGATTGCTGTATTGTTAGGTTACATTATACCGGGATATCTGTTGCGTGCGAAATTCAGCAGAGAAAATAAAGCGCTTACAGCCTGATCTCAGGTTTACCACTGCCTAATCAGATTTTTATGTTTAAAGACTTAGATCCGCTCCTTCATTCGCAATTACGTCTTGCGATAATGTCCTTGCTCATTGCAGTGAAGGAAGCGGAATTTGCTTTTCTAAAGGAAAAAACGGGAGCCACTGCCGGAAATCTCAGTGTGCAGATCAGTAAATTGGCCGAAGCAAATTATATTCTCGTCACAAAAAGTTTCAGAGATAATTATCCTCTTACAACCTGTAAAATCACAAGTGAGGGAGTAACTGCTTTCGAAAAATATGTGGAAAATATCAGAGGGTATCTTGGTCCTAAATAATTTTTCAAAAAGTTGAAGAAGTTAGAAGTCATGAAGTCAGTTCTGTAAATGCAGAATTGGCTTCTTGCCAGTCACCGTGCTTACGGATGAGTTCAATCAATGCATCCACAGCCTTGTGCTCGTCGATGTTGCGTTCCACTACTTCTTTACCTTTGTAAAGAGTTATTTTACCAGGACCGGTACCAACATATCCGTAGTCAGCATCTGCCATTTCTCCGGGACCATTTACGATACATCCCATGATGCCGATTTTTACTCCTTTCAGATGATCGGTACGGGAACGGATTTTCGCTGTCGTTTCCTGCAGATCAAAAAGTGTTCTGCCACAACTCGGGCAACTGATGTATTCTGTTTTTGAAATTCGTGTTCGTGTTGCCTGAAGAATACCAAATGCGGTAGCATTGATGGATTTTTCTGATGCAATACCGGAGGCACTAATCCAGAGTCCGTCGCCAAAACCATCAAGCAAAAGAGCACCGGCATCTGTTGATGCATGAAGTTGAAATTGCTCAGGAGATATTCCGGAATAATTTCTTTTGATAATAACAGGTATGGAACAATCAGTTTCTTCCAAAGCTATAAACGCTCTGCGTTGTTCCGCCATTCCATGTTCATTGCTTGTTTCGAGAACCAATACATTTCCCTGATTTCCTTTAATTTTGTTCAGGAAGTTTTCATTTAAACAATCATTCACTGAGACTAAAATAAAATTCAATTGCTCAGAGGCAGAACCTCCGTTGATAAAAGCTACTGCAGTTTGCAATGGATAATGCCTTTGTTTGTTTTTATTATTTGCCCAAACCTTTGCATCCACAATTATTCCCAAAGTACCGGGAAGTTCAAATTCAACACATTTGTTGCCCGTATAAATAAAGTCGCAAGCCTGATCACTCAAATTCCATTTATCGGTAGCGACTGAATAGTTATAACCAACAGGAAAAAATGAAGCCGGAGTAAGTTTGTCTTTGTGACTAAAGTCTGCAATAATCCGTGGTACTTCGTGACCTCCGATATTCAGAATTTTTTCTGAATATCTTCTGTTGTATTCATAAGGAGAATAAGGCAGCTGGATATTTTGAATCTGGTGATTGGTTGCGTAACCCGGATTTTGACCGATGGAAAACTGTTCACTCTTCATCGGATCAATGAGATGCGATTTCTCTTTGCCTTGATTTTTCAGAGAAGGAATAACAGATTGCAGTTTATTACGATGAGTATATCTTGAAACCAGATCCATCGCCACAGGAATTTCAAATTCCGGATCTTCTGTCAATGAAACACGAATCGTATCACCAATTCCATCTTCCAGTAATGTTCCGATACCGACAGCTGATTTGATTCGTCCGTCTTCACCTTCACCTGCCTCCGTTACTCCAAGGTGTAATGGGTAATACATGTTTTCCGCATGCATTTTTTGAATCAGCAAACGATACGCTTGCACCATGATTTGAGTATTGCTTGCTTTCATCGACAAGACAATATTCCTGTAATCATTTTCTTCGCAGATCCTCAGAAATTCCAGAGCGGATTCAACCATACCCAATGGAGAATCTCCATAGCGACTCATGATTCGGTCGCTAAGCGAACCATGGTTGGTTCCGATGCGCATGGCTGTTCCGTATTCCTTGCAAATTTTTACAAGCGGAGTAAATCGCTCACGGATCCTTTCAAGTTCTGCATCGTAAGCTGAATCAGTATACTCTATGTTTTCAAACTTTTTTTTGTCCGCGTAGTTGCCGGGATTTACCCGAACTTTTTCAACTATACGAGCCGCCCATTCCGCTGCATTCGGGGTGAAATGAATATCAGCAACCAAAGGGGTAGAGTATCCTTTCTTCAGTAATTCATTTTTGATGTTCTCCAGATTTTTCGCGTCGTTGATACTTGGAGCCGTAATACGCACCAGTTCACAACCGGCTTCTATCATACGGATACTTTGTTCAACAGTAGCCAAAGTATTCATGGTGTCTGTTGTGGTCATCGATTGTACCCGGATTGGATTGAACCCGCCAATTCCTATATCACCCACTTTGACTTCACGAGTAAACAAACGTGAGTATCCGGTGATACTATTGCAATATCCAGGGAATGAAGAAAGTGTTGCCATAAAACAGTCAAACAAAGATATTGAAAACAAGTTCAGGAAAAGAAAAGGGTGTCAAATGAAAATGCCGGCATTGCCGGCATTTTCACGAATACAAAACACAGGGAATTTAATTCTTAATGATTTTAGCGAAGTATGCTTTTCCGTCTGATCCTGTGAGTTCAATCAGATAAACGCCTTTGGACAAATCTGAAATCGGAATCAGGTTGCTATCCACTTTGGAATGAAGAACCAATTGCCCGTAGGAGTTAAAAATTCTTACGTATCTAAGCCTGTTTTTTTCCGGAAATTCAAGGCGTAAATAATCGCTTGCCGGGTTGGGATAGACTGTTAGCGCAGATTCCGGAGTTTCATGAATACCTGAAAGTCTTACGAAATACACATGGAAGCTCATTGTGTCGACCTGGATATTGGGCGTTGTACGGGCCACAGGCCAAACAACAACAATATTGTCGCCATCATCGTAATGAACAATATCAAAGAGATAAGGCGACGGGTTTAACTGGAGGGAATCTCCCGGGTTTAAGAGTTGAGCACTGGAGGTGTCAGAATAAAGAGTATCTGTTATTCCTGTATTGCCCCGAATCAACACATCGTATTGATCAGTTATCGCCTGATTTCCGATGTTCCTGATCATTACCTGAACGGAATCATAGGTCCGTGAGTCATAAGCTGTATCACCGTTGGCGATCGGAAATCCGTTTAGTTGTGTAATGGTCAGATAGCCATTCACGGCCATTGAGGCATGACTGAAGAGCCAAAAAATCAGTACCGGAATAAAATGACATCTTTTCATACGTATCCTTTTTAATTACTGAATCAAATGTATTCAAATCTATTTCGGAATCGAAATATATTTTATATATTTCTTACCCGTTCAAAATCGCGAAAATGGATATTCTGAATTTGATAGTTTCCGGTATGAGTAAGGATCAGGTACGTTTTTTCAAAGTATACCTGAGTCGCAGTCATGACCGTGACGACCGTATGGATATTCAGC
Source organism: uncultured Bacteroidota bacterium (assembly GCA_937871435.1). Classification (GTDB taxonomy): domain Bacteria; phylum Bacteroidota; class Bacteroidia; order AKYH767-A; family 2013-40CM-41-45; genus JADKJP01. The sequence goes on along the minus strand of CALMQM010000102.1, from coordinate 66,404 downwards.
TCTTCGATTATATGCGTAAGTCAGGGGAAGAGTATGATGAGGAGAAGATCTTCAGAAAACTTTACAGCACTGACGATAAAAATTCTTTTTACAGATTGCGAAACCGGCTATTGCAGGATCTGAACAAGAGTACGATGATCCAGCATTACAACGATGACGAAACCAGTTACACCTTACACCTGATTGCGCTTGGGAAATTTTATTATAGCAGGAACAACACCCGGGTTGCATTTTATTTTTTAAAAAAAGCGGAAGCAGAAGCCCGCCGTGCTGAAAATTTTGAACTGCTGGATATTGTATATGGCGATTTCATTCGCCTGTCGCATGAATTGTTATCCATCAATCCGGAAGAGTATATAGAGCGAAGAAAAGAGAATCAGGAACAAATTCGCCAATTGAGAACGATTGATGATATTCTCGCGGTAGTTTCTTACAAGATGAAATTGACACAAAATTTTGCAGGCGATGAAAATCCTATTCTTCCATTGCTTCAGCAAACGGTTGAACATTATTCCAATGACAAAGAACTCATTCGAAGCGCGAAACTCAGATTTAAAATTTATCATGCAGTAACACAAATTTTATTGCAGAAGCGCGATTACAAAGCGCTTGAAGAATATTTGTTGAGCGTATTCACTGAATTCCGAGATGAAAAATTATTCACACGTACCAATCACGATACGAAACTGCAGATGTTGGTTTACCTCATTAACTCACTTTTCAAAAACAATAAATTGAAAGAGTCGCTGAAGTACACGACATTATTGCAACAGTCAATGGAAGAATTTCAGCGATTGTATTACGATAAATACCTTTTCTTTTATTACAACTCTTTGGTGATTAACTATTCGAGACTGGACCGAAACAAAGCAATTGAAATTCTTGATGAGATGAAGGGAAATGAAAAAATCAGATCCAACCCGTTTTACGAGATGTTTGTATATCTCAATCTCGCGGTTTCGTGGTTCGACAAAAAAGATTTCCATCAATCGATTCGGAATTTGAACAAACTGTATGTGCTGAATGGCTATGCGAGCGCTGACCGTTCTCTGCAATTCAAAATCGCCATTGCGGAATTGATGATCCGGTATGAGCTGAAAGACTTTGATGTGTTGGAAAGTAAAATCAGGCAGGTAAAGAAAGACTTTCGTGAGTTTATTACAAGGCAAGTGAACAGCAGAGAAATTCTGATGATTAGTGTGATTACGAAACTAATTGAGCTGGATTCTCTCAAACAGGAGAAACAACTTCTTCAAAAAGTGAAGCAACTTATTTTCGGCACAGAAGAAGAAGATGGAAGTGATTCTGAGATTCTCAATTACAAAGCCTGGCTGAAAGAAAAATTGTCTGTCTAAGGAATTAAAACATCAGGCCTTTACATGTATCCCCTTTGAATTTATTTTTGGGTTTATAGGCTTTGAAAAGGGCAGTTGTAAAATAGTATGTAAAATGAATATTGGTATACACATACCAGTCGAGATTGCCGGAATTGCCTCGCTTACTGAAATTGTTTTTTCCTCCGGGAAAATCAGGGTCATTGGATGGGTCTGATAAATAAACCGCTTCCGGGCCCTGAGCGGCAAGAAGCTGCTGTTTGTCCGGGTAACGTGTACTTACATCATCGAGGTAATCTGTGAATGTTTTTCTGAATCCGATTTCCCCTCCAACATCAAATTGATCCGTAAGTTTGAGCATAAAACCTAATCCAAACGGAATTGAAAACTCTTTGAGAGAATACGGTTTTGGGTATGGCCCGTTGAGGTATTGCCCTTCGGTACCTACTTTTTGCAACTCAATTGTTTTCCCGTTCAAATTTCTTTTAGGATTGAATTGAAAATAGGCGAACCCTGCAAAGAGATACGGAGCAATTCTGTTTCGTTTACTGAAACCTTTTCTTCTGCTTTGCAAAGTATAGAGGATATGAATGCCTCCTTCATCAATGTCAGAATAGAAACTCAGATTTCTGTATTGGTTTCCGGAAAAGTTTACTCCTTTGGAATCACTCGCGGTGATACGTCCGTGAAAAGCTGCCAGTCTTACATGCAAACGGGAAAAAAACAGGAAGTTGATGTGCGCTCCGAATCCGGGTCTGGTAAAAATAAGAGTGAAATTATCATCCAGCTCTCCTGCATAATTTGAAGCACCTGCCGATAGTCCAACACCAATCACTCCGCGTTGTTCCTGTGCATTGACCGGTACAGTAGAGACAAGAAAAATTAGGATCAACAGAATACGTCCTGGCACAAGAAGTAAATTATGGATTAATGTAGTGAAAATATGATTAGACGGATTTTTGTACAGTATTAAATTCTGCCAATGAATGAAAAGTGTAGCCCAATGACTGATAATGATCCAGCACCTTTGGCAGCAAAAGTCGCAAACGATTTTCTGCTTTCAGACTGTCGTGAAATACAACAATGGAACCGGGTCTCGCAGATCGCAGAATGCGTTTCAGGCAATCTTCTGCTGTTAGGTCTTTGTCATAATCCTTACTCAGCACATCCCACATGACAATTCGAAATCTTTTTTTCAGGGTTTTAATTTGGGAAAGTTTGATTTTACCATACGGCGGACGAAAGAGGGAAGATGCAACAATTTTTTCTGTTAATTCTATGTCTGTATAGTAATCCTGATTGGAATTTTTCCATGCATTCAAATGATGAAAGGTGTGATTCCCTACTTCATGACCTTCGGCAAGAATTTGTGCGTATACTTCCGGATTTTTTTTGACATTGTTTCCTACACAAAAGAACGTGGCTTTCGCATTTCGTTTAGACAATTCACGAAGTACCCAGGGTGTGACTTCCGGAATCGGGCCGTCATCAAAAGTCAGGTACAGAATTTTCTCTTTGACCGGAACATGCCAAAGTAGTGAAGGATATAATAAGGACAACCAACGATACATACCTGAATTGCGCAATGCACAAAATTATTCAATTGAATTTGCATTCCAATGAGGAAAGTTAGCAGATAAAAAAAAGGCTGCCTGAATTGGGCAGCCTTGATAAAAATTAGTCCTGATCAATAGCCTGATTCTTTGGCGTACTCAAGGAATTTCTTTTCAGTCTTATCTGCAATTTCCTTCTGATTCGTTTGTTTCAGAATACTGGTCATGGATTGCATGATATACAATGCCTGATTCATATCCTGATCGATGAGTTTGAAGTATTTTGTTCCCTTCAAAGACAAATAATATTTTATGTTGTCACCATAGATCTGAGTTATTCTTTCAGAAATAGAATTGGCTTTCGCGATAAGTTCATTCTTTTTGGTTAATTCCATGTCATTCGCCATCAGTGTATCCTGACGGTTATATGCTCCGGCAGCTCTGTAATACAGCTCGGCAATTTTAGTCATGAAATAGTTGTAAGGAATGGTCTTGTCGGGCATCACTTCCAGGCATTTATCCAGAACCTTGATCGCGGAATCCCGTTTGTTCTCATTCATGAGTTCTTCGGCGAGACGGCTGAAGTTAATGCGGAAATTCGTTGTCATCCGCATGTTGTTTTCATCCAGATAAACTTCCGGTTTATTCATATTACCCCAGGCGAATTTTGTCATCACGTTGTTGTACATGATGTTTGTATTGACACGACCGGGAACCATATCGCTTTTCGAATCTGTACGAATTGGAACAATTCTGTAAGTGAGACCTTCCAGTTGGAAGTAAGGTTCGAGGTTGAGATAATTTTCAGAACCAACTGTTGTCGCAAAATAAATCGGACGTTTCCAGTGATTGTTCGCGAGGATGTTCAGAATCATGAGGTCATTCTTCATGAGGTAATTTCCATCGAGACTCCATGTCATTACCGGAACAATTTTATCCGCTTCATCTTTGGAAACAACACCATTGGCAAGAACTTCTTCTCTATTCACTGTGAGCTTCACATTCTTCGTCGGGAAATAATTTACTTCTTCACCTGAATTGGTGCGGGCTTTCGCCTGAGCATCATCACTACCCATGAAATCCACCATTTCTTTAAGCTCTACAGCTTCTTTCAGTCCGCGATCATAAAACGGAATATAATCACGGCGACCCAGCATGTATTTATCCTGCGCCCAGCTGATATTGATCGGATCTGAATCATAGTATTTACGTTTCAGCTGATCAACGTACCAGTCAGTATTGAGTAGACTCAGGTTTACTACACGGACATCAGTTCTTACTCCTTCAACTTCCTGCACATACCACAGAGGGAATGTGTCATTGTCGCCATTCGTAAACAGGATCGCATTGCGTTCACAGGAATTGAGATAATCCGTTGCAAAATCACGGGAAGTATAACGGTCAGAACGATCGTGGTCATTCCATTCAGCTTTTGCCATAACGGCCGGTACAGCAACAAGGCACAAGGCTGTCATTGAAAGAGCGGCAGCTGTTGCCGGAATTCGCTTTTTCAGGAATTCATACAAGGAGAGAACTCCCAGACCAATCCAGATCGCGAAGGCATAATACGATCCGGCATAGGCGTAGTCACGTTCACGGGGTTGGAGTGGGGTACCGTTGAGATAAATAACGATAGCAACACCAGTAAAGAAGAAAAGTAACATCACTACCCATGCATCTTTGTTGTCTCGTGAATAGTGATAAACCATACCGATGATTCCGAGAATAAATGGCAGGAAGAACATCATGTTCCGGGCTTTGTTGTTCGTCATGCTTTCAGGTAAATTGTCCTGTGGGCCCAGTCGCATTTCATCAATGAACTTTATTCCGCTGATCCAGTTTCCTTTCGTGATACCGCCCGGTCCTTGTAAATCATTCTGGCGGCCGACGAAATTCCACATGAAATATCTCCAGTACATTTCTCCCATTTGATAAACGAAAAAGAATTTCAGATTTTCTCCAAAGGTTGGAGTGCGGTCACCTTTTACATCCGCCCATTTTTTGTATTCGTTGATGTGGCTTTGTTGATTGCTCCACATGCGTGGGAATACGGTTGTTTTGTCTGCCTCATATACAGGTTCCACTTTCGAAGGACCTTTCACATATTTTTTCTCTCCTTCAATTTTTGCCCATGTATCATCACCGGTCACCTGATCAATGATCCGGGCATTGTAATACTGACCAATGAATAAAGGACGTTCTCCGTATTGCTCACGTTTGAGGTAGGAAATAAAATTGAAAACATTCTCCGGATTATTTTCATCCAAAGGAGGGTTGGCAGCTGAACGAATGATGATTTGAGCGAATGAAGAATATCCGATCATGATAAAGGTGAAACACAGAATAGCTGTATTCCAGATCGGATGATTTTTTTTCTTTGTATAAATCAATCCCCAGATGACTCCACCGATGATTAATAATCCGTAGAAAATAATTCCTGATCCAAATGGCATTCCGAATCCATTCACAAACATGCGGTCGAAAGTACCGGCAAGAGTAATTACACCCTGAATGATTCCATATTGTATGAATCCAAGTACAAGAACACCTATAAGACTCGTGTAGATGATACCTTTGGTAGAGACTTTGTATTTTTTGAAATATACAACGAAGGCAAGTGCAGGAATGGTAAGGAGGTTCAACAAGTGAACACCGATACTCAATCCCATGAGATATGCGATGAGAATAAGCCAACGCAAATTGTGTGGTTCTTCGCTGTGATTTTCCCATTTGAAAATCGCCCAGAATACAATTGCGGTAAAGAAGGAAGAACTTGCATATACCTCACCTTCAACTGCCGAGAACCAGAATGAGTCGGTGAATGTGTATGCGAGTGCGCCTACTAAACCGGCTCCCATGACAGCGATGATTTTATCCGCGCTTGCTTCTGCTTTTCCGATCACAATCTTTTTTGCCAAAGCGGTGATGGTCCAGAATAAAAAGAGGATGGTGAAAGAACTCATCAATGCCGACAAAATGTTCACTGCGATCGGGAACATTCTTACATTGTCTCCTCCGAAGAGAATGAAGATTCTGGCTAACATCAAGAATAAAGGAGCACCCGGCGGGTGTCCTACTTCTAATTTATGAGCAGTAGCGATAAACTCACCGCAATCCCAAAAGCTGCCGGTTGGCTCAATGGTAGAGATGTACACAAACGTGGCGATAAGGAAAGTAATCCAGCCAACTAGGTTATTGGTACGTTGATAATTCATAGGGTATTATGAAAATTTGGATAGCCTGCGAAGGTATAAAATATGGTCACAGTAAAAAACGGCTTTGGAGGATATGAAAAGGACTTAATTCGTTCCTCACATTGACTGAAATTCGACTGGATTGGATCAGTCGGGAGGAACCATTCATGGTTGTATTAAATCCTCTGATGATCAGGTAGGAGGAAGCATCATTTTATTCCTCAATTTTTTTTAAAAGCGATCTTGAAAAAGCTTCATTCCGGATCTTTATACCATCATTATGTTAAACTGCTAAAATATTTCACAAAAATTTCATTCCCATTTCAGGACATGTGTACAAATTATTTCAAAAAACGAGTTTCCCTGTTGATAAAATGAAGAGTCTGAAATGCTCGTTTAACTGTAAGAATATCATTTGATTAAGAAAAATTTTACATTTGCAGCCTCGTATATTTTGCTTGTTAAAATCATCCTTTCGAGGGGAAGGAAAAACATAAGCAAAATCCGAAAATCAATGGGAAACACATTACGCAATAACCTGCTTAGAACTTTTATTGTCTGCACACTACTGGGAACATCCTATTTGCAGTCATATGCAGTAAATGCGACTGTGATGGGTAATTTACCTTCACAAGTTCTTGAATCGTCCGGAGTTGACTTCACAGGTGGAGCAAGTTTCTGGACACACAACGATGGATATGGAGACAACAATCTCTATAAAGTAAGCAATTCCGGTGTACTCAGTCGCACAGTGAATGTTGTTGGCGCTGTAAATAATGATTGGGAAGACATCACTCATGATCATTCCAGAACATACATGTTTATCGGTGATTTCGGGAACAATGCATGTGACCGGACAAATCTGCATATCTACAGAACCCAATATCCATCTACTACTTCTGCGAGTTCTGTAACAGCCGAAGCGATCAATTTTACTTATCCTGATCAACACCAGTTTCCTTCAGCCTGGATGAATTTTGATGTGGAATCGTTTATCCATTATGATGGTCATTTGTTTTTGTTCACCAAAGCTGACGGTGATGCTATAGGCTATACAAAGATGTATATGCTTCCGGATGTTCCCGGAACATACGTAGCCACTTTGGTTGACAGTTTTTATACCAATGACCGCACAACTTCCGCGGATATAAGTCCGGATGGTTCCACGCTGATTTTAATTTCCAATACTCACCTTCACCTTTTCCGCAATTTTCAAAGCACAAATTTCTTCGAAGGCCAGCATACACAAATTAATATCAGTGGTACGTGGACACAAAAAGAAGCTGTTACTTTTTGGAGTAACAACGAAATTTACCTGACGGATGAGGACAATGGTAGCGGCAATCATTTGTATTACATTGACCTCAGTGCCTGGATTCCAACAACAACAGGTATTTCTGAAAATTCATTGAGTGAATCCATTACAGCTGCTCCGAATCCATCGAATAACTCTTTTACAGTGAATATGAATTCGGTTCAATCCGGAGGAGTACAACTTAGATTATTTGATCTCACTGGTAAAATGGTACGGGAAGTGCTTGTGAATGAGCCGGTTTCTATTCTTCGTATGGAAACAGCAGATTTGCCATCGGGAGTGTATTTCTACAAACTGGTTGCCGATAGAAGAGAGTTGAAAACAGCCCGGATGGTGGTTTCTCATTAAAAAAGCTACACTTAATTATAAGCGAATTCTTCTTGCCGAAGAATTCGCTTTTTTTTTGGATCAATGACAGACTTCAGGAAATCAAAGAAGCGCTGTTGAATGTTATTGAAATTTTACCTTTGGGCCATAATTAAAATGTATGAGTTCACACGAACGCGCCCACCACGACGAAGCAAACAATGTAACCTATCAACGTTGTCAGTTTGCCTATGAATTTGCAAAGCCATTTATCAATGGAAAAAAAGTATTGGATGTTGGTTGCGGCAATGCTTATGGAACTGCTCTGATGGCAGAATTCGCTTCTGAGATTACCGGTTTGGATTACGATGAAGCGACGATTGAAGCAAACAAGAATCAATATGCATCGATCCGGAATCTGAATTTTCAACGTGCTACAATTCCTCCTTTGCCAATTGCGGATCAGTCATACGATGTGATTACATCGTTCCAGTTCATCGAACATATTCATCCCCGGGCAGAGTTTATACGTGAGTGTATTCGTGTGTTGAAGCCGGGAGGGAAAGTGCTCATTACAACACCGAATAATAAGATGTCACTTGCGCGCAATCCATTTCACGTGCATGAATATACCTTTGATGAGATGAGGCAGGAGGTAGGGGCGATTACTTCTTCTTTTGAATTGCAGGGACTGAATGGAAACGATCGGGTGAATAAATATTACGAGGAGAATGGGAAGTTTGTCCGTATGATCCTTAAATGGGATGTATTTAAACTTCACCAGCGATTGCCATCGGCATGGTTAACGAAGCCATACAACCTGGTTACCAATTTGATGCGAAACAAGTTGAAAGAGAAAGTCCAGACGACAACCGATATCAGCACAAAGGATTTTCATTTGCAAACGAGCAACCTCGACCGTTGTTGGGATATCTACCTGATCGCGACGAAGAACTGATAGAATCGATGTATTGAATACGAATGGATTTCAATGATTTCCTCTATTCGGTGCCAAAATTCAAGAAATTGTTTGTTCTTCCATATCCTTTTTTCTACTTTTGCCCTCCCAAAATTGACCTATGGTGTAACTGGCAACACGTCTGATTTTGGTTCAGAAGAGTCTAGGTTCGAGCCCTAGTAGGTCAACATTTAGGAAATATATTGCCCTGTAAATGATGAATTTGCAGGGCAATTTTTTTTGAATGAATCAAAGAATAAATCCTCTTTTAATTGATAAAATTTAGGGCTGTTATGCAGAAAAACGGCTGAAAATCAGGTTGCTATTGTGTTTTTCCACCAAGTAAAACGAATGTCCACCCTTTTTTAACATTTCGTTTACGGAGTAAAAGCGTATGTTCGTCAAAATAGGTTGAAAAAGGTCTAAAAAAATGGCATTTTGGGGTACCTAGACAGATTTGCCCCACATGAACAAATTCTACTTCAATGTATCAAGAACCATTTCGGTTCTGGTAATTTTCCTGATCCTCTTTCTTACTTCAGTTTCAAAAGCTCAGATCGTTATTAATGAGTTGCAAACTTCCAACCTGACCACTATTCAGGATGAGTATTTGCAATATGATGATTGGGTTGAGCTTTACAATGCAGGCGGTGCTGCAGTGAATCTGAATGGATACGGACTCAGCGATGACTCTACCAATTATTTCCGTTTTCGTTTTCCTTCAATCAGTATTCCTTCAGGGGGGTATCTTCTTGTGTTCGCTTCCGACACGGATAAAACTTCAGTGAATACGCATTGGGAAACAGCTGTAAATGAAAATGATTCCTGGAAATACAGAGTGAACACTTCAGCTCCTCCTGATACCAACTGGAGAAACGTTTCATTTAACGATGGAACATGGAGTTCAGGAACAGGAGGAATTGGTTTTGGTGACAGCGATGACGGAACTACAGTATCCACGTGTATCTCAGTTTACACCAGAAAGACATTCAGCATTAGTGATACTTCCAAAATTTTTGAAGCAGTATTGAATGCGGATTACGATGATGGATTTGTTGCGTATCTGAATGGAGTAGAAATCGCCAGAGTCAACACAGGTATAGCGGGAATTCGCCCGGCATGGAATGATCTGGCTCCGGCTTCCCGTGAAGCAGTGATGTATTCCGGTGGCGTCGCGGATTCATTTTATCTCTCAAAAAATCTTCTCAAATCCCTGCTGAAAAACGGAACGAATGTGCTTGCCATAGAAGTGCACAATAATCTTTCGACGAGTACCGATTTGAGCGGAAGATTCTGGTTGAGTTTTCTAGTAGACAACAGTGTTTCCTATTTTGGTTCTGTTCCTTCCTGGTTTCATCCTGCACCTCAACAATATCTTCATGCGAAGTTCAAGTTGAACAGAGCAGGTGAAAAAGTATTTCTGGTTAATGCATCCGGTACTTTAATCGACAGTAAAAATTCAGGAGTGATTGAACCTGACAATTCCATCGGGCGAAACCCGGATGGAAGTGCTACATGGTGTACAACTGCAACACCAACACCCGGCGCATCTAACAACAGCGCGAATTGCTTCAGCGGATATGCTACGATTCCGATCTTCTCAAAAGCTTCCGGATTTTATTCAGGTACACAATCTCTGGTCTTGTCAACTTCTTTTCCCGGCGGACAAATTCGGTATTCGCTTGACGGGACAGATGTAAGTTCAACTTCGACTTTATACACCGGCGCGATTTCTCTCACTACCACCACAACAGTGAAGGCTCGTGTGTTTGCATCTACAGCTTTGCCAAGTCAGACTGTGACCAACACATTCTTCATCAATCTGAATTGTAAACTTCCGGTTTACGCAGTGACGACTGATCCTTACAATCTGTACGATTACAACAATGGAATTTTCGTTGCAGGTCCGAATGCTCAGGCATCGAATCCGCACTTTGGTGCAAACTACTGGATGGACTGGGAAAAACCGATATATCTCGAATATTTTGACCGGGATAAAATTCGTGCGTTTAAATTTAATTCGGGGTTAAAAATTACCGGTGGATGGTCAAGAGCAGCAGATCAAAAAAGTCTGGAGATTATGCTGAGTGACAAATATGGTCTGTCCAAATTGAATTATCCTTTAGAATCAGATAAGCTCTGGAATGACAAGTGGGATGATTTTATTCTTCATACAACAGGGAATGACAGAGGTGTTTGTCATATGCGTGATCCCTTGATGGAAAGGTTGCTGCGCACCACCAACATTGATTATCTCGCATATGAGCCTTGTCTGGTTTACATCAATGGACAATCATGGGGAGTTTATTACACAAGAGAAAACGATGACCACCATTGGATCGAAGGGAATTACGGATACAAAAAAGATGAAATTGATTTATTGAAGGAAAGTTATTTCTATCCAACTATTGAAGTGAAGAAAGGAAGTGATGCGGCTTTCTGGACGATGTACAATTATGCCACCACTGCATCTCCAACCGGTGCATCGTACTATGCAACGATGAATACGATGATGGATCTGGACAACATGGTAGATTATTTTGCTTCGGAAACGTATTATCCAAATGATGACTGGATGGGTGGAGGAAACAATAATCTGAAATTATGGAGACCAAACAAAACAGGTGGTCGCTTCCGTTATCTTTCCTATGATCTGGATTTTGGTCTGGGTCTCGTAGGTGGTGTGACTAACGATATGTTGGGTACTGCGTTGAATCCTTCTCCGCACAATTACAATTCCGACATTTTTCAAAAGCTTGTACAAAATCCTCAGTTTAAACGTTACTTCATCAACCGTTATGCTGACCTCATTAACACGATCTGGTTGCCATCCAGCGTGCAAAATATGGCGTATCTGTTCAGAGATTCTTTGAGAAGTGATATTCATTTTCAATATGACAAGTGGGGTGGAGGTGATTCTACTCAGTGGAAAAATAATATCGCCACGATGTTGACTTTTGCAAATTCGCGTCCATCCAATGCACGTGGATTTATTCAGTCGCATTTCGGAATGACTTCACAAGTCACGTTGACTATTCAGGCTTCTCCTGCCGGTTCCGGAAGGATCCAGATCAGTACTGTTACTCCTACAAGTTATCCCTGGAGTGGAGTGTATTTCAATGGAAATCCTGTAACCATCACAGCGATTCCTAATCCGGGTTATACGTTTGATCACTGGCGTTCAAATTCTGTGATTGCAACCAACGATTTTAATCAGGTCACAACCTACAATTTCACGAGCAATGATGTGATTACTGCGTACTTCACCGGTGCGCCGGCAGCGGTGCAATTAATGATCAGTGAAATTAATTACAACAGCGATTCCGCTTCCAACAGTGGAGACTGGATTGAATTGTACAATCCATCGAACAGTGCTCTGGATATTTCAGGATGGAAATTTCGTGATGGTGCTGACAATCATACCTACACTTTCCCTGCACCAACAAACATTCCTGCCAATGGATATGTTGTTGTAGCTTCTGACCTGGCAAAATTTTCTGCGATCAACCCAGGTGTTACCAATGTTGTTGGTGGTTTCGGTTTTGACTTTGATAATGGCGGTGAAGATCTGCGCTTGTATACCAATGCAGATGTTCTGTACACTTCCGTTTTGTATGATGACCAGGCACCATGGCCTCTTGGTGCAGATGGACAGGGCTATACATTGGAAAGAATTATTTCAGCAACAGATCCGAATGATGGAAACAGTTGGTTTGCGGGATGTCTTGGTGGCTCACCCGGAAGAGCCTATTCTTCACCATCAGTTTCAGTAACTGCAGGAGGTGCTACAGCTATTTGTCAGGGCAACTCAGTTACACTAACAGCAAATGCGGCTCCCGGTTATTCGTTCCAATGGAAAAATAATGGAGTAGATATACCCGGTGCCACCTCTTCAACTTATGCCGCGACACTTGCCGGCTCTTATACAGTGAGCGTAAGTGCCGGAGGTTGTTCGGGAATTTCAAGTCCGCTTGCGGTAACTGTAGATCCTGCAGGACAAATTAATTCAAGTACGGATGGATCAAGATGTGGAAATGGAAGTGTATCACTTTCCGCAAGTGGCACGACCACATTGGAATGGTATGATGCAAGTACGGGAGGGACATTGCTTGGAACTGGTACAACTTTCAACTCTCCATCTATTTCGCAAACTACAACGTATTATGTGATGGCAGGCGGAGCATGTCCGAGTGCACGCGTCCCAGTTGTTGCATCGATTCTCTCTACAACAGCGAATCCTGTGACACAAGATGTGAGTCGTTGCGGAAACGGAACCATCACACTCACCGCCACAGATACTGCGACCGTGAGATGGTATTCATCCGCATCAGGAGGTTCGTTACTCGCAACAGGTAATACTTTTACAACACCGGTGCTTACACAAACAACCACCTACTATGTTGAAGCCGGCAATTTTTGTCCAAGTTCAAGAATTGCAGTTTCTGCTGTGATCTCATCCAGCACTGCGAATCCTGTAGCATCGAATGTGAGCCGATGTGGTAGTGGTTCTGTTACCCTGACTGCAAGCGATACAGCAACCATCTACTGGTACGATTCTGCAAGCGGAGGATTGTTGTTAGCCACAGGCAACAGTTACACTACTCCTTCTATTTCTTCCACTACGACATACTATGTTGAAGCCGGAGCGTTTTGTCCGAGCGCACGAATTCCTGTGCAGGCAATTATTTCAACTACAACTGCTGCTCCGGTAACACAAAATGCAAGCCGATGCGGAACGGGTAGTGTTACACTCAGCGCGACAGACACTGCCGCTATCCGTTGGTATTCTGCAGCAAGTGGAGGAACACAAGTTGGAAGCGGAACTTCATTCACAACACCATCGCTTAGCAGCACGACTACATATTATGCAGAAGCAGGAAGTGTTTGTCCAAGCAGCAGAGTTCCTGCTCAGGCTATTATCAATGCAACAACTTCAGCTCCTGTTACAAATGATGTGACGCGCTGCGGATCAGGAAGTGTTACACTCACTGCATCAGATACAGCAGTGATCCATTGGTATTCAGCTTCGAGTGGTGGAACCTTGTTAGCGACGGGTACTTCATTTACAACTCCGGTTCTTTCGTCCACTACTGCGTATTATGTAGAAGCGGGTTCAGTATGTCCAAGTTCACGGGTTCAGGTGAATGCAATTATCAATGCAGTCAGTTCAAATCCTGTTGTTACAAACGCTTCCCGTTGTGGAAGTGGTACAGTAACCCTTACAGCTACTGCATCTTCTACTATTAACTGGTACAATTCTCCGGGAGGAACTTTATTAGGTACAGGCACCAGTTTCACTACTCCTGTACTTTCTGCCACGACAACTTATTATGCAGTAGCGGGAACAGTTTGTCCGAGCAGTCCGGTATCAGCAGTAGCGACTATTCTGACGATTGCTGCTTCTCCTGTAACGCAAAATGCAAGCAGATGCGGAACAGGAAGCGTTACATTAACAGCAACTGACACAGCAGCTATTCGATGGTATGCCGCATCAAGCGGTGGAACTTCATTATTTACCGGAACTAATTTTGTTACGCCATCACTTTCAGCAACAACGACCTATTATGCTGAAGCAGGAACTGTATGTCCAAGTAGCAGGATTCCGGCGCAGGCAATCATCCAGGCAATTACAGCTACACCGGTAGCTACGGATGTGGCGAGATGTGGTTCAGGAACGGTTACATTAACAGCAAGTGATACAGCAAGTATTCGATGGTATGCGACCTCGGTCGGAGGAGCAGTACTTACTACCGGAACAACATATACTACTCCGGTTATCAATGTCACTACTGCATATTATGTAGAAGCAGGATCAGCTTGTCCGAGTCCTCGCATACAAGTGAATGCCATTATTGCGACTGCAGCGGCAGATCCTGTTGTTACTCCTGTAACCAGATGCGGTTCAGGTACAGTTACTTTAACAGCAAATTCTTCCTTTACAGTGAATTGGTATAATTCACCGGGTGGAACATTGTTAGGAACAGGAAATACATATACAACTCCAGTTCTTTCATCCACGACTACATATTATGCTCAGGCAGTTTCTGCTGGTTGTCAAAGTAATTATGTGTCTGTTCAGGCCATCATCAGTGCGATCACTGCTGCACCTGTTACTCAGGGAGCTTCGCGTTGTGGTACAGGCAGTGTTACACTTGTGGCAACGGATACAGCAGTTGTGCGTTGGTATGCTGCTTCGAGCGGTGGTGCAGTATTGAGTACAGGTGCTAATTTTACAACGCCATCACTCAGTTCTTCCACTACTTATTATGCTGAAGCAGGAACCGGATGTCCGAGTTCACGAGTGTCGGCACTGGCAACAATTAATGCTGTAACAGCAGCGCCCGTCACTCAAAATGCAAGTCGTTGCGGAAACGGTGTTGTTACACTTACTGCATCTGATACAGCGACTATTCGTTGGTACGGTGTTTCATCCGGAGGTTCCTTGCTTGCAACCGGAACTTCTTTCACAACTCCATCACTTTCACAATCCACTACGTATTATGTTGAAGCCGGTTCATTATGTCCAAGTAACAGAGTTCCGGTTCAGGCATTCATTTATGGTGTCGCTGCCGCTCCGGTTACTCAGGATGTAAGCAGATGCGGAACCGGAACCGTAGTATTGACAGCAAGCGATACAGCAACGATCAGATGGTACAACAGTGCAAGCGGAGGAACCCTGTTATTCACAGGAACTACTTTTACTACACCGGTTTTAACATCCAATACAACATATTATATTGAAGCAGGATCTGTTTGTCCAAGCAACAGAGTAAGTGTTACCGCAATCATACAAGCTGTCACCGCGGCACCTGTAACACAAAGTGCGAATCGTTGTGGTTCCGGTATATTAACTTTAACAGCTACGGATACTGCTGCCATTCATTGGTACAATGCTGCTACAGGTGGAACACAAATAGGCAGTGGAACAAGTTTCACCACTCCAGTTCTTTCACAATCTGTGACTTATTATGTTGAAGCTGGTAACTCCTGTCCGAGTGCAAGAGTTCCTGTGCAGGCAATTATCCATGATATTACTGCTACTCCTGTCGCTGCTGATGTTGCACGATGTGGAGCCGGAAGTATTGATCTGACTGCTGTTGATACTGCTACCATTTTCTGGTACGATGCAGCAGCAGGAGGGACTTTACTCAATACAGGAGCAACATTCACAACTCCGGCTCTCACAAGTACAACTACTTATTATGTTGAAGCCGGGACCTTATGTCCTAGTCCACGAATTCCTGTAAACGCGATTATTACAACAGCGCCATCTGATCCTGTTGTACAGGAAGTTTCGCGATGTGGAGATGGTACTGTTACATTAACCGCTGTGTGTCCTTTCCCTGTTGAATGGTACGATGCACCGGGAGGGAATTTGCTCGCAACCGGATTGACATATACGACACAATCTCTTACACAAACGACTACATTTTACACTCAATCTGGTTCAGGATCATGTTTGAGTTCAGTCATTCCGGTGAATGCTGTTGTAAATGCGATTACTCAGGATCCTGTTGTGACAGGTGCGAGTCGATGTGGAAATGGTAGTGTAACTCTGATTGCGATTGACACTGCAGTAGTAAGCTGGTATACTTCAGCAAGTGGTGGATCAGTGATCAGTACAGGTCCAACGTTTTTGACACCATCCTTGTCGCAGTCGACAACTTTCTATGTTCAAGCCGGAACGATTTGTCCAAGTCAGATTCTGCCGGTAGAAGCAACGATAAATGCTGTTTCACCTGTGCCGGTTGTTTCCGATACCACACTTTGTGGAAATGCTTCTGTCACACTCACCGCAACAGATACAGCTTTGGTGTATTGGTACAGTGCTGCAATTGGCGGAACAACATTAGCGACAGGATCAACCTATACCACACCTGTACTTAATCAGTCGACAACTTATTATGTTCAGGCAGGTGGGATTTGTCCAAGTGCGATTGTTCCTCTCACTGTGAGTGTGTATCAGGTTACTGCAGATCCTGTGGGAATCAATGGTTCGCTTTGCGGACCTGGATCTGTAACTCTTTCAGCGACAGATACAGCAAGTATTTATTGGTATGATGCCGCGACAGGAGGAAATCTTCTTGGTAGTGGAAGTTCATTTACATCACCGTTTATCAATGCATCTACTATCTATTACGCCATTGCAGGAGATGTGTGCCCGAGTGCAGCAATTCCGGTTCAGGCGGAAATCTTTACGGTACCTGTTGTGGATTTAGGAAATGATACGGTGCTGAATACCGGGTTTTCTCTCATATTGGATGCCGGTGCAGGTTTTGTTACCTATGCCTGGACAACTACTGAAACTACAGAAACTATTGTGGCGAATTCTTCCGGTGTTTATGGTGTGACTGTTACAGATCAGCATGGATGTACAGCATCCGATGATATCATGGTAACAATTACAACATCAATTGAGAATACTGAACAGTCGGGCAGAATAGATGTGTATCCCAACCCGGTGCACGATGCGTTTTCAGTTCAGCTTCCAAAGACAACTGAAGATATGGTGATGAATATTTATTCTACCTCCGGACAAATTGTCTATCACAATGAGATCTCATCAGCAAGCGGAAGAACTCTGTTTATTCATACTGAAGATTGGGCCAGAGCGGTATATTTTATTGACGTGAAAACAAAAGATAAATCGGAAAAAATCAGGTTGGTAGTTCAGTAGAAATGATTGACCATGAAAATAAAAAATCCGTACAGCAATTGTTGTACGGATTTTTTATTGGTTTATTAAGTTATCCAAACAAAAGTGAAAACACTTCTTCCACTTTGGAAACAGCGTGTACTTTTATTTTGGTAAATCTACTTTTATCCAGTCCTTTTAAATTGTATTTACTGATAACGATTTGTTCAAAGCCCATTTTTTCAGCTTCACTGATTCTGCTTTCTACTCGTGTAACCGGTCGGATTTCTCCACTCAAACCAACTTCTGCAGCGAATGTAATTTTGGGAGAAATGGCAATATCTTCATTCGAAGAAAGGATGGCACAAATCACCGCGAGATCAATTCCCGGATCTTCCACTTTGATTCCGCCAGCGATATTCAGGAAAACATCTTTTGCACCAAGTCTGAATCCGCATCTTTTTTCCAATACTGCAAGCAACATGCTCAGTCGGCGTAAATCAAATCCTGTGGAAGAGCGTTGTGGTGTTCCATAGACTGCAGAACTAACCAGTGCCTGTGTTTCAATAAGCAAAGGCCGGATTCCTTCCATAGTACCTGCTATAGCCACACCGCTGAGTGCTTCTTCGCGTTGGGCGATAAGTACTTCGGATGGATTGCTCACTTCCCTTAAACCTGCTCCCTGCATTTCATAAATCCCGAGTTCCGCTGTGGATCCAAAACGATTTTTCACAGCTCTCAGGATCCGGTACACATGGTGTCGATCACCTTCAAACTGAAGAACAGTATCCACCATGTGTTCAAGAATTTTCGGTCCGGCAATCATTCCGTCCTTGGTGATATGTCCGATGAGGAAGACTGGTGTTGCGCTCTCTTTAGCATAGCGTAAGAGTTCCGAAGTACATTCTCTGATTTGTGAAACACTTCCCGGACTGGATTCAATTTTATTGCTGAAGATTGTCTGAATGGAATCTACAATCAATACAGCAGGATTGATTTCAGCTATTTGATGAAATACATTTTCCAAGGCTGTTTCGGTGAGAATGAAAAATCCATCGCTTTTCATTTTCAATCGTTCTGCGCGCATCTTTATTTGTTGTTCACTTTCTTCCCCGCTGACATACAAAACGGTTTTATTTCTGAGATGCAATGCAAGCTGAAGTAACAAAGTTGATTTTCCGATACCCGGTTCTCCTCCCATTAATACCAGCGAACCGGGAACCATACCTCCGCCTAAAACACGGTTCAGTTCTTTGTCGGGAAGTACGATACGGTGTTCATCAGAAATACTGATGTCATCCAGGCGATGCGGTTGAGCTGCTCTGGCTTTTTTATCACCTGATTTTTTCCATTCACTTTGTTCAGCACTTTTGGTGACTATTTCTTCCACGTACGTATTCCATTGTCCGCATGAAGGACAATGACCAATCCATCGGGGTGATTGAACACCGCAATTCTGACAATAAAAAGTTGTTTTGACTTTTGCCACGTATTCTTTTTTGCAGGGGTGAAAATAAAAAAAGCGATTACATGAATCGCGATTCTTTTGAGGTGTTTAAATGCAGATAAACTAAAATAGAAGAATTAATGACTGAAATTTAATGTCAGAAAAGCAGTTTTAATTATCAATTTCTTTTTTGAAAATCAAGTTCCTTGATTCCTGTAGCGCCGGAATGATCATTTGCCATGACTAAAATGTCGTTATCCAGCAATACAACCTCCCATGTGGCATTGTAATCAGTAAAATTATCTAAGTCTTTAATCTTTAGTTCTACTTTGGTAAGGGTGGTGTTAATTTCATAAGCACCTGTATCCTGTGCGCCGGCTCCCTGAGTTAGAAAAACATTGCCATTATCATCATAAATCCAGGTTTGATCCGGATTTGTTTTTGGTATTGGAATGAGATTCCATGTGCCTAAAAGTTGCTTCTTGATTTTGCTTTCAGTTTTGAACATTTCAGTTTTTTCACAAGAAGACAAGCCCAAAAAAGCCGGGAAGAGGGCACAAAGTAAAATTACACGACTGCGTTTCATGGAATCTTTTTAGTAAAGATAATCTCTTTTCTGATTCCTGAACAGGGTTTAGGAATTATTTTTCCCCGCTCTGATCCTTTCCTCAATGGAGGAAGTAGAAAATCCGGGTAAAAAGTCGATAGTTTGTACTTTCCCCCCATAGGACTTCACGAAATCCGCCCCCACAATGGTTTCCGGGCTATAATCCGAGCCTTTTACCAGAATGGAGGGTCTTACAGCTTTGATGAGTTCCTGTGGTGTGTCTTCATCAAAAAGCACAACTCCATCCACGAAATGAAGTGAAGCCAGGAGCATGGATCGTTGATCCTGAGAATTAATGGGTCTGTGTTTTCCTTTTAACCGTGAAGTAGAAGCATCAGTATTCACTCCAACAATCAATACATCACCGAGATCGGCAGCTTTGGAGAGATAGTCGATATGGCCGAGATGCAGAATATCAAAACAGCCATTGGTAAAAACTATTTTTCTATTAAAAAATCTGTGGACAGATAAGAAATGATTTAGAGAGGGAATGTCGTAAATCTTCCTTTGAATAATTTCAAGCGTTGTCATTTTTGATCTTTCGTTGTGCAAAAATAAGCAATGCAAACGAAATAGCACCGAATACAATAACTACCAGTGTTTGCGTAGTATGCATGAGGGTTGCAAAGGCAAGCCCGTGTTCGTGTGTCAATCCGTACAACAGCAATCCCTGTGAAACCAGCAAATGGTAAGCACCGATACCGCCCTGCACCGGGGCTGACATACCCATTCCACCAACAACAAGAACAAACAATCCTGCATGCCAACTCAGACCTTGCGTGGCCGGAAGGGCGAAAAAGCAAAGGTAGGACATGAGGAAATACATAAACCAGATCAGCACTGTATGAAAGACGAACCATCCCGGATGTTCTAATTTTCTTACAGAACGCAAACCTTCAACTATTCCTTTTAATAATGATGCGGCTTTGTGCATCAATCCTGATTTTCCGGAATCAGTTTTCTTTTTTCTTTGGTAAAGGAAAAATATGACGATGAACAAAACAATCAATCCCAGCACTACAAAGAACAGGGGAGAGGCAAGCATACTTGCCGCCTTTTCTTTCATCGGATTGAAAATTGTTTGATTTAAAAAGTTGCCAAGGCGTTCGTATTCGATTACTGCGGTCAGTACAATACAGAGTAACAAACAAATTACATCAAGTGTTCTCTCGATAATAACGGTTCCGAGCAAAACATCAAATGGAACTTTTTCTACACGATTCAGTGAACCACAACGTGTCACTTCTCCGAGTCGGGGAAAAGCCAGGTTTGCAAGATATCCTACCATCAAAGAATTGCAGGTATTGAAAAGGCTGGGGGAATATCCGGTAGGACGAATAAGCATATTCCATCTGTGTGCACGACTGACGAATGCAACCAATGAAACACTGATAGAGAGGCTTAACCAAAACCAGTTGACGTCACTGATTTCTTCCATAATGCGGGAAATGTCCACTCCCCGAAAGGCAAACCAAAGCATGCCTATACCAAGAACAAGCAGCAGTATATATTTCAGAATGGAAAAAATCTTTTTTGTCAAGGCAAATTATTTGTTGATCCGATTGCTATCATCCGGAAAAATGATTGATGGAGAGAATTTCTTTGCGGCTTCAAAATCCATTGTGGCATACGAAACAACGATAATGATGTCGCCAACCATTACTTTTCTTGCTGCCGGGCCATTCAGGCAAATTTGTCCACTGCCTCTTTTGCCTTTTATCACATAGGTGTCGAAACGTTCCCCGTTGTTTACGTTCAGTACATCCACATTTTCGTTCTCGATCAGGTTGGCAGCTTCCATGAGGTCTTCATCAATGGTGATGCTTCCTACGTAATTGAGATCGGCTTCGGTTACTTTAACCCTGTGGATTTTGGATTTCAGAATTCGGATCTGCATACGAGATTTTATTCAGAAGGTTTATAAGGAATTTTTCTTCAAATGTAGTATTTGCATATTGGTTGATTTCAATGCAAACAAAACAGGATGCAAAATAAATCAAACATGAAATCAGGCTGTCCGTATCATTTCCTGTTCCAGATTCACCGGCACAGAGTCATCAATTTTATCGAGGGTCACAATGACAGAACCTTTCGGACCGGCCTGCATGATGGATTGAAATTTCGCTCCATAAATTAATTCTTCATTCGTATAAGATGTACGGGTGTGTACTGTTTGTGCAAATGTTTCTTCATAGGCTTGCAACAAAGCCAGTACTTCAAGGTCATTTTTCCGAAAATCTTCTTCTTTCCAGCCATACAATGGACTTTCTTCATCGATAGGATGGACGATTGTCCATGATGTAGAAAGCAATGTAACTTTTGTAAGCTCCAGTTTGAGATTACTGAATTTCCGTACGGGGCGTTCATTGTCATTGATGACATACGACAACACAACATTTGCCTGAATATCCACCAATTCACTTTTAGTACGATTCGCGACACGGAACATGAGAGCCGAAATTCCTTTGTAGGGAGAAACAAGTATGTTGTGACTAAAAAGAATTTTCGCGACGGGACGGGAAAAGCGTCCATACAACAACCCGGTTGCGAGGGCAAAGCCCAGCAAACCGATGAGAGATTCAATTGATGCGAGAGTACTGTCGAAATAACCTGTTGGATTAAGCCGACCATACCCAACTGTGGTAAGAGATTGCGCGCTGAAGAAAAAAACTTCCGAGAATTTTTGCATTTCATTTTCATACACCATTCCATTGAGGTGGGATGGATCCACGAAATAATATATCAAGGCAAAAAATAAATTTACCGTTATATAAAAAAAGAACACGATGAGATTGAATTTCCACCAGGGCATGGTAATTAATGTCTGGTAAATACTCATCGACTTAAAAAATGGCAATCCTGTACGACGCACATTACTGCTGCCATCTTTGTTCATCAGTCGCTGATTGGATTCGACAACTTTATTTCCAAAACCCAATTCACGGAACTCGTCCTGCTTGAATATTTTTTTAATCGCCATACGAAATTTTAATTTCTCTACAGGTTTAACTTTTCCGGTTCTATTCAGAGTGGAATTATGACTGTTGGTCTTTTCCGTCTTTAATTTCAGTCACACCGCCGGAAATAATAAATTTCATCATGTCAGTTCCGGAAGCATTGATCGGACTGATATTTTCTCTTGGAAGTACAATCAGTTCACCGGCAAAGCTATAAGAGAAGGGGAGATACACGGCTACTTTATCTTTCCCTAAACCAATTTCCGACAAATCCTCTTGTGTAATAAAACCAATGCGGTTAATGTCATTGTCTTTTTCAAGACGCACCAACACAGGTTTGTTGAATCGTCTTTTTTCTCCGACGAAAGCTTCCACCAGATCTTTAACAGAACCGTAAATCAATTTTACCAAAGGTGCTTTTACAATTAATCTCTCCACATAAGAAAACAAAGGATTTCTGATGTAACGCACACTCAGGTAACCTATCAGAGCAACTACAACAAAAATGGTCAGCAAACCAAGACCCGGAATTTCAAGCTGAGGAATTCCCGGAATTTTGATCGGGATCTGGAAAGGCAGCAAACTGTCGACCCATAGAATTGTACGGAACAAAACCCAGAGAGTGACAGCGATTGGAACAACAAACAGCAAACCCTGCAAAAAGTAATTCAGTGCCTTTTTCATGCATTTTTATTTTGGTCTGCAAATATCCGAATAAACATTGAACCCGAACTCATCAGGTAGAGAGTAATTATCTTTAGTTCAATAATAAATTGCACTCAATTCCTTTTTTAAATCTTACCAGGAATTTTTGAAATTTTCCTCAGTTGGAATTAGTGAGGAAACTGAAATTCATTTCTAGCATTATTAGTTGTTTTCAGGTATACCGGGATGTATCAATGGCATTTTGTGCTTCAATTAGTACCTCTTAAATCACGCTTATTCGATCATAAGGTAGATTTCTTCCATCCTTTTTTTTGAAGTTTTTCCTGATCCTTCTTCGGCATTCCCGCAACAACCATATCATAACTATGATCTATCCAATCTTTTAATTGTTTGTCCGTTACAGTGCCATCATCCACAATTGTGTTCCAGTGTTTCTTGTTCATGTGATAGCCTGGTAAGACGCAAGAGTATTGTTCTCTTAATTCAATTGCTTTTTCCGGATCGCATTTCACATTGAATTGCAAACCCAGCCCATCCAAACCTGTCAGAAGAAAAGCTTTA
Source organism: uncultured Bacteroidota bacterium (assembly GCA_937871435.1). Lineage (GTDB taxonomy): Bacteria > Bacteroidota > Bacteroidia > AKYH767-A > 2013-40CM-41-45 > JADKJP01. Next base: position 42,871 of record CALMQM010000102.1, on the reverse strand, counting down.
TTCAGCACTTTAAAAACCAGAGTCACTTCATCAAACGGAAATTCTTCTGTAACCATTGGTTTTTGAATGCAATAAGACCTGAGAGTTTCAATATTCATAGTTTAAAATTAAAAAGAAAAATGAAGGAGGCGAACGCTTCAAATGAGATTGGAAATGAAATTGTATTACTTTTGTTAAAATGATGAATGGTATGCAACGCTTTTTTCTAACGCTGAGTCTGCTTGGCACATTTTCGTTTTGTGATGCTCAGAAAACGATCACTACCGCTAATTCCGACAGTTCTATACTCATCACACGTGATCCTCGTCTCGATGAACTTGTAGACCGTCAGAAACAGGTGAATCTGGAAAAGCAAAGCATGCCCGGTTATCGTGTACAGATTTATTTCGGTGGTAACAGACCTAAAGCATCAGAGGTTAAACTCGATTTTAATTCACGCTTCCCTGATATTCCTGCATATCTCACTTACCAACAACCCAATTTTAAAGTGCGTGTTGGCGATTTCAGAAACCGTTACGAAGCACAAAAATTACTCAAACAACTGGAAGGAAAATATCCTACCACTTTTGTTGTTCCGGATGAAGTTAAACTTCCGTCTTTGCGGTAAGAAAGAGACTGGGGACGAGGGGCGGTTGATGTTTCATTAAGTACAAGGTATTAGGTACTAGGTATTGGGTATTAGGTGTTGAGGGACGGGGGGGCTAGGGACGTGGGGCGGTAGGGGCTTTATGCGACACAACCATCAACCAACAACTGACAACCAAGATTAAGTATTAGGTACTAGGTATTAGGTATTGGGTGCTAGGTATTAGGTACTAGGTACTAGGTATTAGGTATTAGGTACCAGGTACTAGGTATTAGGTACTAAGTACTAGGTATTAGGTACTAAGTATTAGGTATTAGGTGTGAGAGGCAGTTGGATTTTTAAATTAATATCAACCCGAAACCAACAACCAACAACGATCGACCAACAACCAACAACTAACAACCAACAACCAACAACCATCAACCAACAACCAACAACCAACAACCAACAAAAAAGGCCATCTCATCGATGGCCTCTCTTTTATTTAAGTAACGCAGGCTTCTTAAGCCAGAGTTCGTTTCACTGCAACTTGTTCGTACCCTTCGATTACATCACCAACTTTCAGATCCTGGAAGTTGTGAACGCTTAATCCGCATTCGTAACCTGCGGAAACTTCTTTCACATCATCCTTGAATCGTTTCAATGAACCAAGCTCACCGGAATATACAACGATACCATCGCGTACTACGCGTACTTTAGTATTCCGGGATACTTTTCCATCGAGCACCATACAACCCGCGATAGTTCCCACTTTCGGGATTTTGAAGATGTCACGAATTTCAATATTACCGACAATTTTCTCCTGGAATTCCGGAGCAAGCATTCCTTCCATCGCTGCTTTCAATTCATTGATTGCATCGTAGATGATGGAATACAAACGGATTTCAATCTGTTCTGTCTCGGCGAGTTTTCTCGCATTGACAGAAGGTCTGACCTGGAATCCGATCACAATCGCGTTGGAAGCAGAAGCAAGTAACACGTCTGATTCTGTAATCGCTCCAACAGACTTGTGAATAATATTGATTTGAATTTCCTGTGTAGACAATTTTAAAAGTGAATCTGCAAGTGCTTCGATAGAACCGTCCACGTCACCTTTTACGATTACGTTCAGTTCTTTGAAGTTACCGATAGCAAGACGACGACCGATTTCATCCAGAGTAATGTGTTTCTGTGTACGGATACCCTGTTCACGTTGCAACTGCAAACGTTTGTTCGCGATGTCGCGTGCTTCCCGCTCATCTTCCATTACATTGAACAGATCACCCGCTTGCGGAGCGCCAGTCATACCGAGCACCTGCGCAGGCGCGGAAGGACCGGCTTCCTTAATACGGAAACCACGTTCATTGAACAGAGCTTTTACGCGACCGCTGTAGCATCCTGCAAGAATCACATCACCAACATGCAATGTCCCTCCCTGGATCAACACTGTCATCACGTATCCACGTCCTTTGTCAAGCATGGATTCGATTACTGTACCATTTGCACGACGTGCGGAATTTGCTTTCAGGTCGAGGAGTTCAGCTTCGAGCAATACTTTTTCAAGCAAAGCTTCCACGTTCATTCCTTTCTTCGCGGAAATTTCCTGACACTGATATTTTCCACCCCAGTCTTCAACCAGGATGTTCATTTTCGCAAGTTGTTCTTTTATGCGTTCCGGATTTGCATCCGGCTTATCTACTTTGTTGATCGCAAACACCATTGGTACATTGGCTGCTTGTGCGTGGTTGATAGCTTCAATCGTCTGAGGCATCACGTTGTCGTCAGCGGCAATCACGATGATGGCTACGTCTGTCACTTTTGCTCCACGTGCACGCATCGCTGTAAAAGCTTCGTGACCCGGAGTATCAAGGAAAGTGATTGTTTTTCCATTTTCCAGTTGTACGGAATATGCCCCGATGTGCTGTGTGATTCCACCCGCTTCACCTGCAATTACATTCGCTTTACGGATGTAGTCGAGGAGTGAAGTTTTACCATGGTCAACGTGTCCCATCACAGTAACAATAGGAGAACGTGGTTTCAGATCTTCAGGAAGGTCTTCTTCTGTACCGATAGTTTCCTGTACATCCGCAGAAACGAATTCCACTTCGAATCCGAATTCCTCCGCTACTACACGCAACGCTTCAGCATCCAGACGCTGATTGATCGAGACGAACATTCCAAGCGACATGAATGTTGAAATAACATCAGTCACTTGTACGTCCATGAGTTTCGCGAGTTCATTCGCGGTAACGAATTCAGTAACTTTAATTGTCTTGTTTCCTGCTGCTTCTTCGGCTTGTTCTCTCTTCACTTCAGCGCGCTCATCACGTCTGGCTTTTCTGATTTTTGAAGAGCGTGATTTACCTCCACCGCTCAGACGGGCAAGAGTTGCCTTGATTTGATCCTGAATTTCTTTTTCAGAAGGTTCTGATTTACCAACAGGCGGTCTGCTGCCGGCCGGGCGATTGCGCGGTGGGCCGGAAGTGCCAGTATTTCTGGGTTGATCACGTTTTTCAGAAGGAATTGGTTGTCCTCCTGCTTTACGGTCAGTACGTTTCCTTTTTTTCTTTTTATCGTCAACTGATCCTGTGGATGAAGCGACAGGTTTTCTCTTTGGCGGATCAACCGGAAGTTCAATTTTACCAAGAACAGTCGGACCGCTTAATTTATCAAAACGAACACGATGGATTTCATCCTTTTGTTGTTCACCTGGAACCTCTGGTTCTTCTGGTGCAGCTTCCGTTGGTTTTGTTTCTTCTGTTTTTTGCTCTTTCTCTTCGGCCGCTATTGGTGCAACCTCTGTTGGTACAATGGTTTCAGCTACAGGAGTACTGATTGATTCCGTTTCAACAGGAGCTTCAGCAACAGGTTCTTCTTCCTTTTTCTTCTTTACAACTTTTTTAGCCGGCTTTTCTTCCTCTACAGCAGGACTTACAGGTGGAGTTTCAGTTTCCGCTTTTTTCTTTGTAGTTGTCTTTTTCTTTTTGTCAGCCTTGGAAGTTTCGTCTTCAATCTCAATTCGGCCGACAACTTTAGGTCCTTCTACTTTTTCGGCACTCGCCTTAATAACTTCAGGCTCAGGTTCCCTGGCTTTCGCAGGTTTTTCCGCTTTGGGTTCTTCTTTCTTTTTAGGTTTATCTTCCTTGAGATAATCCGCTACACTCATGTTCTTGATGAGAATCTCGGAAGATTCGTCATCCTTCTTAGAAGTAGTCTTCTTAGTTCCTTCAGCGTCGAGGACAACAGGATTGTCCTTGCGCAATTTGGTTTGAGACAGTTGGACAGCCTCTTCTTTTGCACTTTTATCGCCCTGAAATTCCTTCAGCAGCAAAGCATAAGCGTCCCCGGGCAACTTGGTGTTGGGGTTGCTTTCTATCGTGAATCCCTTTTTGTTCAGGAATTCCACGATATGATCAAGGCTCAAATTGAACTCTTTGATCGCTTTACTTAATCGGATCGTCTTTTCTGCTTCTGCCATAGGGTTTGTCTGCTCACAGCAAGCCGGAGTTTAGGGCTTGTGCAAGGTAGTAATTTATTGAGAGTGGAGGAAAGACGAACATCAGTCCGTCTTCCTTCCGGATTATTCAAATTCAGAGCGTAAAATCCGCACCACTTCCTTAATAGTTTCTTCTTCAAGGTCGGTCCGTTTTACCAGGTCTTCAACCGGTAATTCCAGTACACTCTTTGCCGTGTCACAACCGATGGTTTTCAATTCATCGATGATCCATGGTTCGATTTCATCTGCAAATTCATCCAGGTCAACGTCTTCGCTGTCATCATCTGTATCACGGTACACATCGATTTCATAACCTGTCAGTTTACCTGCAAGCTTGATGTTGTGTCCGCCTTTTCCGATTGCCAGTGAAACCTGATCCGGTTTCAGGAATACAGATGCACGTTTTTTCTCATCGTCCAGTTTAATGGATGTGATCTTGGCCGGAGCCAGAGCACGGGAAATAAAGAGCGGACTGTTGGTCGTGAAATTGATCACATCAATATTCTCATTTCTCAGCTCGCGTACGATACCGTGTATCCTCGATCCTTTCATACCCACACAGGCTCCAACCGGATCAATACGATCATCATAACTTTCAACGGCAACTTTAGCGCGCTCACCAGGTTCGCGAACGATTTTCTTGATTGTGATCAGACCGTCGAATACTTCCGGAACTTCGAGTTCGAATAATTTCTCGAGGAACAGGGGAGAGGTGCGCGACAAAATAATTTTTGGAGTACCATTAATCATCTCTACACGCAAAACCACCGCGCGAACGCTGTCACCTTTTTTGAAAAAGTCACTGCCGATTTGTTCAGACTTTGGTAAAATCAGTTCGTTACCGTCGTCATCCATTACAAGAGTTTCTTTTTTCCAGGTCTGGTAAACTTCACCGGTGATGATTTCGCCTACACGGTCTTTGTATTTTCTGAAAATACCTTCTTTCTCCAATTCCTGAACACGCGCCATGAGATTCTGACGAGCGGCCAATACAGCGCGTCTTCCAAAATCCATGAAACGAACTTCTTCCGACACTTCTTCGCCAACTTCAAAGTCGGGCTGAATTCTTACAGCTTCAGAATATTCAATTTGCGTACTCGGATCTTCTACCGTGCCATCTTCCACAATTAAACGGTTGCGCAGAGCCTGCAGGTCACCTTTATCGGTATTGATGACGATGTCAAAGTTATCAGCTGTGCCATATTTCTTTTTCAGCATGTTTTTGAAAACATCCTCAAGGATGCTCATCATACTGGCACGGTCAATATTCTTCAGATCTTTAAATTCCGAGAATGCTTCAACCAATTCTGTGTGCTCGTTCTTATCAGCAGCGGGTGCGTTCTTTTTCATTGTGATCAAATGATTTTGTTGAATGAGAAGATGACTTTAGTTTCTTTAATGTTAGTGAATGGAATAAAATTATGTTGAACTTGTTTTTCTTTTTTCTTGCCTTCTTTTACGATAACTGTTTCTTCAATGTCGATGCCATCATCGTTGGCGTTTTTCAGGATTCCGTTACGTCGCACACCATCCAGTGTAAGAACGCTGATGTTTTTCCCGAGGCGTTTATGGTATTGTTTCAATACTTTCAGTGGTTCCTCCATACCCGGCGAACCCACTTCCAGTTCATGTCTTTCGAACACATCTGTTGAGTCTAACTTTTCCTGAAGAAAGCGAGATACAGAAACACAATCTTCAATTTTGATTCCGGAAGGATGATCAATCAGTACCACCACCTTGGCCGGACTCACTTTTACTTCCACCAGGAAATTGTCGCTACCGGCAATTTTCTCTTCCACCAGGGCAGTTATCTGTTCGTTTAATGTCATGTTGCTCAATAAAAAAGGGGACTGTCGTCCCCTTCTATTATCTCCGTAAATTCGGATGCAAATATAGCCAAATAAGCTGATTTCTCTATTTTTTCTTCTAAAAAAATGAAAAAAGATCAGGAAAACTGAGTTTTTGAGCGTTTTTGACCTCCTGAAAAGTCGAAAATGAAAAAAGGAAAGACTGAAGCGCGACATCACTGCTGAGAATCCCGAATTTCTCTAATCATTTTTTAAAAAATTGGAACGAAAGGTCCCGGCTTTTTACTGACGCCTTTCCCGTGCTCCGGTCGTTCCTCCCTTTGCCCGGGGTTAGATTGCTGACACCTCCACGATCAAAATCCTGACATGATAAAATGATATCTGAGCATTGAAGTACAAATTGCCCGATAAGATCAAATTCCGAAGGGATGGAACTATTATAGAGAACGTACAGCCCAACAAAACCAAATCCAGAAGGGATGAAATTACTGTAAACGAAATCAAACCCAGCACATATAAATCCCGAAGGGATGATACTGGTATAGAAAATGAATAAACCACAACCTAAATCCCGAAGGGATGAAATTATTGTAGACGAATTTAAAGCCAGCATAAATAAATCCCGAAGGGATGAAATTATTATAGAGAACGTACAACCCAACAAAGCCAAATCCAGAAGGGATGAAATTACTGTAAACGAAATCAAACCCAGCACAAATAAATCCCGAAGGGATGAAATTATTATAGAGAACGTATAACCCAAAAAAGCCAAATCCCGAAGGGATGAAATTATTATAGAGAACGTATAACCCAAAAAAGCCAAATCCCGAAGGGATGAAATTATTATAGAGAACGTATAGCCCAACAAAGCCAAATCCCGAAGGGATGAAATTATTGTAAATGAAATCAAACCCAGTACAAATAAATCCCGAAGGGATGATACTGGTATAGAAAATGCATAAACCACAACCTAAATCCCGAAGGGATGAAATTATTATAGAGAATGTATAACCCAACAAAGCCAAATCCCGAAGGGATGAAATTATTTAAACGAAGATCAGAACGAACAATCCTGATCCCACCAGAGCAAAATTATAGTCAAGCAACACTTTGTTTCTTGGAGAGTATCCATGTATTGCATCTCGAAACTGAAAGGACAATTTCATTCTTAGCATATATCGAAAAATTCAAATAGAAAAATTCATAGTTATTGGTTTTCTGAAATGCAAAGTCCGTTGACCCACAAGATTGAGTTAAAGAATTAGCTCAAGGGATTTGGATTGACTAAATTTGAGTCTTGAAGCTCAGTAACATTCCATCTTTACGCATGCTCACAGCATAATAATTCCAAGTACCGAACTCAATTATTTCTTTTATATCCAATGGATATTTTTTCAAAAAACAATCACAAGAAACGTGTGCTTATTGTCGGTGCCGGCTTTGCGGGTATTGAAATCGGGCGGAGATTGAATACGAGAAAGTATGAAGTCCTTGTGGTTGACAAACAGAATTATTTCACTTTCCAGCCTTTATTGTATCAGGTCGCGACAGGTGGATTGGAGCCGGATTCCGTAGCCTATCCACTGAGAAAAATATTTCAGAAAAAAAGCGAAGTTATGTTTCGGCTGGCAGAAGTAGAAAGACTTGATCCAGCACAAAACGTGGTACATTCTTCCATCGGACTACTGCCTTATGACATTCTCGTTCTTGCTACAGGATCAAGAACAAACTTTTTCGGAAATAAAGAAACTGAAAATCATTCCTTATCACTGAAATCAGTGACAGACGCACTGGATATGCGAAGTTTCATCCTTCAGAATTTTGAAACAGCATTGCTGAGTAAAGATCCTGAAGAGAAAAGAAGTCTCATGAATTTCGTGGTGACCGGTGCAGGTCCTACCGGTGTGGAAATAGCCGGAGCTCTTGCTGAATTAAAAAAGCATGTTCTCCCGAATGACTACCCTGAACTGGATCTCAATCTGATGAACATAACACTCGTTGAAGCATCCCAACAGGTACTAAATGTGATGTCAGATTTTTCATCCCGTCATGCAAAAATTCAGCTCGAACAATTAGGAATTCGAATTCTTACCGGAATCAGATTAGAGCGCTATGACGGTCAGATTGCTGTGCTCAGCAACGGTGAAAAAGTGTTGACACGTTCACTCATCTGGACAGCCGGAGTGATGGGCAATGCTATCCCGGGATTTCATGCGGAGGTAATAAAACCCGGGAATCGCATTCAAACTGACGCGTACAATCGGGTGATCGGTTTTGAAAATATTTATGTTATTGGTGATCTCGCAGCGATGGATGCAGGTGATGGCAAACCTCATCCGATGCTTGCTCCAGTTGCCATGCAGCAGGGAAAACTTCTCGCGTCTAATCTGAATCTTTCATCAAATGAAAAATGGAAAGCATTCCGTTACTTCGATAAAGGAACAATGGCAACCATTGGAAGAAGCAGGGCAGTGGCAGATTTAAAATTCCTGCACCTGAAAGGTTTCTTTGCCTGGATTTCCTGGTTATTTATTCACCTGATGTTGCTCGCGGGATTTCGGAACAGGTTGGTAGTGCTCATCAACTGGGTATGGAATTATTTCAGCTACGATCGTGCGATCCGACTGATTATTCGACCATACAAGAAAAAATCCTGAAGCAATTTTTTATTTCACTGTTCCGCCATTCTCCATCCCTTTTACTGGAGCTACAAAAGCAAGTTCCCCTGAACTGTTTTCCGCCATCAGAATCATGCCTTGCGATTCGATACCTTTGATTTTTCTTGGTTCCAAGTTCACCAGGATAACCACTTGCTGTCCGACTATATTTTCGGGAGAATAATGTGCAGCGATTCCCGAGACGACGGTGCGTGTATCAATACCGGTATCAATCGTAAGCTTTAATAATTTATCAGTCTTTGGAACACGTTCCGCAGTGAGAATAGTTCCAACACGAATATCCATTTTCTGGAATTCATCAAAACTTGTGGACGCCTTCGCAGGCGATGGAGCAGAAGAAGCAGTTGAAGCGCTTTGTTGATTTGCTTCCTTTGATTTCGCCAGCTTTTGTAATTGTAAAGCAATCACATCGTCTTCGATTTTTTCAAAAAGCAGACTTGCTTCTCCCAATTGATCACCTGCCTTCAACAATTGCTTTCCCAAAAATTCGTTCCAGGGTTTTTGTTTCAGATTCAACATTGAAGACAATTTTTCCGCGGTGAAAGGAAGAAATGGCGACATAAGTTGAGACAGGTATGCCGTAATTTCCAGGGATATGTATAAAACTGTTTCTACACGCTCAGGATTTGTCGACTGAATCTTCCAGGGTTCGTTGTCTGCCAAATACTTGTTACCAATTCTTGCCAGGTTCATCAATTCAAACAAAGCATCACGAAAACGATATTGCAAAATGTTTTCCCTGATCTTCCCGGGAATCTCTTTCATTGCATGAATACATGCCTGATCATCGTCTTTTAACTCGTGTGCCGCAGGAACTTTTCCCGCATAGTATTTTTGTGTCAACACAAGGGTGCGGTTGACGAAATTTCCAAGTATTGCAACGAGTTCACTGTTGTTTCTCACCTGAAAATCTTTCCAGGTGAAATCATTGTCCTTTGTTTCAGGTGCTGTAGCTGTTAACGCATAACGAAGAACATCCTGTTTGCCGGGAAATTCTTCGAGGTATTCATTCAGCCAGACTGCCCAATTGCGGGAAGTCGAAATTTTATCTCCTTCGAGATTGAGGAATTCATTGGCAGGAACATTTTCAGGAAGGATAAATTCTCCGTGTGCTTTCAACATAGCCGGGAAAATGATGCAATGAAATACAATGTTGTCTTTCCCGATGAAATGGATCAATCGAGTATCCTTATTTTTCCAATAAGGCTCCCATCCTCCCGGATTATTCGTTCCCTGGAACAAAGCTTTGGTGGCGGAGATATACCCAATCGGCGCATCAAACCAGACATACAACACTTTTCCTTTCGCATCAGGAAGAGGAACCGGAACACCCCAGTCGAGGTCGCGAGTAACAGCACGAGGCTGCAATCCCTGATCGAGCCAGGATTTACACTGACCGAAGACATTATTTTTCCAGTCTTTTTCATGACCGCGGATCCACTGGTCAAGCCATTCTTTCTGGAATTTATCCAAAGGCAAATACCAGTGTCTGGTTTTTTTTCGTACCGGCGGTTTTCCGCTGAGTTGAGAATGTGGATTAATGAGGTCGCCGGGACTCAGACTTTTCCCGCACTTTTCACATTGGTCGCCATAGGCATTTGGATTGCTGCAATTCGGACAGGTTCCTACAATGTATCTGTCGGCCAAAAACATCTGCGCGCTTTCGTCGTAGTATTGTTCACTTTCTTCTTCGGTGAAAATATTTTTGTTGTACAGGGTTGTAAAAAAATCAGCCGCTGTTTCATGATGAATTTTTTCCGAAGTGCGATGGTAAATGTCAAAGCTGATTCCAAAGTCAGCAAAACTCTTTTTGATGATTGAGTGATATTTATCCACTACTTCCTGCGGAGTGATTCCTTCTTTTCGTGCACGCAAAGTAATTGGCACACCGTGTTCATCTGAACCACAAATGAATTTGACATCTTCACCATTAGCGCGAAGAAATCTTGCATAAATATCTGCAGGAATATACGCACCAGCCAGATGTCCGATATGAACCGGGCCATTGGCATAAGGTAAAGCTGCAGTGACAAGTGTACGAGGCATTCCTGAAATTTTTGTTCCTATAATCTTTTCGGTCTGAAGTAGTATGACGATTCAGGACTGTTCAAGATATGAAGGTGAATTTGTGTGTGAAATATTGCAAGAAGCTCACAAGTAAGAGCTTTTTACCGATATTTTCGCCGCAAAGATAAGAATATGATCCGACCTCCCTATCTCAAGCCCGGCGACTCTGTAATGATCGTGTCTTCTGCCAGAAAAGTAAGCAAGGCTGAAATTAAACCAACAGCAGATATCCTGGAATCCTGGGGACTTCAGGTTAAATATGGCAAGAACTTGTACAAGTCACAGAATCAATTTTCCGGAACAGACGAAGAAAGAGCAGCAGACTTACAGAGTGCGCTGAATAACAAGAATGTACAAGCTATCCTATTTGCACGAGGAGGTTATGGAACTGTGCGCATCCTGGATAAAGTCGATTTCAAAAGATTTGTAAAGAATCCAAAATGGTTGATAGGGTATAGTGATATCACAGTAATTCATTCGCATGTACATCAACTTGGCATTGAAACACTGCATGCGCCAATGGCTTTTAATCTGCCTAAGCTGAGTCCGAATTGTTTGTCGGTGTTTAAAGATGCATTGTTTGGACAGTCGCTCAGATATACTTCTTCCAAACAACAACCATCCTTGGAAAAGTTGAACCGGCAGGGTACTGCAAAAGGAGAATTGGTAGGAGGAAATTTGTCAATACTTTATTCTCTTGGAGGAACACCAACCGATCTGAAGACTGATGGTAAAATTTTATTCCTTGAAGATCTGGATGAATATCTCTATCATATTGACCGGATGATGATGAATCTGAAACGCAGCGGAAAGCTTGCAAATCTTGCAGGGTTAATTGTTGGAGGAATGAATGATATGAAAGACAATGAAATTCCTTTCGGTAAAAACGCTGAAGAAATCATTCACGATGCCGTTTCTGAATACAATTATCCGGTGTTGTACGGATTTCCAGCCGGACATATTCCGAATAATTATCCGTTGATTTTTGGAAGAGAAGCTACGCTGAAAGTAACTGACAAAATGGAATTGAAATTTCATTCATGAGTACAAAGGATAAGGAGCTTGGTAGGAAAGGAGAGATGCTCGCGTGTGAGTATCTGCGCAAGCATGGATATAACATCCTTCGGCAGAACTATTACTTTGATCATGCGGAGGTTGACATAGTTGCGGAGGAGAATGGAATGCTTGTATTCGTTGAAGTGAAAACACGAGTTTCCGCCTACCTGAGTGATCCGTCTTTATTGGTTCCGGTTAAAAAGCAAAAGCAAATTATCAAAGCCGCGGATGAGTATGTAAAAACTGAATTTCCGGAAAAAGAAGGACGATTCGATATCATGATTGTGATTACTAACGAACAATATACTTCGATTGAACATATTGTAGATGCTTTTTACCCCATGGTTTGACCGAATCCGACATTTACAATAAATTGCATAGAAGAGCTGAATTGTGCTAGGGTTTTTCCCTAAGGGTCCACTTCTTTCGCCCTGAAGAGCCGCCTTTTTTCATACCTTTGCGGCTTAGAAATCAAACAATGGCTAAGTTTACAAAGAGCGGCCCGGGTGGACGTCGTGGTGGAAAAAGTGGTGGCAGACCTGAAAAATCAGGATTCAAAGCACGTTCAGGAAAACCTTCGCGATTCGCTAAGTCGAATGAATCAGGTTCTGACCGCAGACCCTCCCGTAATCGTTTTGAAAAAACATCCGGTTCAGAAAATTCCCGATCAGAGGGATTTCAAAAAGAAAAAAGATTCCGTGATGACTCCGGTCGTTCTTCACGACCAGATTCAGGAAAGCGTTTTGTCCGAGATGGAGAAAAGAAAGATGGAAAAAGCCGAAAACCATTTGAAGGAAACAGAGACCGGAAGAATTATTCCGATAAAACCAGATCGCCACGCACTGAGAAGCGTACGTTCGGGAAGAGCGAAGGAGGAAAGGACAGAGTTTCACGCACCCCGGGAAATCGTATTGAACGTAGCCGTGATGTAGGTTCACGTGGCCTTAGGGACAGAAAAAACTTTTCAAACAGGACAAAAGACAGCGATAGCAATACAGCCAAGAGGAGTTCTTCTGAAGGATTTTACCTGCAGAAAGAGACAGATGAACGTCAGTCAGGAAAATCAGATTCATACGAGAGAAAGTCTATTGGCGTAAACAAGAAAGAAGAAAGAATATCTCCAAGACCACGCATTCGTACATCGGAACGAGAGCGTTCAGCTAACAAATTCGAAGAAAAAAGTGGAACCGGAAGGCGTAACACGGACAGTAGAAGTCCAGAACGAAAGTGGAACCGAAAGGAAGATCACGAGTTTTACGGAGACAGAAAAAAGTCTGCCCGATTTGAGAAATCTCCGCGACCACCGAAACAATCCGCTGCTGATGAAGGACTGACACGACTGAATAAGTTCATCGCGAATGCCGGAATTTGCTCACGACGTGAAGCAGATGAAATGATCAAAGCCGGAGTGATCACAGTGAATGATAAAATCGTCACTGAAATGGGTTACAAAGTACAGTCGGGTGATGTTGTGAAATACAACAATGAAACTTTACGTGGAGAACAGCTCGTGTATGTGTTGCTCAACAAACCAAAGGATTTCATTACAACTACAGATGATCCTGAAGAACGCAAAACAGTGATGAGTCTGATTGCGAATGCAGGAAAAGAAAGAGTATATCCTGTAGGTCGTCTCGACCGCAACACAACCGGTTTGTTGCTGTTTACAAATGACGGCGACCTTGCACGAAAACTAACGCATCCGAGCTTTGAAGTACAAAAAGTGTATCAGGTAGAACTCGACAAGTCATTGAAAACATCAGACATGGACAAAATCATTGAAGGTGTTAACCTGGAAGATGGTTTTATCAAAGTAGATGATATTGCCTATACAACGGATGACAAATCAGTTCTTGGGGTGGAGTTGCATTCCGGAAAAAACCGGATCGTGCGTCGTTTGTTCGAACATCTCGGCTACAGTGTGAAGAAACTCGACAGAGTAATTTTTGCAGGCCTCACTAAAAAGGATTTGCCAAGAGGTCGCTGGAGATTTCTGAGTGAGATGGAGATTGCAAATCTGAAAATGATTACCGGGAATAAAAAGTTTGCTGGAAAAGGGAGTAGTGAAGATTGATTTTTAGTTCCGGGTGCTTAGTTCTTAGTTTCCGGTTCCTGTTTTTTTGTTTCGGGTTTCGGGTTGATTGAAAATTATTAATCGTCCCTCGTCCCCAGTCCCTATTTCAAACGTCCCTCGTCCCCGGTCCCTTGTCCCTATTTCAAACGTCCCTCGTCCCCGGTCCCTTGTCCCTATTTCAAAATATCAATTCCCAACACCTTAGAGATTTCCATTTTTACATTTTGTAATTTTTTTTCCATCTCCATCAGTTCTGTATAATCAGAACCGGTTTCATGCGCGGCTTTGATTTTTTTCTGATTGTCGTCTATCATCTTGAGTACTTTTTTATTCTTTAAATGAAAAACTGCTTTTTCGACAGCATCTTTCAGTACCACTTCTTCAACGGGAACAATGATTTTGTGCATCACTTCCCAGTTTTCGCTGAGAAAATATCTTGGGCTCAACAATTCAACAGTAAGTTCACTCACCTGAGGATCCTCGGAGTTCAGAAACACCTGCGGATCAATCTCATTTTGTTCTGTTACCAGTCTGGTATAGGATTGTAAAATGAGATCATACAATTTGTTCTCAAAAACAAGATCATCATGAGCAATTTCATCGACGATGTATCGGGAAACCTTCACAACAATATCCTTTGTTTCCATGTGTCCCGGACGATCTGGATTTTCTACATCCTCATAAAAATGTAATTCGTGATTGCCAAAATTGAAAAGAAGTCGAATAATATTTCTTTCCTGAATTTCTGTACTCAGATCTTCCGCCTGTTGTTTATGCGTAACAAGAATTTCCGGTAACAGTTCTTCAATATCATTCGCAGGCATTTCTTTCTTCAATGCCTGTCTGCGAATTTTATTGAGTTCCGTGATGAGCAAATTCTCATCAATGTCCATCATGGCACTCGATTGTTTCAGATACATCGAGCGGATAATAGGATCCGGAATGCGAGCGATGGTTTCCACCACATCACGAATCAAACCTGCTTTTCTTACCGGATCATTTTTTACTTCATCAAGCAGCAGACTTGTCTTGAACATGACGAAGTCGCGTGCGTGGGTATTGACAAAATCGAGCAGTTCACTGTGACTGTGTTTTCGGCTATAAGAATCCGGATCATCGCCATCAGGAAAAAGCACTACTTTGACATTCAGGCCTTCTTCGAGAATCAGATCGATCCCTCTGATTGATGCCTTAATTCCGGCTGCATCACCATCGTAGAGTACAGTAATGTTCTTGGTGTAGCGACCAATGAGTCGGATATGTTCTACTGTCAGGGAAGTGCCGGATGAGGCTACTACGTTTTCTATGCCCGACTGATGCAGAGAAATAACATCGGTGTATCCTTCTACAAGATAACAGGTGTCGCGCTGGACGATGGCTTTTTTGGCGAAGTAGATTCCGTATAATGACTGACTCTTATGATAGATTTCAGATTCCGGAGAGTTGACATACTTGGCAGACTTTTCATCTTTCTTCAGTACACGACCACCAAAACCGATTACTCTTCCACTCAGGTTGTGAATCGGAAACATGACACGACCACGGAACCTGTCGTATTTTTTTCCGGCATCATTTATAATCATGAGCCCGGTTTTCTCCAGAAATTCTTCCTTGTATCCGTTTTTCAAAGCGAGATCTGTAAATGCACTCCATTCATTGAGGGAATATCCCAGTTGAAATTTGCGAATGGTGTCTTCCGTAAATCCTCGCTCTTTAAAATAACTTAAGCCGATGGATCGACCTTCTTCAGTATCGAACAATGATTCGGAAAAAGTTTTTTGGGCAAATGTATTGATGACGAATAAACTTTCTTTTTCGTCACGCATCAATTCTTCCTTCGGATCAGGAAGAGATTCTTCAATCTCGATGTTGTATTTTTTTGCGAGATAACGGAGCGCTTCAGGATAACTGTATTGCTCGTGCTCCATGATGAAGTTCACGGCATTGCCGCCTTTCCCGCAACCGAAACATTTGTAAATATTTCGTACCGGATTTACATTGAAGCTTGGAGTTTTTTCATTGTGAAAAGGGCAAAGTCCGAGCAGGTTCACACCTCTTTTTTTGAGGGGAACAAAGTCACCTACGACTTCTTCAATACGTGCAGTATTGAAAATTCTGTCGATGGTATCTTTACTGATCATGGAGAGCCAGTTTTTTGTACTTGGTTTTTTTTATTTTTTTTGGAATAGCTCCGTTGATGAATTCGGAAATTCGGTTGTAATAGACTTCACCCCCTGGAATATCAACCTTGTCACCCTGATTCAACAAAAATAATTCTTTTCGGGTAGCAACAGAATTTTCATAAATAGAAAGGATTTCTGTTGTGAAAACCAGTTCATTGTCCGGTACAGCCACGAACAATGTAGGAGTTTTAATGTATTTCACAAGGTTTCTAAGGTCAAGATCACGGATAGGAAATTCCATCAGACTTTCCACTTTCCTTCGGAAAACCGGATACCAAAAAGCTTTCAGAAAACTCCATTTGCGATAAGCATATCTGTCGAGATAAGTACTCAAATTCAGGATCGGACTTTCAAGGATCAGTACATCACAACGTCCGTCGAACAAAGCTGCCTGTGTAGCGATCGCAGCGCCTATACCTTTTCCCATCAGGATGAGGTGATGTGTTTCGCGATTTGAAAGCAATGTATCCATTACCAGTTTCATGTCTTCGATTTCCGGCTCACCCGGCGAAAACTCGGTTCCATCGCTGTTTCCGTGTGCACGCAAATCCATCACACACACATTAAATCCACGATCATGAAGTTGTTTGATGTGATCGAGGTAATTGATTTTACTTTCATTGAGATCATGAATGAGCAAAATTGTATTCGCAGGAGTATCCTCAGCGGCAATATACCATCCGCGGAGTTGTCCGCCAGTCTTCATGTTCACATTGAATACGGAATAGTCGATTGCAAAATCGGATGGATTGTAATGTTCTTCTGAAAAATCTCCTGCATCTGTTTGTTCCGAATCAGGAAAAGATGACGGGGAATGAAAACTGACATACAGTGAATCAATACGTTCAGGATAAATAAAATCAGGAGCAATGAATCCGGGAGACAAATAAATGAACGCTGCAAAAAAAACAAGCAGAGCGGAAAGGAGATAATAAAATTTATTGAAGCTCATCCTGTTTAGTGAGTTCTTTCTGTAGTATAACGCACCAGTTCTTTCAGTGAAGTTTTGTATGTGTTTTCAGGAAAATAATCCAACACACGAAAAGCTTGTTCCTGGTATTCCATCATTTTTTTGGTGGCATATTCCATTCCTCCTGATTGTTTCACAAATGCAATTACTTCCTTCACTTTTGCATCATCCGTATTGTGATTTTTAATGATGTTGATGATTCGTTTCTTATCCGCATAAGCTGCTTTGCTGAGCGCATGAATCAGAGGCAGGGTCATCTTACTTTCTTTGATATCGATTCCCGTTGGTTTACCTATTACCCCATCCGGACCATAATCAAATAAATCATCTTTTATTTGAAAAGCCATACCAATACATTCGCCGAAATGGTGCATACGAATGATATCTTCCTGTCCGGCTCCGGCTGCACATGCACCACCTGCACAACAGGAAGCGATGAGTGAAGCGGTTTTCTGTCGGATGATTTCAAAATAAATCTCTTCACTGATATCCAGTCTTCTTGCTTTTTCAATCTGCATCAATTCTCCTTCACTCATGATCCTGACTGCTTCAGATACGATTTTCAATAAATCGTGATCGCTGTTGTCGACGGAAAGAAGCAATCCTTTACTGAGTAAGTAGTCGCCTACCAGTACTGCAATTTTATTTTTCCATAATGCATTTAAAGAAAAAAAACCCCGTCGTTCATTCGAATCATCCACCACGTCATCATGTACCAGAGTGGCAGTATGCAAAAGTTCAATGAGTGTAGCAGCTCTGTGACTTCGTTCGTTAACCTGTCCGAGTAAGCCTGCGGAAAGAAAAACAAACATCGGGCGCATTTGCTTGCCTTTTCTTTTGACAATGTAATGAGTGATGCGATCAAGCAGCGGAACCGTACTCTTCATTGAAGCGCGGAACTTGAACTCGAACTCATCCATCACCGAAGCAATCGGTGCTTTGATCTCATTTAATGATAAAGACATATGCGGAGGGCGAAAATACACACTTTTTTCTTAGCAGACCTTAAGAATGCTCAGTCTTATCTGAGGTAAATTGAATGTATTAGAAGGTTCAGTATAAGTTAGTTCGGACTTTATTCCATTCCGCAAAAAACAATGTATGGAATGGAATCCTAATCTGTGAAATTCAATGTGCTATAGACGAATCAATTCATTCAACAACAAATTTCCCTCTGGAAATTGTCTGGTTCATTGTTCCGGTTATGCGGTAAAAAAACATCCCTTGTCCAAAAGTTTCAGTCGGTATACACCAACCGGATGAGTCAGGATTGGTGTTTAAATAAATTTTGTTTCCCTCATGATCGTATACAGACAAAGTATAGTCACGATGTAGATCCGGGAGATGCATTCTGAAACAAATATAATCGTGAGCTGGAACTGGAAAAACAGTTGTGTGCTCTCGTCCGGGTTCAGCGCTTGTAAAGGTAGGTTCTGTATTGCAGTCCAATAAAGCAGTTCCACCGAGAGTGAGTGTAAATCCTGTGGAAGAAGTGCTGAAATTATTTACCAGTAAATAATAGTCGTCACCGGCAGATACATTTAGTATTGGGCAAAATGGATTTCCCGGACCTGCAGGTACAGAATTCGAAGTACCGCTTACATCCAACCCTGTTTCTCCATTCGGTCCCATCGAGCTGCTACCATTACAGACATCCGGCGAAGTCTGTGAAGTGAATGTGTCACAAAATCCTGTCCCGGAGCTTCTGTACAAAAGCCAGTCATAATCAGGATACATGCCTATGGCTAAAGAATCGGGAAAGAGTTTAAAAATAAATGTCCCGGCTGTCAAAAAGCGAAAGCGGAACCAGTGTGATTGAAATTCTGAGATGTCACAATAGTAAGCGAAAGCATCCTGATTCGACCCCGGGCCATAGGCATTGCCATTCACCCGTGTTGTTTCACAGATTTGTTGTGCAACCGGACAATCGGAATGGGACTCAATTGCGCAGAGAGAAAAAGTACCGGTACCACTTCCGGCTGCTTTCCAAAATCGAATGAAAAGAGTGTCGCCCGGAATAAAATCAGAACGATCTACAACTGCCATCATACCTGCAGCTGCATCATCGTCGCATTCCAGTAATTGTGGTTGTGTGCAGGGGCCTGAATATACTGCCATTCCGCCATCAGTGATAGTACCGGCTTCTGACGTGAATGCAATGGCTCCGGATGCCGGAACAATCACTGCATACCAAACATCAGGTGAACCGGGAAAAGCACAGGGAGGAACTCCTCCATTCGCTGAATCACTTTGATAAGCAGCACCAGCTGTTGTCGACGAAAGAAATACACACGTATCACTATTCACAGCAATTATCGGGGCCTGACACGGAGTATCAGATTGGCCCAAACAATTGAGGGAAATAAAAATTCCAAGCAAACAGAAGAGTGAATTCCTGAAAATGAATGTAAATTTCATTGGAAGAATGGGTTCAGGTGTTGACGAACAAACAATGTACGCAATGCAACGAAATTGAAAAATTCTGAGAGGAATTATTTCTTTAATTTAACAACTGCATGCTCGTTTTTGTTGGCTAACTGTCCACAAGCCGCATCAATATCTTTACCGCGACTTCTTCTGATATTGACAATTACACCTTGGTTTTCAAGATAATTTTTGAATGCTTCAATTTTGTCGACTCTGGCATTGAGGTATTCTCCACCATCAATGGGATTGTATTCGATCAGATTCACTTTAGCTTTTACTTTCCTGCAAAAATCTTCCAGCTCTTTCGCATCGATGAGCGAGTCATTAAATCCATTGAATACGATGTATTCGAAAGTGACTCTGCTTCCCGTTTTGTCATAAAAATAATTCAGCGATTCAGCAAGCGCTTCCAATGAATTGCTTTCATTGATCGGCATGATCTGGTTCCTTTTTGTCTCATTCGCCGCATGGAGCGAAAGTGCGAGATTGAACTTTACTTCATCATCGCCAAGCTTGCGAATCATTTTCGAAATGCCGGCAGTGCTGACTGTGATTCGTTGCGGTGACATTCCCAGGCCATCAGGTGAAGTAATGCGTTCAATACTCTGAAGAACGTTAGAATAGTTCAGTAAAGGTTCGCCCATTCCCATGTACACAATGTTCGAGAGCGGAATGTTGTAATTCTGGATTGCCTGTTCACGAATGATTGCCACCTGATCGTAAATTTCATCCGCATTCAGGTTTCTCAATCGTTCCAGTTTACCTGTAGCACAGAATTTACAAGTCAGACTACATCCAACCTGAGAAGAAACACAAGCTGTCATGCGCGTTTCCGTTGGAATCAAAACTCCTTCAACGATATTTCCATCGTACAATCGAAATGCATTTTTAATTGTTCGGTCTCTGCTTACCTGGAAAGTATCTATTGACGCGGCCGGTATTGAAAAATGAGATTGCAATTTTTCTCTCAATGCTTTGGAAAGATTAGACATGCTTTCAAAAGAACGGGCACTTTTTTGCCAGAGCCATTCCCACACCTGGGTCGCACGGAATTTTTGTTCGCCGTGGTCAATGAACCACTTTTCCAGATCAGATTTGGAAAGTTGTCGGATGTTGGGTTTTTCTGCAAATGGCTGCATGCGGCAAAGGTAGGGAATTTATAAGGCTTGTTCTTATTCTCATCCACTTCTCCCTGAGTTGAATATAAATTCTATCCTCTGATTACAAACGCTTCTGAATTCCGTTTTCCTCATATGAGCTCAAGTTCAACTGGAATTGGCAGGATGATACTCTTGCCTATTCAGATTTCATTTTCATAATTTTGGAAAAAGTGAAGATTTCACTCACTTATTTTCCTCTACATTTGATCAGAAATAAACATCAGGAAAAATGCGCTTTCTCCAGGCAGATATACTATATCCGATTTCCACACCTCCTGTGAAACATGGGATTCTGGTAATGGAAGATGATGGAAGAGTGATAGAAATAATTGACCCGAAGATTCACCCGGAGGAATTTAAACGTTTGAATTCTGATCCCGGTAAACTGGAAATTTTTCATGGAATATTGTGTCCCGGATTTGTGAATGCACATTGTCATCTAGAATTGTCGCATCTGAAAGGAAAATTAGACGAACGGAAAAGATTGCCTGCTTTTCTTAAGCAGGTCTCAAGCATGCGGCAATCTTCTACTGAAGAAATATTGGAAGCGCTGGAAGATGCAGACAGAGAAATGGTCTCGAACGGTATTGTAGCTGTGGGTGATATTTCCAATACGGACCATTCATTTCAACTAAAATCACAAAGCAGAATTCACTATTTGACGTTTGTCGAGATGTTCGACTTTCATCCGGAAAGGGCAGAAGGAGTTTTTGAAAAAGGAAAACAATTGTTGGATCAGCTAAACGAACTGGGACTGGAAGGAACCCTGGTTCCACATGCTCCATATACTGTATCTTCAAAATTGTTCCGGCTGATCAATGAATATGCGTATATATGTGGCAGTCCTGTTTGTATGCATAATCAGGAAACTGAAAGTGAGAACGAAATGTTCCTCAGCAGAAAGGGTGAGCTATTTGATTTTCTCGATAATGCAGTTCCCTTTTTCAAAGAATGGAAAGCCACCGGACATCCATCGCTTGCATCGACATTGATCCAAATGTCTTCCTGTTCTAAAATCCAACTGGTACACAATACATACAGTACTCAAAAGGATATTGAACGAGCGATGCAGTTCAGTAAAATGATCTGGTGGTGCTTTTGTCCGAATGCAAATTTGTTTATCGAGAATCGTTTGCCGGATATTCCTCTTTTTCTTTCAAACGTATCAAACATTACTGTTGGAACCGACAGCTACGCATCTAACTGGACTTTATCAGTCCTGGATGAATTGAAAAGTATCCATCGCAAGTACCCGGAAATTTCACTCGATCATTTATTGAAATGGTCAACACTTAATGGAGCTGAGTTTTTGGGAATGCATCGTGAATTGGGAAGTTTTGAAAAGAACAAAATTCCCGGAGTAAATTTGGTAAGCGGCATCGACCAATCGAGTGGTAACCTGAACGATACTTCCCAGGTGCTTCCTTTATTTTGATACTTAACTAAAAACGTTCAGGATCTTCTTTCTCAGACCTCCTGATAAAATTTTTTTGATCAGATGACTTGCGTCATTATCCCGTTCAATTGTCGGATATAGTTTTGTAGAATCATTCTAAATAAAATTAAATACCTGTAAATCAGGGTCTAATTGATGATTTTTTGTTAAAAATTATCTTATTTAGAATCGTTCTAAATAAAAAATATAGTTTTGCCACCGAAAAATTTAAACAACTCATGAAAAAAGTACTTCCCCTTATTGCAGTCATTCTGGTAACATTTCAGCTCAAAGCTCAAGACAGAGTATTTACAAGAACTTATCAAAGCAATGTCCTTCCATTGGGAGCAATGGAATTGGAATATTGGAATACATTGAGAAGTGGAAAAACACATTTTTACAATGCCATGGATCAGCGGCTTGAACTTGAATTGGGTTTAGGAAAGAAAGTTCAGACTGCTTTTTATCTCAACTTTGGAAGTGTTGCATACAGTCCGATTGACAGCTTTATGGTGAAAGATTACAGCATCGGCTTCTCAAACGAATGGAAATTCAAACTGAGTGACCCGGTAGCAAATAAAATTGGATCAGCTCTGTATGCTGAAATTGGATTTGAAGGAGATGAAATTGAACTGGAAGGTAAACTGATACTTGACAAACAGATTGGAAAAAATATTTTTGCAGCCAATATCGTTGGAGAATATGAAATTGAATACGAGGCGGAAGATGGAGAAATTGAAACGGAAGTAGAAACACCTGTGGAATTGGATCTTGCCTATATGCATATGATTGGCAAACATGCCGGTCTTGGGTTGGAGGTCCGTAATCACAATGAAATCAAAGAAGGAGAGTGGGAGCATTCAGCATGGTTTGCCGGACCGACATTACATTTCAGTGGCGATCGCTGGTTCATTAATTTGAATGTATTGCCACAATTATTCAATGCGAAAAAAGAAGAAGGTTCCACAGAGAATCTGGTACTTGATGAGCATGAAAAAGTGGAAGCGAGAGTATTGATGTCATTTGCATTCTGAAAATTATCATGAAAAAAATTCCGGGAGTTGGGTTAACTGTTGTCTGCTGTATGGCGATCTTTTTTGTGATTGCCTGCAGCGCCGGAAAGCCATTGCTGAAACCGGTGAATGAAGATGTAGTAAGGATGCAGGAAAAGGGACAAACAGTGAGTCTGGATAGCCTGAAGCTCGGATACAAATTGTATGTAAACAATTGCAGCGGGTGTCACAGTCTGCACCTGCCAACAGAGAAAAGCAAAGAGCATTGGGAGAACCTTCTTCCTGAAATGTTCACCAGGACCAAACTCACTGATTCACAAAAGGATTTGGTTAAACTGTTCATTTACTCCAAATTGTAATTCGTTTACCAAGACCTCCGGTCGTTCGCGGAAAAGAAATCGAAGAATTTTAACACTTTTTTCTTCCAAATTCTTCATAATATTTCTCAAAAAGTAACGTTTTTTGTAAAAATTCAGTATAATAGCTGTTTCCTTTTAATTATTCTTTTGGGATACATACGGGGAAAATTATTGACAGAGATTCTGCGCAATCGTATATTAGAATAACAAGTATTAAAAAACGGGGATGCACAATTTAAATCACCTCCTTAAGCGGTTTTTTGCCATCTCGGCATGTGTGGCTGCATTGCTGCCATTGCGTGCAGGCGCTACCGGCTTTGACAGAGATGATAGTTTGTCTGCACTCAAGCTCAACAGTCTTTCCAAATCTTTTGTGTACGAAGCGGACACGAATTTCCGTGTGAATGAAGGCGAAGTGAGAGCAGGTTTATTGTATGATGTTGTCAACAAAAAAATTGTCTGGCAAAAGAATATGCAGTCAGCGTACCCTATCGCTTCTCTTACTAAAATGATGGTTGCCTTGCTCACAGTAGAAGATGTTCGCGCCGGGAAATTCAGTTGGGAAGACAATGTTCACTGGGTGCGTGAAACAGTTACCGGAAGAAGACATAAAAGAAAAACAGTTTATACATCTGTTAATTATACACTGCGTGATGTGTTCAAGGCAGCGATGATAGCTTCCAATAATGAATGTGCTGAGCAAATGGCTCGCTATATCAGTTGTGGAGATCTCAAAACATCGCTTGAGCGAATGAACGCGAGAGCGAAAGAATTGGGAATGACAGACACGTACTACGGAAATCCAACAGGATTGCCTGCGTCACATGCAAGTCTGGATAATTCTTCATCACCAACAGATCAGCTTTTACTTTCTCTGGAATTACTCAAATACGATGAAGTATTGGAAATTGCAGGAATGGGCTATGCTTCCATTGACAATGGAAAATCAACAAGTGTTATCCGCAATCATAATAAGCTTACGATTGAATATAGCGGTGTAGTCGACGGATTGAAAACAGGATATACTCGCAGAGCCGGCTTTTGTCTGGTTGCGACAGTAAATAAATGCGAACATCGTTTGGTGAGCGTCGTTTTTGGCTGCCGTGGACCTCAGATCCGGAATGAAGTGGTAAGGGACATGTTCAGTGATTATTATTCTACCATTGCTCTTGACAGGCTGAGTCCTTTCTCAGGATCTTCTTCAGTACTTACAGCTGCCGCGGACATGAATGTTGAAAGTGTTTCGGGTGAGTATGCTACCGTGGTTGAGAAAGTAAGAAAAACGCATGTTGTCAAAAGAGGTGAAACACTGAGTCAGATTGCAAGTCGTTACAGTTGCACTGTGGCACAACTGCGCAGTTGGAACAAACGTTCACTTCGCCAGAAATATCCGATAAGCGGTCAGCGCTTATCAATTTATACTACTGTTTGTCACAAAGTCTTTATCCGTAAACCCGCCAATGGAACGGAAGAAGAAGACGATAAGCCTATTTTGTCAGAAGATGAAAAGGAGATGTTGTCACAATCTGTACAAGATAAAACAAACGATACGAATGCTTCTGTAGCGATGAATGAGGAGAAGAAATCAGAAACTCCTGTGGTGAAAGAAGCTCCCAAAACTGTTGATGCACGATTTATTTACCATACTGTAGCTCCCGGTGACACACTTTTCAGCATTGCAAAAAAATACGAAGGAGCTACTGTTGAACAATTGAAATCTATTAACAAGATTTCGGACATTCATGGATTAAAGCCAGGAATGAAAATTAAAGTCCCGGTGCAGGGATAATTAGAATTTCCATACGGATTTCGATTCCAATTTTCTCTTATTTTTACAGCTTAAATTAAAAACCATGATGAGAAAATTGTCTGTGGTCATGCTGGTCATGACGCTTACTGTATTTCGTTCTTACGCCCAAAAAACTGTCGCAACGCCAATGCCTGCAATGCCAGTTGACAGTATTACACGGTTGATCACATATGAAGAAGTGGTCGAAGTCAAAGATCTGAAAGCGGAGATACTTTATTCCCGGATTCAGGCCTGGTTCAAAACTTACTTTAAAAATCCGACAGAAGTAATCCGTGAGAATGATTCCATCAAATTCAGAGTTGTGGGCAAGCCAAGATTTAAGATCTACAATCCGGCAGATAAAGAAGGAACAAAAACAGATGCAGGTCTTATACAATACACCCTGACGGTGGCAGCGAAAGACGGAAGATTTAAATATGAATTTACTGCCTATAACTGGAAGCAGCAATCTTACTACGCATGCGAAAAGTGGATGGATACAAAAGCTCAGCTGTACACTCCTGTATACAATGAATATTTATTACAACTGGATACTTATACGAAGGAGACGATTACCAGTCTGAAGAACGGTGTGATGAAAGAAAAGCCGGTGAAGGACAAGGACAGCTGGTAAAAAGAAATCATTGACATACAAGCCTGAATTAGTCAGGCTTTTTTTATGTTCATACACTATTCATTTGGTTACTCGGGTCGTATCTAAAGACAATAAACCAGGGGCGATAAGCATGTCTTCAGGATGTGTAATTTTAATATTCCACTTTTCACCTGTGGTAAGATGAATAGTCTCGCCACTTTTCTCCAGTACAGAGGCATCATCTGTAAAGGAAGGATCTTCGGTTTGTAAAAAAGCTTTTTTTAGAAGAGATGATTGAAAACATTGTGGGGTTTGTACCAACAGATATTCGGAACGATCCACCTGAGTGGAGGAATTGTTTGAGATTCTGCGTAAGGATTCGAATACCTGCCATGTCGGAATCGCGTTTCCGAATTTTTCAGCTTCTTCAAAACATCTCGCGAAGAGTGAAGGAGAAGCAAAAGGTCGCACAGCATCATGAATAGCTACGAGGCAATTTTCCGGCACCAATTGAAGACCGTTTTTCACTGATTGAAACCTTGTAAGTCCGCCAGATACAGTCTGAATCGGGTGTGAAAAGTGGATATTCCCTTTAATTTTTTCCCAACGATCCTTTTGATCATCCGGTAATACCAGAATAATTCTGACATCAGGATCGTAGGCTCTGATATGTTCCAGGGTAAGTAACAGGACTGGTTTTTTACCAATCTCTAAAAATTGTTTTGGGATATCGGATTTCATCCTGCTCCCGCTTCCTCCGGCGACAACAATACAATACCTGATTAACATTAAGATTCGGATTTAATGATATACACTCACCTTCTTATGAAGAGACGGAAATACACTCCATATCTCAATTTCCAGTACAAAAGTAAAATAAAGAAAGTCATCAGGAGCAGGAGAAGTACCATTGTAACGAGCAAAGCTTGCGGATTGAGAGAGTTGGAACTCGGTGTAGCATACTGAATCATCACCATGGTGGCGATGTTTTTCTGCTTCAACATTTGCATGGAAAGCAAATTGTAACGTTGAATTCGTGAGAGCTCAGTATTGGATTGTTCAATTTCACTGATAATTCCACTCATTCTCTGTTGCAGTTCAAGCAAAGTGGAAGTGGTTTGTTTTTTGTTCTCGGATTCGGCATAGGCCACATTCATGTTGTGGAGGATATTTTCAATTTCCTTTGTTCGCTGAAGATTTGTCTTCTGAATTTCTGTAATCAGTCCTTTGTAGATGGAGATTTTTCTCTGCAGTGTTTCAATGAGAATTTCTTTGTTCAGCTTATCAACGAAAGAAATTATTTCATTGGCCATTTCAGCTGCGAGATAGCGGTACTCGTCACTCACGGTTATTGTAACGAGATTGAACGGTGATTTTTTTATTTCAATATTTTTCTTGAGTTTATTTACAACCCTTTCGTGACTGAATTCCTTCGTACTATCTATATGATAATGTTCCATCAGATGAAATTTTCTGATGAGATAATTTTGAGTCCTGGTACTGAGAAAGAGTTGGTAAATACGGTTGAAGTTTTCGCCTGTCAGCAGACCATCAAGCGTTTTGGTGTCTACATTGGGGACAGTGAGTGAAGTGGAAGCATTGTCAGTGATATAAAAGGATGCAAAGGAAGTATAGGTAAGAACTCTTGTTTTGACAAACCAGAATGAAAAAAATCCGAAAGCGATTGAAAAAATCAGAATCAACCATTTTAATTTACTGATTGCATGAAGTAAGTCGTGGGTGCTTACATTTCTTGCTTTGATTTGAGCGGTATCGTTTTGCAGGGTCTCCATAGAATCAGGTGATCGGGTAATTTTAAGAAAATTTTCCATGCGATTTTCAATTATTTTGTAAACTGCATTCAAATTGGTGTAATCGAATATGGCAATGACTAAAAAGATCGGAGATTACCGTTTTCTTTTGTTTCTGGCTGTCTTTTTTCTTGTTTTGCCGTTGGTGAATTTTCGTATCACCCAGGATCCGGTTCTTGTTCCCCGTTACTTTTTCACTTCACTCACATTGGCGTTATTTTCCTTTTCCTTCCTGTTGTTTCCGGGCAGAGATAATGTTACTGTCAGACTTCCGAATATTCTGTTTTGGTTTATTCTTATTCACCAGGTGTGGATGCTGATATCCATAAACTCATCTATCAATACCGGGGATGCAACGCAGGAATGGTTGAGGATGACTTCCATTTGGTTGTTTCTTCTGTTGTGTTTTGTATTGGTTCAGAACAAACCAAATTCCTGGCAATGGATTTCACGTGCGGGTTTTCTCGCATTAATGATTTTTACATTTTATGGAGCTAAGCAGCTGTTTCCGTTAGTGGTTGATTATTTCAGGAAAGGAACACCAATTGTGATTGATCTGAATATCAGTTCTTCTCTTTCCAATAAGAATTTTTTTGCTGAAGTGATAACGCTTTTGTTGCCTCTTCAGCTTATTAACATCAGAGAGAAAAACAGGAAGTGGATGATTCTCGCCTGGACAGGTGTATTTATTTGCCTGGTATGGATCATCCTGTTGCAAACTATTTCGAGCTGGCTGGCGGTAATAGTGGGTTTTATAGTGCTGCTGATTTTGTCCCGATACAGTGTTTCTTCTAACAAAAGCTCCCGAACAACTGCTCGGAGTAAAAAGCGTTTGATTATTGGATTGATATCAGTTGTCATTTTGGGAGGTGTATTGTTCCTGTATTTTAATTCCAGTAATACTGCGACTCTTTCCAGGAAAATTGATGCTGCAAGAATGTACTGGTCACATCCGGAAACATTCAGTTCAACTTCCAATCAGAATAATAACAGTGTGTTTGAACGTATTTTAATCTGGAAAAACAGTTTTCGGTTGATCAGGGAAAATCCTGTTATAGGAGCAGGCTTAAACAACTGGAAAATTCTACAAGTGAAATATGGAGTAGGAGGCACAGATTTTCTGAACACCGGAGTGGTTCATTTTGAGCATCCGCATAATGATTATTTGTTGGTTTGGTCAGAGCAGGGAATTCCCGGCTTACTACTCTATGTGGGCTTTTTTGTTTTGCTCTTGCGGCAAATTCTCAGATCTCTGAAAACCTGTGAAAACAAGGACGACAGGTTTTTCTTGTTGTTATCCGCAATGGCAATTTCAGGATTTGCTGTCTTGTCATTTTTTGGCTACCCACGATCAAGATATTATGTGATGTTATTGTTGATGTGCTGGACTGCGCTCATATTTTCACATAAAAATTCTGCGCTCGTAAGTATTGAGTGGGAGAAATGGAAGATGAGGATATTTTATTCAGTGATGTTTCTGTTGGCAACGTGTAGCACTATTGCTTCATTATTTTGGTTCAGCGGAGAAATACATTTAAAGCAGGCCCAATATTATCAGTTCAGGAAAAATTTCAATGCGATGAACCGTGAGGCGAACATGGCCAGAAATTGGTTCTTTCAATTGGATGGCACCACTACACCTGTGATCTGGTACAATGGGATGGCATGTTTTTATTCAGGGAATTTAGCGGGAGCAAAAAATGCATTTGAAGCCGCCGAAAGAATCAACCCTTATCATTTGAGGGTACTCAATGATTTGGCAACTACGTATGAGCAGAGTGGAATGTCTGATGAAGCGATTGCACATTACAAGGCAGGCTTGCAGATTACTCCGCAGTTTATTGAAGGGTTGTTAAATCTGAGCGCGGCGTATTTTAATATTCATCAGCCGGATTCAGCTTTGGCAACTATCCGTAAAATACCGGATAAAAAATTGTCCTTCCGGGATGCGAAGAATTACAAAACATTTTTACCGGCAATTCTTTATTCCGTTGCGGCGAAAGACAGTATACGATTCTCTGTTGCAGATGCAAGGTTGGGCTATCTGAATTATATTGCCAATGATAGTTTGTTGATTCATACTTTTAAAGACGGACAGAAAAGCGGATCGGAGTTTAATCACAGTATGTATGATGCATACATTCGATCGGAACATTGACGATCAGGAGTGAACAAAAGAAGCGAGGAGATGAATTCCGATAGAATAAATGAGAGCAAACAGCATTGATTGGATACAAATTTCTAAAACACGTTTTCGGTCTTTACTTTGATCAACAGCTTTTTTTGATTCGTGGAGTGTGCCCAGTCGATCAAAATTATACAGACTGAAAATTCCGAAGAGGATACAGAATTTAAATTTTATTTCAAGGAAGAGTACGATTGTGCAAAATGCAGAACCAAGCAAACAAATCCAGAGTGTGAGGCAAGTATCCCAATAAAAAGCGCCGAAGGAAAGAAAAAGTGTGATGGGCAGGAAAACGGAAAGGAATTTCTTTCTTACAGCGAGTTCCTTCTGACCGATATTGCAAGAGCCGGGTTTGTAATGTGAGGAAGGATTTTCGCTGGACATATGATTGGAAAACAATTCGCAAAGAAAATAGTTTTTTCATGCAGTTCTACCTGATAATAGGCAAATTACACATTCACTGAAATAGCTGATTTCTTTGATAATTAACCAAACCTTTTAAAAATCGAAAGGAAAGGATATTTTCGCACTCCTTTTGGTCCCGTAGTTCAACGGATAGAATAGGAGTTTCCTAAACTCTTGATGGCAGTTCGATTCTGCCCGGGACTACTTAATTCAAACATATGAACAAGCTGGCTATATCCAAACTGTTCACTCGCTCTGTTTCTGATTCTGTTTCTAATACTGTTTCTGTTTCTGTTTCTGTTTCTGTTTCTGATTCTGATTCTGATTCTGTTCCTTCCTTCATTCTCTTTCACTTCCATAAATTTCCGCTCACACTTTCCTTTACCATTCAGGAAGTAACCGACAGATTGTACTTCACATTTCGTTCCGACAAATCTCTCATTACAGAGTAAAAACAATTTTCATCTTCTCCAACAAATTCAGGTGGGCTGATGCCAATTCGGGTGTATATATTTTCCAACACAAGACGCGCTACGGCTGTACATGTGTATCCTGTCGTTCTGGACATGGAAGGTGTTTTAGTCGCCAAATCATAGCGATCGAGTAGGTCGTAGGTGTAGGTTTTTGCTGAACCATTTTCAGTTCCGCTTACAGTGACGCGCATGATTGTAAATTCTTCTTCTCCTTCTTTTAATTTCCACATCGGGAAAAGCAATTTGGATGTTACATCAATCGGTCTTATTTGATGGCCGTCAATGTTGATGAGGTCTTCACTAAAAAAACCACTTTCACGAAGTACTCTCATGTAATTAATATGTCCGGGGTAGCGGAGAGTTCTTTCAATCATGTCCGGGATCTTCATCGTCCTGATCAGACTTCGCAAGCCATCGGTATTAAATGCTTCAAGTGTTCCTATTTGAGGAAAGTCCAGTAATTCCGGATCACTGAGAGCAGGTCTTGTAACCAGTGCACCATCTTTTACAAATCGTGCCGGTCTTGTGTATTCCGCGATGACATCTATTGGAGAAAAAGGTGCTTTGTATTCGTATGGCCAGGTTCTCACAACAGGAAGGCCGCCAACAAGGCATTCAAATTTTTCTACCTTCATTCTCTTGTTATGATAACCAAGAATGATGTTGTCCATTCCCGGTGCTACACCACAATCCATCACAGCGACGACATTCTTTTTCTTCGCGGCATCATCCAACAAAAAAATATCTTCATTAAAAAAAGAAATGTCGACAATATTCTTCCCACTATTGATAACAGTTTTCACCATTTCAAATCCCATAAATCCTGGAACTGCACCGATTACCAAATCGGCATCTTCAATTGCTTTTTCAATTGCATGTGCGTTTGATAAATCAGCAGTTTTTGTTAGAATGGGATGGGTTGCAGAAAGTGTTGCGAGTATTTTTTCGCTCACATCAACAGAACAAACTTTGTATTCATTACAAAGATCAATAGCCATTGTTTGGCCGACTCTTCCTGCACCGAGTACCACAACTTTTTTCATAGGATTAATTTAGGGTTGGTGAAAATAAAAATTTTAACACTTAGCGCCTAATCTGTTAGATTCTTTCAGTATTCACGGGATTGTCCAATATTATTTTTGATTTATCGGTACCAGTATTGAATAAAAAGCAACCGGAGGTGGTGAAATAAAATGACATTTTTATTGAGCATTATTGCCTAAATTAGTGGAATGGATTTTGGCCTGATCATCCTGTTGTTTTTCCTGGTGGCCTTTGTGTATTCCACTGTAGGTCATGGTGGTGCAAGCGGGTACCTCGCATTAATGGTTTTGCTTAATTTTCTTCCTGAGGTTATCAAACCAACCGCATTGTTTCTCAATGTTCTTGTGTCGGGCATTGCAACAATTCAATTCTACAGGGGAGGATATTTTAAAAGAGAAATCTTTATTCCTCTGATTATCTTATCCGTTCCTTTGGCATTTCTCGGTGCTTTGGTAACCATATCTCCACAGCTATTCAAAATCATACTGGGGGTATGTTTGCTTGTTTCTGTTTTCAGAATTATCGGTTTCACCAACCGACCTGAGAGTGCTGAAATCAGAAAAATGCCGTTCGTTTATGCATTGTGTATTGGTGGAGCAATCGGATTTTTATCCGGTATGATTGGTATAGGAGGCGGAATTTTATTGTCACCAGTACTACTGTTGTTCCGATGGGCTGATATTAAACAAACTGCAGCTTTGTCTGCACCTTTTATACTGGTCAATTCAATTTCCGGAATTTTCGGATTAGTATCAAAAGGGATTGTGTTCCCCGATCACATGGTATGGTGGGCACTCGCAAGCGTTAGCGGAGGTTTGTTGGGTTCTTATTGGGGAAGTCATAAATTTAATTCTGTTGCATTGAAATATTTGCTTGCAGTGGTTTTGATCTTTGCGGCAGGAAAACTGTTGATGATATGATATCTGTTGAAGAAGCAAAGAGAAGATTGAAAAGTTCACTTAAGAAACCGGTGTCTGTTCAAAGGAAAGTAACGGACAGTTGTGGTTATGTACTTGCAGAAGATATAAAAACTACTGTTAACCTTCCGCTTTTTGATCAATCTGCTGTTGACGGATATGCTATTTGCTGCAGCGGTTCTGTTGAAGGCGAGATTCTTTTTAGTCTACAAGACGAAGTAAAAGCCGGAGATTCTCCAATCGGCAGGATGAAAAATAATTCTGCGGTAAGGATATTTACCGGAGCTGCTGTTCCTTCCAACGCGATGTGTGTGGTTATGCAGGAGAATGTGACTCTGAAAGATGGAAAGATTGCCGTTTCATCCAAATACATTCAGGAGAATGCAAATATCCGGAGGGAAGGAAACCAGCTGAAAAAAGGAACCACTGCATTGAATAAGGGAATTTTGCTCACTCCGGCTGCAATCGGTTTTTTATGTTCAATCGGCCGAACAAAAGTAAAAGTATTCAAGCGTCCGATAACCGGAGTTCTTGTAACCGGCAATGAATTGATTTCTCCCGGGAATAAAATTAAGCCCGGACAAATTTACGAGAGCAATCTGGAAATGCTTTGTTCTGCTTTGCAACAAAACGGCTATGAGGTTAGCATTAAAAAAAGATCCAGAGATACAAAAGCGCAGGTATTGCAGAGCTTGCAAAAAGTTATGAGTGATTCTGATGTGGCGATTATCTCTGGTGGAATTTCTGTTGGCAAATATGATTTTGTAAAAGAAGTGATGAAGGAGCTCGGTGTAAAGGAGCTATTTTACAAAGTTTCTCAAAAACCCGGTAAACCATTTTTTGTTGGTTGGAAAGGAGCAAAACTCATCTTCGCCGTGCCAGGTAATCCGGCAGCGGCACTGGTATGCATGTATCAGTATATATTGCCATCGTTGAATGCAATGAGCGGCCAAACTTTGCAGGGAAAAGAAAGCAGTAGGTTGAAATCACTTCAGGCATTTCAGGGAAAGGGAGAACGTTCGCTTTTCCTCAAAGCGAACATCCAAGATGATGTAGTGTCAATATTGGATGGTCAGGATTCAGATAATCTTCAAAGTTTTGCAAGAGCGAATGCGTTGGTTTATTTACCTGCTGATCATATTCAGATTCGTGAAGGAGAACATGTGGATGTTTTTACTCTACCTGTAAATTGAAGACCATGTCTGTTAACGAATTCAATGTTGTTATTTTAGCCGGTGGAGAAAGTTCCAGGATGAAATCGGAAAAAGGACTGGTTCTGTTTCAGGGGAAGCCTCTCATTCAACATGTGATTGATGCAGTTCGTCCTGTAACAGATAAAATTATTTTAATTGTTCACGATAAGCGTTACAATGAATTCAACTTACCATGCTTTCCGGACATTTTTCCAGGAGTAGGCCCGATGGGTGGAATTTACAGTGGACTAACCTATTCGAATACGGCGAAGAACTTTGTATTAAGTTGCGATATTCCATTCATCACGTCTCATTTCATCAGTAGTTTTGTGCAGTTATCAGGAGAAGAAGATGTATTGGTTCCTGTACATGAAGGAAAAATGCAGCCACTTTGTTCGGTGTACGATCAACGTTGCAGAGTGGAATTGCAGGCAAGAATTCAGACTGGTAAATACAAATTGCAGGATTGCATTGCGCAAATGAAATTAAAGCGTGTACATGTAGATACTAAATATCCGGATGCTGAAAAATTGTTTACGAACTTGAATACTCCGGATGAACTAAGCAAATTTGAAAATCATCAGGCATGAATATTAAAGTGAAGTTATTTGGTGAGCTTGCGGATATAGCAGGAAGGCATGAATTGACACTCAACGATGTTCAGGATATTCAATCATTGCGCAATAAATTTTCTGAAGCATTCCCTGCAGCCTCCGGGAAACAATTTCTTATAGCCTTGAACAGAAAAGTAGTTCATCACAATCCGGCACTCGATGCCGCCGACGAGGTTGCATTCATGCCACCATTTTCAGGAGGATAAATCATGCTGACCGAAAAAGACAAACTTCGTTTTAGCCGACAAATCCAATTGCCCGAAATGGGAGAGAATGGTCAGGCCAGACTAAAACAAGCACGCGTACTTGTGATAGGTGCCGGAGGCTTGGGTTGTCCGGTATTACATTACCTGGCTGCTGCCGGAGTAGGAACAATAGGCATTGTGGATGATGATCTCATTGAACTGAGTAATTTGCAACGACAAGTTCTGTATACGGAATCTGATTTGGGAAAACCCAAGGCGTTGGTTGCGGCGGAGCGAATTCAGGGATTCAATTCTGGGATCCGGATCAGAGCTTATGCCGAGCGATTTCTTCCGGTTAACGCTGCTGAAATTGCAAGTGAATACGAGATTGTAGTTGATTGTAGTGATAACTTCGGAACACGCTATCTTATCAATGATGTATGTACGTTATTGAAATTGCCGATGGTGTATGGTAGTATTCACAGGTATGAAGGTCAAGTGTCCGTATTCAATTTTCCTCCCGGAGAATTATCCGCAGTCAATTACCGTTCATTGTATCCTGAAATGCCGGTTGACAATTCGGTCAACACCTGTGAGGAAACCGGTGTTCTGGGAGTGTTGCCGGGAATGATCGGAACAATGCAAGCCGGGGAAGTGATAAAAATAATTACAGGCATTGGCATGCCGCTCAGTGGTAAATTGTTGTTGCTGAATTCCCTCAGTATGCAAACTAACATACTTGAAATTGAAAACAATCCGGATGCTCAATTTAGCTGGCCGCAATCATTAGATGAATTAAAAACAAGGATGTACTTTAGCGATTGCCATACAAATTCCTTTATGAAAGAAATTACTGCTGAAGAATTACACCGCTTTCTCCAAAGCGGAAAACAATACCGTTTTCTGGATGTACGCCAGCCGGGTGAATGGCCTGAAGCTGATGGAATCATCGATTTGCAAATTCCATTGCCTTTGCTGGAAAAAGAATGCGATAAAATTTCCAGAGATGTAGAGGTGGTCGTGTACTGCAAAAGCGGTGACCGGAGCGAAAAAGCGATTGAAATACTTTCTTCAAAATATCAATTTGACAATCTCGTCAAATTGAAAGGTGGCGCTGAAGAATGGGTTAACTATATTGAGTCGATTGAATAGTGTGATGGAACAAAAGATCCGGAAATTAAAAAGTATGTTCGTAGATGGACCGGTTTCACCGGAGTTCATCGCGACATCGATACAGAAGCACAGCAGTAAGACAGATATCGGCGCGCACCAGATTTTTCTAGGACAAATTCGTGCGGATGAGATAGAAGGGAAAAAGGTAAAAGCAATTGAATTCACCACCTACAATTCAATGGCGGATGAAGTGTATTCAGAATTTCGTGAAACATTATTTGAAAAGTATGACATCACCTGCATGCATGTGCATCACAGTCTTGGAACCGTGAATGCAGGAGAAATAAATTTATTTGTATTCATTTCCTCAAAGCACCGGAATGCTGCGACTGAAGCTTGCAAAGAAATGGTGGAATTCATTAAAAATAAAATTCCTGTTTGGGGTAAAGAAGTTTTTGAGAATGATGAATACGTCTGGAAAAAAAACACCTGATTATTAGCCTTTATGATTGACATTACCCACAAATCTTCCACCTTACGATTTGCCAGAGCCCAGGCCATTGTGCGACTGAGCAGTCAGTCAGCGATGGACAGCTTGCTGAACAAAACTGTTCCGAAGGGAGATGTTTTTGAAATGGCGAAAGCTGCGGCACTCCTCGCGATAAAAAATACACATTCTGTTATTCCCGATTGTCATCCATTACCGGTTGAATATGCTGCTGTTCGTTACTTTACTGAAGGACTTGAGTTGAGAATTGAAGTGGAGGTGAAAACCATTTATAAAACCGGTGTTGAAGTGGAAGCCATGCATGGTGCTTCCATTGCTGCGCTGACTGCATATGATATGCTGAAGCCTGTCGATAAGCAAATTGAAATTGCTTCCATTCGATTGCTTGAAAAGAAAGGCGGCAAAACTGATTATAAAGAAGAATACAGAAAAAGCCTCTCCGCAGCAATTATTGTTTGCAGTGATTCGATCTCATCCGGAACAAAAGAAGACAGAGCAGGCAAGGCTATTATTCATAAACTCGAACATCTTCAGATAAACATAGGTGAATACACGGTTATTCCGGATGAAGAAACCAGAATTCGGGAACAAGTACTTTTTTGTGTTGACAAGAAATACAACATGGTAATTCTCACCGGAGGCACCGGTTTGAGCAAACGGGATGTGACCCCGGAAGCAATTAAACCCTTATTAAACAGGGAAATTCCTGGAATTGCTGAAGCAATGAGAAGTTATGGACAGGAACGAACTCCCTATTCCATGCTTTCCAGAAGTATTGCCGGACTTATTGGAGAAACCCTTGTTTTGGCGCTTCCCGGGTCTACAAAAGGAGCAGAAGAAAGTATGGATGCGTTGTTTCCACACATTCTCCATATCTTTAGGGTGATGGAAGCGCTCCGTCATGATTAACTGCCATGGATCATTCAATCGCACGGGTAAAAGGGCATAAATTTCTTTCCGGAAATGATTTTCCTGTAGAAGATATTCTCACAGTAGAAGAATCCTTGAAGATAACTATCAATGGAAAACCATTCACAGTAACAATGCGCACTCCGGGCATGGAGGACGAATTAGTAAGAGGACTTTTATTTACAGAAAATATTTACCGGGATTTAACCACTCTTCCTTTGCTGACTATCCGTGAAAGAAGCGATGCAGGGTATATCACCTGGATCGATGTCCAGATACCCAATGGTAAATTGGGTGATGGCATTAACAACAGCAGAAGTATTATGTCTGTTTCTTCCTGTGGCATCTGCGGGAAATCGGAATTCGATAAAGGTCCCGAGACTGCAGGAATTTATTGTAAGGAAACATTGGATGCCAAACTGATTCCGGAGTTATTTGACAAAATGAATGCCGGTCAGGATACCTTTCGTCAGTCCGGAGGATCTCATGCCTCTGCAGCATTCACGATGGATGGAGAGCTACTCTCGGTAGCAGAAGATATTGGCAGACACAATGCAGCAGATAAAGTAATCGGTTCTCTCATTCTGAAAGGCCAATTGAATCGTGCCAAATGTCTCCTCGTGAGTGGCAGAGTTTCTTATGAGATCGTCAGCAAATGCTACGTAGCAGGTATTCCTGTGTTGGCTTCTGTTTCCGCACCCTCATCCATGGCAGTTGAAATGTCAGAGAAATTTGGCGTCACACTGCTTGCATTTTGTCGCGACAATAAATTTACGGTGTACAGTCATGGCGAAAGGATTCAACCGATTGTGATGAGTACCCAATAAAACACATTGATGACTTATAGGGATCACTGTACATCAGGATTCCTTTTGAAAAATATAAACATGTCAAAGAACATAAGTGAACTGTCAGGAAGAAAAGGTCTGTCAAAAAATCTATTCGAAGAAATAGGTGTACTGGCAAAAGCAAATGGTACACCTTCCGAAAAGGATCTTGCGCAACTTGCCACAGAATTTATTATAGGTGATGCAAATTTATATGGCACAGCTACCTTTTATGATTTTCTGAAACCCGAAAATAAGGGAAAGAAAGTTTACATCTGTAATGGCAGTGCATGTCTTGCCGCAGGAACTCAGGAGAAAGTGAAGAACGAAGTTTTAAAACACTGGGATGCTTCTGAAGTTGGTGAGATGTGTTGCCTTGGTCGTTGTCATGAGAATGCGGCATTTCATGTAGATGGAAAAAATTATTCCGGAAAAGCATTGAATCAATTAGAAGAAATCAAAGCAAAGAAGAATGTTGCCGGGGATAATTATCATGTCGAAGCAATAGGAGAACCGATACTCACCGCCGAATTTCCCGGAGTAGATGGTTATTATAATCTGCTGAAGAAAATGCTTCAGACTCCGACTTCGGATCTTCTTGAAGAAATAAAAAAATCAGGTTTGCGGGGAAGAGGAGGAGCCGGATTTCCGATAGGAATGAAACTTGAGTCATGCAAAAACAGTGAAGGAAATACAAAATTCATTGTTTGCAATGCCGACGAAGGCGATCCCGGTGCCTATTCAGATCGATACATTCTCGAAAAGCAAACTCACCGGCTATTGCTGGGAATGATGATAGCCGGTTATGTCACCGGTGCGCAATATGGTGTAGTGTACATCCGTGCGGAGTATCCGGAAGCCATCAACATCTGTCAACAGGCGATTGACGAAATTCGGGGAAAGAAATTCATCGGGGATGCAATCCTTGGTTCTGAATTCAATTTTGATTTTAAAATTATCGCCGCGCAAGGTGCATACATCTGCGGGGAAGAAACGGCTTTGCTTTCTTCTATCGAAGGTCAAAGACCAGAAGTCAGGGTTCGCCCTCCTTATCCGACCCAACAGGGTTTGTTTAATAAGCCGACAGTTGTGAATAATGTGGAAACACTTGCAGTTCTTCCTTACATTCTGGAAAATGGCGGAGCCAGATATTCTTCCCGCGGAGAAGGACGATCTACAGGAACAAAACTGGTTTGTCTCGATAGTAGCTTTAACAGACCGGGCATGTACGAGGTAGATATGGGAACGCCGCTATCAACTGTTGTTGATGAACTTGGAAAAGGATTCAGGCGGAAAACAAAAGCATTGCATATCGGAGGACCATTGGGCGGACTTGTTCCTGTTTCAAAAATAAAAGATCTGACTGTTGATTTCGAATCATTCGCTCAAAACGGATTTTTGTTAGGTCATGCTTCCGTAATTGGAATACCGGAAGATTTCCCTATGATTGATTACCTCGAACACCTGTTTGAGTTTTGTGCACACGAAAGTTGCGGGAAATGTTTCCCTTGCAGACTTGGCTCCACTCGTGGTTTTGAACTGATTCGGAAAGCAAGAATAAGTTCATTCAAGATTGATGATGAATTATTCCGTGATTTAATTGATACCATGGAGTCTGCAAGTTTGTGCGCGCTCGGTGGCGGACTGCCATTGCCGATTAAAAATGCGCTGAATTATTTTCAGGATGAGTTGAGTCCTTACTTTACACCTCAATCGTAACAACAATGTCTAAGATAGCCTATATAGACAATCAGCCTTTCGAGATGAAAGATGGAGAAACCATTCTTTCTTTTATCAAAAGAAATTCCGGTGAGGATTTGGTTCCTACTTTATGCGATGCGCCCAATCTTGATCCTTATGGCGCCTGTCGTGTGTGCAGTGTGGATGTGGCACTGAAATCGGATGGACCTGTAAAGGCACAGGCTTCATGCCATACTCCTGTGATGGAAGGAAGTTATATTTTTCCTTCCACTCCACGTATCACGAAGCTCAGGAAGAATATTGTTGAATTGGTGCTCACAGACCATCCATTGGATTGTTTGACCTGTGAAGTCAATAACAATTGTGAATTGCAAACAGTCGCTGCGAAAGTAGGGATCCGCGATGTACGGTATCCGGCAGGGAAAAATCATTTGGATAAAAAGAAAGATCTCTCTCATCCTTACATGACATCCGATTTTTCCAAATGCATCAACTGTGCCCGCTGTGTGCGTGCATGTGATGAGGTGCAGGGACAATTTGTTCTCAGTATGGCCGGTCGTGGTTTTGACAGCCACAT
Source organism: uncultured Bacteroidota bacterium (assembly GCA_937871435.1). Lineage (GTDB taxonomy): Bacteria > Bacteroidota > Bacteroidia > AKYH767-A > 2013-40CM-41-45 > JADKJP01. Next base: position 2,734 of record CALMQM010000102.1, on the reverse strand, counting down.
TATTAAGGGAATGAATACCACGTTCAATGAATCGGATTGTGTGAGTTGTGGCGCCTGTGCTCAGGCTTGTCCTACTTCAGCGATCTCCGATGTATTTGAATCAAAGTCGGTTGTACCGCAGGAAAAAGTTCGTACAGTATGTACGTATTGCGGTGTCGGTTGTAATCTCGATGTCGCAGTTGCTGATAACAAAGTAAAATCTATTCAGGCTCCGTTTGACGCGGACGTGAACGAAGGGCACACCTGTTTGAAAGGCCGTTACGCGTTTTCTTTTTACGATCATCCTGACCGCCTGCGTGAACCGATGATCAAAAAGAATGGCAAGTTCGAAGAAGTAAGCTGGGACGAAGCATATGACTTTATTGCTTCCCGATTTACAGAAATCAAAAAAACTTACGGACCGGATTACATAGCCGGAATTTCTTCCGCTCGCTGTACCAACGAAGAAAATTACCTCATGCAAAAGTTTATGCGTGTTGTGATCGGTACCAATAACATTGACAGCTGCGCGCGTGTGTGTCATTCTCCTACAGCTATCGGAATGCAGCGAACCTTTGGAACAGGAGCTGCAACCAACTCCATCATTGACTTGCAATACACAGACTGCATGATGGTGATTGGCGCCAATCCTACTGCTTCTCATCCGGTAACCGGTGCGAAGATGAAGCAGGTAGCGATGAAAGGGAAGACGTTGATAATAATTGATCCAAGAAAGACAGAGCTGACAAAATATGCACAATTCCATCTCCAACTCAGACCCGGAACCAATGCCGCCGTGCTGAACATGATGCTGTATTACATCATTAAGGAAGGATTGGAAGACAAGGCATTTATTGAAAGCAGAACAGAAGGATATGAAGAATTCAAAAAAGAAATTCTTGCGTTGAATATCCCGGAGCTGGAGAAGGTTAGCGGAGTAGATCGAAACTTAGTGCGGGATGCCGCTGTCGCTTATGCGAGCGCGAAGAATGCCATGTCATTCCATGGACTTGGTGTCACTGAACATTCACAGGGAACATTTACGGTCATGCTGATTGCGGACCTCGCGATGATTACAGGGAATATCGGAAGACGTGGTGTAGGAGTGAATCCTTTGCGTGGACAGAATAACGTTCAGGGTGCTGCGGATATGGGATGTCAGCCTTATCAGGGAGCAGGTTATCTGGATTTGAAAGATCCTGAAGTGATTTCAAAATACGAATTGTTTTACAAATCTCCTTTTCCAAAAGAAATCGGTTATAAAATTCCGGAGATGTATGATGCTTCACTGAACGACCGCCTGAAAGCTGTATGGATCATTGGTGAAGATTTAGTTCAGACAGATCCGAATACACATCATGTGAAGAAGGCTCTGGAGAAGCTGGATTTGCTCATAGTTCAGGAGTTGTTTATGAGCGAAACAGCTAAGATGGCTCATGTGATTTTACCCGGTGCTTCTTTCCTTGAAAAGAGCGGAACGTTTACTAATGGTGAACGACGCATTCAGCGGGTGAATAAGGTGGTGGATCCTGTTGGAAACACCAAGGCAGACGGACAAATCATCGTTGACCTGATGAACAAAATGGGCTATCCTGAACCGGATTATGATCCTGCCGTGCAACTCAAAGAAATTTCCGGAATTGTTCCATTCTTCAAAGGAGTGAAATGGGAAGAGTTGGGAATTAACGGTAAACAATGGCCGGTACTGGAAGATGGAAGTGATACAGAAATATTACATCTCGATACTTTCAAAAGAGGAAAAGGTAAATTCATCCATAATGCATTCAAAGAAACCGCTGAGATTGTTGATCATGGAAAAGAATTTCCATACATCATTACAACCGTGAGGGAATTGGAGCATTACAACAGCGGCGTGATGACACGTCGCACCCGCAACAGTAGGATTCTGAAAGAAGATGTACTTCTAATCAATCCGGAAGATGCGCGAAAGAATTCCATAGGCGATGGTGAGCTTGTTACAGTTGAATCGGCGCGTGGAGAAATTGTGATCAAGGCAAAAATTTCTGATGAAATGAAGAGCGGAGTGATGAGTACTACTTTTCATTTTCCGGAAATTATGATGAATGTAATTACATCGAGCATTAGTGATTCAGAAGCAAAATGTCCTGAATATAAAGTTGTAGCCTGCAGGATTCGTAAAAAGTAAGTTTTGGTTTGCGAAATGAAATCAGGGATACGAAACAAACAGAGAGAGTAATTGAAAACGGAAAGAAATGTTGATTGATAAATTTGGACGTATACACAATTATCTCCGTATTTCATTGACGGATGTATGTAATCTGCGTTGCACGTATTGCATGCCGGATCATCCTGTCTTTTCAGCGAAAGATAAACTCATGCAAACGGATGAACTCAAAATAATCACAGAGACATTCGTGAAAATGGGAGTGACAAAGGTCAGACTTACAGGTGGTGAACCATTGGTAAGACAAGATGCAGGACAAATTCTGGAGCATCTTACTTCCATGAGATCCCTCGGTCTCGAAGAAATTACCATGACGACCAATGGCGTTTTTGTCCATGATTTTATCGATCGCTTCAAACAGGCAGGCATTCGTTCGTTGAATGTAAGTCTGGATACGATGATGCCGGAGCGATTTGCAAAAATTACAAAACGTGAGCATTTTCATCGTGTAATGTCCAATATTCATTTACTTATGGAACACGGATTTCATGTAAAAGTGAATATGGTGATCATGAATGGAGTGAATGATGATGAAGTTCCTGATTTTGT